>JAHEDG010000059.1 GCA_024641335.1 Candidatus Zixiibacteriota bacterium
GTTCCGGCGAACCAGTATAGGGTAATTATGACCAGCGTTGCAGTATCTGATCCTCCGGGCGCGGTCGTCCATCTGCATATAAAAACAAGTTGCGAAACGATCATCCGAGGTCGATTTGCTGATGAAGTAGTTTATCGATGACATCACCTGATCAACGTCCTTGCCAAACCTGGATTCGCTCTGGATCATGGCTTGCATACGGGCGATCAGAAGGGCGGCAGGAACTCCCTTGCCCGAAGCGTCGGCTATTACCACGCCCAGGCATCCATCCGATATCGGTATGAAATCGTAATAATCTCCGCCGACCTCTCTCGACGGTTCGATAAAGGCGGAGAAATCGAAATTAATCAGCGAAGGCAGCGATCTCGGCAGCAGACCGGTTTGTATCTGCTTGGCGACCGCCAGTTCCTCTTCCATACGTTGCTTCTCCAGCGATTCCCTGTAAAGCTCCGAATTCTCCATAGCGGTTACCATCTGGTTACCCATGATACCGAGGAAAGTCATATCCTCGTATGTATATCTGAATCCGGCCACTTTGCCGGAAAGAAGAAGCAGCCCGCCCAATTTACCCTTCCCGACCAATGGAACGACCACTTCTATCCCCTTATCGGAAATAACTTCCCCCAAACAGCTCTTTTCGATTCTCGATGACAACTCTCCTGCGAATATCGGTGATTGCCGAGCTAAAAGATGGTCGTGAATCGTTTCCTCCAGCTCTCTGGGAGGCTCATTGCTTCCCGACGTTACCATTCTGAAATGACGACCGCCCTCGTTGAAACAGACGTCGACATTCTCTATGAACATCTCCCTCTTCAGCATCTCCGCCACAGTCGCCGCGATCCGATCGCTCTGAAAAACCGTCAGTATCTCCCTGGACAACGATTCTACTAACTGACTGTAATCCCCCCGCGAACGTATAAAAATCCGTTTTATAAAATCATCGACCTGGCTGTAAATCGGCTGGAAAAACATCAGCAAAACTATGACTACCAGAACATTCAATATCCCCGATTCCCTGCCGATCAATTCCTCTACTACCGAGCCGGCCTGCATCACTATCAATAAATAACCGCCTATAACAATCGCGGTCGTGATGGAATACACCAGCGACCGGCGGGCGATAAGACCGATATCTAAAAATTGATAACGGACAATTGCCCAGGAAATCCCGCCCGGTCCGGCCACCAATCCGAGCATAACCATGGCGTTTCTGACCGAATCGTTCAAATCAAACGAAAATAGCGTAGGAATAATAAACCCCAGGGAGTATAGCCCCACTCCCATTTCAATCCCGTGGATTACGACCTTTACCTGCTGTCGCAGCCTGGGATTCTCTATCCGCTTATAACCGGTGTATAAGAGCCAAATGGCGAAGATCACGTAAAACAGGTTGATCAAGGAGAAAAAACGGGTATGAAATATCAGAAGAAAACCGAAAAACGCCGTGATGATCTTGAGAATACTGAGTATCAACCCCAGAATCGCGCCCAGGATCGGTATCGACGACTCAAAAGACAATAGGCCCAATACCTTATCCGGGTCGGCCAATAACAGCACCATGAGAAGATGGAAAATATGTGGCAAAAAAACCAGCAGAAAGAGACGTTTGTGCTTTAGATAAACCGGTTGCGGCTCCGGGAATATCGCCGCGAAATATAATAAGGCCGGGAAGAAAAGCTCCCAGATATAATAGCTGTTCAAGAACCACTGGGGAATCCCGGGGATACCTTCGAGCAAGGCCCTATAGACCGCCGCCGCCAAAGGACCTATCCCGGCGAAAAACAGCATCAGAGCGACTATTATATTCAAGCGGCCCCTGGGATTCTCTCTGAATATCATGCCGGCCAGCATGAAAAGAATCAAGCCCGATGCCAAAAATACAAGGGAAATTAGTTGACCTAAATTCAAAATCCCTCTGTCAGACTATTTTTTTTGTTACGGCTACTCTGGTACCCCCCCCGGAGGGGAAAGAATATTCGACACTATCCATTAGCGAATTGACTATAAAAACGCCCCGCCCGATCTCCTTAAGCAGGTTCTCCTCCGCCACCGGATCGGGAATCGTTTCCGGATCGAAACCGTCGCCCTCGTCGGTTATCGAGATTTCTACTTTATTATTCTGAAACACGATACAAACAATCACCTTCTTCTCCACCCGGTTCTTGTTGCCGTGCTTGATCGCGTTGTTAACCAGTTCGGTCACAGCAATAGCCAGGTCAGCGATGATGTCGTCCGAAATCTTCCTCTCGCGCAGATGATTTTCCAAAAATTCATCCACCACCGACACCTGCTCGGGTCCGCTAGGGACAGTTATAGAAACGCTGTTTTTATTTTCGCCGGCCATTATCCTCCCGCTCATCTATTGAAATAAAAAAGGTGGGACTTAGCTGACCCACCCGTTTCTTCGGCTCAACACTGTCGAACCAAAGCCGAATCTGGAATAATCGATGATGACCGATTAAGAAAAACTCTTAATCGCGTCTTCGACATTGTCGTAATTCTCAAACACGGTGATCAGCTTAGTGATAGTCAGAAGTGATTCGATCTTCTCGGTCACCCGAGCCAGCTTCAGATCCCCGCCGTTATGTCTAAGAGTGGTGAGTCCCGAAATCAGAATCCCCAAACCCGTGGAATTCATCCACTCCACTTTAGAAAGATCGATTACCACCTTTTTTTTCCCCTGCCCGATGAAATCATGGAGCTGGTCATGCAAAACCGTGGCGTCCGGTCCGCCCATGATCTTGCCTTTGGGTTCCAAAATCATTACCCCGCCTTCTTCATGGCTGGATAGTTTCATACTGCTCCTCCTAAACTACGCGATATGCGCCTAAAAGATTCATTCTCAAAATCCTCTTACCCCCGGGAGTATATCCCTTGCCGATACCCGGGCCACGATCGGGATTGCAGTGAATATGCTCCACCGCAGTCCTGAAGAGGGTATTCCCCGCCTTTTCGTATCTATTTGTAATGGATTTTCAAGTAAATGGCAAGCCTCTTTTGCATTTCCCGCGCTGATAATCGAAACTCCAACGCGATCCGCCAAAAAAAAACACCGCCATGGCGGTGTGGGAATAATCGGGAATTCCAGTCCGGTTATTTAAACAAGGCTTTGATGCGGCCCCATGTTTCGAAACGGATATCCAACGTGATAACTTCGACATCCCGACGCTGCCGTCCGGCAAATGCCTCGAATGCCGGATTGGTAGGGTTCCCGCCGACTAAAATAGTAATAATATCTCCAGGCTGATAACCGTCCCTCTGTGGAGTATCAGGATCGTCGGTCGGTATTACCAATGAATACTGTCCGCCCGAACACTGGGTCCTGGCCAGTTCGATATCACCAACATAGGCAATCACCGCCAAGCCATCCGATGCCGGCTCGCCTCTCATCAGGATAGAGCCGTATGGTTCGCACTCTGTCCCCATGGAGAACTGTGCCCGCGATGATACCGCCAGCGTCAGGATGGATAGTAAAGCAAAAGCCAGTATTTTACGATTAAACATAAATTCCCGCATACATTAATTTATTATCGTCATCCCAAATACCAAAGTCAAGTCAAAAACCAATAATTTTATCCATTTCATCCCAATAATACCGGGGAATTTTTCTCCTGAACTTCATTTTTTCATCCCAGGGAAAAGCGCGCTGACATTATCTCCTTCAATATCAATACCTTACGCGAATATCTAATCGACTAACTTCATGTCCTTATTTCTCAAGGAAAACGAGAGATGCTCCAACTCTATGGCCATATTCTCGTTGCGCAGAAACACATCATCAGGAACCCGCAAATTGACCGGAGCGAAATTCAATATCGCTTTAATGCCCGAATCAATCAGGACATCGCACACCTTCTGGGCTGCCGAAGCAGGTACTGTCAGGATAACTATGGAAATTTCCTCCTGCTTCAAAAGACGGTTCATATCGGCGAAATCGGATACCACCAGACCCTTATGGTTGGATCCTATCTTGCGCTGGTCGCTGTCGAATATCAATTTGATTACAAATCCCTGCTTGGCGAATTCCTTGTAGCTTACCAGGGCAGATCCCACGTTTCCAACACCTACCAACGCCACATTCCAGGCCCTGTTGATACCCAGGATATCGGCTATCTGCTGCATCAGCTGCTTGACCGGGTAACCCAACCCTCGTGTCCCGAAACTGCCGAAAAACGATAAGTCCTTCCGCACCTGGGCAGGAGTCAGTTTCTCACGCTTGGCCAGTTCCTTCGACGAGACCGTCTCGTAACCCTCGGTCTCCAACGCCAATAACGCCCGATAGTAAACCGACAACCGGTGAATTGTCGAATCAGATATCTTTCTTAATCTCTTCCTGCCGTTCAATACTGTTACCCCTGTTCGATAATATTTGTGAAGGGTTTCACAAACAGTAAATATAACCACAGTCCAAATGGTGTCAAGTGAAAAAATATAAGATCTTGACAAAAAAGATAGTCCCCCTATTTTATTAATTTGTGGACATCTAAAGTCTACTTTTAACGCGGGCAATTAGATGCCTCGACTTGCCCGGGCAATTTTTATTTCTGAGGACCCCGGCGAAAAATCAGATCGGATGAGGATGGAAAATCTAATGGGAAATAACAAGCTGGATCGTGACCTGATAATGCGCAAGCTCAAAGAGGTCCAGGACCCCGAGCTGAAACGATCCATCGTCGATCTCGGCATGGTCGAGGATATTCTTGAGCAAAACAGATCCTTGACTATCAAAATCAAACTGACTGTCGCTGGTTGCCCTCTAAAAGATAAAATATCCGGTGATATTAAAGCGGCCCTGGCCGATCTCACCGAAATAGATAAAATCAAAATCGAGTTCTCCGCCATGACCGAGGAAGAACGAAAAAAGCTGACCAGGCAGATTACAGGCAAAGATCCCTCGGAACTTTTTCATGCCCGTGGAGTGAAAAACGTGATCCTCGTGGCATCGGGAAAAGGAGGCGTGGGAAAATCAACGGTTACAGCCAATCTGGCCGCTTCCTTAGCCCTCCAGGGGCATAAAGTCGGCCTGCTCGATGCCGATATTTACGGCTTCTCCATTCCCAGAATTCTCGGACTGAACGGACGTCCGACAGTTATAGATAATACCATCATCCCCTTGGAAAAGCATGGCTTGCGGGTCATCTCCATGGGCTTTTTTATCGAAGAAAACGAGGCCGTGATCTGGCGCGGGCCGATGGTACATAAGGCGGTCAGCCAGTTTCTAAGCGATGTTTTCTGGGATAATCTCGATTTCCTTTTGATCGATCTTCCGCCTGGTACCGGCGATGTCGCCCTTTCGCTGGCTCAAACTGTCAAGGGGGTCAACGCCGTCCTGGTTACCACTCCGCAGCCCGGAGCTTATATGGTCGCCTCCAGAATAGGCAAGCTGGTTTCCAAATTCAATATTAGAATGCTCGGGATTATCGAGAATATGTCGTATTTCCTTGCCCCCGACGGCAGTAGGGAATATATTTTCGGCTCCGGCGGAGGACAGGAACTCTCCGATAAAATGGGGATACCTCTTCTGGGGCAAATCCCCCTCGCCACCGAGGTCAGATCGGGAGGCGACAACGGCATTCCCATAGTCCTTTCCGAAAATAATACACCGGCCGCTGACATGATCAGGGAGATTGCCGAAAAAATAAGCGGGATTCTGGCAGCCGGACACGATAAATGAAAACCGTGATAATTTGGTGATAAAACCCCGTGTTTTTCAACAGGAGCGATTTGTGAAAGAAAAGGTGGAAAAAGCCCTGGAATCGATTCGAGGCTACCTGCAGGCCGATGGCGGCGACATTGAACTGGTTGAAGTCGACGAAACAGAAGGGATCGTAAAAGTCAAGCTGACCGGAGCCTGCGGAGGCTGTCCGATGTCCCAGATGACCCTCCAGATGGGAGTGGAACGGGTTGTAAAACAGCATGTTCCGGAAATCAAAAAGGTGGTAGCCGTTCAGGATCTCCCCGAATAGCCGGCCCCGTGTATGACATTGCATGAAGTTGCCTCAAACCCTAACAGATTTATACTTTTGTAGTTTCCCATGATTATATCCAGCGTGTGAATCATATGAGCGATTACGGAACAGATAAGATTTTCGCTACAATCCGATCCTGCGCTTTGTTCGCCGGGTTGAAAAATAGCGAGATCGACGAGATCGCGTCTATCTCCGAATTGAAAGTCCTGGGCGCGGGGCAGCTTTTGTTCTCTGACGGTGATCCGGCATCCGCTTTCTACCTTATTGCCGAAGGCCGCATGAGAATATACAAACTCTCGTCGACCGGACGGGAACAAACTCTGATTACTCCCGGTCCCGGTACCAGCATCGCCGAAGCCGCTTTGTTCGCCGGCGGAATATACCCGGCATACGCCGAAGCCAGCGAGGACAGCGAGCTTGTCTGTATCGACAAAAACCGTTTCCTCGGCTTGATCGAAACCAAGCCTCAACTGGCCGTTAACATGATCGCTTTGCTTTCCGAGAGACTCAAGAATTTTGCCCGCAAAATAGAGCAGTTGTCGTTAATGGGCGTAGTACCGCGCCTGGCGGAGTATATCGCCCGGCACTCGGAAAACGACCATGAATTCACTCTGAAAATATCAAAAGGAGAACTGGCCTCGCTTTTGGGCACTGTCCCGGAAACGTTATCCAGGGCTTTCGCCAAACTCAAAGCGGGCGGGTACATAAGCGAATCAGGTCACGAAATTACTGTAAATAACCCTGATGGCCTGGCCGAAATAGCCTCCAGCTACGAATAAACCGATTTATCTTTATAAAATACAGGGCGGCCCGAACTTCAACCGGCCACCCTGAAATGAGTCCTTTCATCGTTGGTAGTTTAACGAGCCCCCGCTCCCAGTTTGGCCAGCATCTCGTTGGCGGTCTCGAAGTGGATCCCTTCTTCGCCCTTGACGCTCAAGTAAAAATCGCACTTCAGGCAGTTGGGCATTTTGGCGGCGAATGAACCCTGCACCTTTCCTCCGCATAATGTCCCAGCCACAATCCAACAAGCTCGACCGGCGTTAGTGCCTCTGTTGGTGCCGTTCAGCTTTCTCTCTTCTGCCGCCGAACAAACACCGAATTCCGCGACCTTAACCCCACCTGGTTCGCGTCCGCAAGCTTTGGCTTCCCAGCAATTCTGTTTAGCCATTATTCCCCCCTTGGTTAATGTTCTCATCTGCAGCCTGGCCCATTGATGAGAAATATCATGTTTTTTATCGGAATGTTGATGTAACTGACTAAATATAATAGATATATTTACCTATTTTTCCAGCGAAAATTATAAAATGACGCAAATTGAAACACTTTATTAGAAAATTCACAGGTTGATCAGGCCGGGACTTGTCCTTTTGGAAAAATTGATATCGGCCAGGCTATCAGGCAGCATGGGCCGCTTCGCTTCTTTTTCTGCTCTTTCCGGTCCGCATATACTTGAGATTGTCGAATAAAAGGTCCCTGATAGTCTTCTCGGTATTAGATCGCAAAGCTATGTAGCATCCGCCGCACGTATTTTTATCCGCGAACTTCTCTATCAGCTCTTTCTGGCTGTCGTAGCGGGTTTCTATGAACATGGCACATGGCGTCAGCCTGCCGTCCGGATTGACGATCAGGAAGCGGTGTCCCGTGGCGCAATTCGGCATAAAGCAGCCATTCTTATAGAACTGATTGAACCGGCGGAGAACTCTTTCCGGATTCATTACCGAATGATAACCGTTGCCGCCCTGGTAAAGCCGGTCGATGATCTGATCGAGTTTACCGGTATCTTCCGGGTGGCAAAGATTGAGATCTTTGTCGTGCGTGCGCAGATCGGTATAAGTAGAGAAATTCAGCCGGGCGCCCCAACTCGATACCTTTTCGGCTATTTCCGGCAGGTAGGGGTAATTTTCTCTGGTAATACAGCAGTTGACAATAACATCATCGTAACCCAACGAACGCAGATCAGGCACCAGCCTGTTCAATCGGTTATACAAACCGGGAATTCGCCGAAAATCATCATGGCGGTTATCGGGGAAATCCAGTGAGATAGAGAATTCTTTGATACCGGCCTGGCGAAGCTCCAGATATTTTTCTTTGGTTAAGAGGGAAGCGTTGGTTACCAGAGCCAGAAGCGGCGGCCGATTGGGACGATATAGCGCCCTGACTATTTCCGGCAGATCCTCCCGCAATAACGGTTCCCCGCCGGCGATCTGTATGACACTGGGAGTCAGCGGTTCGCAGATCCGTCTGTATTCCTCGGCTCCGATCGGATTATCCGAAACTTTCGGTCCCTTTTCGCAATGACGGCAATTGGCGGTGCAGTTATGGGTAACCTCCAGCGCTATCGAAATAGGTTTTTTTATCACAATATTCTTTACAGTTCGCAATATGATCCCGAACGCCATTTTTGCTGTGATGTTTTTGGCCATAATAACTCCCGGTAAGAGATTTGCACGGACTCTAATTCAGCGGGCGACCGGCCGCGATACATGTTCGATTATAATTAACCGGCGGCAAATAAGACAGAAAAAAATCACAGCCTATGGAAATAGTCATCCGCGGTCTGACTACTTGCAATCAGCCTCGGGATTATGACCCTTATCCGCTCCTATGCCTTGAAAATGAAATATACGGCTCCCAAAAGACAGAGCCCCGCCCAGAGGTAATTGATATTTATCGGTTTGCCCATATAAAGAACCGCGAACGGAACAAATACCGACAGGGTGATCACCTCTTGAATTATCTTGAGCTGCCCGAGCGAAAGCTGGGTATACCCTATCCTGTTAGCCGGTACCTGAAACATATATTCGAAAAAAGCGACACTCCAGCTGACGACAACCGCGATAAACCACTTTTTATCGCCGAGATTTTTCAGGTGGGCATACCAGGCGAATGTCATGAAAAGATTGGAGACTATAAGCAACGATGTAGTTTTTAGGATTACCGGCACGGCGAACCTCCGCGTTAGTGTATCCGACAGTCAACAATCACGAGCCGAAACAGTCGACTGACTGGCGAATATATGAGGTGCAAATTCCGGTGGCAAGAGAATCGTTGGGAAATAGGCGCAGTCGTAGGTCAGGAGTCCATCAGACTCCTGACAACGATGATAGGTTGCGGGGAGAGAAATTCCCGGCCTATAGGGTAGGCGAAAATGTAGATCGGCAGCTTGCCTGCCAACATGATAATAATCTAATGTAACAAACTGAAATCTGCTTAAATCCATGTCGCGTTGCAAGTTATTGATTTGCTGGAAATCGTTGGAATAGTATTACATGCACCGCTCGGAACCCCTTCCAGACAGCCACTTGTATATTCCTTTCAGCATGGAAATAACTCAATATCATACAATTAAATCGATAGTATCCACGACCCGGGTTTTCATGAAAATTACTTGCCTAATACGAAAACCTAAACTATATTTTTATTATGGTACCGACTGTCAGGAGATTGATGGAGCATATGAAATAATTTAACAAAGGACTAAGGAAATGAAAACAGGTTTTATTCTCTTTCTTTCGTTCGTTGCTGCCACAACTTCGGTTGATGCTCAGCAATCATGGCAGGATCAACTCAAACGCGATCTTGTGATTATCGAGAATGATATGATGGTTATGGAATCATTCAGCCTTGATCGCATTAAACTCCCGGAGTATGAGCCTCTGGAGCTGCAGATCGCGTATCGAAGCGAAGCGCCGACCTCCGGCTTCATTAGCAGGGATAACTTCGTGGCGGCTTCAAGCGTCATCTCAGCCGGCTTAGTTCAGGCGCTATTTGCTGAGGCGCTCAACATAACAGCCAGCGAATTTTTCACAAACTACAAGTCTCAGGAAATCTCCCAGCCTATAGGCAAACCAGATATTCAGATAAATATTTATATGACGAATGACGGCTTCCAGATCGAGATTGTTAATACTTCCACTGATGAGAAGACACGTACCACCGAAACCTGGGACAGAGTTTTCGAGACTAAATAGCCGGGAGCTTTCAACTCCTGACCAGGCTGTATTACAGAGGTATTATCGCGCTTAATCGCTGCATCGGTTTATAAAAATCTGATCCGCTCTTTTTTACTCCCATCTCAAGGCCTCTATCGGGTCGAGCATTGAAGCCTTACGGGCCGGGTAGATACCGAAAAACAGACCCACTACAAAAGCGAAAGCGAACGATAATACCACCGCTCCCGGAACTATAAGCGTAGTCCAGCCCATAAATTCGGTCATCAGATAGGCCGCTCCTATACCGCTTAAGATACCTATCAACCCTCCCAGAAGCGACAGGGTCACCGATTCCATGATGAACTGAGTCATGATATCCCGTCTGCGGGCGCCCACCGCCATACGCACCCCGATCTCCCTCGTCCTTTCGGTGACCGAGACCAGCATAATATTCATAATTCCGATTCCGCCTACAAATAACGATACCAGCGCTACTCCGGCCAAAAGATAGGTGAATGTCTCTGTGGTCTCCTGTCTCGCGGAGGCAAAATCCGACTGCGATTCTATATAGAAATCGTTCTCCTTATCCGGGCGCAAACGGTGCGATTTTCGCAGTATTTTTTCGAATTCTATATAAGCGGCCTGAACCATCGACTCGTCCTTGACCCTGGCGATAAAACGGTTGAGATTGTCCAGACCGAAGACTCGTTTCTGAGCCGTCGAATACGGTATCAGTATAATATCGTCGAAATCCATCCATCCGCCGGAAACCCCCTTGGGTTCGGTGATTCCTATAACCTCGAAACGGAGCCTGCCGATACGAATGGTCTTACCGACCGGGTTGATCTCCCCGAAGAGGTTTTCCTTTACCTTGGGCCCTATAATCGCTACCCGCCTCATACCATTTATATCCTGCTCGGTAAAATTCTGTCCATCAGCCAGAATATAATTTCTAAGTTCCAGGTACTCCGGACTGGTTCCGATTACCGAGGAGTTCCAGTTCTTGTTGCCGAAAACAATCTGTCTGCTTCCCCTGATTTCGGGGATAATATGATCGACCGTGACACATTCCGCCCGAAGCCGTTTAAGATCGCGCTCATCGAGCTTCTCAATCGATCCCGCGGCCATCCTGACCCCCCTGCTGTGAGGAGCGCCCGATCTGATATACAAGAGATTCGTTCCTAACGCTTCCAGACGGTCGGCTACCGCTTTCTTGGCTCCCTGGCCGAGAGATATCATGGTGATTACCGCAGCCACGCCAATGATAATACCCAGCATTGTCAGCATCGATCTGACCTTGTTTGCCTGAAGCGACGTAAAGCTGACGCTGAAAAATTCGCCCCAGTTCATTTCTTCTTGGTCCCCATTCCGGGCAGCTGGTTCCAGCCGCGCACCCGCTCCAAAAACGCCTCCCGGTCCTGCAGGGCTTTTGACGTTACCGTGGTTAAAACCGTATCGCCTTCCGCCAGACCGGATATTATCTCCGCGGTCTCGAAATTGGAAAGCCCTATCTCCACGTCCCTCGGCTCCTGATCTCCATCCTTGATCACGACCACCATTTTCGACGGGGCTTTCTTCCTTTCCATTTTCCCGGATTGATGTCCGTTTCCACCGCCGTTCCCTTCCGGCCGAGCGCCCGGTCTCCCGCCGCCGCCGTTACCGCCGGCCATTCGGGCCAGGCTCCGCATGTCGGATAACGCTTCTCTGGGAATCAACAGAACATTTTCCTTGAATCCGGCGATAATCTCCACTGACGCGTTCATACCGGCCATCAGAAAACCATCGGTATTGTCCACCTCTATAGTCACATCGAAAGTTGTCACGTTCTGCTCCACTATGGCCTGCGGATGAATCCTCAATACCTCACCCGAAAACTCCTTGTCGGGATAACTTTCGGCTATTATGGTCGCTTTCTGGCCCGGTTCGATCTGCCCGATATCGACCTCGTCGACCGAGGTCTTGATATACGCCCGGGTCAGGTCAGCCACTGTCGCGATAGTCGTCCCGCCGGAAACCGCCGATATCCCCGACGCGATGATCTGCCCGTTCTCCACATACTTTTTTAAAATGATCCCGTTAATCGGAGATTTGATCACCGTATCGGAGAGCCGTTCCTTCGCGCTCTCAAGATTCGTTTGGGCCTTGACCAGACTGGATTTGGCCTGTTCGCGGGAAAGAAGGCTGTTTTCATAATCGAGCTCGGAGATCAATTTTTGGTTGAATAGCTCTCCCGACCGCTTGGCCTCTTTCTCGGCCAACGATAGGTTCTTTTTGGCCACTTCCAGATCGGCCGCCGCCTGATCATAATCGTTTCTGGTGGTGGTAGCGTCCAGACGGGCTATCAACTGCCCCTCCTTAACTATATCCCCTTCCTCTATGGGAAGCTCGATTATCTCCCCGGAGGCCTTCGATTTTAGATCGACAGTCAAAATCGGCTCCACCACGCCGGTGGAGTTGACAGCTACGGTCAGGCTGCCTTTGGTGACCACCGCGGTCGATATAGTGGTGGCGGCGCTCTCCGCTTCCTTGCTCTTGCCGAACGGATTCCAGACCAGCAGCACGACCAGAATCACCATTACCAGCGCTATTATCGGTATCAACTTCTTCATTAATTCTCTCCGTTATTCAATATCCGCGAATCAAAGACACAAAATCCCTCTTTATTAGACACATCTTTTTCACTTAAGTTAAACTACCGTTGAAAACGAAATGATCCTGATTAAATTACCCTCCGCCATATTTAGTTATTACCGTCGGCAACAACCATATAAAGCAAATTACCGGCTATTCCTCATCGCTGGTCTTTTTCTCTATCAGCATCTCCGGTACGCGCGAGCATGACCCCACCAGGCAGAACGGATCCTCGATCTTCAAAGGCTCCCCGATCGCGTAACCCTGCCCATATTTCGCGCCTATATGATTCCCATAACTTCTGGCCATAGATTCCAAAGTCCAGAGATAATCTTTGTCCTTTTCCGGATTTAGAAACTGCGATTTATGCGCTGATAACGCCTCGATCCATCGATCGAATTCGCCGGTTATATCGACCACGAAAGTCGGCGGAACCTCCGGCGGAAGCATATAATGAAACAACGCTTTTATCCTGTGAGGGGGAAGATCCATCGGCAGTTTCTTGAATGTCGCGTAGTTGGCGGCGTTCACCACAATCTGCCCGCAGGCCAGATGATCCGGATGCGACTGACGCTTGCCATGCCCCCCGGTCCACCAGGGAGCCAGCAATATCGAGGGAGTATGCCGCCGGATCAGTTCGGCCGCGATAAGCCTTGTTTCGTAACTATCCTGAAGACGGCAATC
>JAHEDG010000091.1 GCA_024641335.1 Candidatus Zixiibacteriota bacterium
ATGCTTTCTTTGTCTTTCATCGGTTCACCCGGAATGGCGCGACTTTTTCCCTATTTTCTTTACTATATCGGTAGCTTCGGTGGGGTCAAACGGCTTGTACAGACAGGTAATCGCCGAGGCCGCCTGGGCTTTTTGCAGGGCTTCTTTGACCTCGTTGCGGAATCCGGTCATCATGATTGTCAGGATTTCGGGATTAATTTCCTTTAGCCGCAGCAGGGTTTCCAGGCCATCTATATTCGGTAGTTTGATATCGATAAAGGCCATCTGGCAGGCATTTTCATGGGCTATGGCGATAGCCTCCTCACCGCTGCCGGCGGTCAGTACTTCGTAGCCCTGCTGTTCCAATACTTTGGATAGAGAGTCGCAGATGGCGGCGTCGTCATCAATCACCAGGATCGGCTGGTCGCTGGCGGTCTTTTTAATAAGCTCAATCAACTGGTCGACTCTTATCGGCTTGTGCACGATGTGGCGGATGCCTTCATCCCTGGCCAGTTGTATCAGTTCTTCATCGGAGTAGGCTGTCATCAGTATTATCGTGGCGCCGGGCTGCATTTCTTTTATTTTTTTAGAGGCTTCCACGCCGTTCATCTCGGGCATGACGATATCCATCAAGGTAACGTCAAAGCTCTGGTTTTTAAATTTGGCGACGGCAGAGGCGCCGTTACCGGCGGTCTCGACGAAGAAACCGCGGCGTTTTAAAATCATGGCAAATGTATCGAGCAGGTCTTCATTATCATCGACTACCAGAATCGCAAGTTCGTCATTCATGTGGGATTTATCTCCTTTTTTCAATCGGTAGTTTTACCGTGAATGTCGTCCCCTGACCCGTACGGCTGGCAACTTCGATCTTGCCGCCATTCTGCTCGACAAGCCTCCTGGAAATAGCCAGACCGAGCCCGATACCCTTGGGCTTGGTAGTAAAAAGCGGCTCGAATATTTTATCCAGGTTCTCTTCTTTTATCCCGCAGCCGTTATCGTGGAATTTTATGAATAGAAACTCATTCTCTTCGCCGGTGTCTATCTTCAATTCCCCGTTCTTCTCTGCTGACGGTCCGCTCATGGCTTGTATGGCATTGGCGATGAGATTGGCAAAGACACGGCCTATCTGCTCGGGGTCAGTCCTGACCGATTGTGAATAACCGTTGAGGTTTGCCTTCACCGTAATCTGGGGCGGTACCGTTATCCATGACAGGCTTTCACTAATGATGTTCTTGATATCGACCTTGACCGGTGATGGCGGCGTGATGCGGGTAAAATCGAGCAGGTCGGTGACGATTTTGTTGGCGATATCGATTTGTTTATCGAGGACATTCAGGGTATTCACAGCCTCCTGGTCGTCTTTTTCGCTGAGTGACATTTTCAACAGGTAGACGCAGTTCCTTATCACGTTGAGGGGATTACGCAGCTCATGGCCCACGCCTGAGGCCAGTTCTCCGACTGCCGCCAGTCTTTCGGAACGTATCAGCTTCTCCTGTACCTGCTCCAGGTCTTTGGTCCGGTTATCGACTTCCTTCTCGAGCTGTTCGTAGTAGTGGCGCAGTGATTGCTCCAGCTCCAGCTGCCGGATGGCCCCGCCGATTCTTTCGACGAGTGTCTTGGCCAGGTGGTTCCTTTTCTTTAAATAGGGATTATCACGGGTAGAATATATCTCTACCAGACCTATGGTCTTGCCGCTGATTACCAGATTCTCGGTTATTTTGCTGAGAAATTTCTGAAAGTCGGGGCTTTTATACTCCCGGTCATGTATTGTAATTCTGACACTCGTTTCCTCCGGCGATTGCATAGCATAAGGAATCAGAGCTACCACTTTGGTGAGGAACTCTTCGATGGAACGGCTCTCTTCCGTCGCCTTGCCGATATCGTAGAGGCATTTCATCTCCTTCATCCTCTGGCGGTGCTGCGCTTCGCTCTTTTGCAGCATGGCTACCACGGCCCCCACGGCGCTAAGGATAATGACGAAAGCGGTAGGCTTAAATAACGCATTCGGATAATTATCGTAAAGTATGGCATGGGGCAGCAGGATTAACATGGCCACGAGGGCTGCCATAATGGCCGGTATCACCCCGAGCGTATATGCCGTATATACTACCGGGGCGAAGAATATCAGTCCCAGGAAATCAATTCCGAAGAAATCGTGCAGACCGTTAAGCGAATTATAAAGAGATGTCCAACCGAGTTGATTGCTGATTACGGGTAGATAGTAAACCAGGGAACAGAACACCGTGATGGCAATAATGTACCTCAGGTTTTTGTTTTTCCAAAACCCCTTTTTGTTCTGTTTGTAATTCATCTTTCAGCCTTCCCAGTTATCCGGGGGTCGGGTTATCATTCCGGTTACGACGGCTTCGATGGCAATAGATATCCAGGGCAATTACACACAAATGCCTGATAATTTCAGGCTACTACCGCCGCATTTCGGTCGCAACCAAGATAACCCTCTATTTTATCGGGGTATTCCCTCAGTCCGTTCGGACGGAATCCCCGGAGCGTAGCATACCTCCGGTTCATTTCTTCTGCCATTCCTTTATTATTCCTCTTATCTCCGTTAAATCGTCGATTAGTTCCTGAGCAGTGACATCGGGTAGTGATTTAATAAGGTTGGCCAGCGGATTTTCTTCTTCCTCTTCGTCATTGAAAAGGTTGTTCAAGGAATCATTGCTGTCATCCGGCTTTATTTCCTCCTCTTTTCCCGGAGGTTTTTTGGTGGTAGCACTGGCTTCAACCGGTTGTTCTTCCTTATCTTTTTCCGGCAGTACGACCTTGGCGGTGCTCACCTCCACCAGCTTTATTTCTTCGCTATCTTCTTCGGATTCATCATCTTCAGTGATATCTGCCAGTGACGTTACATCATCCGGTTTTTCATCCGCTTCCAGAGTCAATTCGACCAGAGGCCCGTGAGGTCCCCTGGGTATGTCTCCGTTCGGCTCCGTTTTATCGGATTTTGATGAAAGTCCCTGTATTTGCTGAGCTTTCTCCTCAAGGTCTTTAGTCTTAATATGTATCCGTTTCTCCATATCGGCAATGCGATTGGCCGCGATAGCTTTAAACTCGTCATCGTCTTGATCTTGCTCAGGTTTCTCTTTTGGTTTACCCGGTGTTAAACTTTTCAAAGGTTTAAAACGCATTTGAGACCTCCCCGCTGGCAGACATGCAAAACCCGCCAGCAATTTTTCTGTATCTTATCGGAAGTATCCTTCCCGATATGCCTTGGACAATATGGCGTACACCTCATAGAAATTGCTTTTTCCCTGCTCTTGTATACGTTTCAGGACATCGGCCCTCTGCTTAAGTACCTTATATATCTGCCTTCTTTTTTCCTCCGGTAAGCCCCGCCTCGGGGCTATTTTATTTTCCAGCAGGTAGGAGTTCTGGTACCCGCGGAACAGAAATGTATCGTCCAGCGGATTCCAGGTGAAGGTTTCAATAAAGGAGAAT
>JAHEDG010000019.1 GCA_024641335.1 Candidatus Zixiibacteriota bacterium
AAGTATAGCCGCTCCTATCGCGCCGGTAATATCATGATGGGGAGGAACTGTGATGCTCTTCCCGGTAACGGTCTCGAAAGCCGCCACTACCGCCTTATTCCAAGCTACGCCGCCCTGGAAGGCGATCCTGTCGCCGATTTTTTTCTTGCCCACAACCTTGTTCAGGTAGTTATGCACGACCCCGAAGGCCAGCCCGGCGGCGATCTCTTCCTTCTCGGCGCCTCCCTGCTCGAAGCGGACCAGATCCGATTCCATGAATACCGTGCATCGCTCGCCGCAGGCGACCGGCTCGGCGGCGCTTAGAGCCATATTAGAGAAATCCTCTTTGATATTTATGCCCAGACGTTCAGCCTGCTCCTGCAAAAAAGAGCCTGTCCCGGCCGCGCAGGCGCGATTCATTTCGAAATCGACTACGACGCCATTCTCCAGCCCTATATACTTCGAGTCCTGGCCGCCTATTTCGAATATCGTATCTACGTCGGGATAAAACTTCGCGCCACCCATTGCCTGGGCGGTGATCTCGTTTCTGATAATATCGGCCCCTACCAACTCGCCGATCAGATATCGTCCCGATCCGGTGGTCGCCGCTCCCAGAACCTTGAAATCGGCCGAAATCTCACTCTCGATTTCTGCCAGGCCCTGCTGAACCGCTTCTATCGGACGACCCGCCGTCATCAGATAGCGCCTGGATATTACCTCGCAATTTTCGTCGATCAGTACGACATTAGTCGAAAGAGAGCCGACATCTATACCCAGATAACCAGATTTGATATCAGGACGGGGCTCTTGCTCCCTGATCGTTTTCTCATAGTTCTTATTGGTGTTATATTCATAGGCCAGTCTGGCGGTCCGCGGCATGCTCGATATAAATATTGATTTGGCTTTGGCCCCAGTTTCGATCAGCCGGGCGGTTTCGATGGAATATTCCTGCGATAAAATAGCTGCCCCTATGGCCCCTGATAAATGATGCCATTCGGGCACTACCAGATCTTTCTCGGATAGTTTGAATATATCCCTGAATGCCTTAACCACGCCGGGATTCGAGCCGACTCCTCCCAAAAACGCCACTGGAGTATCGATCCTTTTTGTTTTGGTTATACTGCCGCGAAAGTTCCGAGCCACCGCGTAACACAAACCGGCGATAATATCCATTACCGGAACACCGCGCTGCTGATGATGAATCATGTCGGATTTAGCGAACACCGAGCACCGTCCGGCGATATGGGGAGGGTTTATAGATTGAATCGCCAGCTCGCCGAACTCCTTTTCGATATTTATACCCAGTCGGGTAGCCTGCTGATCGAGAAACGACCCGGTACCCGCGGCGCAAAGACCGCTGGCGGCGAAATCATCCAATGATGATATCTCCTGTTGACCGGATGTGAGATGTATATATTTGGCCTGCTGCCCGCCCATTTCGAAAATAGTGCGGATTCCGGGCATCAGATGTCCCACCGCCGCGCTTGACGCGGAAAACTCGTTTACAAAATTCACTCCCAGCGATCTGGCCAGCTGCGAGGCCCCGTTGCCGGTCATTCCCCAGGCTTTGATTCCGGGATAAGCCTCATTCAGCCTGGCTAATTCCTTCACGGCAAACCCCACCGGGTCGCCGTAATGCCGCATGTATACCGAATCTACCGCGCCGTTGTGATCATCCAGAATGACCATTGATATGGAAACAGAACCGATGTCAATCCCAAAGCGCATACTACCCTCCGTTTGATTTTGAGAAACAATACAATCGGAATGATCTCTTGGCAACAAAAAAATGGAATTGCCCTATGAGAATCAGGATAAAACGCACGATGATTCCATTATTATATCGTCATATCAGTGTAAAAGCCGGCTCGTGGGGGCCGGCTTTTACGATACTATGCAGCGTTTGCTCGGTTGTTATCAGCCGTTCCGGTCTTTGGCCTCCGCCATGCGTCTGAAAACTGCTACCAGTGAACCGGCCACAATAAGAAGAAAACCGATCCAGACCAGGTTGATCATCGGCTTGGTGGAAATCTCTATGGATGCCAGAGCCGGCATAGTCGGCGGATGAAACATGATTTGGGCCACGTTTTCTCTGGTATTCAGATCGAGTAAATCGATATGCCCGCCGTTAGAAAGAGCCACGGTCGACGCGGCGGATGCCGGATTAACAGCGTTATATTTCGGAGTAATCCTGATCGTGTCAGGACCGGAAATTATCGCCAGTTTCGCTCCTACTTCCAGGTCAGGGACCTTGCCTCCGGGCGAATACACGAGTATCACTGAACCGACGTCCGCGTTGATCTTCGCGATTGTCAGCGTGCCCCCTCCCGGAATACTTACATTATCCCCTTCGGGGCCATTGGCGGTAAACTGGAAAGTTGGAATAACTTCGGTTTCTTTACCTTTGTATGAAACGCTCAATTTGGCTCCTACCTTGCCGGCCATGCTGCCTTCGTGTTCTCCCATCTGATAGCCGATAAAGGTGATTTTCCTCTGGCCGAGATCGAAAGACTTCCCCTTGATCGCCTCGAAGTATTCAGGCTGGTTTTTTGACAGCTTTAGGGCGTTCTTATCCGAATCGTATCCTTCGAAAAGAAATTTGCTGCCCATGAAATTGACCGTTTCTCCTTTGCGAATGAAGAACGGCTGAATATCCGAAGATGATCTCTCCATCAGATTCTCAACCGATAGATAGAGATCCATCAAAGCGAATTTCTTGATATGAGGGGTTCTGGCATATTGAATCTGATTCCCGCGAACCATCTGCTTTGCCGTTGAGTACGCAAAAACGGTATCGTTCCCGCTGACCAGTTCGAAATAGGATCGATCCTCTTTGGGTAGAGTCTTTTCGGTGCCGGTGAACTTAATATCGAAACCGAGCGCCGAGGCGACTCCATTTTCGGGTATGGTCAGTTTCTGCCTGCCGCCGAACGTCGAGGAAAATATAAAACCAATCAGCATCATCGAGAAGCCGAAGTGGGTGATATAAGCTCCTGACATAATGAAGCTGACTTTCCATCTTTTTACCAGGAAAATCAGGTTGGTGACCACCGAGAAGAAGGCGGCGAAGAAGAATAGAAAATAAAGTATCTCCATCAAAATGACCCGGCCGGTTATTATCCCGGATCCTTTCGGCGACCAGAAGAGCGCGATCTTCTCAAATCCGAAAACTATAAATATCACCGAAATTACCAGGGAAACAGCCGTCGGAAGAATCAGCTTTCTTTTCAGAGAGGATACATCGGTTGTCCGCCAGCCTAATAAGGCGTTAAAGCCAAGCACTATGGCAAAAATGATGGCGAATACTATTCCCATCATGTTGTAATTGACCGTATCGATTGCCGCGGGTACGGGCGCGATGCTGGAGAGAAACGGAATATTCGACATTATGCTGGTTATCAGGGGAAATGAGGTCCAGATCAATACCAGCAAGGTGAACGGCAGTAGAAGAATCATAGCCAGAAATGTGGAGAACTCCTGGGATAAAATCTCGGTCCCGCTCGATGATGGTACCTTCATTTTCCAGGCGCGGTATATCCATAGTCCGTAGGATGTGATTCCCATGACTATTATTGAGGCCCACAAAAGATTATTGTATCCAAGATCGACAAATGAATGAACCGAAAAATCGGCCAGCA
The DNA here is from genome assembly GCA_024641335.1 of Candidatus Zixiibacteriota bacterium. Lineage (GTDB taxonomy): Bacteria > Zixibacteria > MSB-5A5 > UBA10806 > UBA10806 > JAHEDG01. The sequence continues at coordinate 3,618 of JAHEDG010000019.1, forward strand.
CGCCCGATCTGGTCAGGAATGTGCCGTAGACTATCAAAAGAAACATGGTGATCGCTAAAAATATATTAGTTCTGCGCCAGGTGCCCCGGGATTTTTCAACTACCATGCCGTGCAAAAGAGCTATCCCGGCCAGCCAGGGGATTAGCGATGAATTTTCTACCGGATCCCAGGCCCAGTAGCCGCCCCATCCGAGAGTTTCGTAAGCCCAATAACCGCCCAGAAAAATGCCAAGCCCGAGGGTCACTACCGAAAAAACTGTCCAGGGCATAGTCTGCTTGACCCAATTATCGTATTTGTTAGTGGCCAGTGCCGCCATGGCAAACGCGAATGGTATGCATGTCGCCGCGAATCCGATAAAAACGATCGGCGGATGAATCTGCATCCAGTAATTCTGCAAAAGGGGATTAAGTCCCTGACCGTCCGCCGGAATAAAATTCAGCCTGGCGAACGGGTCCGAAACCATGGTTAATACCAGCAAAAATGTCTGGCCGAGAATATAGAAAAACATCACCCAGCCCTCGTTCTCGCCGGCCTTGCTCTTTACCCAGAATCCCAGAACCAAGCCGAATACCAGCCACATCAAAAAGGTACCCTGCTGGCCGCCCCAGAGGGCGCTGATCTTATAAAAATGCGGCCATTGATTGGGCAGATCGCTTGACGAATAACTGGTCACATAAGAATATTGAAACTGATCGGTAAGAAATAACTGCAAAAGGTACAGAAACGATACCATGACCATCCCGAATAAAAGCCAGTAGATCACGCCGGCGCTCAATCGGAACTCCTTCATCCCCACGGCCACCAGCAGATATCCGGTCATGGATAAGATCAATGGTATGGTCGCCCAGGCTAAAAAGAAACCGCCTATTTCCAAAGCTGCCTCACAGGTTAATTGATGAGATTCTCGTCTGCGGCCGGTACATTAAGTTCCGGACTCAACGGGTTCTTCCTGATATTTCGACGGACACTTGACCAAGAGCTTCTCGGCGTAAAACGCGTCGTTGCTGTAATTGCCTATGCATACCACCGATGTGGCCTGCTCGAAATTACCCGGCTTCGTGCCATTATAAACCACTTTCATCCGGTCGCCTTTATCGTCGGTGATATAAAAGGTGAAAGCTCCTGTCTCGGTTTCATAAGTGGAGCCGGTATCCAGTATCTCTCCCATTACCTGGACATTGCCGGAAGCGGCACGGGCCTCGGTGAAGCTGACATAGCTTATCATTCCGCCTTCGGTGAAAAGACTGCTCAAGCCTACGCCGGCCGCGATTACCACTACAATAACTGCGATCCATGTTTTCGCGTTTTTATTCATCTTTCTTTATCCTTTTCATTTTCAAATCGAGTGAATAGAGATAACCCCACAAGGCTACCCACCCCAGCAGCGCCACAAACATAGGTATATAATCAGACATGTTCCAGCTCCTTGTTTCTCTCGGCTATATCCACCGAAAGCTTGTTGATCCAGAGTAATAGGCCGATATGCGCCAGTACCGATGGTATCAGCACGATGGCCGTCTTAAACGAAAATGTTATTATCGATCCTTCGGAGGCTCCCGTCGGTTTGGGAGCTCCGGGATGCAGCCCCGGAATTATTCTGGGCATAATAAATATGAAAAATATAGTGGACGCGAAACCTAAAATGGAATAAACGGCCGAGAGATTAGCCCGCTGATCAGGATCGATTACCGCCGAACGCAGTGCGAAATAGGCCGCATATACGATCAGAAGCATAAATATCGATGTCTCCCGGGGGTCCCAGTTCCAGTACGCGCCCCAGGTATGTTTGGCGAATATCGCCCCCGATATGGTCGTAAGAACACAGAATATTATCCCCAGCTTTGCCGCCAGTGATTCCCTGAGATCATATTTCAGGTTTCTGGTCGCCAGATACCGGATCGAATAATACATCCCCAGACCGAAAGCCACCACCGTCCCTATAGCCATGGGAAAATGAAAATAGATTATCCGAAAAACCTCAGGATTGTCTTCTATGGGCGTGGGAGGCGGGAATATCCAGGCCCCGACACAAACCCAGCTGATCACCAAAAGTATCGTTAGTTTCCACCACATAATTTCCTGCCTTTTAACCCCTTCTTCCTGTCATTTGTTTCGGAATAACTAATATTTAAATTACCCGCAGTCAACATTAAAATCAAATCATCGTGGTAAATTAACTCTTTAATCTACATTATGTTATACGTCAAGCCCTAGTCGTTCCAAACCGTGTCGAAGAGCAAAAATCCTAAGACTGTCATAACCACCAGGTACGAAATTAAAACCTGAATTTCCATTCTGGCTTCAGCGAAGCCCAACCCTGGAATCAGGGCTTTCTTTGTGCCCGAAATAGCCATAATCAAGAGCGGCAGTATCATCGGAAACGAGATAACGGCGAACAGGGCTCCTTTCACCGATGTCTTCGAAATAATCGCCGCCACGATAGTCGTCGCTCCCACTATTCCGACGGTCCCTATCAATATCATAGTGAAAAATAACCAGAAATTAGATATGTTCAGACCAACGAAAATTCCGAAAAGAGGCACAGTGATAATATTCAGAACCACTAACAGGACCAGGTTGAATATCAGTTTTCCCCCGAGAACCGCTTCCGCCGGACTGTAAAGCCGCAAAGCTAAGGCCGTTTTTGATTCCTCCTCCTTGACGAAACTCTGCGAGAGCCCGGCCAGACAGGAAAAATAGATAACAATCCAGAGAAGCGAGGCCTGCAGTACTTCGGTCAGACCCACGCCTCCGATGGCCCACGATACCGCGAAAACAGTAACCACGGCGAACATCAGGATCGCGTTGATAGCGTATCTGGTGCGCAGCTCGCACTTGATATCCTTGCGAAAAACAGCTATCGAACGTTTAACCGAGCCTGACGATTTCATCGGCATACTCCAACTCCGCTCTTTCATTTGTGGCGATAACAGTTATCCCCCGGCGCGATCTGATGATCTCATCCACCAGGGCTTTGCCCGGCTCATCGAGATTGGCTGACGGTTCATCGAGAAGCAAGAGCTCCGGATCTCTTAGAAGAGCAAGGCAGTATTTCAGCCTTTGTTTCATTCCCGATGAGTAAGATCCGGCAAAATCACTGCCCCGGCCACCGAGACCGACCAGATCCAGACGATTCTCGAGTTCTCGGGCGCTGAAATACAAACCGGAAACACCGGCGAAGAACAAGAGATTCTCTATGGCTGTCAACTCATCGTACAAGACCAGATCGGGGGAGACCAGGCCGATATGAGGTCTGATTTCGAGGCGATTCAATTTCTGGTTGTTTACGTTCAGAATAACCCGGCCCCTGGTCGGACGGATAAACCCGCAGATTACTTTCATCAGCGTAGATTTGCCCGAACCGTTAGGCCCGGTAATCACCAGTCTTTTGCCGCAGCCAACCTCGGCGTTTATGCCTGTAAAAACGGGCCGGCCGGGATAAGACTTGGCCAGCCCGTCAAGAATCAGTTTCGAATCCATCTCAGGATTTAAATAAACAAATCATCCGCTATTTTACAAGTGAAATCATAGCTGTCAATCGCCATGGCAATAGCCGCAGAAACCCGCTCCGGCCGTACCGGTGTTGGTATGACACATAAAACACTGATACGCGGAATCTTCATGCCACGGCCCCTCTTCCATATTGTCGATCGATTCCGGGTGAATCGGAGGATTCGTGCCCCTGACTCCATCAAAATCGGAATGGCAGACAGCGCAAACCGGGGCCTCCGTCGAATGGCAGGATGCGCAGGATTCGATATCGTTTCGAGCTTCCTGGCCATGTTCATAAGGCGGAGTCGCCCAACCGGCCATAAGATGGTTCAACGGACGCTCGCCGCCGCCCTGCTCATGACAGCTCGAACAAAACTGCTCTGTATCATGACAACTCTGACAATCGTGAACCTTGCCCTTTGCGTCCAAACCATGCGAATAACGATAGTTCAGCTCATGAACACTGCCTGTAATATTATCCCCGGCATGACAATCCGAGCAGAATGTCTCGGAGTGATGGCAGGATTCGCAATCCTGGCCCGCCTGGTTAGCTGAAAATTTATGCTCATGTTCCCAGCCGACAGGATGAACCAGATTGCCATTCCTCGACGGATTAAACCTGTTTACCGAGCAATCCGAAGAAGCGCTTTCACCTTCATGGCACTTGAAACAATCATCCCATACCGGATACCCGGCATCAGCAGATCTGCCGGTAACCTTATCAATACCCTTATGGCATGAGAGACACAGATCATTACTCTGAGATTTCTCGACATGGGCCTCGTGGGAGAAGGTCATATCGCGCCGGGGCATTTCAACTCTTTTCGGATTGGCCGGATCGGTATGGCATAACACGCAGTCTGACGGGGCTTCACTGGTAGAATGGCACTCCTCGCACTTTTTCATAGCGGGAAGATTATTGTCGGATGCCCTGTCGCTCTCGGCCACAATGTGGCAATCGACGCATTTCATTTCGACTTCAACCACATGTTTGGCATGGTTGAATTTCAAACTATCGGCCTTTTTCTGCTGGAATGATAAAAAAGCCAGGGTTATTGTAAAAAATACCGCTATCGAACTCATTTATTGCCACCTCCTCCGTTTTGCCGCGAATATAAATCATATTCGATTCTTCCATAAAACCGAACGTCAGAACTGTAAAAAGCATTGGTCAGGTACTGAATATCGCTTCTCAAACCCAGATTTTGCAGGAGCTCGTATCTTGCCCCAATAGAAGAGGAAAAGGCGGTTTCGGAATCAGCCTCGTCCGAATCAAGTTTATAACTGTACATATCGATATTGGCGAATACCTCCGCTTTGTCCATGATCCGAGCCCGCAGGTTCGCGTAAACTCCGAACTTGTTCCCCGCATGTCCGTCGCTGAAAACTATCCCGGCGGATTGAGCTTTGTACGAGCCGCCAAGGCGCATATTCAAATCCTTGCCTGAATCGAATATGGTGTAGGCAAAAAGAACCGTTCCATACATATTATCCGATAATTTTATCGACGGTGTCAGTCTGAATTGACTGTAAGGCTCGGCTTCGACCACGGAGAAAAAGTTGTTCAGATTAAAGGTAGGATGACTATATCTGTATTCGAGCCCCACGGAATGACCCGATGAGAACGCGTACCGCGGCCGCAAACTTACCAGTTTCACTCTCCTGAATATGATATCATAGTCCAGGCGTCCCGCTGTCGAGAGGCGGTCTTTTCTATATTGAAAATCGACCCCTGCCAATTGGGAATCCGTCTCTTCATTGAAATTCCGCTGAAGATATGAAAAATTCACTTTTATCCGCTTCATTCCCTTGAATTGGACCCGGGCGCCGTAAGCGTTGCTCTGATCCCATTTGCCGATTTCATCATAGGTGTAAAAAGTCGGTCCGGGGGTCATGCCGCCGAAGAGAGTCAGGGAAAACTGTTTTCTATAATTGAACCTGGCTTTGGCTCCATCCATTGTGAAGCCCCCGATTCCCTCGTATGTGTATTGCCGTCCTGCCTTGACCGTGAATTCGTCCCCCTTGGTGGAATACTGGAGATAAGCCCCGAATACCCGAAAATCGGGGTCGGTTCCCAGCTTGGACAGGATATCCGATGCCATTCGTCCCCTTACATAAAACGACAAACCGGGAACCAGGGCATCCCTGATATCGAGCCTGACACCCTGAAGCGACCGAACGTAATTCTGTCTTTCGGGTAATTTCGTCTGATAAGAATAAAATTCGGAGTAAATATTACCCCTGATTGTTTGCGCCGATACCGGCGCCAGCCAGCTAAAGAGGCACAGGGCTCCTGATATCGCGGTAATTATTTTTCGCAAAATTTCCTCCCTCGTTTGAACATATTTATGCCATACTATATTATTCTGTCAACATTTAATATCGGAATAATTCAAGGCGCCTCTCCCGATAATTAGCCTAAATCGCTGAAAAATCGCCTTCAAAGACAAAAAAAGAGGAGCCTCTAAAAGCTCCTCCCTGAAAAATTAGATTGAGAAATCCTTATTTTATCGGACGGCCGATTCTCGACCAGCGTACCCTTTCGGGGAAGTGGTAGACATTATAAGCAACGCTCTTTAATATCGAAAAAGGATCTCCGGCGGATACCTCCGGCGGACCTGATGTTCCCATTGGGGGGTGATCTTTTTCGTTGTCCAGCTTGGGGTCCCACGGATTCCAGGACCAGTGGATAATCATGGCTTTGCCCTGAACCAGTTTCCGATCCAGGAAGCCCCAAAAACGCGAATCGGCGGAATTGTCGCGGTTATCGCCCATCATGAAGAGCATACCTTTGGGAACCTCTATCTCGGGCATATTGTCACGGACATTGCGCCCCCACGACCCGGTATTATAGTATGGATATATCTCGCTATCCATAAATTGCCCGTTCTCCGGCAGCGCTATTGCCTTGCCGTCGACATATACCTGCTTATTCTCGATCTTTATTTTCTGCCCCTCGACCGCTATGCAGCGCTTAATGTAGTTGATGGATGGATTAAACGGGTATTTGAATATGACTATATCCCCGGGTTTCGGGTCGCTTATGGCCGGCAATCTGATATCCGTGAACGGAATAGGCAGCCGCATTCCGTAAACGAATTTGTTGGCCAGAAGAAAATCCCCTACCAGAAGAGTATTCTCCATGGAACTGGACGGTATCTTATATGCTTCCACCACCGATATCTTGATCATCAGGGCCATGATTAACGCTATCCCCAAAGATTTTGTCCAATCCCAGATAATCGCTGCCATTTGGATTCTCCTCCGAATCGTTACTTTTAAAATGCCGCGAACTTTCGAAAACACGCTAATTCATTTTATTCTACCGTGTTTCCGGTTCCAAAGTTCCGTTAATTTATCACCGACGTCGGCTTCAGTCAATATCGATTTCCGGTTTGCCGCTATTATCGCTTGCCATAAGGAATTAAATTGTTTATAATCGGCCCGTGACTATATGGAGGTAAGATGTTAAGTACGAGTGATTTCAGAAAAGGAATGAAGCTGGCCCTGGATGGGGGGCTTTATATTATAGTCGATTTTCAGCATGCCAGAACCGCCCAGAGACGGGCCAATGTCTGGACTAAACTGAAAAATCTCAAAACCGGACAGGTCATCGAAAGAACCTTTTCCGCCGGAGAGAATTTCGACCAGCCCGATTTCAGCGAACGTTCTATGCAATATCTTTACAACGACGATGACGGCTTCCATTTCATGGATTCCAAATCTTACGAGCAGGTCGCTCTTTCTCCTGATCAGGTGGAAGATTCCAAATCGTATCTTCAGGAAAATGTCGAATACCGGATTCTCTTCTTCGAAGGGGTGCCGATCTCCGTCAATATGCCGTCAGCCGTGGAACTAAAGGTTATCGAGGCCGAACCGGCTGTCAAGGGAGACTCCGTTTCCAATCTCACCAAGAACGTAGTTGTTGAAACCGGATTGACCGTGAAGGCGCCCCTCTTTATCAAAGAAGGGGACGTCATCAGGATAGATACTTCCGACGGTAAATATTTAGAACGTGTAAATTAATCCCGGAAAACCCGATCAATTTGCAGGACGATTTAATCAAGGAGCGGAATTCCGGTCTGATCGGTATTGATGAGGCCGGTAAAGGGGATTATTTCGGGCCTTTGGTTATCGCCGCCTGCTTTGCCGACGACGTTATCAACGCCCGGTTTGCCCAGATCGGCTTGAGAGAGAGCAAGAATGTCAGCGATAAGCGGGCGTTTCTCCTTGAAGCCGAGATAAAGAAAATAGCTCAATACGAAATCGTGGCCATCGGGCCGGAAAAATATAACGAACTACACGCTAAAATCCGAAATCTCAACAAACTCCTGGCTTGGGGTCATGCGCGGGCGCTGGAGAATCTCCTTAATAAAGTAACTCCCGCCGAAGTTGTCGCCGACCAATTCGGCGATAGAAGCCTGATCGAAAACGCCCTCATGAAAAAGGGGCAGCTTATAAAACTGACACAAAGACATAAAGCCGAATCGGTTCCGGCTGTGGCTGCCGCATCGATTCTGGCCAGGGCGGAGTTCCTAAGACGGCTCGATAATCTCTCGGCGCAATACGGTATTAAACTGCCCAAGGGGGCCGGAACGCCGGTCGATCAGGCTGGACGGTTATTCATCTCCGCCAAAGGACGGGATGAATTGGGGAAAGTCGCCAAAACTCATTTCAAAAACACGTCCCGGGTTCTCGGCTGAATCCGGCCCGCGGCCGATTCGCGGGATCAAAAATATCTTGAAATACTGCCAGTCTGTTCCTAATCTTCCATAATGTCGAGTGTAATATCGAATTAGGGGGGATATCCGGCAATGCGGCCTCCAAAATCTGAATCCTTTATCGACAGACGCCGATTCCTGCGGGTAACAGGGGTTTGCCTCGGCTGCTCATGTCTGCCGGTTTCATCGTCCGGAATACTTGATGAGATCGGGTTCGGTTCCCGATACGCGGCCGCTGACGATATCCCTACCGATGATCATCATAGAGCCGAGTTTTACAGAAAGCTGGATGCCCGTGAAATCGAATGCCTCCTCTGCCCGAGAAAGTGCCAGGTAGGGGATAAGGAGCGAGGTTATTGCGGTGTCAGGGAGAATATCGATGGCGAATATTATACGCTCGTATACGGCCATCCCTGCTCGGCCAATATCGACCCTATTGAAAAGAAACCGCTTTTTCACTACCTGCCCGGTACACAGGCATTTTCCATTGCCACCGCGGGATGCAATCTCAACTGCAAATTCTGCCAGAATTGGCAGATCTCCCAGTTTCGCCCCGAACAGATTCAGAGCATGAGGATTTCCCCATACCAGATAGCTTCAATGGCCGCTGAGTACGAATGCCGATCTATCGCCTACACTTATTCCGAACCGACCATCTTCTATGAATACATGAAGGACTGCGCTATTGAAGGCAATAAGAACGCAATTGGTTCGGTTATGATCTCCGCCGGCTTCATCGAGAAAGAACCGTTGGAAAAACTCCTTCCTCACCTGGCCGCGGTCAAAATCGACCTGAAATCGTTCAGGCAGCAATACTATGACGAGATTTGCGGCGGTGATCTTCAACCGGTTCTGGATACCCTGGCAACCCTCCATGAATCAGGAAAATGGTTCGAGATTGTCTACCTGATGGTGCCGACGCTCAACGACGATCCGCGGGAAATAGAAGATCTTTGCGATTGGATAATCAGCCGGCTCGGTCCGGATATTCCGATTCATTTTACCCGGTTTCATCCTCAGTATCTATTGAAAAACCTTCCGGCCACTCCGGTGAGAAGTCTGGAGATCGCCTATGAGATCGCCCGAAAGAAGGGGATAAATTTCCCTTATATAGGCAATGTTTATGGCCATCGAGGGGAGAACACTTTCTGCCCCGGATGCGGCCGGGTCGTTATCGAAAGGCAGGGGTTCAGAATCGACAGGATATCAATAGATAACGGGTCATGCGCTGAGTGCGGACGGCAAATTCCCGGCGTTTGGACGTGAAAATTAAATCACCAGGATTTTTCGATGCGGTTCTATTGGGCGTTTGTTCCATCGCCGCCCAAACCGTATTCGTCCGGCTGATACTCTCATCCCCAACGGCCGGAGAGCTATTCGCCGCCATAGCCATAGGTTCATGGATCGGAGCTGTCGGTCTGGGAGCCTTTTTGGGTGGAAAAATCAGCCCGGATCGACTATCCCGGCTCTGGCTATTCTCCTCGCTGGTTAAGCTTCCCGCCGCTTTTCTGATTTTTATATACCCTGTATTTTTTACCGGGATCCTCGATCCTCTCCGATTCCCGCCAATCGTTCTCATAGGAATAGCTCCCCAGGGAATCTTATACGGCCTGCTTTTCGCCGTACTGATAAAACCATATTTTAAAACCTCACAAGTCTATCGGGTCGAAGCCGCCGGATCTTTTGCGGGAGGGATTTTGGCGGTAGTCTGGCTCTTTTTCGGCCTGGGAGATTTTGGCCTGCTGATCTTCCTTTCCTTTGTAGAGTTCTCCAGAACTATCCGTGGCAGGCTGGTCCCTGCGGCCCTGGGTCTGGCTGGATTAGTTCTCGGTATGGCCGTAAATCCTTTTCTTGATCGGTTAGCGTCCGATATCCGCTGGCCGGGCTATGAGACCATAAGAGTAGCTCATGGTTTTTCAGGCCTGTGGGTTCGACATAGACGGCAGGATCAGGTAATGATCTCTCATAATGGCAAGGTTGCCGGCTTTGCCCCTGACAGGGTATCGTCAGAGGAAGCCCTGCTCTGGCCGTTTATCTTCAAGCCGCGATCCACGCGGATACTACTTATCGGTTTCGAGGGATTGGGAGTGGCAGAATTCCTGCCCGGCAGGTGTAACGCGGTTTTTCTTGCCGGTGATGCCGCCTATCTGAAGCTCGCCGATACGGAAAACCTCGAATATGTTGTCGCCGATCCTCTATATTTCTCGGCCTCCGAGAAGTTCGATATCGTCTGCGTTCGGTTGCCGGGTTCCCTTGGTCTCGGCGATTACCGGATGGAAACCGATCTGTTTTTCAAAAAATGCCGATCATTTCTCAAAGATGACGGCATACTTTTTGTCAGCGCCGTATCCGATGAAAATTATATAGCCGGCAACCTGGCTCTATATCTATCGTCTTTAAAAAATACTCTGGAGCCATATTTCGGGCTTGTTCTGGTCATCCCGGGCCCGCGAGCCGGATTTCTCTGTTTTAAAAACCCGGGATCAGGAGATATATGCCTGGACCCTGTTTCCGGATTTCATCAATTGAATTTCGAATCGCCGTACTTCAATATGCCCCTGATTTTCAACCGACTTGCCCCTTTCCGCTTAAGTAATTTTACTCAATCTATTACGGTCGAATCAGATCCTAATACTGTTTTCAAACCCTCTACGGCGCTGAATTATCTTATCTGGCAGGGTTCCGCGTTCGGTAAATTCGGCCGATTATTCAAAGTATATAAAAATCCCTACCCGCTCCTCGGCCTCCTGTTGATTTTCGCTGTACCTGTCGCCATTGCCAGGCTGAAAAAAACCGAATTTCCCAGTATATCAGGGGTTTTTAACTTCGGATTTCTGGGGATGGCCCTCGAGATTTCCGTTTTGTACCTCTTCCAGTTGATTTTCGGGCTTTTGCATCTTCATATAGGGCTGATTATTTCTGTTTTCATGGCCGGTATGGCCTTAGGCGCTTATTCTGCCGATATAATTAAACGATGGATAATCCCGGCGGCGGTTTTTACGGCGATCGCCGCCATCTTTAGTGTGAGGTTTCTGTTGAACGCGGAATTTGGCTTGATCGTATCTCTTATTATGTTGTATATGATTTCTATAGTTTCCGGATTTTCCACCGGGGCCGGATTCGCGTTCTTCGCGAATATCGATGCCGGCGGTCGGGGAAGAGGCGCAACTCTTTACGGGGCTGATCTTTATGGCGCAATGCTGGCAGCCCTGATCGTCCCCGGCATCTTGATATCATCGGGGACAAATGTTCTGATCGCGGTTATGCTGCTCGTGGCGATTCCAGCCTCGGCAACTTTATCCGCCAAAAAGGAGTAAAACAACGAAACAGAATAGCCCAAACGGTTGTTCTCATTATTTGGAAGATACTTAATTTTGGATTTTGGAGGAGCTATGAAGATGAAACTGAAAATAGGATCGGCGGTCGCGGCTATTGTTATTATCGCCGCCCTTTTCACCATTACATCCGCCCAAAGCTCCGGGGATTCCATCTATTCGCTGGTCAAGTTATCATCCGATATAGCGTTTAGAATAAACGCCCGCTATGTCGATCAGCTTGATATCAAGGATCTGGTTTATTCCGGCATACGGGGAATGATCGATAAACTCGATCCTTTTTCCGAATTTCTCGAAAAAACCGACTATGATCAGCTTATGGAATCGACCTCGGGCAAATATTCCGGTTTGGGTATGACCATATTTCAAAAGGACGGCTGGGTAACGGTTGTCGCCCCCATGGAAGGTATGCCTGCCTATAGAATGGGTTTGAGGGCCGGCGACCGAATCGTGGCTATCGACGGCAAATCGGCCAAAGGTATGTCCACCAGGGACGCTTCGGAGTTGATGCGCGGGGACGCCGGAACAAAGGTCTCCCTGAAAATTGAACGCGAAGGGGTGGACGAGCCGCTGGAATATACTATCGAGAGAGCGGTTATCACTATCAAGATGGTTCCCTACGCCGGTGTTATCGAAAGCAATAAGCGTAAAATCGGCTATATCCGTCTGGCCCGTTTCGGGGAGGAAGCGGATACCGAGTTGCTGGAAGCGATCGATAAAGTAACCAAAGAGAAAATCGACGGTTTGATATTCGATCTTCGTTCCAATGGCGGCGGACTGTTGAACCAGGCTGTTAGCATCTCCAATTATTTTCTGCCCAAAGGGTCTGAAGTTGTTTATACCAAAGGAAGAAATTCCGATCAGAATCGCAGCCACTACGCTACCGATGATCCGAAGATCAAGGATATTCCGCTGGTTGTGTTGGTCAACGAAATGTCGGCTTCCGCGTCGGAGATCGTCGCCGGAGCCATTCAGGATTCAGATAGAGGCGTTATTGTGGGCAATACCACATTCGGCAAAGGATTAGTTCAACAAATCTATCAGCTTTCCGACGGGGCCGCGTTGAAACTTACTACCGCCAAATGGTATGTGCCGTCAGGACGGTGTATACAAAAGGACTCTCACTCGTCGCGCCATCCCGATGAGATGGCTGAATCCGATTCTGCCGTGGTGGATTCGAGTACTTTCGAGTTGTTCCACACCAAAGGCGGACGGCCTGTTTACGGCGGCGGCGGGATCACTCCCGATATAGTTGTCGAAAGAGAGGAATTTTCGCCTTTGAAGATCAATCTCGAAAGGCTCTCCACGTTTTTCGATTTCTCCATTAAATACACCACCGAGCATCCCGATATCCCGGCCAACTTCGAGGTTACCGACGCTATGGTAAATGAATTCAGAGCTTTTCTCAAAGATACCGAATTCTCCTATAAAAGCAAACTCGAAATCCAACTCGAAGACCTGCGGAAAACCACCGAACAAACATCCCGTGCCGATCTCTTCGGGAAAGAATTCGAGCATATCAGTTCGTTGATAGAAGAAGAGAAAGCCAATGAGCTCGATGCCGACGTCGACTACATCAAACAGAGTATCAAGCGCGATATCCTTACTCGACTTTACGGCGAATCATCGGTTTATGAACAGCTGGTTTTGAAAAAAGATCCTTATGTCGAAAAAGCGGTAAAACTGCTATCCGAACCCAAAGAGTACGCCAGCATTCTCGAAGGCTGATTCATTCGATAAGACGCCGGGGCCGATCTTCTGATCGGCCCCTTTTTTTATATTACTTTTCTCAGGTAGAAAACAGCCGAAGATATCAAACCAAAAATAAATTAGAATTTTCGCTTTATCCATCATATTTTTCTTGACTGATCGCTGGTTTTGAGATAAAAAAACCGGCGTTGGTCGGAGGGGTTCCAGCCACTGAGTTTTAGGTTCCCTCATTGTTTGTTATCTAAGTTTTTATTTCGTGATGGCCAACATCAACTTTGAGTCGCATATTTTGGTGATTGAGTTTACCTTCAAATGGAGGGGAAGGTACAATGATCTCATTCGAAAAAGCTCAGCAAATCGTGCTCGAGCATGTGCCTATACTTGAATCGGTCAATGTTCGGATCCGGGAATCGTCCGGAATGGTGCTGGCTGATGATGTTTTTTGCGATAATGATATCCCGTCGGACGATCTTGCTGGAATCGAAGGGATCGCTCTGCGCAGCGTCGACGTGGTTCGTTGCGGCCCCCGTGCTCCGGTTAACCTCATTCTCGACGGCGAAGTCAGACTGGGGGAGAGGTGGGATAGTGTTGTTCATTCCGGTCATGCTGTCAAAGTCGATGCCGGTACTCCGCTTCCCGACGGCGCCGATACGATTATACCGATGGATAACGCTGTCAGGGAAAACGCCAAAAAGGTAAAAATCTATAAGCCGGAAAAACCGGGGGAGCATGTCGTAATCAGGGGCGGCGATATGGAATCGGGTAATTTGATTTTTACCAAAGGAAAAACCGTAGTCCCATCCGATCTGGCTGTCCTGGCCGCCATCGGAAAAAACGAAGTTGTTTGCTATAGAAGGCCCAAAGTGGCCTATCTGGCGTCGGGCAACGATCTCATACCGATCGAGCATCCGCCTGAACTTGGGAAATACCGCGCGGCCAGCACTCTTACCCTAATGGCCAATCTAACCGAATACGGCGCCGAACCGATCGACCTGGGGATTTACGCGGTTAATCCCGACGATCTTAAAGCCAGTATCGATAAAGCCCGTCAATACGATATGCTCATTGTCTCCAGCGGCTCATCATTGGCCGATTTCGATTCGATCAAGGCCATTCTCCAGAGATTCGGAATGGACCTGAAATTCTGGAAAGTCGCCATCAGACCGGGAAAACCGATGATTTTTGGTTCTCTCGATAATATTCCGGTTTTCTGCATTTCGGGCAACCACTTAGCTTCCCTGATTATCCTCGAGCAGTTCGTCAGGCCGGCAATACTAAAAATGAAGGGAAGAAAAGACCTGAGGCGAACCGAAATAGTGGCCCGACTTCTCGGGGATATCAAAGCGGGAGGCGGAATTACGCACTTCATCAGAGCCCAGGTGCGGATCACCGAAGATGGGATCTTAGCTTCTCCTGACGGCTCCCGTTTTTCCTCATCGCAGATTTCCTTCTCCACAGTCAACGGCTTTATCGTGGTTCCCGATTCGGTCAATCAAATATCCGCCGGCGAAAACGTGAAGGTCCAGATTATCCGTGATTTTTCCGACATGACCTAAAAGGCCGGCGTTGAATCATCGGTTAGCGTGGTGGCTATAATCTTTTGATGCGTAACCTTTTACGATGAGACCTTGAAGTGTTGCTTAGGGCGATAAAATATCATTATATACAATCCGAGGATGAGCATCCCGATATCTTCGACTATTCTCAAAATCAGGTTGGACTTGACCGCGGTTGAGGTTGAGAAACAGCCGCAGGAGACATTGATCCCCCGGGCCGCGGTGATTGCCAGAACTATAATGAAAAACACCAATAAGGCATTAATAACTAAGGCCGATGCCCTGGCCCGGAATCCAATTATCAGGAACAAACCCGCGATCAATTCAATACCTGGAATTATAATAGCCGTGAAGCTGATCATCCCCGGCGGAGATAGTCTGTAATGGTGAATAATCCGGGAGAAAGCCAGCGGATCGACTATCTTATCGAGGCTGGCAAAAATAAACAGAGCGCCCAGAATAATCCTTAGAAACAGGATTTTCTTCTGGTCGGGCTGAAAATCCCTATTCATTATCCGTCTCGGTTTTAGCAATCGGCAGGCCTGCCGCTTCCCACTGTTGCCAGCCCCCGAAAAAGGTATAGACCTTTTCATATCCGGTGGTTTTCAGTTCTCGCGCCTCGAAAAGAGAAAGCTCGCAATCCAGCCCGCCGCAATAGGTGACTATATCTTTTTGCGGATCGAGGTATGGCTCCACTCCTTCCCAGTAATCATCCCAGAATTCGAAAGGCAGGTTCAACGCCCCTTTGATATGCCCCTCGGCGTATTCTTCTTCTTCTCTGGCATCCAGAAAGATAACGTCCCCGCTTAGATACAGGTTATAGGCGTCCTCCAGCGAAATCAGCGTATCGATTTGACTGTCATACGAAGAAGGAATCTCCAACTCGATCTTCTGCCGGTTATCAGGCCATGGGGTATCTAATGGCAGGCCGTTTAAGCCGATGGCTAACCGGCCCTGGTTGAGAATCAGAAATAAAACCGCCGACGCGATGACCATAAGAACAGCGTCTCTCATTACTTTCATAAGCATAAGATATTTATGCGTATGAATTTGTCAAGTCGAACTTTTCGTTCCGGCCCGAAAACCGCTGCCAGAATGTAATTGACTTTTGCTCATAATATTATAAATTTATCAGGTAGAGGAAATATGATTAACTGGCCGGTTCTGGTACTGAATCAGAATTTTGAGCCGCTTTCTGTGTGTACCGTTAAAAGAGCCGTAATTCTAATGTTTCTCGGGAAAGCGGAGTTGATTGAAACAGTTGACGGCCAGGTGCTTCGCGCGCAAGCCGCCGTGGTTCCTGTTCCCTCTATTGTCAGGCTCGATTATTATGTCAAAGTACCGATCAAACGAATTACTTTAACACGGAAAAATGTTCTCAAACGAGACAGAGGGCAATGCCAGTATTGCGGCGGCAAAAAGGGACAGATGACTGTGGACCATATTATTCCGAAAATCTTCGGCGGTAAGGATACCTGGGAAAACCTGGTCTGCGCCTGTATTGAATGCAATAATAAAAAGGCCCATCATCTGCCGGAAAAGGTCGGATTCAATCTCATCAGAAAGCCCAGGAAACCGAATCATATTACCTTTATCCAGCAGTTTGTGGGCGTTTCGGATCATCGCTGGAGACAATATCTCTTCATGGATTAAAGCCATTCGATTGAAAAGCCCGGTAATTTCTAAATAATCAAAGAAAACAGCGGTTCTTCGGAGGAGTAATTGGACGGAAAAAAACCTGTGATACTTTCCGGTATTCAGCCTACCGGACAACTTCATCTCGGCAACTACGAGGGAGCATTAAGAAACTGGGTCGATTTGCAGGATAAATACAATATGTATCTCTGTGTAGTAGACTGGCATTCCCTGACTTCCGATTTCAACGATACCGGGGCTATGCAGGATCGCATCATTCAAACCGCCTTCGATTTTCTGGCCGCCGGACTCGATCCGAAAAAATGCTCCATTTTTGTTCAGTCCGACGTGAAAGAGCATGCCGAACTGCATCTGCTATTCTCCATGATTATTCCCACTCCCTGGCTGGAACGGGTACCGTCCTATAAAGAAAAATCGGAAACTCTGGGACTGGACAGCTACGGCTTTTTGGGCTACCCGCTGTTGCAGGCGGCCGATATCCTTCTTTATAAAGCCGAATTCGTGCCGGTGGGGAAAGACCAGCTTCCTCATATAGAACTGACCCGGGAAGTCGCCCGTCGTTTCAACAATCTGTATCGTACTGTTTTCCCCGAGCCGGACGGACTTCTTTCGAAGTTCCCGGCCATACCCGGAACTGACGGCCGTAAAATGAGCAAGTCTTACAATAACGATATCAAGCTGGCCGATACGCCGGAATTAACCGCCAAAAAACTCAAAGGGATGATTACCGATCCTCAAAAAGTATACAAAGGCGACCCCGGACACCCTGATATCTGCTCGGTTTATGGATTACACCAGGTTTACTCAGGGGATACCTCCGGGATCTTCAATGATTGTACTTCCGGCGCCCTCGGATGCGCCGATTGCAAAAAACGCCTGACCGATAATCTCAACGATTCTCTGGCCCCATTGCGCGGCAAAAGAAAAGAGCTTGAAAACGATCTGCCTTATGTCCTAAATACCCTTAAAGAAGGAGCCGATCAGGCCCGGCAAACAGCGGTGGCTACTATGGCGGATGTTAGAAGCGCCATGAATTTAGTGAGGAATAATGTCTGATACCGTGTTCGAACAATCCGGAGGTCTGGTTATTGAACTGGACGCTTTTGACGGTCCGCTCGATCTATTGCTCTACCTCATAAAACGCGAGGAAATCGATATTTATGATATCCCCATAGCAGAGATAACCAGGCAATATCTCGGATACCTCGAAGCCTGCCAGGAACTCAATCTCGAAATCGCCGGGGAATTCGTCTACATGGCCGCTCTGCTGATCCGTATTAAGACCCAGATGCTTTTACCCAGGCCCGAAGACCAGGAGCAATGGGACGATCCCCGTACCGAACTGGTAAACGCTCTTCTCGAGTATAGAAAAGTAAAAAAGATTTCGGCCTCTCTTGAAGAGCAGGCCGCTCTTATGCAAAAACGGTACACCAGAATCTACTTCTCCGGGCAGGATCTACCGGCTCCAGAGCCTGAGCTTCTTAAAGTCGATTTGACATCTCTGATGATTGCTTTCGGCGATCTCATGCGCCGCGTGGGAACCGAGCCTACTATCGAAATCAGGCCGCTGGCCATAACGGTAGCTTCCCGAAAGGAGCATATCCTTTCTCTCTTCCAGGATAGATCATCACTGGAATTCGAGGAGTTATTTTCCGACGATCCCAGGAAGATAGTCATGGTTATAACCTTTGTAGCTTTGCTCGACCTGGTCAAGAACGGCGAATTGATCTTCGAGCAGGCTGAACATTTCTCTTCCATCAGAGTTTTCCGCAGAGTCGAAAGACCTTTGGTTTCGGAGAATTAATGCGGCGTTTTATTTTGACAATACTGTTAATCGCGGCTCCCCGGGCCTGCCTGCCGGCCTGCGAAACCGCTGAGATGATTAACGCCATAAAAAATAATGACGGGATACCGCTGCCCCTGACCAGGCCGGTCATGCAGAGAAGCTGGAACACTCCCGACGGGTTTTTCAAAATACATTACAATATCGATGGACCGTTAGCTGTCTATCACCCTGGTGAAGACAACAACCCTCAAGACGGCATTCCCGACTATGTCAACAGAACCGCCGATTTTCTGGCCTTGTCCTTCGAGGCTATTATAACCGAATTGGAATTCGATCCCCCGCCTTTCGACGATGACGAGGGAGGGGATTCGCTGTATGACGTATATCTTACCGCCATTCCCGGCTTGACCTCCCCTGAAAACAGATCGTCGCAATATCCCGGCCGAGATGCTTATACTTCATATATCAGGCTCGGACACGATATGCGTACTCCTCGCCATCCCGACGATCCATATCCGTTTCTCAAGGTAACCGCGGCTCATGAGTTTTTCCATGCCGTCGAGTTCGCTTACCGGCTTCACGCCGCCGATACCAATCCCTGGTGGTGGTTCGAAGCCTGCGCCGGATGGGCCGAGGATGTTGTCTTTGACGATATCAACGAAAACTATTTGAGCTTGTCGGAGTATCTTCCTGATCTTCACAGGTCGCTTTACGCCACCGATGGTCTGTTCGGTTACGGGGCATGGCTGTTTCCACAATATTTGAGTGAGAGTATCGGTCCGTTTATTATCAGGGATTGCTGGCTGAAATTCGCCTCCTTTGATTTTTCCCTGGATGCCGTTAACCTGGCCCTGATCGATCAGGGAGAAGATTTTCACAATCACTACGGCAACCATATTATCTGGAATTATTTTACCGGTGAAAACTACAGGGCCGGTTTCTATAGCGAAGCCGAAGCGTTCAGTCAGACCGTATTTGAGGCCCGAAGACATAGCAGTTTTCCGGTTCCCTGGCTCGATCAACCTATCGCCCAGGAAAATGTTTCCGGCGCCTATATAGTTTTTGAGAGCCTGGCTTTGGAAAACGCCAACCTGATAATAGAGTATCTTAATACCAGTGAGGAAAAACATTCTGTGGCCATAGCCGTTGTCAGGACCGAAGGCGGTATCGAGACGGAAGTATATGAGATTCAGAATAATATGCTGACGACCATAGTAATTGAAGACTTCAATAGCTGCGAGAAAGTCGTTATGATGCCTATCTGGACTTACGAAGGCGCTCCCATAGGCGGAACCACGGGCTATCAATATCAGGCTTATCTCGATCCCGTCGATCCTGTAGCGACAGGAGAAAGCGGCGCCCCTGTTGCCGGCTATAAACTCCTAAGCGCCTATCCCAATCCGTTCAATGGGGCGTTGTCCATAGCCTTCGATTCTCCGGGCGAAGACAGGTATTCTTTCAGCGTCTATGATCTGGCCGGAAGGTTGATAACCAGGGCCGAGGGAATATGTCTGCCCGGGTTGAATTACCATAAATGGATTCCTCCCGACGATCTCGCCGGAGGCGTCCTTTTCTATAATCTGGAAATATCAAACTTCAGTCAGCGCGGCAAAGCGCTGTATCTGAAATAGGAGCTTTGTTTGGAAACCGAAAATAAAGTCAGTCATTCCCCGGAAATCGAGGAAACCGAAAACAGGATTGCCGATATCATCGACGATGAGTCGGCGACGGCGGTGGAGGCTTTGTTGTTCGCCTCTCCCGATCCTTTGGATGATAAATCGATTGCCAGGATTATCGGAAGAAAAAAACAGGATATACCCGAAATAATCGATCGTTTGAACAGAGATTACGCCGAGTGGCGCCGCTCTTTCAGGATAGAAAAATTCGGAGACAAATACCGCTTTTACACTCTGCCCGACTATGACCAGTATATCGCCCGGCTGGCCGAAATTCCCAAGCCTGTCAAACTCTCCAGAGCCGCGCTCGAAGTTCTATCCATAATCGCCTATAAACAGCCGGTTGTTAAGGCCGAGATCGAGAGAGTCAGAGGGATCAACTCCGACGGTGTGCTCAAAACCCTTATGGAGCGGAACCTGATAGAATCGACCGGCCGCTCCGACGGACCCGGCAGGCCTATGCTTTATAAAACCACAAACGAATTTCTGGAATTTTTCGGAATGTCTGATCTATCCCAACTTCCAGCGCCGGAAATCGACGATGATTCGATGGAAGCCGTGAGAAAATTGGAAATTTCACGGCTGCCGGAAAACCCCGACCCGCCTGCTGTTGATGAGACTCAATAAGTTCCTCTCAAAAACAGGTATAGCCTCTCGGCGGGCCGCCGATCTGCTTATCGAACAGGGACGGGTGTCGGTTAATGGTCAGGTAGTAACCAAGCTCGGCTCCACTATCGACGAAAACTCCGATCAGGTTACCTTCGACGGCAAGCCATTGGCGATCCCCGATGACTTCATCTATCTGCTTCTGAATAAACCGATCGGGCATCTGGTTACCTGCAACGATAACTATAATCGTCCGATAGTGCTCGATCTGATCGGGAAATATAAAACGGTTGTCCGGCCGGTGGGAAGACTCGATATGGATTCGTCGGGGTTGCTGCTGCTTACCAATGACGGCGAACTGGCCTTCAGGTTGACCCATCCCAAATTCGAAATCGACAAGAAATACCTGGTCAAGTGCGAGGATTCCATCCCTGACGAAACCCTCGATAAGCTCCGCGCAGGCATCGAGCTGGAGGACGGCAAAACCTCACCGGCGGAGATAGAAGTCGTTTCCAAAAACAGGAATTTCAGCAATTTCTATATGATTATTCACGAGGGTCGAAAACGTCAGATAAGAAGGATGTGTGAAGCGGTCGGTTACAGGGTAGTAGCCCTGCAGAGAGTGGCGTTGGGAGATCTGGAAATCGGGGCGCTGGCTTTGGGAAGCTACCGGCTCCTGATCGAAACCGAAATAGCCGGATTGAGAAAGGCGGTCGGATTGTGAAACGGCATCGAGTCATAGCTATCGACGGGCCTGCCGGATCGGGCAAAAGCTCCACGGCCAAACATCTGGCCGAGAAGATCGGGTTTATCTACATGGATACCGGAGCTATGTATCGAAGCGTTGCCCTGGCCGCTGTCAAAAAAGGTATCGACACAAACGATCAGGATGCTGTCGGCAAGATCGCCGATTTAATCGAAATAGACATGATCCCTGATGACGACGGCTATAAATTCCTCTTAAACAAAGAAGATGTTTCTATGGCTATAAGAGAGCCTTTGATCGACCGGTTATCCTCCCTGGTCTCTTCCTATAAAGTCGTTCGGGAGAAAATGGTGGATCTTCAGAGGAGATTCGCGCTCAAAGGCGACGTGGTGGCCGAGGGACGAGATATGGGTACTGTGGTCTTTCCCCATGCCGATCTGAAAATATTTCTCGTGGCCGACTTGGAAACCAGGGCTATCAGACGATGCCGTCAGATGGAGAACTCCGGGATACAAATATCTCTCGACGAGCAGGTAGCCTCGCTTTCTTCAAGAGACCTTTTCGACTCCAGCCGAACTCATTCGCCTTTGAAAAAAGCCGATGATGCCGTCGAGATAGATACTACCGATATGTCCTTGAACGGTCAGGTCGAAAAGGTTTTTCAACTAGCATTGGATAAATTGGGATTGGAATGAAGCCGCTCTATCGAGCCGTCTGGATAATTCTCAGGATTTACTTGAAAATATTCTGCCGATTAAAGGTGATAGGGGAGAAGAATATGCCTCTGACCGGCGGAGTTATTCTGGCTTCAAATCATATAGCCGCGGGCGATCCGCCGTTTTTAGGCACTTCCGCCAGACGGATGTTCTTTTTTATGGCCAAAAAAGAGCTTTTCAAGAACTTCTTCCTCCGAACATTGATTACAGCTCTTAACTCCATACCAATTAACCGGGGAATTTTCGATCATCAGGCCCTGGAACGCTCGGAAAAGGTATTGCGCGATGGCTACGGGCTTATTCTGTTCCCGGAGGGCACCCGCAGCAAAACCGGCGAATTGGGAAAAGGCAAGCCGGGTGTCGGCATGTTGGCCCGCAAAGCCCTCGTTCCCGTCGTTCCGGCCTATATTCAGAATTCCCGCGGTTTTTATAAACTCCTTTTCAACGGCCGCCGTCTGATAGTCCGATTCGGTTCGCCGATCACTCCCGAATGGCTGGCCTCTCAATCCGATCATAAAGATGGTTATAGAGCGATATCGGCGGAGTTTATGCGCAGAATTGCCATTCTCAAGTCCGAGGCCGAAAAAGAATAGGATTCCGGCCAAAAAAGTTTAAAAATGCTTTGCGTTGACCGGGAAAAAAATTATATTGATATGCTGTATTCTCCCGATATACTAATGTTGGGAAATCCCTTCGGGGAAATGCTACTTAAGGAGGTTCTTTTTAATGCCGGCAAAGAAAAAAGCCACAAGCGCTGCTAAGAAACAAACCAAGGTAGGAGGTGGTGCTAAAAGCAAAACAGCTAAAGCCAAAGCCGAATCGCGGAAAAAAGCCACGGTTAAAAAAGCCGTAGCCAAAACCGCCAAATCCACCCAGACCACAACCGTTACCAAATCGACCCGTACCAGGGCCGCTCGGCAGAAAGCCAAAAGAGTCGAGATCGAGCCGATCCTGACAGCTGAAGACATCGAAACACAGGAGTACTCTCCGGATGAATTCGCGCGCATGATGGAAATGTACGAAGGTACCTTGCGCGATATCAAAGAAGGCGAAATTGTCACCGGAACCATTCTCGGTGTCACCAGAGATGACGTTATCGTCGACGTCGGATTCAAATCGGAGGGTATTATTCCGATTTCGGAGTTCATTCCTCCCATCAATATCCAGGTCGGGGAAAAAATCGATGTATTTCTCGATGCTATCGAAAACAATGACGGCCAATTGGTGCTTTCCAAACAGAAAGCCGATTTTCTCAGAGTATGGGATAATATCAAGGAATGTCACGACGCGGGAAAAACGGTCGAAGGCAAAATCGTCCGCCGCATCAAGGGCGGGATGGTCGTCGATGTTTTAGGCGTTGACGCGTTTCTTCCCGGATCCCAGATCGCTCTCAGACAGGTGCCCGATTTTGACGCTTTGATTGGCACGACACTTGAGCTGAAAATCATCAAAATCAACAAAAACAGACGCAATATCGTCGTTTCCAGACGGGTGGTTCTGGAAGAGCATCGCGAGGAAATGCGCGATCAATTATTGCAGGAAATCGAACCCGGCCAGGTTCGTTCCGGTATCATTAAAAACATCACTGATTTCGGTGTCTTTATCGATCTCGGCGGAGTTGACGGGCTTTTACATATTACCGATATGTCCTGGGGACGAATCAGCCATCCATCCGAAGTTGTACAGTTGGGGCAGGAACTCCAGGTAAAAATCCTCGATTTTGATAAATCCAACAACAGAATCTCCCTCGGATTGAAGCAGCTGACTCCATACCCCTGGGAAAAGGTCGAGGAAAAGTTCCCGGTCGAAAGTCATGTTCGGGGAAGAGTGGTATCGATTACCGATTACGGCGCCTTTGTCGAGTTGGAAAAAGGTATCGAGGGGCTGATTCATATCTCCGAGATGTCCTGGACTCAGCATATCAAGCACCCATCGAAAATTCTGGGTGTCGGCAATGACGTCGACGCGGTCGTGTTGTCGATCGATAAGGAAAATGAGAAAATCTCGCTGGGACTTAAACAGCTCGAACCCGATCCGTGGGAAACGCTCGATCTCAGATATCCGGCGGGCACCAAGGTTACCGGAAAAGTCCGGAATCTGACGACCTTCGGGGCATTCGTGGAAATTGAGGACGGTATCGACGGTTTGGTGCATATCTCCGATATGTCCTGGACAAAACGTATTCAGCATCCCTCCGAGGTCATGAAGAAGGGTGATCAGGTTGAAGTTTCGATTCTTGGTATTGATAAGGATAACCGCAGAATCTCTCTCGGACATAAACAGGTCAAACAGGATCCCTGGCCCGAGTTGGAACTGAATTACGCCGTTAATACCGAAACGATGGGCACGATAGCCAGAATGCTCGACCGGGGAGTAATTGTCAATCTCGTCGGTGATGTCGAGGGATTCGTGCCGACCAATCAGCTGGGTAAATCGGATCTCAAAAAACCGGCCGATGCTTTCTCCGAGGGGGAGGAAATTCCTCTGAAGGTCATCGAATTCGATTCTGGCAACAGACGCATTGTTCTGTCGGTTACTTCCTTTTTCTCCGGAAAAGAAAGTGGCGATTTCGAAGAGTTCATAGCCAAGCACCCTACGAAAACAGTAGCCGTTTCCGATATAGTTGAAGAAACTGTGGCTGTAGCGGACGACTCCGAGAAGATGGAATCGGACGCCGAACCGGCCGCTGCCGAGGGTACTCCCGACGATAATTCCGATCAATCGGAATCGCCGGCCGAAGAGTCTTAGGCTAAGCTTGCAGATAACATCGATTAAGCCCCCGGAATCGGGGGCTTTTTCATTGACATTAATCCATTTCTATTGATAAATTCAGGAATGTCTTACCGACAGAAAAAAAACAAGCTTCCGCTGATTCTAAGATATTTCAAACCGTCAGCGGGCCCGGAAGCTATTGAAATCGCCCGACGCCAACCGAGAAGAATCCTGCTGATAAAACAGGCTGAGCGTTTGGGGAATGTCATTCTGCTGAATTCGGCCATATCTGCTCTCAGCTCCAGGTTTCCATCGGCCTTGATCGATCTTTTGCTTCCTTCCCCCTTTGCCGAGATTCTCTCTGGAGATCCCAGAATTCAACGGATTATTCCGGTCTATAAGCGACTGTATATCGCCAAACCATGGAAACTGCTTTCGCTGATCAAAACCCTGAGAGCAGGCAGGTACGATCTGGCCATAGATTGTTCCGATGTCCAATCCCCATCCGCGACCGGCAACCTGTATACTTTATTGAGCGGAGCCGCGGTTACCGCGGGCTGGCGAATCTCGGATAAAAAAGTTTTCGATATCGAAACGCCTCGCTATGACGGTGTCATTCACGCCTCGAAAATGTACTTGAAGCTCCTCTCCGGTATTTTCGGCGGCGACTTATCAGGCTCGCCCTTTTTTCCGGTCAAGCCGAAGCCGCGGGATAACCGGGAGCCGCTGGTCGGGATAAACTGCGGTGGACGCGGTCCGAAAAGGTGGTCACTGGATAAATTCATCGCCCTCGGTTCCCGGCTTGCCGACCAGGGAGTAAGAAGCGAGTTCATCCTCGGACCCGACGAAAATCATCTTCGGAATGAACTCAATTATAGTCTTCCCGCGCGAGGATCTCTTCTTCCTCCGGTTAGTATCGTTCGCCTGAAGGGAATTATCGCCGATTACGCTGTTTTCATATCGTCGGATACCGGCCCTATGCACCTGGCCTGGACTCAAAATATTCCTGTCGTTGCCCTGTTTTTGGAATCGGAAATTGAAAAATTCAAACCTCTTTCGAAAGATTCTGTGGTGATCGACGTCGGCGGAGAGAACCAAGTCGACATAGTCGCGGCGGCTGTCAGGGAAATACTCGATTCGCGGAGAATACCGGCGTGAAACTATACTGGCGTCTGCTGAAATTCCTTAAGCCGCACATGAGATATTATATCGCGGCGCTTGTTTTCGGCATGCTGTTCGCGGCTATGAGCGGCGCTTCCATCACTATGGTGGTTCCATTTACAAAAATAATATTCGAGCAGGATGTGGATCAGGATACCTATAACGACCGGCCGATAGAGTATTCCAAACTCGTAGAACTCGACAAGGAAACATTTATCAGGGTTATAGGAGGAAAAACCAAAACCGAGAGACTCGGACGGTTCTGTATCGCTCTGATCGCGTTATTTTTAATAAAAAACATTTTTCTCTATTGCTGGAGTTTCCTCATCGTTAGGGTTGAGCAGGGAGTGGTGCGTGATCTCCGCGATACGCTTTTCGGTCATTATCATAAACTCCCCCTCGAATATTTTCATGGCCGACGGGCCGGTGAATTGATCTCCCGGATTACCAACGATATCACCCTGGTTCGCGGAGCTGTGGCCAACGGTCTCTCCGATTTGGTGAAGAATCTGTTTCTCACTATAATATTCGCCTACCTTGTCTTGGCCGCCGCCTGGAAGCTGGCTCTGATCGGAATACTGGTCATGCCTCCATCAATCTACCTGATAAGTATCCTGGGCAAGCGTATTAAGATAAGCTCGACCATAACGCAGCAAAAACTGGCCTCCATTACCAGCGTTCTCCAGGAGACTATCTCCGGCATCAGGGTGGTCAAAGCCTTCGCCATGGAAAATTTCGAAATCAAGCGGTTCTCAACGTATACTTCGGATTTCTTCCGCACAATGGTGCGGTTGACTCGAATAGGTTCTCTGGGAATACCGCTGACCGAAATGCTGGGTGTGGCAGCCGGAGTATTTATCCTGTGGTTCGGGGGACGGCAGATCATCATGGGCGGAGGTCTTACTCCCGATAGATTCCTGTTATTCCTGGTAGCCATTTTTTCCCTCATGCAGCCTATTAAGGTTATCAGCCGAGTCAATATAGATATTCAGCAGGGTCTGGCCGCGGCCGCCAGGATATTCGAAGTTCTCGATACCGAACCGAAAATCGCCGAATCCGCGACTCCGGTAAGATTAACCGGGTTTAGTGATTTGGTCAGATTCGAAAATGTCGGTTTCAGCTACGGCCAAAACGGTTTTTTCCTCGATAAAATTAATATAGAACTTAAGAAGGGTCAGGTCATGGCTCTGGCCGGACCGTCGGGCGGAGGGAAATCGACAATAGTCGATCTGATTCCCCGCTTCTACGATCCTACATCCGGCAGTGTGCTTATTGACGGCCATAATCTGAAGGACGTTGAGATCAGCTCTCTTAGAAACCTCCTCGGTATTGTGACTCAGGAGGTCATCCTGTTTAACGATACGGTTTATAATAATATCGCCTACGGTCGGGCTGATATCGGAAAGGAGGCGGTCGAACGCGCCCTGGAAGCGGCCTACGCCATCGATTTTGTAAGAGAGATGCCCGAAGGTGTAGATACGATCATAGGGGATAGAGGGGTCAAGCTCTCAGGCGGACAGAGACAGAGGCTGGCCATAGCCAGAGCGTTGCTTAAGGATCCCCCCATCCTCATCTTCGACGAGGCCACGTCGGCCCTGGATTCCGAATCCGAGCGTCTTATTACCCATGCCATCTCGAATCTTTTGAGCGGGCGTACTGTTGTGATTATAGCTCACCGTCTCTCCACCATCAGACGGGCCGATATTATTCATGTGGTGGAAAACGGCCGGATTGTACAAAGCGGAGATCATAACGACCTTTTAGGCGAGGGAGGGCTCTATAAAAAACTGCATGATCTCCAGTTCCAGGATAATGGAATTTGATCGGATAGGAACCGGTTTTCCTGTCAATGAAACCGAAATAAATATATGAGAATAATGCAGATTATCGATGTCCGCTGGTATAACGCCTGCGCAGATTTCGCGGTAAGCCAGGCCGTAGGGCTTCAGCGTATCGGCCATGAACTTCTTCTTATTGCCAATCCCGGATCTCCTCCGGCTCTAAAGGCCCGTGATTTCGGTCTGAATGTAAACGACGATATCAATTTTTCCACATCGAATCTGTTCAGGGCCGTCGGACGGTTAAAGGCGGCGATAAGAGAATTCAAGCCTGATATCGTTTTTGCCCACCGGGGAGAATCACATCTTATAGGGGCCTTAGCGGTCAGAAAAACAAATATTCCTCTAACCAGGTTCAGGGGAGATGTCAGGCCGCCCCGCAGCGGTATATTCAGCAGATATCTAAATCAGAAACTTACCGCGGGAATTGCCGTTTCCACCGCCGCTTTAAAAAACCGATATGAAGATACTTTCGATCTCGATCCGGGCGAAATCCCGGTAATCTATCCGGCCATAGATATTTCAAGGTTCGAACACTTTGACAACAAGGCCGAATCCAAAAAAACATTCGGACTCCATCCCGATAAACCGGTAGTCGGGATCGTCGGACGTTTCTCGCCGGTTAAGGGACACCGTTATTTCCTCGAAGCCGCCCGGATTATCGCCCTTAAAAGACCCGATGTGCAGTTTGTTGTCGCCGGGCCCGACGCCCAATTGACTGCCGAAGATATAAAGAAAGAAGGGCATCGAATCGGCCTGGAAAACTTGCGTCTATTCGGTACACTTGGTAATATAGATACCATGACCGCCTGTTTCGATATCGGCGTAATCGCCTCCACAGGTTCGGAGATGATCTGCAGGGTGCTGTTGGAGTATTTTGCAGCCGGAGCGGCCGCTGTTGGTACGGCTGTCAACCAGATCGAAGAGCTTCTGCAGCTGTCGAAGGCCGGAATCTGTATTCCTCCCGCTGATTCGGAGAAGATGGCCGAGGCTGTCGATGGTTTGCTGGCTGATGACGCCGATAGAATACGATTGGCGCGAACCGGCAGACAATGGGTCGCTGAAAATAGATCGCTGGAAAAATTGGGACAGGAAACCGAACTTTTTTTGCGCGGGGTTATTAATGGATAGACCGTCTAAAACCATAAGCAACGCCGGATTTTACCTGGTACTCCTGTTTTCTTTTTGTGTCTCCACTTTTCCCGGTCTGGCTTTTTACCTGGCCGCCGCGGTTACCGGAATTTGGTTTCTCGAACTCTTGATTTTCAAAAACTCCGATCTAACCTCGCTGGAGCTCTTTTATCCTATCGGAGGATTCGTTGTCTTTTCCATTATTTCATGGGCGCTTTCCCCGGACGGCTCGGCGATTCCGTATATAGGGATATTATCATTCTTTTATATCGTCGTTCAGAGATTCGTCCCGTTCGCGGAGAAAAGAAAGATGATTGTCTGGACATTCATTTCCGGAGTCGTTCTGTCATCCGGCATCGATCTTGTCTCCAGATTGGCCAACGCTCACTTCGAAAGCCTGTCGGCCCAGGCCGCGCCCGAAAATCTATCCTTTCTGATAGTACTGGTGTTCTGTCTGATTCTGGCCATGTATGTTGAAGGACAGTCTTCCCGCGAGAAAGCTTTCTTCGGACTGGTTTCTCTGCCGCTGGCGGCGGTAGTTCTGTTCTCCTTCAACAAGATCGCTGTTTTACTTCTGCTGATTATTATTCTGGCGATCGGAATTTTCAAAGACAGAACCCTGTTTATCCCGTTTGGTGTCGCTGTATTGATCCTCATTTCCGATATCTTCGGAATCAGGGAAGCGATGAATATAAAAGATTACCTCGATTATGCCCAAAGCCCTATTCAGGAAATCTGGAATAATCAGGAACTTATAGGTGTTGCCGGATTTTACGGTTTTGGGGTCGATCCGGCGCTGGAAAACATAGATTGGCAGGGTTTGAACTCGTTCTTTATCGCTTTGATCAAGAATTCCGGCCCCCCGGCGATAATTCTGCTATTCTGGATCTTATTCGGTCAGACAAGGCGCGATTTTGTGAAATTCCGTAAAACCGCTCAAAGAGAGATTAAAGCCTATCATTTCGGACTCTTGCTGGCCATGCTTGTGGTCATCGTTATGAATATGTACGGTTCCACACTTGACGCCCCCTCGTCGGTCATGGCCTTTTGGATGCTCCTGGGGATGTCCGAAATATGAGCCGGAGTAAAATAACAGCTGTCATGATTGTTCGTGACGAGGCTGAGAATATTATCGATGCCTTAAAAAGCCTGGAATTCGCTGATCAAATCATAGTGGCTGATACCGGCAGCACTGATAATACCATGAAACTGGCCGTAGAAGCGGGAGCGGAAGTTCACAGCATTACATTTAACGGTTTCGGGACAACCAAAAACCGCGCATTGGATCTATGCAACGGAGAGTGGATATTCTCCATGGACGCGGATGAACGGGTAACTCCGGAACTGGCCGAAAGAATAGTTAAAGCCGCAAATCTCGATTCTGAATTCGTCGCCTTTAAAATCAACAGGCTGACCTGCTTCATCGGAAAACCGATCAGGCATTCAGGATGGTATCCCGACCATATAACCCGCCTGTTTAAAAGAGATCGGGCCCGGTTCTCCGAACTGCCGGTTCATGAAAAGGTGGAGGTCGATGGTCCGGTCGGACATATCAACGGGCTCCTGTTGCATTACAGCTATCACAGCATCGCCGGATATCTCGATAAACTAAACGAATATTCTACCTTGAGCGCCGAGATGATGTATCGCCGGGGACGAAAACCCCGGCTTGCGGATCTCCTTTTCAGGCCTCCTCTGGTTTTCCTCAAAATGTACATTTTCAAAGCCGGTTTTTTGGACGGATACTACGGATTTCTGCTGGCGGTATTATCATCTTACCACGCTTTTATCAAATTCTCGAAATTGCGTCAGCTGTCTCAAAACAAAGCAAATTAGCGGGATAAGGAATTAATCTTCCCGTTAATTTCAGGCCATCGCGAAGAAGAAACTGCCAGATTTATCCAAAGTAATTGCGTTCCGGGCCTATTATTGGTAATATTTCCCTGTAAGTATAACGACGGGCTTGGTTTGATGATCGGGGATAACTTTAGGCCTGGGGTGAAAAATGCGCTTCTCGGTAATGATAGATCTTGGAAAACTGAAGAATCTCCATACCGGGTTGGGGCAGACCGCCCTGGCTTTCGGAAACGCTGTCAGCGCTGTCAAAGACGATATTCTCGATTTCAATTTTCTCCTGCCCCCCGGTTTCGAATCTCATTTCGGCTCCACGGTCGGACGGGAGTTTCTATCTTTAAGGAGGCGGTATTTCCCAAATCTTTGCCGGGATTATGATCTATGGCACGCCCTACATCAGGATTCAGCATATTTTCCGGGAAATCCCCGGACAGCCTATCTGCTTACCATCAACGATCTGAACTTTCTCGAAGAGAAAAGCGGGTTTAAGGCAGGTCAAAGACTCCGCCGTCTTCAGAAAAAGGTAAACAGGGCCGGCGGTATCACCGCCATATCATCTTATGTCGAAAACAGGATTAAGGAAAATCTGAAGGTTCCCGATATCCCCCTGCGAACCGTATATTATGGTGTCGACATCGACAATGGTGAAACGGTCTCCAGACCGCCATTCGCGCCGAATTCCGATTTTCTTTTTAGCATCGGGGTTATCAGAGAAAAAAAGAATTTCGGAGTATTGATAGATTTCATCAAGCTTATGCCCGGATTTAAGCTCATCATTGCAGGAAATGATTCCAACGAATATGCCGGTATTCTACGCGATCGAATCGATAATCTTGAGCTCAGGGAAAGAGTTATAATGCCCGGTGAGGTTAACCATGGGCAAAGATTATGGCTGTACGAAAATTGCCGGGCCTTCCTGTTTCCATCGAAATACGAGGGTTTTGGGCTGCCCGTGATCGAGGCCATGACCAAAGGCAAACCGGTGTTTCTCTCGACCTTTACCAGCCTGCCCGAAATAGGAGGCAAACACGCGTTTTACTGGAATGATTTCCACCCGGAGAAAATGAAAGACGTCTTTCTTGAAGGTATGGCCATGTTTTCCGGTGATCCTTCTCGCTCCGAGAGGATGAAAACATACGCCCGCGGTTTTACCTGGGATAATTGTGTGAAATCATATATTGAAATATACAAACAGCTGTTAGGCGCGATATGATCTTCAGAAACCCGTCTGGCCCGGCCCGGTCCTGCCGGGCAGCCGATCTGCTGAACATCCGCCGGCATAATGAACAATCCGGAAAAACTGCCGATCATTTTAGTATGGTAATCACCCTTTAAGCGTAATACGGACAGGAGTCGGAAAGGCCGTTCCTGTGAAGGAATATTTGATGAACTTAGCGGAATTCATTATCGAGGTGGAGTCATATAACGCCAATATCGATATCCCGCTGATTCGCAAGGCCTACGAGTTTTCCGATAAGGTTCACGAGGGGCAGGAACGGGAATCGGGAGATCCATTTGTCGAACATTGCCTTAATGTCGCCTTCATTTTAGCCGAGCTGCACATGGATTCCGCTACCATAGCGGCCGGTCTGCTGCACGACACCATCGAGGACGCCGGGGCCACTGTTCCCGATATAGAAAAGGAATTCGGACGAGAGATAGCCAACATGGTCGACGGTCTGACCAAGATGTCCGAGCTCAAATTCAAAAGCTTCGCCGAGCAGCAGGTCGAGTATTTCCGTAAGATGCTCTTATCTATGGCCGACGACATTCGGATTATTGTCATTAAGCTGGCCGATCGTCTTCATAATATGAGAACGCTGGATCCGCTGAGAGAGGAAAAGCAGCGGAGGATCGCTATGGAAACCAGGGAGATTTACGCTCCCCTGGCTCACCGTTTCGGGATGGCCAAAATAAAATGGGAATTGGAGGACCTTGCCTTCAAATACCTGAATCCATCGGAGTACGCCGATATCAAAAAGAGAGTAACCGATAGCCGCTCCGACCGGGAAGAATATATAAAAGATCTGACCGCCCCGTTGAAAACCTCTCTGAGCCAGGCCGATATTAAAAGCGAGATAACCGGCCGAGCCAAGCATTACTACTCGATTTATCGAAAAATCGTGATCAGAGGAGTGCCCTTCGATAAAATCAGCGATTTGCTGGCGTTGAGAGTAATCGTCGATACGGTCACGGATTGCTATCATGCCCTGGGTATTATTCATACTCTCTGGGCTCCTGTTCCGGATCGTTTCCATGATTACATTGCCAACCCGAAATCCAATATGTATCGCTCCCTCCATACCACTGTTATAGGGCCGAGAGGCAGGATGGTGGAAATACAAATCCGCACGCATGCCATGCATTACTCCGCCGAGTACGGTATCGCCGCTCACTGGCTCTACAAAGAAGGAAAGAAAACCCACGGAGAAATCGATAAGCATATGGCCTGGATAAGGGAGATGCTCGAATGGCAAAGGGAAATGACCAATCCCGAGGAATTTCTCGAATTCTTGAAAATCGACCTGTTCCGGGAGGACGTTTTCGTGTATACCCCGGCCGGAGAATTGAAACAGCTTCCCAGAGGATCGACTCCGCTGGATTTCGCTTTCGCCGTTCATTCCAATATCGGTTTCCATTGCCAGGGAGCCAAAATAAACGGTAAGTATGTTCCTTTGTCCACGATCCTCAAGAGCGGTGATGAGGTGGAAATCAGAACTTCGCCTCATCAGACTCCCAGCTCCGATTGGCTCAAAATAGTGAAAACCGCCCGGGCGAAATCCAAAATCAGGCATTGGCTGAAACAAAAGGGGTTCGAACAATCGATTATCCTGGGCAGAGAAATGATGGAACGGGAGTTCAAGAAAAGAAGATTGCCCCATCCTCCCGATCCGGAACTTTCCGACCTGGCGGCTATGAACGGATTTACCGGAACGGAGCAGATGCTTGCCGCGATCGGTTCCGGGGCTGTCTCCCCTCAATCGCTGGTTAATAAGCTTTTTCCGCAGGAAGCAAAAAAAGACCCTTCGCTTATGCAGAAATTCGTAGATCAGGCCAGGGGAGTTTCCAGAGGGATTAAAGTCGGCGGCTTGGAAAACCTGATGTTCCGATTTGCCTCCTGCTGCCAGCCGGTGCCCGGCGAGAAAATCATCGGATTCGTTACCAGAGGGCGAGGTCTATCGATCCACCGGGCCGATTGCCGGAATATCGGAGAATTGTTTGACGAACCCGAAAGAAAAGTCGACGTAGAATGGGATGTTGTCAAAGGCCAGTCATTTTTGGTAAAATTGGATATTCTGGCCGAAGATCGAAAAAACCTGCTCAAGGAGATAACGGAAGCCATTGCCGAGGCCGATGTTAATGTCAGGGGAGGAGAGATCCTGAGAGGAACCGCTCCGGCTACAGGGCATTTTGTGGTCGAGATACAAAATTATGGACAACTCCGCAAAGCTATTGATAAAATAATGAAAGTGAAGGGAGTGTTATCCGCTTACCGCGATAATCCGGGAGAACATGGTTAAATGAATAATAATATCGTCGTCGAAAAACAGGTTCTCAAATACAACCGGTTCTCATCATTGGGTTTCGATGCCGGCATTATCTTGAAAAACGCCTGGAGAGAAAAAAGCGAGCCTTACGGTTTTCTGCGAAATGACCTGCTTGCCGGTAAATATGATCTGATCATTCCGACCCAGACTCATAGCAATCTAATCGCCAATGTACATGCGGAACTACCGGTCAGAATGATCTACGCCGATGGAGTTATCAGCGGACGAGACGATATCTGTCTTACTGTTACCACCGCCGATTGTCTGCCTCTCCTATTTGCTGTTCCATCGCGGGGATTATTCGGGGCTGTTCATATCGGATGGCGTGGTTTTGTCGGCGGAATTCTCGAAACTTTCAGGTCGAAATTGGGTGGTTTTGATATCGATTGGAGTGATATCCATATCCATCTCGGCCCGGCCCTGGAGCAATGCTGTTTCGAAACGGGAGACGAAGTGGCGGTCCTCTTCGAGCAGCAATATGTCGAAATTAAAAAAGGCAGATATTATGTCGATCTTCGTAACGCTATCGCCGATCTCCTGGTTTTAATGGGAGTGGACAGGAAAAATATCCTGGGGCTCGACGATTGTACAAAGTGCGGCGGGGATAAATACTATTCTTACCGCCGGGATGGCAGAACCCCTGCTCAAATGGTCAGTTTTATTTGTAAAAACGATAAATAACACCCAAAGGAGGAGGAATTTTGAAAAAAACACTAATGGTTATGACGCTCTTGATCGCGGCTTCCACGGCGCAGGCCGGCCTTTCCGGTTTGGGCTTCGGCGTTCACGGAGGACTCGTCAGCGGTTACGATAATCCTGTTCTTCAGGATAGCCTTTTTTCATCGTTTAGCGGCTTCGAACTTTCCGATAAAATGACCAATATAGGAGCGCATGCCAAAATAGGAACTTTCAGAATCATAGAATTTGACGCCGCCCTGGATTACGCCTGGAAAAAACAGGAGGTTATCCCCGATGTTAATTTGACATTCTCCGATTTTTCCGCTTCCGGGTCGGTTAGAAAATCAATTGCGCTGGCGGTAATAAAACCATATATAGGTGCCGGATTAGGCCTGCACTGGATGGCTTATTCCCTTGATTTGGGAGGGCAGGTTATCGGCGTGGTAATGCCGGAAAACGAAAGCAAATTCGGTTACCATTTCAAAGTAGGAGTTGATTTCGATTTCCCTTTGTTTCCCTTGACTCCTTACGCCGAATGGAAATATAATACGATTCAGACAACCGGAAAGTCTACCAAGTATTCCTCGATAAACGTTGGAATTACTCTCGACTTGCCGTAATGTAATATGGAGGTGATTCGATTGAATAAGTTCTTACTGGTTATCTCGTTGATATTGACGCTGGTTTCCCCGGCAGCCGCCCAGTATTCAGCCCAGCTCTCCGCGGCCGAAACTGTGGTCAAGGGTTCGTCCAGGGGAGCCGGGTTTATCGCTATTTACGAGGACGCCCTGGGAGCCCTGGGCGAATACCGTACCGGTTTCGGAGGATACAGCGATCTGGGAGCCAAAGTAGCCATTATTGATCTTGACGCCAAATCCGCCGCCGGGGACGTTGGCTTGATGCTCGGCCTGGATACTAAATACCAGGTTATGGAATTGCGCATCCAGGACCCTATGGATCTTTCGATCGGAGGCATGACCGAGATATCCTTATTCTCACATGTCACCAATATTTCATTCGGAGGCTTTGTTATCGGATCTTATCCCATAGCATTGAACAGCGGACGTCATATTACGCCTTTCGGACGGGTAATTATGCGAATAGATCGAACCGATCCCGATTTTGGTACGGCCGACAGCGATTTTAATATCGGCCTGAATATCGGCGGTTCACTCGAACTCTCGTCTTCCACAAAGGCGATTGCTGAAATACAACTGGATAATCAATCCGCCTTCATGATGGGCGTGCAGTTCGGACTTTAATCTCTTGAGCCTGCTGCAGGGTATCCTTTTGGGGCTGATTCAGGGCCTGACTGAATTCTTGCCGGTTTCATCTTCAGGGCACCTCGTTATTTTCGAAAAAATCTTCGGCGTGGAAGCCCACAATCTGGTTTTCGAGGTGATGGTCCATTTTGGGACTCTCATTGCTGTCGTTTTGTTTTTCAGAAAAAGACTAGCCGGGATCATAATTTCATTGCTGCATTGGCTTACTCGTCAACCCGCCTCTGATGCCGATAAAGCCAATATGAAAATGGCCTGGTTCCTAATTATTGGTACTGTTCCGGCCGCGGTCATTGGGCTTTTGACCAAAAGCTGGATCGAAATCGCCTTCGCCTCTCCGAGATGGGCGGCAGGCATGCTCCTGGTCACGGCGGCCATACTCTTCTCTACAAAATGGGCTCATGACGCCGGTAAAAACCAGAATGTATCCAGAACCCTCCTGATCGGCTTTTCACAGGCTCTGGCCATAATGCCAGGTATTTCCCGTTCTGGAAGCACTATCTCGGCCGGTATGTTTACCGGAATGAACAAGTCGGACGCAGCCGAATTCTCATTTCTGCTATCGCTGCCTGCCATTGGCGGGGCCGCCGTTTTGGAAATCCCCGATTTTATCAAAGGGTTATCAAACACGGCCCTCATTACCAATTACTTTGCGGGAGCTGCAGTCGCCGCGGTTGTCGGATACCTGTCTATCGCTTACCTTCTCTCCGTAATTAAAAAGGGTAAGTTTTTCTATTTCGGACTCTATTGCGCTTTCGTGGGGATTTTGGGTATATTCCTGCTGTGAGCGATCCCGGACATATTCTTCTATTTAGGCAAAGTTCTTTGGGTGATGTCATACTGACCTTGCCGGTTATCCGGGCTTTGAGGAATAAATTCCCGCGAATTTCCATTGAATATTTGACCAAATCCGCCTACGCCCCCATTATAGAAAATCAGCCCGGCATCAGCAGAATTATCACCTTTGAAGATAACTCTTCATTCTCCAGGGCTATCAGAATGGTTAGAGCCGAAAAATATGAGCTGTTTATCGATTTGCAGGCCAATTTCAGATCGATGCTATTAAGAGCGGCGCTTTTCCCGGTAAAAACTCTGCAATATAAAAAACGCAGATTCGCCAGGGAGATGGTGGTCAGACGCTCCGGGTTAAAACTCAAAATTGATCATACGGTCAGCGCCTATTTTCATCCGTTGACCAGACTTGGTATCGTCGATCAACCCGAACCGCCTGCCCTGATCATGGATTCTTCTTCCGCGGACTACGCCCGAAAATTCATTGAGAATTCGCCATTGTCCACATGCCGGCGGATAGTAGCCTTTTGCCCCGGCGCCAGGCATGACGAGAAAAAATGGCCTTACGAAAATTATATGGAAGTCGCTCGTCGTCTCCTTCTCGATTCTTCAACCGGCGTGATCGTGATATCGTCCTCGAGCGATAACCTGCCCCATAATCAATCGTTCGATCACGACCGCCTGCTTCAAGCCGTGGATCTGGATATAAAAAAGGTCGCTTCTTTATTGTCCGGGTGCCGAATCGCCCTGACCAATGATTCCGGACTGATGCATCTCGCTAACGCCGTCGGAACGCCGGTTATGGCTATTTTCGGTCCCACCAATCCCAGGCTTGGTTTTGCCCCAATGTTGCCCGGGTCGAAAATCTTGTGCGACGACGTACGTTGCTCTCCCTGCAGCGTTCATGGGCAGAAACCATGCCGCCAGCCGGTTAAATACTGTTTCGAAAATATCACTCCCGAAAGAGTAGTCGAAGGCCTCATGGAAATCTTCTGATCGGTTTTCGACCCCGGGGGAAACCGGATCCCCGGATTCATATACAAATTGCCTTTTATGGCTTTTAAGAATATCTTCCCCTATGGGTTAGTATGGAAATGCTGGAAGCCAAATATTACGAAAAGCTAAGCGATGAGAGGGTCAAATGCCGTCTCTGTCCGGCGGAATGCCTTATCAGGCCGTCAAAGCAGGGAATATGCATGATCCGCTCCAATATCGATGGCGTACTTTACGCCGCCGAATACGGACATACCGTGGCTGTCAATATCGATCCAATCGAAAAAAAACCGCTTTATCATTTTAAACCTGGCTCCGAGATCCTGTCCATCGGCCCCAACGGATGCAATTTCGCCTGCGTGTTCTGTCAAAACTGGAGCATATCCCAGGTAAAAAGTCAATCCAGATACATCTCACCGTCGGATCTGGTAAAACTCGCCCGGGCCGAAGGCTCTGTTGGTGTAGCTTTTACTTACACCGAGCCGCTTATATGGTTCGAGTATGTTTATGACGCCTCCAGGCTTCTTAGGGACTCCGGATTAGTTTCGGTCATCGTCTCCAACGGGTATATTAATGAACAGCCGGCCAGAGAATTGTTTCCCTATATCGATGCCGCCAATTTCGATCTGAAATCGATCCGCCCGGATTTCTATAGGAAAATATGCAAAGGAAAACTCGAGGACGTCCAGAGAACTATCCGCGTCGCAGGAGAGATCGGCGTACATGTAGAATTGACTAATTTGCTGATTCCCGGCATGAACGATACGGATGAGGAAATATCCGAACTGGTCGATTGGGTTAGCGCTTTGGATTCTTCCACCGTTCTCCATCTTTCGCGCTATTTCCCCAATTACAACCTGGATACACCGGCCACTACTCCGGAAAGGCTGATTTTTGCTTATAATACGGCTAAAAAGAAATTGAAATATGTTTATGCAGGTAATATTACTGGTATTGGCAAACCTGGAACAGCCTGCGCGGCCTGCGGTGCCGATTTGATCCTGCGCGACGGCTACAATGTCAGCCCGGTCGGGCTTGATGGCCGCAGATGCGTCGGATGCGGCCATGAATCCGATATCGTGATTTAATTGTAATAAGGGAGTGCCGTGATGGAAGTAAAGAATCAGAACAGTCTTTGGACCATGTCGAAAAGAGCGCGCGATGTCCAGGCTTCGCCCATAAGAAAACTCGTTCCCTATGCCGACGAAGCAAGGAAAAAAGGAATAGCCGTCTATCATTTGAATATCGGCCAGCCCGATATCGAAACCCCGCCGGAATTCTGGAACGCGGTGAAAAATTATTCCGGGAAAGTCCTGGCCTACGGACACTCACAGGGATTGGCTTCTTACCTCGAAGCGCTTTCAGGATACTATAAAAAATGCGGACTGGAGATCGAACCGGATAATATCGTAGTGACTACCGGAGGTTCCGAAGCCATAGTTTTCGCCTTCCTCCTGATCGCCGAACCCGGAGAAAAGATTATCGTCTTTGAGCCGTTCTATACCAACTACAACGGGTTCGCTACCATGGCAGGAGTCGAACTCGTCCCCATAGAGACGAAGGCTGAAAACGGATTTCATTTTCCATCCAGGGATGTCATCGAGAGCGCCATCGATTCGGGGGTAAAGGGAATTATGATCTGCAATCCCAATAACCCTACCGGCACCCTCTTCACCCGCGATGAGATCGGTATGATCGTGGATATTGCCCGTGATAACGGCCTGTATATCCTCTCTGATGAGGTTTACCGAGAGTTCGTCTACGAGGGAGAGCATGTATCGGTTTTCGATTTTCCCGAAGTCGATGAATTCGCCATCATGCTCGATTCCATTAGCAAACGGTTTTCCGCATGCGGAGCAAGGGTCGGCAATCTCGTAACGAAAAATAAGGAACTTCACCAGGCCGCGGTTAAATTCGGTCAGGCCAGGCTTTGCTCACCGTCACTGGAACAAGTCGGAGCAGAAGCCGCTTTGCAATTAGGCTCCGATTATTTCCAGAAAATGATCGGAGAATATAAAAGACGGAGGGACGTTGTTTATGATGGTCTTATGGCTATCGACGGTACTGTCTGTCTGAAGCCGGCCGGGGCATTTTACGCTATGGCCAAACTGCCGATTTCCAGCGCCGAAGAGTTTGCCATGTTCATGCTCTCCGATTTTTCCGAGGATAAAAAAACAGTAATGATAGCTCCCGGTCCCGGCTTCTACGCTACTCCGGGTATGGGGGCCGACGAATGCCGGATCGCTTATGTGCTCAATACTGACGATCTCAAGGATGCCATGAGAATACTCAAACTCGGAGTGGAGGCTTTCAACAAAAGATGAAGAAATGTCTCGGAGGTATTGATCTCGGAGGGTCGTTTATCAAGGCCGGGCTCCTTTCGCCGGACGGCGATTGGCTGGGCTCATTCAAGATCCCCACGAAAGCCGGAGAGGGGGCCTCGACCGTACGGACCAATTTGGTAATTGTGGCGGATATGTTGCATAAACTGGCCCGCAAAAAAGGATTGAAAATGACCGGACTGGGTATCGGTTCGCCCGGGACGATAAGGTACCCCGAAGGGATTGTTACCGATTCGTCCCCAAATATCCCGAATTGGAAAGGGACCAATATCAGCCGGATTTTCAAAAAACTCGATCTACCGGTCAAAGTCGATAACGATGCCAACTGCATGGCCCTGGCGGAATATCTTTTCGGCGCCGGCAAGGGAACAAAATCCGGTTTTTATCTTACTATAGGAACCGGGATAGGGGGAGCCGTCGTTATCAACCAGTCGCTGGTCAGAGGAGCCAGTTTTGCCGCCGGAGAATTCGGTCACACCATATTCAAATTCGACGGCAAGAAATATCATACCGGACGCCGGGGATGTCTTGAGGGTTATACCGCCGCGCCGGCGCTGGTTCGGACGGTCAGGGAGATGCTTAAAAGCGAAGGAAAATCAGTGTTGCGAAAAGAACGATCGGCTATTACACCATTGATAATCTTTAAAGCCTTCAAAAACAATGATCCCATCGCGGTCGTTGCGGTAGAGGAGAACGCCCGGATGATCGGCACAGCTATAGGCTCGGTCGTGAACCTTCTCAATCCTGAGATCGTGGTGATCGGCGGGGGTATCTCAGGCGGCGGACGCAAATATATAGACCTTATTAAGAAGCACGTATTGCTCTTCGCCTTCGAATCGGCCACTTCCGTACTCAAAATTAAAACAGCCCTTTTCGGCAATGACGCCGGCTGGATCGGGGCGGCCTGTCTCAATATGGAAAAGGCAGGCGATTGAGCGCGGAACGCAATCACAAATGGTGGATACTCTCCGTGGCGGCCTCAGGGGTTCTGCTGGCTACTATCGACGCATCCATAGTAAATATCGCCCTGCCGACCATTAGCGAATTTTTCTCAACCTCGGTTCAAACCACCGCCTGGGTTACCATAAGCTA
This sequence comes from Candidatus Zixiibacteriota bacterium, assembly GCA_024641335.1. GTDB lineage: Bacteria > Zixibacteria > MSB-5A5 > UBA10806 > UBA10806 > JAHEDG01. Next base: position 44,999 of record JAHEDG010000019.1, read on the forward strand.
TATGCTGGTGGTTACCGCGTTCCTTCTGGTTTTCGGCAGGCTCTCCGATATTTACGGCCAAAAGTTGATTTTTATCCTGGGTATGGCGGTTTTCACCGGAAGCTCGGCTCTTTGCGCTTTTTCCGGCCGGATAGCTTATCTTATCGCTTTTAGAGCCATACAGGGGTTGGGCGCGGCCATGATCATGTCCAATACTCCGGCTATAGTCACCAATGTTTTCCCGCCGGAACAAAGAGGAACCGGCCTTGGCGTGATCGGAGGAGTCGTTTCGGTCGGTCTGATGATGGGACCGCCATTGGGAGGCATAATCATACATTATCTCGGTTGGCCCTATATATTCCTGGTAAATCTCCCTGTGGGCATCGCAGGAATTATTCTTTCCATGAAGATCCTGCCCGGCAGGCTGTTCGCGGGAAACACCGGCCAACTGAAACTGGTCGATCCGGCCTTATGGATAATCGGCATTACTTCTTTTATCCTGGTATTCGGTTTGGCCGGACGATCCGGATTCAGTCTCGGCAAAGCGGCTCCCTATTCTCTGGTTTCTCTGGTTCTGTTCGGGTTTTTCTTCGCCAGACAGTTCAAATCATCCGCGCCGCTGTTCGACCCTGTTCTTTTGAAAAACAAGATCTTCGTCTTGTCCTCGGCCGCCGGTTTCTTTACCTATATGTCGATGATCGGCGTCTCCTTTATGATGCCGTTTTTCCTGGAATGGTCTTTGGGATTATCGCCTCTTAACACCGGACGGCTCCTGATGATTATCCCGGCCACGACTATGATAGCGTCCCCGTTATCAGGATTCCTATCCGATCGGTACGGACAACGACCTATTGCGGCCTTGGGAAGCATCATGGTTGCCGTTTCCATGTTCTATATGCTCGGGTTTTCGGCCGAATCTTCCATCGTCCGAATAGCGTTGAACCTGGTTGGAATGGGGGTCGGTATCGGCATGTTCGGTTCCCCTAATAATTCAGCGCTGATGGGATCTGTCGATAATAAAAACAGGGGATCGGCGGCCGGCATACTGGCCACCGTTCGAAATCTCGGTATGGTATCCGGATTGGGATTGGTAAGCCTGTATTTCAATTCCGGCCTGAATAACCCGAATCCGGCAAAGGCGATACTCTACGCCGCCGCCTTTCATGAAACCATGCCTATGGTGATCGCGTTCTCACTGGCGGCGGTATTGTTCTCGCTATTCAGGAGGTCGGTCTGAAAGAGGCTCCTAAAAAGGAATTTGTCGGCGTGGTCTTTAAATGCTGCAAGATCTATTCCCGTATTTATATAAACCATAACCGAACGGCTTTTGTCGGATGGTGTCCCAAATGCGCCTCCAAAACCGAAATCGGAATCTCCATCGGGGGGTCGGAATCGAGGTTTTTTCAGTCGGAATGACTAATTGAGTTGTTTTTTTTAAGTTATTAATTATTTTTCGAGTGTGGCAGCCGAAACAATTGATAAGTGAGGGCCTGAAAGCTAATGTACGAAAAGATCTACCTTGTACCCCTGGATGAAAATAGCCGCGGCTATGCCGACTGGCTGGGACAGACTCTTTCCAAAAAAATGGGATTCCGTCTGCAATCCCCTCTTTCCTCCAGACTGCCGGAGGAAGCTTATAACGCCAAATCGAATCAGTATTACGCCGTGCCTATTCTCTCCAAACTCGAGCTTTTGAAGGGAAGCGAGGAGGAGCTGATCATGGCTGTTACCGAAGAAGATCTCTACCTGCCTAATCAGAATTTTATATTCGGACAGGCTAATTCTGTAGGAAGGACCGCTATAGTCTCTTTCCTCCGGTTGAAACCTGAGTATTACGGTTTACCAGAAGATCCCAGGCTGATCAAATCCCGGCTTTTTACTGTCGCGCTGCATCAGATCGGTCACATGATGGGACTGAAAAACTGCGATAACGACTGTGTTATGCAGGTGGCCTCCAGTGTAAACGAAGTAGATAAACGTCCTGATGGCTTTTGCCCCAACTGCCTTTTGAATTTGACTCTGCCGACCAAAGTCAGAATCTAAAAAATATTACCCGCTGCCTGCCATCAAGGTTATATTATGTTATGATGAAAGCCGAAATCGCGTTTTCGCGTATCGGCATGCGTCTTTTCAGAAAGGCGGCAATCAAGAGCAGAGCAATGGTTATTAGTAGTGAAAATACGATCCGGGGCGAGATCGCCGGTATTTGGGAAGTCTTGTTTGATATCAACAGCTTTAGTCGCTGGCATCCGCTCATTAGTCATTCGGTTCTCTACGGCAAATTCGAATCCGGTTCGGCCTTTAAGTTTCTGGTCGGGCAATGGGACTTCGATTGCGAAATTGCCGATTGCCGTCCTCCCGAAGCTATATTTGTCAAAGCCCGTACCATAGGTCTGCTTCTCGATATAAATATCGGATTGAGCATAAAAGGCCCTGAAATATCCGCGGCTATGCTCATATCATGCGGCGGCTGGTTGACCCGGCTCTTTCGACGCAAGCTGACTGATAATATTCGACAGCACGCCGAACTATTTCTAAGCTCTCTGAAAATGAGAATTGAAAGGGGAGAGGCCGCGATTAAGAAAAATGATATTTCCGATGACGATACAAAGTCCGAACCGGGTAGTATTTCTATGCCGACCCCGTTCACTACGCTATACCGGTCCAGACCAATGCGCCCCGGTAAGAACCCCCCCATATCCGGTAAAAGGCTATTTGCCGGCCAAAAGAGAATCGACCACCGGCTTTGACTCCGGCCATTTC
>JAHEDG010000020.1 GCA_024641335.1 Candidatus Zixiibacteriota bacterium
CGACAATAGAATCCAAATATGCGACCTGCCTGATTTTATCAAGGAAAGAAACGGATCGCTGATCGAAATCGATCGGCCTGATGAGTGAAATGTATATTTGTATAATTACGCAGAAATGCTAATTGTGATTGGAGGTGATTGGACAATAATAATTTAGCTCGCGATGATCAGGGAAGATCACGGAGAATCAACTGAAAATGTTTGTTCAAAATGTTTGCTTTTCGGAGGTACTGAATGCGTAATCTGATCTTAATCCTGGCGGCGGTTTGCTTTGCTCTGGTCGGAAATGCCATGGCGTTTCACGATCACGGAGCGGCTCACTGCAACGGTTGCCATACCATGCACAATAGCGAAGGCGGCGCCCCTATCGATCCCGATAGCCCGACCGGTAACGACTGGCTCCTTAAGGATGCCACCCCCAGCGACGTCTGTTTATCATGCCACGCTACCCGCTCCGGCGCGGTTTTTGGAGCCGATCCGCTGGTTCCCCCGTCGGAAAAAGGCGGCGGTAATTTTGTTTACCTTCTCGAGGATAATATCAACGACGGCCATGCCGGAGCCACCAATCCCATTCCCGGATATCAAGCCGGTCACAGCATTGACGCGCCGTCCAAGGGTGTAGGTCCCGATGGAATCATCGGACAGGCTCCCGGCGGTAATTTCCCGGCGTCCTCTCTTGGCTGCTCAAGCTGCCACGATCCTCATGGAAATCCGAATTTCAGAATGCTCTATGGTGTCGGTTCCATTCAGGACGGTCTCTACACGTTCACCCAGCCGGCTCCTATTGCCGAAGGTCTCGGCCTTTCCGGTATTGAGTCCAACAGCAATCATACCGCTTATCAGGACGGCTGGAGCGCCTGGTGCGGCAACTGCCACGGCGATTTCCACAACGCCAACGGCAACTTGGTTCACCCATCCAACGAGGCTCTCGGCGGAACTATCGCCAATGCCTATAATCTCTACAACGGCACCGACGATCCTTACGGCGGAGACCAACTGACCGCTTATCTGGCATCCGTTCCTTTCGAGGATCTGACCAACACCGTCGGTTCGACCGCCGGCCCGACCGGCAGCGGAATCGTTATGTGCATGACCTGCCATCGCGCTCATGCCACATCGGCTCCCAACGCCGGACGCTGGGATTTCAACGTCACATTGTTACACGAGGACGGTGTGGAATCAGGTTCATATCAGATTCCCGATCCTTACGCCAGCTTGAATCAGAGATCTCTCTGTAATAAATGCCACGTAAAGGATTACAACGACGCCCCTTACGTTCCCTAAAGATCGGGACGATACTGGTTCTTGAAAAAGAGCCAAAATTGAATTTTAGCTTGCAAAACGCCCGGGTTTAATACTTGGGCGTTTTGCCGGAAACTGAATGATAAAGACCGCGACAAACCTGGCCAACGCATCTCGGGTCTTGAATAACATCCGATACAAATTCGTATCGGTCAGCTGTAATACTTTATTTTTCGCACTTGTGCTTTATGAACAATCGATCTGTGTCGAATTATCAATAAATACCGACGGTTACCTGGTGGTCGAATAAATATGAACCTGAAGTTCAAAAATAGATTCACTATTGCTATGGTTATCGTAGCCGGAGTCTTTTCAGCCTCTGCGAACCAGCCGCGCGCTTTTATATTTTCTCAGGATGTATATGGATACTTTAATCTGACCGGAGTGAGCTCCCGGACCGGCGTTGATGAGAGCGCGTCGCTAAATCAGGAATATTCTATCTTTTGGAGAAAACACCTGCTGCCTTATATCGATGCCCGGGCTCTGATGCGATATCATAATTATGGCCTCGATCAAAGTCTGGGCGAGAATGTCTGGCGCGAAGAATATCAACCGTCCGGTGAACTTATCTGGAGCCATCCGTACTTCTCTCTCGGCACCAGTGTTACCAGACAGAATTCAATCAGCAATAACGGCGCGACCGACCTGATCAGAGACATATTCGCCTGCAATTTCTCCACCAGATTTGAAACGTATCCCACTGTGGGCGGCAGATACTTGTGGAACAAGACATACAATAATCTCGATCTGAATAACAGAAACACTCGCGATCGTCAGTTTTATCTCAATCTCGATTATAGTCGGCGAGGCAATAGTCTCTATTACGGGTTCACGGCCAGCGAGAATCAGAATTTGGCCTCTGAGGTTAAAATCGATGAACTTCAGCATAATTTCAGATGGAGTCAATTCAACTCCATGTTTGATAAAAGATTCAAGCTTAACACCGATTATAATTTTCGTTTTCGTTCGCAATCTGTCGAAAAACCGTTGATCGGGGTGGCTTATACTCAAATCCCGGTATTCGGCGCTCTATATTCCTATGATCCCACGCCCGAACTGGACATGCTTGACACCCTATCGACCCTTGCCGATGGTAATATCGCGGATCCGGCCCAACCTCCTGTCGATATCGGATCCGGTTTAATCGACCGAAATATAGGCGTAGATCTCGGTTATATTCAGGATATCTCCGCTCTTTATATATATACCGATAGACCGTCCGGCTCCCAGCTTTCGTGGACTGTATACCTGTCTTCTGATAATCTTTTATGGGAGCGGGTGCCGGAAATCCCGTTGGTGATCTTTAACGCGGGTTTTAACAGATATGAAATTACTTTCCCCGCTCAGGATACCAGATATATAAAGGCCGTAAATTCCGGCGCCAACGATATCGTTACCGTTTTAGTTACAGAAATAGAAGCCCTTGAGAAAGCCCCGGGGATCGAGAAAATCGAAAAGGATCAGGTGGTTCATACGGTCGGTATCGGCGGTACATACAGAATCTCCGAAAAACTTCAAGCCAGCGGGGATATTGCCTATAAAACCGAACCTAAGGGTGATTTCAGGGATAGCAGGGACCAGATCTATTATACACTCTCCATGAGGCATATCCCTCGAATCTGGCTGACCCAATTCGTCAGGTTCCAGTCCGGGATAGAATCCTATAAAATCAGCGGAATCGACGATAAGAACAACAAAATTTCGTATTCTCTGCTTGCCAGGCCGCTGGAAACCCTCGATATCTCTTTTTCCGCTTCCAACCAGAGCAACTACCAGAATGGCCAAAAAAACCAGGAAATTTCCAACTCGGTAGTGGGAGCCAACGGCAATATTCTCAAAGGGTTGGATCTGCGGGGGGAGATAGGATTCAGCCGGATTAACACATCCGAATCCGGTAATGCCTACAATTCCTGGACTTATCGAGTATCCTCCACCGCTTCTTTAACAAGATCACTTGATCTGGCCTCCTCTTTTTTGTATCAATCAACCAGGGATAATGTCGTCCTGGTGCCGAGAAGGAGAAAACAGGTGGGTTTAAACTCGAATTACCGTATGACCGGGGCTATTATGCTTCGAGGTTCATATTATGTTAGCGACGATAACGGCTTTATTAACATCACCCAGGATTATGATATTAACTGGAATTTGGGCGATAACATCTCCATCGGAGGCTCGGCTAACCTGATTGAAAACGCCGATGGCGCCAGGATCGAAAGATACGGCGGACGGCTCAATCTCCGTCTGAGTGTCAAAACCGCCATATTCTGCAATTACAGCAGGCAGGTTTACCTGCCATCAGAGATACTTAATAGCTCATCGATACAAATAGGACTAAAATCTGGTTTTTGATAAAGGAAAATACGCGATGAGATATGCCAAAGCCATTTTCTGCGTTCTGCTTATCATGGCTGTCGGGGGATGCGGTGTCAAACCCACCGTTTTCCTGCATCCCGACTATAATTTCAGATTCCTGGAACGGGTAGCAGTAGTGCCGTTCGAAAACCTATCCACCGATCAAGGAGCCGGCGCCAGGATAACTCAAGTTATTATCACCGAGCTTTTCTCATCCAGAGCTTTCGATATAGTCGAACCGGGCGAAACAAGCCGGGTTCTGGAATCGTATTCCATAATCAGAACATCGGCCCTGACAAAAGAACAGATCATCTCTATCGGAAAACAGCTGAATGTTCAGGGTCTGATATTGGGCACTGTCACCGAATCGTCCAGCCAGAGAAGCGGAAGCTCGACATCCAATACGGTTACTATTATGGCCAGAATGATCGAGACCGAAACCGGATCGACCATCTGGTCGGCCTCCCATTCGGTCAACGGCCGGGGATTCTGGTCGTCGATTTTCGGAACAGACAGCAAATCTCAGAGCGAAGTTACCAGAAAATGCGTAAAGCGAGTTATCGGCACGCTTATAGATTGAAGGTACATTGAATAAAATTTTCCGCCTCATTTTACCGTACATGATACTTTCGGGTATCGCTATGACGAGTTTCGCGGGAGAAGGATCTCAGAGGCCATCGGCGACCATCGCTGTGCTGCCGTTCGCTAATTATTCCGGTAATGCCGATGCCCAACAGGTGGGAGATTCCCTTATCCTGAGATTTCTGAACGAACAGGGTTGGACAGTTATTCCCCGCGACAGTCTGCGCCAAATATTGCGGAAACACAGGATTCGCGCTAAAAATGGTATTAGTGCCGAGCAGGTTGCTGTCATCAGCGCCGAACTGTCAGTAGATTGCCTCCTGATCGGATCCTTTGATATTTACGATGATAAGGAAATACCCGAGACAGCCGTCTCGTTCCGCATCATAGATTGTGAAAATCAGAGACTAATCGCCGCCGCTTCTTCGGCCGCCAGCGGGGAAGATTATGCGGGTTTGTTCGGAATGGGCAGAATTACATCTATAATCGATCTCAATAGAAAAGTTATAACTCGCGCTTTTGCCGATCTCAATCCGACCAGAATCATGTCCTTAAAGGCAGATCCCGATATTCTGTCAGCCAAACGAATAGCTGTTGTGCCTTTCGATAATTTCAGCCCCGATCGAAACGCGGGAGATATAATATCTTCAATACTAATTTCGGAATTGATCAGAGCGGGCTGGGACGTAATTCTACCGGGCGATATATTCCAACTGTCTCGGTCGCAAAACCGTGTAACCAGAGGAGAAATCGATCTGGATCTAATGCGTGGCCTGGCGGAAAAACTAAAAGCCGATTATGTAATTACAGGTTCGGTGTTCGATTTTGCCTCCGGGACAGCTGGAGTTGACGGTTCGACTCCGAAGATCGAACTCAACGGCCGCTTAATCGATTCTCGAACCGGCCGTATCTTATCGATTGCCGAAATCGGATCCCGGGGTACTGATTCCGAATTGCTTTTTCGCTCGGGAACATGTTATTCACTCGGAAAATTGGCTCAAAAAAACATCAGGAATCTGAGAAAAAAGATCGCGGGAGAAAGGATCACTAATTTTGCCGACAATGATTGACACCTGGTTCGCCCGGCCTGCCGCCAAACTCGGGAATACCATAAGACATATTTCGTTTATGACGGTTCTTTCGGCTATATCGTTTTTTTTCATATCGTCGGTTGCTTCGGCCGCCAATAAAAATAATCTGCCAGATTCGGTGCTGGCTGTTGTCAACCAGGATCTTATTTGCACCTCGGATTTCGACCGAATATTCATTAGTCTGCACAACACCCAGTCGGCCAGTCTGAAAGGTACCTTCGACTATCATAAGCTCCTGGATAAGCTTGTTAACGACAGGCTGCTGGCTCAGGAAGCCCTGGTTCTCGGTTTGGATACGGATAAACGTCTTTTGGATCCCTTACATCAGGACAGAATTCAGAACGCCATCAGGGAATTCTTTCGTGATAATTTCAAACCCGATCTGAATATTAGCCAGGAAGCCGTAGCCGAATATTTCAATGCCAATTATTACAAAATGCGGCTTCGCACCATCAGCCTGGCCGATTCAGCCTCGGCAGTGGGAATCCTCGATAAACTACGGTCCGGCGCCGATATGGACGGCCTGGCCAGAGAAGTTTCGCTGGATATGTACCGCTACCGCGGAGGTCTGCAAAATCTCAAGTATTACGCCGATATCGAGATTGAGCTCAGAGACAGGGCAGCCCGGCTTGCCCCGGGAGAGATCGACGGACCTGTTTCTTTCAGAACAGGTTTTGCGATTTTACGGCTGGAGGACAGAGTGCCGGCTGATACTGTCGACTTCGAAAAATACAAAATCATAATCGAATCGGTGCTCAAACAATTGAAAATTGAATCTGCGTCGGCAATATTTATGGACAGCCTCCTTGGAGTATATCCCATAAGCGAAAATAAAAAGGTAACCGCGAGTATTAGCGCGGATTCGCTGAGGATATTCACACAATACTTCACTGCCGGAACCGAGGAAATCGCGTTTTACTATGATGATGTATATTCCATGCCGGATAAAAAGGTCCGCAACATAATATCCCGCATGGCTATGACCGCCGCGGAAACACCGCCCGGCCTTCTGATTTCGAATGGGCTGAAAAAAGCGAAAGAAGACCTGGTGATCGAAACCGCCGCCTTGAGCGGAGGTTATTTCGATAATCCAGCGGTATTGGATAACTACAAGCACAGCATTGATAGCGGATTGGTCGAGCTCTATCTTCAGGAGACTATTTTGCCCGAGATAATTTTCAAGCGGGCTGAATTCGAGGCTTATTATAACGAGCATATCGAGGAGTTCAGAGATCCTCGCGAATACAGGCTGGAAGAGCTTATTATCCCGGATGAGACTACTGCCCTTGAGGTTGAGCGATCCCTCTCCGAGGGCGCCGATTTCGATTTTCTGGTAAAACGTTATAACCTCGAAATCCTGACAGGCGGCGATACGCCTCGCTGGGTGACTATGGCCCCCTACCCGGAAAAAATCAAAGAGGAAATCGAAACTCTGAAAATCGGCAAAACCACCCGAGCGTTTTTCACGGGTGAAAGCTGGCTTATTCTAAGAGTTAGAGACAGCAGGCCGGGCAAAATCAAAAGCATTGATGAAGCCGATATGCAGATACGGCAAGCCATGTTCCAGATAAAATTCAAGGAGCTTCTCGATAAAACCCTGAAGATCCTCAAGGAAAACTCGAGCGTGATTCTCAACTCCGAGGGGATAGAAAAATATCTGGGTGGAAAACAGAAGTAACCTGAGTAAAAATAATACGGACGGTTGGATGAGTGAAATAAGAGTCAATAAAAGTAGTCATGGGTTTCTCGCGAGACTTTTCGCCTGTACTATAATTTTGGGCCTGTTTTTCATTCCAGGCGAATCAGACGGTCAGGTTCAGCGCGGCAAGAGATTTTCAAAAGACAGCGATTGCCTGAGCTGCCATAAAGAATCTGAGTTCGCGGGGAAATCGAAACATGAACCGTTTAAGAAAAAAGAGTGTCTGGCCTGCCACAAACCCCACGGAATGGTCGGGGTGCTCAGGCTCAAAAAGGACGGCGGCGAATTATGCTTCGAGTGCCACGAGAAAACTTCGCTCGGACTCGAAAAGCAGTTTGTGCATAAACCGGCGGCCGATCAAAAATGCGTAACCTGCCATAATCCGCATTCGGGCGAATCTGATAAACTGCTTGTTAAAAATGTCACCGAACTCTGCCAGACCTGTCATGATCAGTCCGAATTCAGCCGCTCTCATCTGCACGCTCCCATGGAAAAAGGATGTTTTTCATGTCACGAAGCCCATGGTGGAGATAATGCCGGGCTTCTGAAAAAAGAGCAAAACAAATTATGCGCAGGCTGCCATAAATTGGATTCTGATAAGTTCGCCTCCGCCCACTCCGGGTATCCGGTAAAAACAATTCTCTGCTCAAATTGCCATAACCCTCATAGTTCCGATACTGAAAAATTACTGGGGGTTTCGATCCATTCGCCGATGATCGAATCGGGATGCGAAACCTGCCACGGCTCCCCTCGAAGCGAAAGCCCCTTCGCCGTTTCGGAAGAGGTTCCAACGCTTTGCTTTAATTGTCATGATGCCGCTGATATTAGCGGCGATGATGTTCACGGGGCGGTTGCCTCCGGAGAATGCCTGACCTGCCACAATCCCCATACTTCCAACAACAGCTCCCTTTTGAATGCGCCTTCGGGGAATCTGTGCCTGGGTTGTCATGATGATATTTCCCGTCAATTAATGATGAAATCCAGCCATTTACCGGCCAGGCAGGATTGCCTGCAATGTCATCAGGGGCATGGTCGCATGTCAGCTAAACTGCTGAAAACAAAAGGGAATAAACTCTGCCTGGGTTGCCATGAAGATCTATCGGCCGCTTTGAACAAGCCGTATGTGCACGCCGCTTTTTCCGATGGAGCCTGTCTTGATTGCCATTCCCCGCACGGCTCTCGGTTCGAACATCTTACAAAAGAAAACAGATTGGATCTTTGCGGTGAGTGCCACGACCAGCCGGCCGCGTGGCTTGCCCGTAAAAATACTCATGTACCGGTAAAAACCGGCGAATGCAACAAATGCCACGATCCTCACGCCTCGACCCAGCCGGCTTTGCTCAAGGATAATCGCAACGAGCTTTGCCTGACATGCCATTCGGCCCTGACCGCGGAACTGACCGATCGCCAGGTTCATCCTCCGTTCGAGGAACATAGCTGCGATACCTGTCACCTTCCGCATTCTTCGGAATTTTCCCCATTATTGACCGATCAGGTTACCAGGATATGCTATGGGTGCCATGACAATATAGAAGATGATTTAAAATCGGCTGTAAGCGCTCATAAACCGGTTTCCGACGGCGCCTGCGCCGAATGCCATAATCCGCACTCGGCGGGTTTTGATCATCTGCTGCTCGATAAACCCGAACGGCTCTGTCTTACCTGTCATTCCGATCTGAAAGATAAAATGACAACAGCTACCACCCATCCGCCGGCTCTGGAAGGGGAATGCCTCGGCTGCCATAACACTCATAGTTCCGGATTTGCCTCTCTTATACAGGAGGACGTGCCCGGACTGTGCCTTAATTGCCACGACGGCGATGATGATAGCTTCAAAAAAATGCACCTTAATCTGAGCGGCTCGCTGATCGATTGCCGTAAATGCCATAACCCGCATGCCTCGACTGATAAAGGGCTTATCCTTCAAAACAGCCACGATCCGTTCACCGCCAGGTCCTGCGATGTCTGTCATCGGCAATCCGAAAAAGAGGTAAAGAAATGATATCCAGATTGATTTACGTCCTGCCGGTCTCGGTTATGCTGATGACTTTCACCGGATCTATCGCGCAGGTTGTGAAAGTAAACCAGCCCGAAATCTGTTTCCAATGTCACGTGGAGAAGAAAGATCTAAGCTCAAAAAAATATATCCATGGCGCTTTTGCTGACGGCACCTGTTCCAATTGCCATAATCCTCATGCCTCGGCCCACGAGTCGCTTCTTATGTCTGATACTAAATCCGTTTGCCTTTCCTGTCATGATGGGATCTCGGACGAATTAGCCAGAAAGACCGCTCATGACCCGGCCATTGCCGGGGAATGTCTGGCCTGTCACGACCCTCACGCCTCTGATTTCAAACATCTGCTCAAAGCGGGCAGCGAAACTGTCTGCGGCCAATGCCATCATGAAATCCCCGGATGGAAAGAGAAGCCTTTCGTGCATCAGCCTTTAATTAAGAACGGTTGTCCGGTCTGCCACACACCTCACGGATCGGAGAATGCCTCTTTGACAAAAAAATCCGTACCCGGGTTATGTCTCGAATGTCATAATCAGAACCAGAAGCTGCGGGCCGCTCATAAGGGATATAAAATACTGGATTCCAACTGCACCGCCTGCCATAATCCACATTCCTCCGCGCTGCCCAAACTCCTGATGGAGAACCAGCATTCCCCCTTCAAAAGCGGCAAGTGCGATCTCTGCCATACGTCCAAAGCCACTGATAATCCTTTCGCCTTGATCGGCGATGTAAACACGATTTGCACTAAATGCCATACCGGCATTAGAAAAGAAGGCCTTCTCAAAAACGGCCATATTACCAATACCGAACAATCCTGTATGAACTGCCATAATCCGCATGCTTCCGATAATCTATCTCTTTTGTCCAATTCCCAGGTCAATCTCTGTCTCGGCTGCCATTTCTATGGAGAGAAATTCCCCAAAGAAAGAACCGCCTATATCACTCATAACCGCATCGACTGCACTAACTGTCATGTCCCTCATGGCTCAGACAACGATTTTCTATTCTCCAAAGTGCAGCCCGATCTATGTGTCGTTTGCCATACTGACGCGCACAAAGCATCCCACCCCTTCGGGCCGGATACTATAGATCCGCGAACAAACAAACCGTTGACCTGCCTGAGTTGCCATAAGCTTCACGGCGCCGATTTCGAGCCGTATATGCCTTTGGATCCTAAGATGGATCTTTGCATTCAATGTCATAGAAAATAGTTTGCGCGATCAAGATATTTTCCGGCTATCGGCTGATTCCGAAACAAAATTGTAAAAAACCGGTGGCGTCCGACCGTGGTTGATTATATCCCATTACCGGTCAAACGATTGGCCGTGAAGCTGATCAATCATGTCATTTTCTCAATATTTCCGAATTAACCCAAAAACCGATCCTTTTCAAGTGCATCCTGAAACAATTTGAAAATTATATGAAACCGAATGACAACTGTCTCGGCTATGCTGTCGATACAATAAAAACGGAATATTCCCTGGTAAATTGGGGCGGGTTTACATAAGACAATGAAAATAATCTCAAAAATAATAGAAATACTGGCCAAATACGGTTGGACTACTACTCTTGTTGTACTAGCCGCCTTCGCCCTTGGCTTCACCTGGTCGTCGTCTGATAACCTCTATGCCAATATCCGCCTGTTCGATCGCGTGGCTCTTATGGTCAATCAAAACTATGTGGAAAATATCGACGAGGCCAAAATGGTTAAGGCCGGCATCGACGGTATGTTGTCCCGTCTCGATAATTACACCAGGTTTCTCGACGGCGCCGATTATATGCGCCTTCTGCAGGAAACCGACGGACGGTTCGACGGCATAGGTATCGGCATGGAATATCATAGGGATTCCCTGACCGTTATCTCGGTCATAGAAGGTACCCCCGGTTATCGGGCCGGGATTAAACCCGGGGATAAGGTCGTGGCTATCGACACCAATTCCACTTTCGGACTGGATATTAAGGATATTAAGCTTCTGATGCGCGGCCCAAGAGGGTCAGCCATTACCCTGACCATTATATCGCGATCCGGTTTGCTCAGCGATATTACTGTGGAACGAGAAGATGTCGAGCTTAAAGCCGTACCCTACTTCAATATTCTCTCCGGCAATATCGGATATATTCGGCTGATCCGTTTTTCCGAGGGATGCTCGAACGAGCTTAAAGAGGCTATCCGAAAATTGAAAAAAAGGGGAATGAACTCGCTGGTCCTCGATCTGCGCGACAATCCCGGCGGCCTGCTTATCGAGGCTATCGAAGCGGCCGGTCTGTTTTTACCTGAAGGATCAGATATTGTCGAAACCCGCGGGCGAAACGGCTCCGGGTCTGTAATTTACGCTTCCAGTAACTTCCCCCAGTTTTCCGATGGGAAAATTGCTGTTCTGGTCAACAGCCAAACCGCCAGCGCCGCAGAGATCCTGGCAGGAGCCATTCAGGACCACGATAGGGGAGTGGTTATCGGAACTTCAACCTACGGCAAAGGATTGGTTCAGCAGGTACTGCAATTCTCCGACGATTCCGCGCTCAAAATTACAACCTCAAAATATTATCTTCCCTCCGGACGGTGTCTCCAGAAGCCGGACTGGTCCAGCTTCGAGCTTCTTACCCCGGAATATGATAAACAGATCGATACCATTTTTGCCACTTCTACCGGACGGCCGGTATTCGGCGGCGGTGGGATTCTGCCAGATCTTTATATAGAGGAACAGCCGTTATCCGATTTTGTTGATGCTTTAAAACGGGAATCGATATTTTTCGATTTCGCTTCCCGATATCTGGCCGGTCATGAAATAAAGGCCGATTTTAATGTGGATGATCAGCTTGTTTCCGAATTCGAGAATTTCGTCAGCGATCGCGATTTCCAGTATATCGAAAGCGAACGGGAAGCTTATTCCAGCCTGAAAGAGAATATGACTGTCTGGGATAAAGAGACCGGCGACGCTCTGAATACTATAGATAGAAAACTAGCCGCTAAGGAACAATGGCGTTTCCAGAACCACTATATGGAAATCTCCCGCAATATCAAAGAGGCTATTCTCCTGCAGAAATTCGGGGAATCGGCCATGTATGACCGGCTATGGCTGGTCGATAACCCGGAAATAGAGGAAGCACTCGATATCCTCGTCGATTCCGATAAATACAGCTCTATTCTCGCCTTTCGCTGATTCTTGCCTTTTTATTAAATCTATCATACATTAGTTTCCCGTGCTGATTCTCTCTCTGATAGCGACCGGTTTGTTCGCCGGACTGCTCGGCTCCCTCCTGGGACTCGGGGGCGGGGTTATCATTGTCCCCGCGCTCACCCTGATATTTAATATGCCGGTCACCGAAGCGGTAGGGACATCCCTGACCGCTATTGTCGCCGTATCTACTATTGCCGCCGCTGACTTTCTGAAGTCCGGCCGGGCAGATCTCGAACTGGGTATGACTTTGGAAACCGCCTCAGCTTCAGGAGCTCTGATCGGAGGAACTTTGGCCGGATTCATTTCGCCCCGATATGTCTATATACTGTTTTCGTTGATTCTCTTTCTGGCCGCCTATAATATGGCCCGTCCGAAGAGGGGCAGCGATATCGATTCCAGCGATTATTATCCGGTGAATAAAGGGCTCGGATTGACCTTCTCATTTTTTGCCGGAAACCTCTCCGGGCTTCTCGGTGTCGGGGGAGGTGTGATCAAGGTCCCGCTGATGACCGGTATTATGAAGGTTCCGATGAAAATAGCTACGGCCACATCGAGCTATATGATCGGAATCACCGCCGCTCCGGCCGCCATCGTTTATCTTTTAGGCGGTCATCTGGATATTATAAAAACATCGGCGTTGATAATTGGCGCTTTTGCCGGAAGCCGTCTGGGAGCCGCGCTTTCCTATAAGATCAATACACTGGCGCTCAGACTTTTGTTCGTGGCTCTGATCTTATATACAAGCGTGAGAATGATCCTGAAGGGTATTTAAATGACTGCTTCTGATCCCGAAATTTCTTTGAATGTCTCCAGAATATTGAAACTGTTCGTTTATTCGGCTGTCGCTATCATGTTGCTGGCGGTGGTTGTTTACCCGTTTTCTGCCGCCCTGGCCAAATCAACCGCTGCAGCGGGAATCGCCGTTGTGACAGTCTCGCCTCTGGCGGGAGTGGTACTGGCAGGGGTAATATCTTATCGTAAAGGCAATAGAAAGCTGCTTCTGGTATCGATTTTTATTATCGTCATTTTTATTGCGGCCTGGGCGGTGTCGGCATGAATCCGGATTATATTATCTTTATAGATTTCGACGGTACTATTACCACCGAGGACGTCGGCTATGAAATGTTCAAAAAATTCACTCTCGGCCGAACAGAGACTGTAGTCGGGGAATATCGGTTTGGGAAAATAAACTCCCTGCGCTGCCTTTCTGATGAATGCCTGATCTGGAACAGTAACCCGCCCGATCAGAACGATGTTTTCGAGTATCTCGGATCGCGCGAAGTATCGCCGGGTTTCGCGGAATTTCTGGAGTTTTTGAACTGCGAAAATATCTCTTCGGTTATTCTCTCCGAGGGATTCGATTTTTATATTGACCGTATCCTTCAATCTCACGGTATTGAACATCCCCGGATGATCACCAACCGCGCTCGTTATAATAACGGGAAGTTATTGCCGGAATTTCCGTATTTCGGCCGGGGATGCGGCCAATGCTCAAATTGCAAAGGATATCATATCTCGCGATTGAGATCTCCCGGACAGTCGGCGGTCTTTATCGGCGACGGTCACTCCGACCATCACGGGGCTCAAACCGCGGATATCGTATTGGCCAAATCGTTTCTAAAGGATTTCCTGCGGGCCAAAGAACTGCCCTTTTATGAATACGATGATTTCAGGACAGTCATCAATAGCTTGAAAAATATTGTCGGAAGGCATATATTTACATCTACGGAGAATATTGATTTTTGTCGTATTTCAGAAAAGCATCGAGGGAAACTCCGGAATCTTTGGGAATCGGGGGAAGTTATGAAATATGTAGGCTATCCGCATGGTCTGGGCTGGAGCGATCAGCAATACGAAAACTTCTGGAAAAGATCGGAAACCGCCGGCGATAGAATTCGCCTGGCCCTCGAAAATAAATCCGGCGACTTTATCGGCGAGGCCAAAATCTCATTCCCCGATAGGAATAATCACTGCACCCCCGATCTCAAGCTCCTGCCGAAATTCCAGGGTAGAGGATTCGGACGGGAGGCCTGGAATATGATTCTCAAAAGAACATACTCGCGGTGGCCTGATTCAACCGCGCTGGTTACCCCGTCGACAGATAACCTGCCGGCCAATGAACTTTATCTTTCTTTGGGATTTAAATACGATGGAGGCGAAGAGGAATGGGTGCCATCGCCAGATTACCAGGCAGCCTTACCTGTCCGCTTCAGAAAAATGACTATGAAACTTAACGAAATGATGATTAAATCGTGATTCGAGGTCAATGATGAAAGCCGTGATTATGGCCGGAGGATTCGGTACCAGACTGAGACCTTTGACCGCCAATATGCCCAAGCCGATGGTACCGATTGCCGGACGGCCGGTAATGGAGCATATCGTCGAGCTTCTTAAAACCAACAAAATAATAGATATTACTTCGATTCTCTATTTCCAGGCCGACCAGATAAGAGGATATTTCGGAGACGGCAGAAAATGGGGGGTCAAAATGAATTATGTTACCGCCCAGGCCGATTTTGGTACAGCCGGCTCTGTCAAAAATGCCGGTGGCAATCTGAATTCCAGATTTATTATTATCTCCGGGGATGTTCTGACCGATTTTGATCTTACTGCAGCCATTAAATTCCACGAGGAAAAGAAGGCCAAAGCCACTATCGTACTTACCAGAGTGGAAAGCCCGCTCTCTTATGGCATTGTCATTACCGCCAAATCCGGAAAAATTACCCGCTTTCTGGAAAAACCAAGCTGGGGCCAGGTCTTCTCCGATACGGTCAACACCGGGATATATATTCTGGAGCCGGAGATCCTCGATCTGATTCCGCCCGAAACAGAATTCGACTTCTCCAAAGATCTTTTCCCCAAAATGCTCGAAGATAAAATGAAGCTGTATGGTTATATCGCTGACGGCTATTGGAGAGATATCGGCAATGTCGAGGAGTACTTCGTGGCCCACCAGGATGTCCTCGATGGTAAAGCAATGGTAAAAATAATCGGAACGAAATCGAAAACCCCTGATAGTCAAGTTTATATCGGGGAGAATGTTTTAATATCTCATGGCGCTCAGCTTACCGGAACCGTGATTATTGGCGACAATGTCAGAATCGGACCCAGGGCCAGAATTTATCAAAGCGTCATAGGAAATAATTCCGTTGTTGGCCGGGACGCTAATCTGAACAGGGTAGTCGCCTGGGAAGGAGCCTCTATCGGTCCCGCGGCCTCTGTTTCCGAAGCAATTCTTTGCAAAAACAGCTTGATTGGCGAATCCGCCATAATAGAAGAAGAGTGTATTATTTCGGATAATAGCCGCGTAGGCGAAAAAGCCTGGATTAAACGTAATGTGAAAATTTGGCCTAATAAAGAAGTAGATCCCGGCGCCACCTTGTCAACCAGCCTGATCTGGGGTGAAAAGTGGAGCAGGGAGCTGTTTTCCGACGCTAAGGTTACCGGCATAGGCAATGCCGAAATCACACCGGAATTCGCCGCCAAATTGGGAGCGGCCTATGGAGCCATGGTCGGGGTCGGCAGATCGGTGGCGGTCTGCCGAGGAGCCACTGATATAGCCAGAATGATCAGCCGGTCGGTATCCTGCGGATTACTTTCGGCTGGAGTCAGTGTTGTCGATCTGAGCACTGCCCCTATACCTCTCCTCAGGCAGGAATTAAAAAGGGGAAGGCTGGCCGGCGGGATCAATGTGAGATTGAGCCCTGACGGAAATGACGAGTTGGATATCATCTTTTTCGATAATAATGGACGGGATCTTCCCACATCCAAAACAAAAACCATCGAACGGCTGTTTTCCAGAGAGGACTTTCGACGGGCCGCTGTCAACAAGACAGGCAGTATCGACTATTCACAGAGAGTCCATGAAGCCTACCGGGAGTCGTTTCTTTCCTTCGTGGATATGTCTATTTTCCAGAACGCCAAATTCAAAGTCGTCATCGACTATGGGTTCGGAGGAGCGTCCGAACTGTTGCCTGGTATTCTCGGTTCGTTGGGTGTCGATTCTGTCGCTCTCAATTCCTTTGTCGATCCCCGGCAGGCGTATTATTTCGTAAAACGGCAGTCAGAGGCCCTCGATCAACTCGGCTCAATAGTGAAATCCCTGAAGGCCGATATTGGCATTTTGCTGAATTCCGGAGCTGAGAAGATCATAGTTGTCGAGGAAACCGGCCAGGCCGTCAGCCATCAAAAAACGCTCCTCAAAGTCACCCAGCTTTTTTGCGAATCGGAACGTCCCAAAAAAATCGCCGTCCCGGTTACGGCCTCTGCAGGTATCGAGCTCATCGCACGGGAATACGGAGCGAAGATCTCCTGGATTCCTAGCGATCATCAAGCCATGATGGAAGCCGGCATATCAGGGGAAGGAGTTTTCGTGGGCGGTACCAAAGGAGGGTTTATTTTTCCCGGCTTCCAACTCGGGGTTGACGCTATGTTCGCTACGGTAAAAATTCTGGAGCTGCTGATAAAAAGCGGCAATAAATTAAGCGCCGTAACCGGTCCCTGGGACAAGCTCTATATGGTCGAAAAGGAGGTCGCTTGTTCCTGGGGTAAGAAAGGACAGGTCATGAGGTTCCTCATGGAACATTCCGAAGGCGCTGAAAGGCTCTTGATCGACGGTGTCCGAATTATAGAAAACGGGGATTGGGTCTTAATACGGCCGGATCGAAAAAGAGCTCAATTTTACCTGCTGGCGGAAACCACTTCCGCTGAAAAAACCAGGAATTTAATCAAGGAATACTCCAAAAACATCAAAAGCTGGCAAAAATTACCTGAAAATTAGAGGAAGAACACTTGGAAAACCATTGGATATTTTCCTTGACCTTTCCGGGCCAAAACGTATATTGGACATCTGATTGCAAAGGAGGAATACCGGGCAAAATTGTTAAAATGTTGTGTTTAGTGAAAACCGAAGAAAATTTAAACCAACTCTCAAATTTTGCGGGTGTTCCTTGTCAATGTTATCCTTTAAATCCAATAAACTCAGGAAAAGAACTTTCATAATGAGCAAATTAAATCTCTTCGCGGGACTGGCCTTCGTTATTATACTTATTCCCGCCAACGCCGGCGGACAACCATCTGCTTCCGATATCATCGAAAAAAACATATCGTCGGGTTCTGTGGAATCCAGGTTCTCGACGCCTGTTTCCAGTAAGGTACTGCTGGAGAATAAAATAGACCCCGCGGCCTATATCCTGGGTCCCGGTGATGTGCTTTCCATCTTTACCTGGGGTAATTTCCAGGGACAATACACTCTGACAGTCTCTCCGGAAGGGATGCTGCTCATTCCCGAAGTCGGCCCTATCGACGTGGCCGGATTGTCTCTTAATGGAGCTGATGAAAAAATATCACGCGGTATCCTCAAGCGTTATCGCAACGTGGAAATCCTGATTTCCCTCGTCGATCTCAGAGAGTTCAAAGTATATATCGGTGGCGCGGTGAAAAACCCCGGGGCCTATCCGGCTACTGCCGTCTCCAGGGTATCCGAAATTATCGAACTGGCCGGTGGTTTCATGGGTGATGAAACTTCTGAGCAAAATTATAATCCTACAACCAGAATGCCCAGGTCAAGTGACGGAAAAGCCTCCAAAAGAAATATCAGGGTTTTCAAACAAAATGGCGAAAACTTGAGAGCCGACGTACTTCGATTCGAGATTACCGGCCGCACAGAATTCGATCCCATGTTAAGAGAAGGGGACAGGATATTTATCCCTGTTCGGGAGCGGGATATAAATCTGTATGGGATTTTCGGAGCGGTCAAAAATCCCGGATTTTTCGAGTATTCCCCTGACGATTCCCTGGCCGATCTGCTGAATCTCGGCCATGGCTTGACTCTTGATGCCGATTCCGCCAAAGTTGAAATCGTCAGGTTTCGCAAGGATAATACGGAAACATACAATTTGAAACTCGATCTGAAAACCGATAATTGGAATATCCCTCTTCATTCCGACGACAGGGTCTATATCAAAGAACTGCGCGACTACCATGAAAAACATCAGGTTCTGCTTGCCGGCGAATTTAATTATCCGGGATACTATGCCATTACTCCCGATTCGACCAAGTTTTCCGAGATCTTGAAAAAAGCGGGAGGGCTTACCGAAATCGCCTCTATATACGAGGCCGAAGTTACCAGAGTTTCCGCCGAGGAGATCATCGATACGGAATTTGAAAGACTGAAAAAAATGCAAATCTCGGATATGTCCGAGAGCGAATACGAATATTTTAAAATCAAATCCAGATCCAGGCCGGGGAGGGTTGCGGTTGATCTGGTCGGCTTGATCGCCGGCGATTCCACCAAGGATCTTATCTTGAGGAATGGCGACGTGATCAATGTGCCGCGTAAGAATACCGTTATCAATGTTCTCGGCGAGGTCGCCAATCCCGGTATTTTGCCTTATCAGCCCGGAGCCGATTATAGATATTATATCGCCAGAGCCGGCGGTTACTCCGACCGGGCGCGCAAAAGAGGCGTCTCCATAATAAAAGGAATTACCGGAGAATGGAAAAAAGGTAAAAAGGGATACGTTCTGGAACAGGGGGATACAGTCTGGATACCCGAGAAGAAAAAACGAAATTACCCGGTCATTATTAAGGACACATTGATTTTCATTGGCAATATAGCGACAGTTTACCTTGTAATTCAGCAGGCTACCAAATGACAAATATCGATACTCCCGATACCGATAACGAATTTCTTTGGAAGTTTATCGGTGTGATTCTCCGATGGCGCAGGCTCCTACTGGTTAATTCCTTCATCGCCACGCTACTGACATTTATTATAATGATTTCCTTTTTCCCCAATTGGTTTACGGCTACCACATCAATAATGCCTCCCGAAAAGGATTCCGGCGGGTTAAACCTGGGAGGGATGCTGCCCGGTGGACTCGGAGCTTTATTGGGCGGAAGCGGTATGTCATTGCCGGGCCTGGCCAGTCCGTCCGATCTATATGCCTCGGTCGTTAAAAGCAAAATAGTAAGCCAGGCCGTAGTTGAGAAAAATAATCTCAAAGAATCGTTCGGAATTGACCTCGATAGCAAAGTTTTGGATGAACTGGCCGGAAGAACATCCGTTATTGTCCAACCAGAGGGTATAATCAATATTTCCTATGAAGACACCGATCCGGTTTTAGCAGCCGCCGTCGCCAATAGCTATGTGGAAGAACTCAACCGGGTCAATCAGGAACATCTGGTCAGCAAAGCCAAAGCAACCAGAGAGTTTATTGAGAGAAGATTAAACGAGTCGATCAACGATCTGGCAGCTGCCGAAGAGGCTTACCGAAAATTCCAGCAGGACAATAACGCCTTCGCCCTTGATGAACAGGTCAAGGCTTCGATAAACGCTGTCGCCCAGCTAAAAGGTGAACTGGTTTTGGCTGAAATCGAATTAGGCGTAATGAAAAAATCACTGCTTCCGAACAATACCCGATATAAAAATCAGGAATTCAAAATAGAGCAGATTAAAAAACAGATTGATAGAATGGAATCGGGAGACTCCACCTCGGCAGATTATTCCATCCTCAATATTCCTATCAGCATTGCTCCCGAACTCGGACTGGAATTCGTGCGAATCAGCCGTGAGTTGAAAATTCAGGAGACTATTTTCGAACTGCTCAAACAGCAGTACGAGCAGGCCAAAATTCAGGAAATGCGAGATACGCCAACGGTCCAGGTACTCGATGTCGCCAGAGTTCCGGAGATCAAAAGCAGACCAAAAAGAGTGTTTACTGCCCTTCTGGCGGGTTTTTTGAGTTTCGGCTTTACCTTGTTTTTTGTTATCATCCTGGAATTCGTTCACTTCGAAAAAGAGAAAAATTCCGAAATCTATCATCGCTTGACCGGAATCACAGATATGCTCAATGAGGATTTCTACTGGATACGATCTCTATTCGGCAAAAAAGGAAAAGACAATGCCAGTTAATATCGGACAAATCGGTTTGGGTGCCTGGGGAAGAAATCTGATCAGGACTTTTTACAATCTCCCGGGGGTCAATGTAAAGCAGGGTTGCGATGCCAGCCCGGCTCAGCTGGCTAAAATCAGCGGCTCATTCCCCGGTGTTACCTGGACAAAGGATCCGGGGGAGATCATAAACGATCCTTCGATCAATGCCGTGGTCATCGCCACTCCTCCGGCTGATCATTTTGACCTGGCCGCCAGAGCGCTCAAAGCGGGCAAGGATGTATTTGTTGAAAAACCCCTGGTTCTTGATGTCGAAAAGGGGAAAATGCTGATTGAGCTGGCAGCCAAACGCGATAAGATCCTGATGGTCGGACATATTATGGAATATCATCCCGCGTCTCTGGCCATGAAAGAGTATATCCATTCCGGAAAATTGGGGAAAATCTACTATCTCTATTCTTCCAGAATCAATCTCGGCAAAGTCAGGGATATTGAAAACGCTCTCTGGAGTTTCGCCCCTCATGATATCTCCATGATTATGTTTTTGCTCGATCAGGTTCCTGTAAGGGTAACCGCAACAGGAGCCTCTTATCTTCAAAAAGATATCGAAGACGTCTGCTTTATGACCATGCATTTCGAGGATAAAACTATGGCTCATATTCATGTCAGCTGGCTTGATCCTCATAAAGAGCGAAAACTGACTATAGTGGGATCTAAAATGATGGCTGTCTTCGACGATACCAACAGTTCCGAAAAAATCTGGCTTTATGATAAAGGGGTCGATACCAAACTCGATTACAACACCTACGGAGAATATATGAGCTTAAGAGCCGGCGATATACTTATCCCCAAAGTCGCTTCCACCGAACCACTGATGGCCGAATGCGCTCATTTTATCGAATGCGTGAAAGATAGAACCCGTCCCAGATCCGACGGTCTGGACGGTTTAAAAGTATTAACCATATTAACGGCCGCTCAGGAGTCGATGCAAAACGGCGGGGCGCCCATCGATGTAAATATAAAAGATCTAAACTGAGGAGATATGAACTACCATAAAGAGGAATCGGCGATAATCGGCGAAAACACCGATATCGGATACAATTGCTTTATCGGCAAGGATGTGCTTATCGGAAGCGGATGCAGGATCGGATGCGGCGTCATTATTCATGACGGTACCGCTATCGGATCCAATGTTCGTATCGACGATAATTCGGTGCTGGGCAAATCACCGATGAAAGCGGCCAACTCGGCGGTTACAAAGGATCAGGAGCTTCCGGCTTTGGTTGTCTCCGACGATTGTATAATCGGGACTTCCGTCGTGTTATACCGCGGAGCTAAGCTGGGTAGAAAGGTGCTGGTAGCCGATCTTTCCACCATTCGTGAGAATGTCCAAATCGGAGAATTTACTATTGTCGGCCGGGGAGTGGCCGTCGAGAATTTCTGCAAAATAGGCTCCTACTGCAAACTCGAAACCAATGTGTATATCACCGCCTACTCGGAAATAGAGGATCGGGTCTTTGTGGCGCCTTGCGTGGCCACATCCAACGACAACTATATTGGAAGAACAGAAGAACGATTCAAACATTTTAAAGGTGTTACCATAAAAAAAGGGGCGAGAATAGGGGTCGGCGCTGTAATTTTGCCCGGCAAGGTTATCGGCGAGGACGCTCTTATCGCAGCCGGAGCTGTTCTAACCTCAAATGCTCAGCCTCGTTTGATTATGGCTGGTCTTCCTGCGAAAAAATTCCGCGAGGTGCCTGTCGAACAATTACTGGAAAATCAAAATTGGTGAAGGATTGATTTATGAAAGTTCCTCTTTTGGATCTTAAAAGACAATACGCCTCGATAAAGGGCGAAATCGATAACGCCATGCAAACGGTCCTGGATCACGGGATGTTTATTCTTGGCCCGGAGGTCAGGGATCTCGAAACTAAACTGGCTGAATATTGTGGCGCCAGACATGGTATAGGCGTGGCCTCGGGCACAGACGCCCTTCTGTTGTCTTTGCGGGCTCTCGGAGTCGGCCCCGGGGATGAGGTAATCACGACTACATTTACCTTTTTCGCCACAGCAGGAGTAGTCAGCCGGCTCGGTGCCAAACCGGTCTTCGTCGATATTGACCCCAAAACCTTCAATATCGATCCGGATCAACTGGAGAAAAAAATAACAGCTAAAACCAGAGCTGTCATTCCTGTTCATTTATATGGGCAGATGGCGGATATGGACGAAATCTCATCCATCGCCAGTAAAAAGAACATTCCGATTATCGAGGATGCCGCTCAGGCTATCGGCGCGCGATACAAAAACAAAATCGCCGGCGGGTTCGGGAAAACCGCCTGTTTCTCCTTCTTTCCCAGCAAGAATCTGGGGGCGTACGGCGACGGCGGATTTATTACCACCGACGATGACAAAATAGCCGATCTGTTGGGACGATTGAGAGTTCATGGCGCCAAACCCAAGTATTACCATTCGATGGTCGGTTTCAACAGCAGGCTCGATTCTCTCCAGGCCGCGATTTTGCTTGTCAAATTGAAATACCTGCCGGAGTGGCATGAGGCCAGACGGCAAAAGGCCGAACGGTATAATCAGCTGTTGGCTGACCTTCCACAGGTCGTTCGCCCATTTGTTCATGACCACAATTATCATATCTACCACCAGTACACTCTCAAAGCCCAGAATAGGGACGCTCTGAAGGAACACCTGAAATCAAATCAAATTGGTTTCGACACCTATTATCCGCTCCCTTTGCATCTTCAGGAGTGCTACAGTGACCTCGGCTACAATACAGGCGATCTCCCGGTTTCTGAAAAAATCGCTGGACAGGCCATCTCCCTGCCGATTTTCCCTGAGCTGACTGACGAGGAACAGGATTTTGTTGTGGATAGCATCAAGAAGTTCTACGATAAATAATGAAAAAAGCGGCATTGGTTGTTGGAGCCAGACCCCAATTCATTAAAATTGCCCCGCTGATTATAGAGATGGGGCGGTTTTTCGAGACAATTTTGATTCATACAGGACAGCATTACGATATTGTTATGTCCGATAATATTTTCAAAGAACTGCGATTGCCCCGTCCCGATTATCACCTCAGCTCGGGCCAGGGTTCGCCTGGAAAACAGACCGGAAGGATGATCGAGGGTTTGGAGACAGTTTTCGATTTTGAAAAACCGGATTTTACCGTTGTTGTCGGCGATACTAATTCCACCCTGGCGGGAGCCATAGCCTCGGCCAAACTTCGAATTCCTATTGTTCATCTTGAAGCCGGTGTACGCTCCAAAGATAAATTCCTGCCCGAGCAGGTTAACAGGGTGGTTACCGATTCGATTTCCGATTTGTTTCTCTGCCCGGATTCCATCGCTGTCGATAACCTGAAATCCGAAGGCAAAACCGAAAAAGTTTTTAATACCGGCGATATAATCTATGATTGCCTGCGCATGCATCAAAAAAAGATTCTATCCAGGCCGGCTAATCCCTCAGGATTACCCGAAAAATATGTCCTGGCGACTTTGCATCGTGCCGATGCTGTCGATAACGAACTCAATTTCGAAAGCATTTTACGGTCACTGGGCACGTCCCCGCATACGGTTGTCTTCCCCATTCATCCGAGGTCGCGAAAGATGATCAAGGGGTACTCGCTTGAATCCCGGCTGCCTGATAATATTCTCATTTGCGACCCGGTAGGCTATATCGATCTGCTTTCACTGATAACTTCGGCTGAATATATCGTTACCGATTCGGGAGGAGTACAACGAGAATCAGCGTTCCTGGGCAAACCAGTTATAATCGCCAGGAATGAAACCGAATGGAGAGAACTCGAAAATGCCGGATCGATTTTCGTAAAGGGGTATGATTTCAATCTTTCCGGACAAGTTTTCGCTTATGCGGCCGATGGGGAAATACTAAAACATATAACCAGACCATCGGCAGTTGAGATGGTTAACATTATTAATTCGGAAATATAGAATTAATGACGACTAAATAGGGTTGTCGTATCAAATGAAAGATAATATCGAAAATAATACGCCGATTCACATTTGCCTTTTCGCCGATGAAAGATCGATCCATACCCGCAGATGGGTGCTTGGTTTGAGGGAAATGGGTCATAGGGTCGATCTTATTACTCTAATGAAAGATAATAATGATATCGGCGGAATTTCCCTGGGAGCTGGAAATAAATTAGAATATTTCTTAAGAATCGGAAAATTAAAAAAAATGGTAGCTTCGATAAATCCGGACATTTTCCACTCTCATCACGCCTCCAGTTTCGGCTTTCTGGCAAGCTTTGTCAGCCACCCTCGCAAAGTGCTATCGGTCTGGGGCTATGATGTGATCGCGTTTCCCTTTAAAAATGTAATATATAAGGCAATAATTAAAAGGGCGCTGTCTCATGCCTCCTATATCACGGCCACGAGCCGCTATTTGAAAGATGCCGTTTTAAGTCTAAATAACAGGTTAAGCAATATAGAGGTTATTCCATTCGGAGTCGATTTGAAACAATTCAAATATGTCGAGAGAACTCCGGGAGACTTAGTAACTATAGGAATCGCGAAATCATTGCGCCCCAAATACGGAATCGATATTTTAATACGGGCATTTCACAAACTCCATCTGAAGTATGATAACTTGAGATTGAAAATCGCGGGAAAAGGAGATTCCGGTCCAGAGTACAAAAAGCTCGTCGCGGATCTGAATTTGAATGAACTGGTCGAATTCACCGGCTTTATAGAGCATAACAGGCTGCCCGCGTTCCTCGCCGATATCGACATCTTCGCTATGCCATCCAATTGTCTTGAGGCCTTCGGCGTCGCCGCGTTGGAGGCCTCGGCCGCAGGCCTGCCTGTGGTCGCTGCTGCCGTGGGTGGAGTGCCGGAAGTTGTCAATGACGGACAAACCGGTTTTCTTGTAAAAATGGGCGTTGTAGATGAGCTTGCGGCAGCCATTGAAAAATTAATAGTCAGTTTTGAGCTAAGAGGAAAAATGGGACGCGCCGGGCGGGAATTTGTCGAAAATAATTACCGTTGGGAAAACAATCTGCTGGCTATGGATAACCTATACCGGCGGGTTATTTCAGGGGTGAATCAACCGGTCGCCGGACAAACCTGAAAGGAAGATGAATAATAATATGTCAGATACCTTGAACGCGTTCTCCATAGACCTCGAAGACTGGTTTCAGGTGTTCGAAGAAAACGATGTCAGCGCCTGGGACTCTTTCGAATCGAGAATAGAAAATAACAGCCTGAAACTTATCGATATAATGGATAAGCATAAAGTCAAAGCCACTATATTCGCTCTGGGTTACATCGCCGAAAAATACCCCGGCCTGATCAAGCTGTTTTATGAAAGAGGCCATGAGATAGGTTCGCATGGATATTCTCATACCCAGATATTCAGACTTACACCGGAAAAATTCGATACCGAACTTAAACGAACTAATGACGCTATCGGATCGATAATTGGAAAGCAGCCGATAGGTTTCAGAGCGCCTATTTTCTCCATAGTCGATAAATCGTTTTGGGCATTTGATGTTCTGCTCGATAACGGCTTCAAATACGATTCCAGCGTATACCCAGTATTAAACTACAGGTATGGAATGGTTAGATCGGCCAGATTTAAGCATATTATTACAGCCGAATCGGGAAGACAAATAGTGGAAATCCCGGTTACTACCGGCAGATTATTCGGTGTTAACCTCCCTGTCGCCGGGGGCGCCTATTTCAGGTTTTGGCCGTATAGAGTAATCAAATGGGGCTTTAATCAGGTAAACAAATCAGGGTATCCCGGCGTATTTTATATGCACCCATGGGAAGTCGATCCCGATCAGCCGGATATAGAAATGCCCCGGCGAATACACCTGACCCATTATCACCGCCTGGAATCAACTTTAGGTAATCTGGAAAGACTGTTTACAGATTTTAAATTCTCCAGCATGGCGGATGTATTCGGCATGGAATATTGAGACTGTCGGCATGAACAGTAAAGAAAATAAAGCGGTCTTTCTGGATCGCGACGGAGTTATTATCATGGAAAAGAACTTTTCGGAAGATACCGAAAGCATAGAGATTCTATCTGGTGCCATCAAAGGACTCAAAAGCATAAAATCCGATTTTCTAAAAATAGTTGTCACCAACCAGTCCGGGGTGGCCCGAGGTTATTTCGATGCCGAAACAGTGGAGATATTCAACAATGCGCTTTCTTCCATTTTGGAGCTGGAGGGAATTGTAATTGACGCCTGGTACTATTGCCCGCACGGGCCTGCTGATAATTGTCTCTGTCGAAAACCGAATCCAGGCATGATTCTTAAAGCCGCGGAAGACCTTAATATAAATCTAAAAAATAGTTGGATTATCGGCGATAAGTCATCGGATATTATGGCCGGACTTACAGCCGGCGTTAAAACCATACTTGTAAAGACAGGATACGCCGGCAATGAACCCGGGGCGGTTAGGATTAATCCCGACAATATAGCGGACAACCTGTTGACCGCTGTCGAATACATTAACAGGAGTTTAAATTGAAAGAGAAAATACTTATAACCGGAGGAGCGGGATTTGTCGGTTCCTTTTTGGCGGAAGAATTGCTCGGAAGAGGTTACTCCATTCTAGCCATTGATAATCTGTCGACAGGCAAGCTGGACAATATCGCTCATTTGCGCGATAATCCCGATTTCGAGTTTATCACCGGAACGATCTTGAACGAAGAGCTTATGGATGATTCGATAGCTCGCTGCCAGAAAGTGTTTCATCTGGCCGCGGCTGTAGGCGTTCGCCTTATTATCGAACGGCCTGTGGAAACTATCGAAACCAATATCCTGGGAACCGAGATCATTTATAAATATGTCAATAAACATAAAAAAAAGGTAATTATCACTTCCACTTCCGAAGTTTACGGCAAGAATAATACCATTCCCTTTAAGGAAACAGACGACTCAGTTTACGGACCCACCATCAAGTCCCGGTGGAGCTACGCCTGTTCCAAGGCTATCGACGAATTCCTCGGACTGGCTTATTTTCATGAGAAAAAACTGCCTGTGATTATTGTCCGGCTATTTAACACAGTAGGCCCGAGGCAGACAGGGCAATATGGCATGGTCGTTCCTACCTTCGTCCAACAGGCACTGCTGGGACATCACCTCACGGTTTTCGGTGACGGTGAACAGACACGATGCTTCGCCAATGTCAGGGATGTTGTCTGGGCTATGGCCGAGTTGGCCGAATCCGAGGAAGCGGTCGGTCAGGTATTCAACATCGGATCTACCGAATTAATATCGATTAACGATCTTGCCAAAAGAGTGAAGACTCTATCCGGGTCCGATTCGGCGATCGAGCATGTTCCTTACGACGATGCCTATGAGAGCGGCTTTGAAGATATGTTTCGGCGTATGCCGGATATATCCAAGGTTGAAAAGGCTATTGGTTTCAAGCCGCGAAGAAACCTCGATAAAACCATAAACGAGATTATTGAGTACTTTAAAGAATGAGCTTATTCTATTTATCAGCTTTTTTGATTTCTTTTGTGGCCGTATTTTTGATAATTCCGCCCACTAAGAAATGGGCATTAAAGGCCGGTTTCATGGACGTTCCTGCCGGAGTCAAGGATCACGGAAAACCAACGCCTTTAGGTGGAGGAGTTGCTGTCATGACCGGGTCCGTTATTGTATTGCTAATTCTAATATTTCTTTTCGATTTTCCTTATTCCAAAACCGCTGTCGGTATTCTCTCCGGAACCGTGTTAATTGTCTTTATAGGCTTATATGATGACTATTACGAAATGGGAGCGATGGGGAAAATGTTCGGACAGGTAATAGCTGCCTTGATATTCTTGACATTTGTCGAGAACCGCCCTCCCATATTATCTACCGCCGCCTTTTACGTGCTCTCGGTGCTTTGGATAATCGGTTTGCAAAACGCCATTAATTTTATCGATAACCTCGACGGACTATGCGGAGGTATTTCTTTGGCGATAGCCGTCGGTTTCGGTGTTTTGTTTATTCTAAAGGGAATGCCGTTATTCGCCGCGATAAGTTTTATTCTGGCCGGTTCGGCGCTTGCTTTCCTTCG
Source organism: Candidatus Zixiibacteriota bacterium (assembly GCA_024641335.1). Classification (GTDB taxonomy): domain Bacteria; phylum Zixibacteria; class MSB-5A5; order UBA10806; family UBA10806; genus JAHEDG01. Next base: position 28,171 of record JAHEDG010000020.1, read on the forward strand.
TTACAATCTATCTCCGGCCAGTATTTTCCTGGGCGACGGGGGAAGTCTGCTTTTCGGTTTCGCCCTGGCCGCTTTGGGAATCGTACATTTGAATACATCGAAAAATATGACCGCGGCTTTATCGCCCGTGTTAATAATGGCTTTTCCTATTTTCGATATGACCCTGGTCACCATAACCAGGCTGAACAAGGGCAGAAAAGTGTATATTGCCAGTAAGGATCATGCCTGGGATATGATCAGAGGATTGGGTATGACTCGTCAGGCCACGGTTCTTACCATTGTCGTAATCAATATCATTCTGGTAGGCTCCGGGGTCGCTCTTTTCTTTATGGGCGAATCGCCCTACCAAATCCTGACTGTAGTCGCTTTTGCCCTGCTTTTGGCGTTTATCGGAACTCAATTGTATAAGAACTTCCTATATATAAGAGATAGCGTTAAGACCATTATCGGTGATATTGCCGCCGTCAATCTGGCTTTCATCATATATTACCTGATCAAATATCACAGCGGTATCCTGGAATATTCGGTTGTAGTTCCGCTGGAAACTTTAGCCGTTCCTCTGGCCTGGATCAACGCTTTCTGGATAATCCTGTACGCGGCCATTGGATTTTATGACATTTCCTATGAAGATCCCTTAAAAAAACATATCGCTATGCTTTTCAAAAGCATTCTGGCCGGCGGAATAATATTTATCCTGGCCAATTACCAGCCTGGTACCGGGCTGCAGATTTCCATAATCTCGATCCTGTTATTTTTGAGCCTTCTATTTTCGATCAATGTTTTATTCAGGGCTTTGCTATATTGGGATTTAACTGCCAGATTCAGGTACGCCGCTGTCAAACTTAACGCCGTCATCGTAAATCCCGGCTCGAATGCGTCTTCAGGATTCCCTCTTGAGCTCTTCGCCAAACGATATAACCTAATCGGATATATAGGAAATCATAACCTCTACGATCTCGAAAATCTCGGCCAACTCGATGATATTTCCGATATCTTAAGTCTCAAAAAAACAGCCCGAATTATTTTGGATATGGATGAAAGCAGCTGCCCCGATCTGGTGGATATATTCAAATCAGCCTTCTATATGGAAACCGTCTACTTATGCGGCCCTGGAGCTTATCCTTATCTTAATGGCCTTAAGATATACCGAACTAATCATAAAGATGTTAAAATAATCTCTATCAGGCATTTCGGGTTATTCCCCCAGCTTTTAAAGAGAATTATGGATATCGCCCTGGGTCTGATTTCCATAACCGCTGTCATGCCTTTTATCGCTTTTGGCCTTATTAAAGACGCCCTCAATAAGAAATTATCTTTCAACGATATCCAGATAGTCTCGGCCGGAGTAAGGCAAGCAAGGCTTCGTCGATACTCTACTAGCCCCGTAAGCAGCCTTCGGGGATGGTGGCTTCTGCTGGCCGTAATTAAAGGAGATATCAGTTATTATGGTGTGACAATTACTACCGTGGATGAATATAAATCGCTGATGAATGCTATTCCCGGTTACTGGAGAAAATTCCTGGTTCGGCCGGGGTTATTCGGCCCGGGGTATAGCGGCAGTTCGCCGGAAGAGAGATTCGCGCTCGATCTCGCGTATATGGAAAACGCCTCGTTTCTCGGCGATTTGAAAATGATGCTCAAACATCTGCTCGGTCTTAAGCCGGCAAAAATTCGGGAAGAAAAGTATGCTTGATCCTAAGTTCATTAAAGCCAATCCTGACACTGTCAAAAAAGCGGTCAGCGATAAAGGCGAGAAAGCCGATATCGACAGGTTCATCGAACTCGATGAACAACGCAGGACCATTATCGTCGACGTTGAAAAACTCAAATCCGATAGAAACTCGGCGTCCATGGAAGTGGCCGGGATAAAGAAAAAGGGGGGTGACGCCTCCGAGATTATCGCCCGAATGAAACTGGTAGGCGACGAAATCGCCTCCATGGATAATCAGCTTCGCGCGATCGAAGATGAGATCAATGAGATCCTTCTATGGGTTCCTAATATGCCTCATCCTTCCGTTCCAGTAGGGAAGACAGAGCAGGATAATATCGAGATAAAGAAATGGGGCGAAATCAAAGCCTTCGACTTTACGCCCAGACCGCATTGGGAAATCGGAGAAATAATCGGTGGACTCGATCTGGCCGCGGGAGCTAATGTCAGCGGCTCCGGTTTCTATTTCCTCAAAGGACCGGTCGCCAGACTCGAGCGAGCTCTCATCAATTTTATGATAGATCTTCATACTTCCGAACACGGTTTCACCGAAGCTATGGTACCGTATCTGGTCGGCGAGAACGCTATGAAGGGTACCGGACAGATCCCCAAACTCAAAGACGATATGTATAAAATAGAAAACGAAAATCTCTATCTGATTCCCACGGCCGAAGTATCCCTTACCAATATGGCTGCCGGGACAATTCTCCCGCCCGAATCCCTTCCTCTGAAAATCTGTGCCTTCTCTCCATGCTTCCGGAAGGAATCAGGATCTTATGGCAAGGATACCAGGGGCATTATCAGGGTACATCAATTTCATAAGGTAGAGCTTGTTAAAATAGTCGAGCCGGAATCGTCCTATGACGAGCTGGAACTCCTATTGGCCAACGCCGAAAAAGTTCTGCAATTGCTCAAGCTGCCTTATAGAGCAAAAACCCTTTGCACAGGCGATCTTTCTTTCGCCGCGGCCAAATGCTACGATCTGGAGCTCTATGCTCCGGGAATGGAGAGCTGGCTCGAAGTATCGTCCTGTTCGAACTTCGAAGATTTTCAGGCCAGACGGATGAACCTGCGCTATCGTCCCGAAAAAAGCGGCAAGGCAATATTTCCGCATACCCTCAACGGATCAGGGCTGGCTCTGCCCAGAACCGTTATCGGTATCCTCGAAAACTACCAGACTAAAAACGGCCAGGTAGTTGTTCCTGACGTATTAAAACCATACTTGGGTGGCCAGGAGATGTTAAAAGGATAAATGGAATTGGCTGCAAAAAGAAAATACACTAACCGGACTTATGTCGGCTATTCCTGGTTTTTCAAGGGCTTTCTTGTTTTCGGAATGATCGCCGTAATCAGCCTTTTTATTTATTTCAACCAATCTGTTGTCAACGGCTTGAAAGCCGATGCTACCAGGGTCAGTCAGGCTTACGCCCGCCTGATACAGTACGGGGCCAGCGAGGCCACAGATCCGGCGGTTATCGATTTCATTTTCGAAAACATAGTCACCAAAGTTAATTTTCCAATTGTGGTAACCGATAAAGCCGGTATTCCCGCCGCCTGGACTGTAAATATAAACCCTAACGATACCACGATGGCGAGCAGAAGAAAATTATTTGAATTTATCGAAGAATTCGACCGGCAAAACGCCCCGATTCAAATTACCGTCGGCGACGAAATCATCAGTATCCTTCATTACGGCGATTCGGAAATGATTACCCGCCTCCAGATGATACCGGTCATAGAGATCTCGGTGGTCGGCTTTTTTATCCTCGTCGCCTTTGTGGGAATAAGACATATTCAGCATGCCGAACAACGATCGATCTGGGTTGGCATGGCCAAGGAAACAGCTCACCAACTCGGTACGCCCCTGTCATCTCTGATAGGATGGGTAGAACTGCTCAAGATAAAACATGATCAGGGCATTATTCTGTTTACCGGCGATGGTCCGGAAAACGACTTCAACGAAATCTCATCGCGAATGCTCAGCGATCTAAAACGTCTTGACCGAATCGCTACCCGATTCGGACAAATCGGATCGATACCGGATATCGAAGAATCAGACCTGAACGAAGTGGTCAGAGAAGTAGCCGCTTATTTTAAAATGAGAATGCCTTCTAAAGGAATTACCATCACCGAAAAATACGGAGAACTTCCACCCGTTAAAATAAACGCAGAGCTAATCCGCTGGGTCGTCGAGAATCTTGTTAAAAACTCTATGGAGTCCACAAGTCCGAAGGCCGGGATCATTCTCATCAAAACCGAGTATAATCAACAGAAGAAATTGGCTGTTGTTATTGTCGAGGATAACGGCAGGGGAGTGCCTCCTTCCGAACAAAAAAAAATATTCGCCCCCGGCTTTACCACCAAAAAAAGAGGCTGGGGACTGGGTCTGACCCTGGCCAGAAGAATCGTCGAAGAATATCATGGAGGAAAAATTAGCCTGAAATACTCCGATCCGGGAATAAGAACCGCTTTCGGAGTCGAGATTCCGGCTTGATATTATGCAAAAAGAGAATTTGAAAACGATACTTTGGGTTGATGACGAAATCGATCTGCTTTCGGCTCATGTCATCTTTTTAAAGGATAAAGGGTACAATGTGCTGCAAGCCTCCAACGGCGATGACGCTATCGAGATCGTCTCCAAAAGGGGAGTCGATCTGGTGCTGCTCGATGAGATGATGCCAGGGCGCGACGGATTGTCCACGCTTGAGGGTATTAAGGATATCGATCCCCAGCTGCCGGTAATCATGGTCACAAAATCTGAAGAAGAGCATCTGATGGACGAAGCCATTGGCAAAAAGATCGATGATTATCTCACCAAACCTGTCAATCTCAGCCAGATACTCTCAGCCATTAAAAGGATCCTTGACCGTCAGCGATTGACCGAAAGCAGATTGACCCGGGAGTTCGTGACAGAGTTTAATAAAATCAACGCCCAGCTCTCCGGACCCCTTGGTTGGAGGGACTGGGTGGATATTCATGTCAAGCTCTCCGAAATTGACCTGGAACTCGAAAGTTTCAGAGACGTCGGTCTCAAACAGTCACTTCTGGATCTGCGAAAACAAAGCTCCGCCGAATTCGGACGATTCGTAGCCAGAAATTACGAAAGCTGGATCGGAGCCAGAGAGCGGCCCCCTTTATCGGTTGACGTGGTACGCGATCATGTCGCCCCTCTGCTTAAAGAGGGTATTCAGACATTCTTTATTGTTGTCGATTGTATGCGGCTCGATCAATGGCTGATGATAGAGCCATTATTGGCGGAGTATTTTACTATCAAGAAAGACTACTATTATTCCATCCTGCCCACGGCCACTCCCTTTTCCAGAAACTCCATATTCGCAGGTGAATATCCTGATAAAGTCTCCGAGCTGTATCCGGAATTATGGGATAGATCCTCGAACGAGGCCAGCCGTAACAGGCACGAACGTCAGCTTCTCGATAGAAACCTGGCTAAATTGGGACTGAATCTGAAGTCCGAGCCCAAATATGTAAAAGTCCTCGATTATGACGAGGGACAGAATCTGGCCAGGAAAATTCAATCCTATTCCAATGTGCCTCTCCTGTCCGTCGTTTATAATTTCGTCGATATTATGCTTCACGGACGCAGCGAGTCGGAGATACTTCAGGAGATCGCCCCCAATGAAGCCGCCTTTCGCTCATTGGTTCAATCCTGGTTCGGGTATTCGCACATGCTCGATATGCTCAAAACACTGGCCGCATGGAATTGCGCCGTTGTCATCACCACCGATCACGGTTCGGTCATTGGATCCAGGGGAGCCATCGCCTACGGAAAAAAAGATACTTCTACCAACCTCAGATATAAATATGGCGATAACCTCAACTGTGATCCCAAACAGGCCTGGCTGATTAAAAATCCTAAAAATCTGAAACTGCCGACCTGGGGTCTGGCTACTACCTATATCATCGCCATGGAGGATTACTATTTCGTTTATCCGACCAAATACTCTGAATACCGCCGGCAATACCAGCATAGTTTCCAGCATGGCGGTATCTCCCTGGATGAAATGATTCTGCCTGTGGCCACCTTGCGGCCCAGATAACTGTAGACAATCCGGCTGTTCTATATTATTCTCGTTAAATCACGCTGCCTTATGAAACAACTTCTGCTGACAGATTCAATGAGCCCGGACGAGACCGAACAAATCGCCGTCGAATTGGCTTCCGCGTTAAAACCAGGGGACATCGTCGCCCTTTACGGTGATTTGGGTTCGGGGAAAACCTGCTTTGTCCGAGGATTGGCACGAGGATTGAACTGTTCCCGGCCGGCAAAGAGCCCGTCCTTTAGCATAATCAACGAATATCCCGGAAATATCCCGCTCTATCACTTTGACCTGTACAGACTTGAAAATACGGCCCAAATCGATGAGCTCGGGTGGACTGATTATCTCGAGTCCGACGGGATTCTGGCCATTGAATGGGCTGAAAAGATTAAAAATATGTTGCCGATTAAACGGTTCGATATTTACTTAAACATCGTCGATCCTCAAATCAGGCGGCTGGAGATTATTGCCGGTGTTGATCCTGGGAATTGACAGTTCCGATGATTTCGTTTCCGTGGGGATAGCCGGCCCGGAAGGTACTCTTGTTTCCGTATCATCCCAGCCGGAGCAAAGAAATAAAAACGTATTGCACGCGCTATTGGTGGAAAGTCTGACTAAGATAAAAATGAGCCTCGATAATCTGAATGGAATTGCCGTTGCCTTGGGCCCCGGATCGTTTACCGGACTCAGGGTCGGACTGGCCGCGGCCAAAGGACTGGGCTGGTCTTTGAATCTGCCCCTGGCCGGAGTTTCGTCTCTAACCGTTATTGCCCACGCCTCCCCGATTGACGGCCGTATCCTGGCGATCAAGGATGCCCGTCGGAGCGAATTCTATTACGGCGGCTTTGAGAAAAAGGGCTATGATATAGTGCGGCTCATCCCTGATTCCGTCGGAACATCCGAGGATATCACCCGTTTGATTTCTGAGAACTTCAAACCTGTAGGACCCGGATTACGAGCTCTCTCTCGCGCAGGCGATACTATCGATCCCAACATCATCGGCGGGACAATCGCCCGGCTGGGAAGACAAATGATTCTCGCCGGTGAAAAACTAGACATCTCTTCAGCTTCTCCAAGCTATATCAGAATGCCAGGTCTGGGACAGGGAAAAGGATAACTTATGTCTGCGATTACTATTCGGCGGATGGCCGAGAACGACCTCGAGAAGGTCACCGATATAGAAAAAGAAGTGTTTTCCGATCCCTGGAGTTTGAACGCTTTCAAAACCGATCTCAATAACGACATGGCTCTTCCTCTGGTGGCCGAGTTCGAAAACACTATAGTCGGGTATACCAATCTCTACATTGTCGCCGGGGAAGTGCAGATCGGAAATTTCGCCGTTGCCCCCGGATATCGTAAAAGGGGAGTAGCTAAGCTCCTTATGGACGAAATCCTGAAAACGGCCGCCGAAAATAAGTGCGCTTCTGTTTTCCTGGAGGTGAGGGAATCCAATACGCCTGCTCAATCGCTTTATAAATCCTATGGTTTCCAGCAAATCGGGCAGAGAAAAGACTATTATTCCAGCCCCAGGGAATCAGCGATTGTCATGGTTAAGGAGATATAATGGTCGAGTGGTTCAAACGGTCACAGAAAAGTATCGCCGGTGATGAAAAACGGAATATCCCCGACGGTGTCTGGACTAAATGTCCGTCCTGCGCCGAAATACTTACGGTTATGTCCCTCGAAAAACATGTCTGGGTATGCGCCAAATGCGATTACCACTTTCGCATTCCGGCCACCTCCTATATAAGGCTTATAATCGACGAAGGCAGTTTCGACGAATTCGATATCAATCTGGTGTCAGGTGATCCTTTGAACTTTAAAGACTCGAAAAAATACCCCGAAAGAATCGCCGCCGCCAGAAAGAAGACCGGCAGGAATGACGCCGTCATTACAGGCCTGGGAAGTATCGACGGTCTCCATGTTTCTTTTTCTGTAATGGATTTCAATTTTATCGGCGGCTCCATGGGAAGCGTTGTCGGTGAGAAAATCGCCCGCGCGATCGAAAGATCCCTCGATCGCGGAATCCCCCTGGTTATCGTTTCCTGCTCGGGAGGCGCCAGAATGATGGAAGGAATTCTATCTCTTATGCAGATGGCCAAAACATCCGCGTTATTAGCCCTGCTTAATAAAAAACGCATTCCTTATATAAGCGTGCTCACCAATCCTACAACCGCAGGCGTTATGGCCTCCTATGCCTCATTGGGCGATATCATTATCGCCGAGCCGAAAGCTCTCCTCGGTTTTGCTGGTCCCAGAGTTATCGCTCAAACCATCGGCGGCGAGCTTCCTCCAGGATTCCAGTCGTCCGAATTCTTTATGGAGCACGGTTTCCTCGATGCCATAGTATCCAGACCGGAATTAAAAGAGTCCATCGCCAGGTTGCTCCGATACATGCTTCCAACCGAATCTGACCGGCAGTTTCCGCTTTGATGAACTATAACGAAGTCCTGGATTACATTATGGGGATGGAGAAGTTCGGCATTAAGCTGGGCCTCTCCAATATAAATAAATTCCTCTCCCATCTGGGAAACCCCCACAATAGCTACCCTTCTATTCATGTGGCCGGGACTAATGGCAAGGGATCCACCCTGGCCATCATGGAGGCTATGATGATCGCCGCCGGATATCGGGTCGGCGCTTATACTTCACCTCATATGCTCGATTTCCGAGAGAGAATCAGGATAGAGGGACGATATATCGATAAGAAATTCATAACCGATTTTTTCAATAATAATAAAAAGAAAATCGAAAAACTCCCCATAACCTATTTCGAGGCAGTTACCGGAATGGCTCTTGCCTATTTCAAAGAGGAAAAAGTCGATATCGCCCTCATTGAAACAGGTTTGGGAGGACGGCTTGACGCTACCAACGTTATCACGCCAAAGGTCTCGATTATCACCAACGTCGCCACCGAGCATACCAAATGGCTCGGATTCAAAATAAAAGAAATCGCAGCCGAAAAAGCAGGGATTATCAAGCCGGGTATACCGGTGGTTACTGCCGCTTCCAATTTGGACGCCCGCAGGGTTATCAGGCAAACATGCGAGAAAAACAAATGTAAACTGGTCTCTGTTTTTGATGAAACCCAGTGGATTATCAAAGATATTAATCGTGACAGCTCCGAACTGGATATCCTCACCAGGTCCAATAAATACTATAATCTGCGCCTAAGTTTGCCCGGGAGGCATCAGTTGGAAAATGCCGTGGCCGCCTTGATAGCAGTAGAGTTATTCGAAGAGCAAACAGGAATGGCCGTTTCGCCGACCGCCGTGGCCGCAGGATTCAGATCGGTTAAATGGGATGGACGTCTTCAGCGGATCTCCGATAATCCTGATATCATTCTCGATGTGGCCCACAATCCCGCCGCTATGTCCCGGCTCAGAGAGTATTTCACTGAATTTTACCCCGATACCAAAATTATCGCCGTTTTCGGCATTCTCTCGGACAAAGATTATAAAAAAATGCTGGAAGAACTGGATAAATTCGCCAGTATGATCATCCTGACCAGGCCTATGACCGACAGATCCGCCGATCCCGATGCCCTGGCCGAAGAAATCACCAGGTCCGGATCGAATATCAGGGTTATCCCCATGGTTAAGGACGCTTTCACCGCCGGACGGGAATTGGCCGGGAAAAATGATGTTCTGCTTATTACCGGTTCTCATTATACCGTCGGAGAATTGCTCGCGGAGCTTACGGCAAAATCCGGCGCTTGAAATTCACTCTTAATTGATTTTGATGAAATAATTGGATACTCTTCGATTCCCAGACAGTTATAATATATAGATTATGGGAGAATTCAAACTAATATCCGGATATCAACCCAAAGGAGACCAGCCTCGGGCCATCAGGGAACTGACCGAGGGACTCCGCAGAGGAGATAAATTCCAAACTTTGCTCGGGGTGACAGGATCAGGCAAGACCTTTACTATGGCTAATGTTATAGCCGAGTACTCAAAGCCCGCCCTGGTAATCTCGCATAATAAAACTCTGGCCGCCCAACTCTACGGTGAGCTTAAGGGGTTCTTCCCGGAAAATGCCGTTGAGTTCTTTATCAGCTATTACGATTACTATCAACCCGAAGCTTATATTCCATCTTCGGATACTTTCATTGAAAAAGACACATCCATAAACGACGATATAGACCGTCTCCGCCTCAGGGCTACTTCCTCGTTGCTGGAGCGCGATGATGTCATTATTGTCGCCTCCGTTTCCTGTATCTATGGTCTCGGCTCTCCCGCCGATTATAAAAGCATGCTGGTATTCCTTGAAAAAGGACAAACCTTCGAAAGAGATATACTCCTCAAAAAACTCATCGATATCCATTACTCCCGCAACGATATCGAATTCGGCAGGGGGCATTTCCGTGTCAGGGGAGATGTTGTCGAAATTCACCCCGCCTACGAAGAAGAAGCCGTCAGAATTCAGTTCTTCGGCGACGAAATTGAAAAAATCACTATTGTCAATCTGGTCGACGGTTCCGTGATTTCTGAGAAAGAAAAACACGCTGTTTACCCGGCTCGTCATTTCGTCACCGAGCATAAAAATCTCCTGCGGGCTATCGATGATATCCAGATAGAGCTCGAGGAAAGGCTCAAGTTTCTAAGAGATAACGGCAGACTTCTGGAAGCGCAAAGACTCGAATCAAGAACCGGGTATGATATCGAAATGATGAGGGAGATCGGTCATTGCGCCGGCATAGAAAATTATTCCAGGCATATGGCCGCCAGAAACTCCGGCGATCCTCCTTATACCCTTTTCGATTTCTTCCCTGATGAATACCTGACCATTATCGACGAATCTCATCAGACTATCCCCCAGGTCAGGGGGATGTTCAAAGGTGATAGATCCCGAAAGGAAACCCTGGTCGAGCACGGTTTCCGTCTCCCTTCGGCTCTCGATAACAGGCCGTTGTTCTTCGAGGAATTCGAACAGCGGCTCCACCAGACTGTCTTCGTCTCTGCAACACCGGCGGAATTCGAGCTTGAAAAATGCGCAGGCGTTGTAGTCGAACAAATCATCAGGCCCACCGGATTAACTGATCCTCTCATCATCATCAAACCGATAGCCTCACAGGTCGATGACCTGATCGAACAGATTCGTCGGAAAAGCGCTGTAGGGGAGAGAGTATTGGTTACCACCCTGACAAAACGGATGGCCGAGGATCTGACCGAATACCTCCAGAACATCGGCATTCGGGTACGCTACCTTCATTCCGAAATCGACGCTATCGACAGAGTCGAGATCCTGCGGGATTTGCGTCTGGCCGAGTTCGATGTTTTGGTCGGTATTAATCTTCTAAGAGAGGGGCTCGATCTTCCAGAAGTCTCACTGGTTGCCATTCTTGACGCCGATAAGGAGGGTTTCCTCCGATCTGAAAGATCCCTGATTCAAACAGCCGGCCGAGCTGCCCGCAATAAGGCCGGCGAAGTCATACTCTACGCCGACAGAATGACCGATTCGATAAAAAAAGCAGTCGCCGAAACTGACAGACGACGTCAGGTTCAAACAGAATATAATCTCAAACATGGTATCGAACCGGCAACGATATTTAAAACCAGAGATGAAATATTGAAAGCCACCTCCTTCGCCGATTCCAAAACCGCCTTGCCCGAAAAATCCGCCGGTCAGGAGATCGACGCAGTGGCCAGACTCGAATACGAGGATAAACTAAAGGCGCTCGAAAAAATGATGAGACTGGCGGCCAAAAACCTTCAGTTCGAAAAAGCCGCCGAGCTTCGTGACGAAATCTCTCGCCTTAGAAAAATTGTGGGGAAAAAATGAAAAGTGTTCTATTAAAGTATCCTGTCTTTACCATTCCAGTCGTTCTGTCGATCCTCGGCTGCGGCGGCGCCGATGTCACCTCTCCGAACGAACCTACTAATGAGGATGCTATCTATAATATTATCAGGTACGATAAAGTGCCTGATTTTAATCTTAATGTTTATGATTATTCCGTTCCCGATACTACCGTTTTTCTCGCCCGGCAGATCGTCCCGCTTTTTTACTGGTATGAGCCCTCAACAGATTCACTGTTTATCGGAATCGAAATCGATTACCCTCAGCAGGGAGATACAGCCGGCAGCGTGCCGGTCGCTGCTGTCCGATATGGAAAAAGATTCTGGGGAACTGTTGAAATAATCGGAGTCGATACTTCCAACGGAGGATCTGTTCCGGTAAGGCTGTCCAAAGAATATATTATCGATGGACTGATTCTGGCCCGATTCGAAAAATGGGGATTCAATTATAATTTCCGCCGCGGGTGGCTTCTGAAGGGGATCAGCGACGCCTTCCTAAACGGCGCGTATTTAACTCCCGATCGCTCGATCCATATCAGATCCGAATCCTATCCCGATTATTACACCGGCGCCGGGGTAATGGAATATAGTGATATTCTTACTTTCTCTCCGGGCGAATCTCTTACTGTCGAAGTAACCGCTCAAAATCCACAGGATTATGTCCGCCTTACATATCCGGCGGCGGATGGCCGCCATACTCTCTTCGCGCAGGTAGACACTACGTTGAGCTGTGTTTTCGGATTCAGATTGCCCCGGCAAACCGGTCGCGACCATTTCCTCGTTGATCTGATCAAATCCCAATCTCTCACAGATACCAGCGGTTTCGAATCTTCAGGGCAGGGACTTCTTTACAGAATCAGGTAATAAGACGGTGAAAATATCCGAAATATCGCTAAAAAACTCTTTGCCCCCCGCATATTTAACGCTATATTAGGGCAAACGGAGGATCGATGGCAAAAAGACAATCTTTCGCGGACAAGGCCTCGAAAAAAATTCACGTGGAAAATTGCGAGGTCTGCAGTTCGCCAAAAACCCCCACCATGTTGGTCCAGCCTTTGCAGGGCGGCAATGGGGCGGTTAAGTATAAAAAGGGTATCGTTAAAATCTGCAAGTGCAATCATAAAGAATATTACGGATAAACGTAACACCACTGATAGCAGCATGTTACGTATATTCACCATGTTCCGGATGATAACATGCGATCGAGTGCGCTTGTGAAAAGTTGTACTAAACCCCTTGACCATAATCGGTCGAGGGGTTATTATTATCCGGCTTGATCGCTAACCGGTTTCTGGAGGAATTCTGATGCCAAAGATAGATGTTGATGTTACTCGCTGCAAAGGCTGCGAGCTGTGTATCCCGGCCTGTCCGCATGATGTTATCGGTCTGTCGAAGACTTTTTCGGCCAACGGTTATTATCCTGCCACCATGGTCAAATCCGAGGCCTGTACCGGCTGCAAACTCTGCGCGTTTGTTTGCCCCGATGTCGCTATTACTGTTTATAAATAGGAAGGGTATGCAATGTCTGAAAGAATACTGATGAAAGGCAACGAAGCCCTGGCCGAAGGAGCCGTTCGGGCCGGATGCCGCTTCTTTGCGGGCTATCCCATTACCCCACAGAACGAGATACCCGAATATATGTCCTGGAGATTGCCCGAAACAGGAGGGACCTTCCTGCAGGCCGAATCCGAAGTCTCGGCTATCAATATGCTGTTCGGCGCGGCCGCAGTCGGGCGACGGGTAATGACATCATCCTCATCACCCGGGATTAGTCTCAAGCAGGAGGGGATATCTTACTGCGCTTCAGCTGAATTGCCGATATTCTACGCTAATATCGTCCGCGGAGGACCAGGACTCGGCAATATCGCACCGTCCCAGGGCGATTATTTCCAGTCTACGCGTGGAGGAGGCCACGGCGATTATCGCGTTTTCGTCATGGCTCCCAAATCAGTCGATGAAATGGCCAATTTCCCCAGGATCTGCTACGATATCGCTTTCAAATATCGCATACCGGCCATGGTTCTGGCTGACGGTATCCTGGGTCAGATGATGGAACCGGTAACCTTCGATTTCGATCCTGTCGAAGCAGATTCTCTTTCCATTCCCGACTGGGCTTTGCGGGGATCTAAGCCTGAAGAACGCAGAGTCGTCAAATCCTTCGATCTAAGACCCGGCAAAATGGAAGAGTGGAATTACCGGCTGGAGAAAAAATATGACGAAATTAAAGCTGAGGAAGTTCGCTACGAAGCTATCAACACTGATGGCGCTGATCTCATCCTGACCGGGTACGGCACCTCCGCTCGTATCTGCGAAACCGCTATGGCCCAGGGGCGCAAAGAAGGCCTGAAGATCGGTTATATCCGCCCCATAACTCTCTGGCCGTTTCCTACCCGGATCTTCCGGGATTTAGCCGGAAAAATCGGCAAATTCCTCGTAGTGGAAATGAGCCTCGGGCAGTATGTAGAGGATGTTCAACTCTCGATTAACGGCAGATCAGAGATCTATCTACACAAACGTCCCGCAGGAGGAATACCCACAGGCGAGGAAGTGCTGGAAGTTGCTAAAAAAGTCCTTTCGGGCGATAAATCCAAATTTTATGTCTGATAATTAGCCGGATTGGAGATAAATAATGAAAATCGTTTTTGAACAGACAAAGGGATTGACTGATATTCCTATGAGATACTGCCCGGGCTGCGGGCATGGAGTAGTTCATCGTCTTGTAGCCGAATGTTACGAAGAACTGGGAGTTCAGGAAAATACCATAGGAGTGGCCCCGGTCGGCTGCTCGGTTTTCGCCGACGAGTATCTGAATATAGATATGATTCAGGGCGCACACGGCAGAGGACCGGCTATCGCCACCGGAATCAAAAGAAATCTTCCCGATAAACTGGCATTCTCTTATCAGGGAGACGGTGATCTGGCCTCCATAGGCGCGGCCGAAACTCTTCACGCCGCCGCCAGATCCGAAAATATCACTATCATTTTCATCAATAACGCTATCTACGGTATGACCGGCGGACAGATGGCTCCTACGACACTCCTGGGAATGCGCTCGACAACTTCCCCTGCGGGACGAACTGTTGCCGCCAACGGATATCCGATCCGCGTTTGCGAGCTCCTGGCTGCCCTTGACGGTCCGGTCTACCTGGAACGAACTACCGTTGATAAACCGGCCGGAGTAGTCAAGACCAGAAAGGCCATTAAACGAGCCTTCCAGTATCAGCTCGAAGGCAGAGGGTTCACGCTGGTCGAAATTCTATCCCAATGCCCCACCGATTGGGGCATGACTCCGCTGCAGTCTTTGGAACGGGTCAGGAATGAGATGACTCCATACTTCCCCCTGGGGATATATAAAGAACCCGAGGACGATAAAAAAGCCAGGCCGAAAAAAGATGCCGTTAAAAAGGAGTCCTGATATGTACCAGGGTATTATTATGTCGGGTTTCGGTGGGCAGGGTGTTGTGTCCGGAGGGATTCTCCTGGCCTATGCTGGCATGATGGATGGAAGGAACGTCACATTTTTCCCAGCTTATGGCGCCGAAATGAGAGGCGGTACCGCTAATTGTTCCGTTGTCGTATCTACCGATCCGGTGGCTTCCCCTGTGGTCGGTTCTCCGGATACTTTGCTTATTATGAATGAACCGTCGCTGGCTCGTTTCGAAAATTCTCTCAAATCGGGCGGCCTGCTTATTCTCAATACAACCCTGGTTTCCTCTCGGCCGGCCAGAAAAGATATTAAAGTTATCGAAATCGCCGGAAGCGAGATCGCTGAACGGATCGGCAATGTCAAAGCGGCAAATATGGTTATGCTCGGTGCCTATGCCAAACTAACAGAAGCGGTTAGGCTCGGAACATTAAAGGAAAGCATTAAGAAGGTTTATGCCCGGGCCAATGATAAGATGGTTGAATTGAACAAGAAAGCTATCGACGAGGGCGGTCTGGCGGCTTAATACTGGATCATTTGGTCGATCACCTGATTTCCAGGCTCAACCCGAAATCCTCTCGGACGGCCAGGACCCTTATGCCGCTTGCCTCAGGATCAAAGTTTAAAAATACATGATTCTGATTATCATTGACCATCTTAAATTCGGGCTATATCTTCAATAAAATAAACTATCCGGAATTGCGGTCTTAATGGCAATGGGAGAATGATATGTCGATAGCCGATGAACTTAAAAAATCCCATATTGATATACTGGACGTTGTCCAGGAGCTGACCGAAGATGAACTTTCACGCCAGAATACCATCGGAAAATGGTCGGCGCGCGATGTTCTTCTGCATATCGCTATGTGGGAAGGGGAGGCGGTCAAGGCCCTGACTGTCTGGCGTACCGGGCATCAGCCCGACTGGAACTACCTCAATGACAAGAAAATCATCCTCAAATTCAACGATTTTTGGATCGAAAATCTCAAACACCTCTCCGCCACACAGGTTTTGAAAATGCTCAATCTGACTCACTCGTCGCTGGTTGCCGATGTTTCCGCGATACCGGAGGAGATCTGGGACAAGCGCGGCGGAACGCCCAAATGGCTCTCCGAAATCACTTTCGAGCATAATAAAGAGCATCTCCCCGGATTAATCGCTTATAAAAACTCCCTTGGAAAATAGATAGTCGAGGTTACCGCTTGTTTAAGAAAATCCTGATCGCCAATAGGGGAGAGATAGCCGTTCGGGTCATACGTGCCTGCCGTGATCTCGATATCAAATCTGTCGCCGTATTCTCCGAAGCCGATAGGGGCGCTCTCCATGTCCGCTTGGCCGACGAAGCCTACGCTATAGGCCCTGCTCCATCTTCCGAATCGTATCTGGTCATCGATAAAATTATCAAGGCCGCCATTGATTCCGGGGCCGAGGCTGTTCATCCAGGTTACGGTTTCCTTGCGGAAAACTCCAATTTTGCCGAAGCCTGCCGGCGCGCCGGATTGATCTTTATCGGACCGACTCCCTCAGCTATTAAGCTGCTGGGTGATAAAATGACCGCCAGAACTGCCATGATAAAAGCCGGAGTGCCGGTTGTTCCCGGTACTGAAAAACCTGTCGACGACGAAAAACAGGCTATTGCCATCGCTAAAGAAATCGGATTCCCGATCCTGATCAAGGCAGCTGCCGGAGGCGGAGGAAAAGGTATGCGGGTTGTCAACGATGACTCCGAGATAAAATCTGCCGTCAGGGGAGCGAAATCCGAGGCGAAATCGGCTTTTGGCGACGATCGAATTTACATAGAAAAATACCTGGCCCGTCCTCGGCATGTGGAAATACAGATTATCGCCGATTCTCACGGTAACTGTGTTTATCTCGGCGAACGGGAATGCTCCATCCAGCGCCGACATCAGAAAGTCATCGAGGAAGCCCCCAGTCCTCTGGTCGATCAGGATATGCGTAAAAAAATGGGGCAGGCCGCGGTAGCCGCGGCCAGGGCCGCTGGGTATGTCAACGCCGGGACGGTCGAGTTTCTCGCCGATGATAAAAAGGACTTTTATTTCTTGGAAGTGAACACACGTTTGCAGGTGGAGCATCCGGTCACGGAGATGGTCACCGGAATCGACCTGGCAGTGGAGCAGATCCTGATCGCCGCGGGCGAAAAACTCTCTTTTTCGCAGGATGATATTGTAATCGAGGGCCATGCCATCGAATGCCGAATCTACGCCGAAGATCCATCATCCGATTTTCTGCCATCTACCGGGCTGTTACGCTCCTATCACGAGCCGGCTGGGCCGGGAATCAGGGTCGATTCCGGGGTTTACGAAGGGGCTGAAATAAGCGTGTACTACGACCCTATGATTTCCAAACTCCTCGCCTACGGCAAAAATAGAAAACAGGCTGTCAGCCGGATGCTCCGGGCTCTCGACGAGTACCGGATCTCGGGTGTAACTACCAATATCGATTTCCATAAGACTATCCTGGTCCACCCGGAATTTGCAGCCGGACGGCTGTCCACTCATTTCATTAAGGAATATTACCAGGTCAAAGAGGATGGAATCTCCGCTCTTGAGGAGGCTGCCGCCCTGACCGCTGTCATAGCGGAACATGAAGCTCGGAACACTTTGTCTCTTTCATCCGTTAAGAAACCCGAAGCTTCGCCATGGAAACTCTCCTGGCGTCCCGGGTGTGAATCAGGCAGGGAATAAGGAAGTTATGAAATATCAGGTTACTATCGGAAATCGAAAATTCGAGATCGCTATTGACGGTGATAATTCCGTTATCACGATTAACGGCCGTCCGGTGCGGATCGATTATAAAAGACTCAAAGGGGGGAATATCCATTCCCTGCTGGCCGACAATATCGCCTATGAGTTCGAATTGGAAAAATCCAACGGCGGTTTCAATCTCTGGCATGGTTCCGGGCAAATCATGGCCGATGTAGTCGACGAGAAAACTGATAGGTTCAGGAAGCTTATGGGAGATACCGGCGCCGCCGCCAAACTCTCGCTGCTCAAAGCCCCCATGCCCGGCCTGGTTCTCAAGATCGAAGTGGAAGTAGGGGGGAAGGTTAAAAAGGGTGACGGCCTGATGATTGTCGAAGCGATGAAAATGGAAAACGAGCTTCGTGCGGTCGGCCCCGGAATTG
>JAHEDG010000021.1 GCA_024641335.1 Candidatus Zixiibacteriota bacterium
GAATGGCGGGGCCGCTCAATCCCCAATGAGTGATAAGCAGAGGCCCGGTCTGTTCAATCTTTTTCTTTCCCCTGCCCGATAAGGCAAGCCGCACAGCCTGGAAACTGGTTCCGGCCAGACCATCGAGGCGACGGTCTTTTATATCGAAGGTAAACAGCGAGGGAACTCCCGCCACGATATTATGTCCGAGGGCCTTAGCCAGCCGATGCCCCTGCGAGATGCCTCCGGAAGCTATCAGAACCCTGTCGTATTGTTCGCGGGTTTTGTCGTGGCTTTCGATCTCGAACAAGGGCGGGCCGGATTCCGCGGGGGAGGCTTTAATACGTTTTACCCTGGCCCCGAGCCGAATATTAATCCCCGAACGGGCCGCTGTCTCAAGCAGGCAGTCTACGATGGTCGATGAGCTATCGGTTGTCGGAAACATACGTCCGTCGCTCTCGGCTTTCAGACGGACATCGTGCCGCTCGAACCAGGCTATCGTGTCCCTGGGTTGAAAACGGGAGAACGGACCGCGCAGCTCTTTGAATCCACGGGGGTAGTTTTTCACCAGCTCGGCCGGATCGAAACAATTGTGGGTGACGTTGCATCGTCCGCCGCCGGAGATACTGACTTTATATAGCGGTTTGTCGGTGGCCTCGAATATCGTGATTTTCGCCGCTCGGTTATGCTCCGCCGTCGATATAGCCCCGAATATCCCGGCCGGCCCCGCGCCGATCACGGCTATTCGTATTCCCGCCAGTTTGCTCATACGGGATAATATGGATGCTTTAGATAAAAATGCCAGAGGTATCTTGGGGGGGCCACCCGACTGTATAGGTAAATACGTGGTAGGATGAGAGAGTCCAACCGCACAGGCAACGTGCTTATTCCGATTATCATTGGTAAAAGCATGCCGCCCGATTTAAATCAAGTCGGGGTTCAGGATGTCGCATCTCTCCCCCGTCGCTGCCCTCCAGGGGCGCGGCATCCTGGTCCATTAAAACATTTCCCGTCCCAGCCCCGCCCCTGGATTCCCGATTAGCAATTTCGGGAATGACAAGGTTTTAATCACCTCGTAAACCTATAACTGGCATTGCGACGGTAGTTGCCGTCCTTGCGGTACATCATCTTCTCATCGACAAACTCGCAGCGCACCCGGCAGTAATCGTCGTGGAAGCCTGTGATGATCTCGTTGACCTCTTTTTCCGGATAGACTCGGTTGACCTCGAACTGACCCAGGATATGTTCGAGAATATAGGCCCGTTTTTTACGCTGCACCGGCAAGGCCTGGAATTTGCCATCCCGCATGAACCGTTCGATTATCTTCTGCCCAGGTTCCATGGCGCTCTTATTTGAATGCTTTTCCAGCCACTCATTCAAATCGGAATCTTTGATCCGCCAGTCTTTGCCGATCTTGTAACCGGGCAGTTCTCCAGCTTGAAGCTTGCGGGCGATCACCTGTACGTTCATCCTGAGCATCTCGGCGATCTCGTTGGTGGTGTAGAACTTAGGTGTCGAATTTTGAATTATTTCATCCATTTTATTGTCCCTTATTTTTGTTATCGTCAATACTATACGGTAGTTTAAGGGATTATAAGGGATTGTCAAGGAGATATTTCCCTAAATAATAGGAGAGTTGACACATTTGTCGCCAGCAAGATAGCGACCTACATTATATAATAATGAGTCAGAGTGTCCGATTACGCGGTAGAAAGGACCATCGCCGGCGAGGGTAGCAAAGCCTCGATCTCTTCCATCAGGGTGTCAAGTTCGCGCAGGAAACGCTCTTTCTGTTCCGCGCTGTATTCGTCGGCCAAACGACGGTAATACTCGGCACCGCTTTCCATGTTTTCCTTGAAGGTCTGGAAATATTTGGAGGTTCTCTCTATCAGACCCTTCTTCGATTTCTGGAACTCGTCCTGAAAATGTTCTATATTGAGCTTGAGTTCTCTTATGAACATATGTGGACGTTCGGGGTTGGTTAGCAGGCTTAACCGTCCGTAAATATGAGAGACCATCTCCTCCAGCGAGGCGATTTTAGAGAAATTGACTATATTCGGCCCGGCGCAAACCGCGGGAACAGCGTCGGGATCGATATTGTTTTTGAGAGTTGCTCCGCCGGCCAGGTCGTGGCAAATGCAGGATTTGATCAGGACCCTTTCCTGGAATTCATCGCGGCGGAGTGACGCCGGATTGCCGTTATCCATCTGTTTGAGTTTCAACTGCTGATATCCTCTCGAAGCGGTGCAGATCGGCACCCTTGTAAACTCGGTATCGATAGCGGCGTAACCTTTGGGGCATGGACTGCCCGGTCTGCCGTCGGCCAAGCGTTGCCGACGGGTCATTTCACTGGCAGATTCGCGCAGATTCCAGAACGGCACTCCCAGCGGGGATGAGTCGCTCAGGTAGATGTCGTCCTCGTTAGCGTCAAGGAGTTTACGCAGATGAGCGTCGTCAACATTGGTCACTTCCGGGACCAGCAGGAACGGAGTTCCCCAGCCGGTGCCGTCGACTTTGTAATAATCCATCAGGAACTTATTTTCTTCGGCCGTGCCTATACCGCCCTGCACCGTGACTCTTACATCAAAAGGATCAGACACAGAAGGGCGATCCATTTTATTCAGAGCTCTGGAATACATCATATGAAGATTATCGATCAGGTTGGTTCTTTGACGTTTGAACTCTTCGAGAATCGGCCCCAGAACAATACCGCCAAGGGCGAAAGCGTGGCCGCCGCAGTTGAGTCCGGATTCGATCCTGTATTCGGAAACCCACAAGCCTCTTTTGGCCATGTATTTTCCCTGGATCAAGGCGGAGCGGAAATCGCTGACTTTGAGGATAATCTTTTTATTGATAACTCCATTATCGTCCGGAAAGAAATCGTCGCATTGAAGAAGATATTCGAAAAGACGAGGATTGAAACCGGCCGAGAAAATTATAGAAGACCGCAAAGGGCTTCTGGCAAAGCCGCGTAAAGCGGCCGTCGCCTCGGAGAACTCCTTGGGAAGTTTTTTCCCGAGGTGATAGCGATCACGGT
This sequence comes from Candidatus Zixiibacteriota bacterium, assembly GCA_024641335.1. GTDB lineage: Bacteria > Zixibacteria > MSB-5A5 > UBA10806 > UBA10806 > JAHEDG01. Next base: position 3,017 of record JAHEDG010000021.1, read on the forward strand.
CGGCTTTGGTCATAATATTGACGTCTATATCTCCTGGTACCGCGTAGGTCCTGAGAGTATTCTGCATTCTGATTTTTTCAGCCTGATCGACAGTATCCAGCATTTCCAAATATGATTGTTTGACCGGAGAATCAGGGAGCATTTCGAAATAACGGGTAATTTCGCTGCCAGGTTCGAATCCGGATGATCTGAGCGAATCGACCTGTCTCCGCACCAGTTCGTCCAGGAGCTCCAGATAAGCGGTTATTCTATTAGCCCGTGAGTCTTTATCATGGCTCCTAATCGGTTTGAACGGGAGTCCGTTTTTAAGGGAGTGGAATTTGCGCATCTGCTCTATCAGAACGTCGTCCAAAAGAGAAATAACCGACGATATACCGTAGCGGGCAACCTTTAACGGGGTATCGACCGTGAATCCGGTGCCCATTACAGGGATATGAAACAGGTGTGAACTTTTAATCGCCTTCTCTCGCATATTGGAAATAAGGGGGAGTAGTGAAGTAATGTCAAGTGAATTGATGTTTAGACGTCCTTCGAATAAAATATGGTGAGGAATATCCTTGATCGGGAATATTCGATTTGATGGATTATGGTTTCAGATACAGGCGGCAAAAAACGCTGTCCGAATTTTACTTCCGACAGCGTTTTTGGAGGGAGCGCTCATAGACCATATCGATTATTTAAGGTAGGTCATCTTCCTGGTTTCGGTCTGATCTCCCGCCCGCAGTTTGTAGAAATATGTTCCGCTGGGATTATCATCGGCTTGCCAGGTGTAGCTATGGTATCCGGGTTGTTGAACGGGCAGGCTGATATTATCGATCGAACGGCCCAGAATATCGTAGATTTCCAGTTTAACATCAGACGCGGCGGAGAGGCTGAAGGAGATAGTTGTCGAGCCGTTGAAAGGATTGGGATAATTTTGTGAAAGCTCGAACAATTCCGGTACAATAGAATCTGAAGGATCGTCCGCGCCGGTAGGGTTACCCTGACCGCCGCCGTATGCGTCGCCGTAGTAGCCCGCGATATTATCGGTGATCTGGTTTCCGATGATCATGGGCGAGGACGCCTGGCAGTATATCGCGCCGCCGTAATCGGCCGAGAAATTATTCCTGAATATGTTGTATTCTATGAGAGGGTCGGAACCATTTACAAGCTCTATCGCGCGCCGCCGATGCTTCCGGTGGGCGCGTCGCTATCTTCTATCAGGCAATTTCTGATAGTGATATCGGAGTTGTCAAGATGAATGCCCGATGTTAAAGCGTCAGTGATAATACAATGCTCCAGAATCGACTGACTGGAAGCGTTATAAAAATCGAGACCGAGACTTCTATCGCCCTGTTGAAACGGGATGAATCTGATAGGCTCCGAATCTGTCCCGACAGCTTGCAGCTCCGCGTCGTTTAGTATCTCAAACTTAAAATAATCCAAAAACATGACATCTACGCCCGGCTCGATAATGAGGGTTTCTCCCGCAGGCACCCGAACCGAATCGGCCACTATAACACTATCCGCGCTCCAGGTTCCGGAAATATCGCCGAATACGAACATGACATCGGCCCGCGCCCGGCCGAACAGAACGATAGTCAGCGCGATAGCGATTGCCGCCGTCTTGCCGATTAACTTAATTGAAAACATCATTTGACTACTCCTTGTAAACCATACAGACTATCTCCTTTCAATTCTTGTTGGTCCAACAACCTTCTGATAATTAAATACGAAGCAATTCGGACAGCGGTTTCCATATTATGAAAATATTATTCATTTTCATAATAAGTCGTTGGATGAAAAGATTTGTAAAATCAGATTTATCAGTTCCGGTTCATTAACCAGATGGCCAAATTCAGAGCGGCGGCAAATGTTACCCAGGCGAGGTAAGGGGCGAACAGGGCTCCGGCCAGAGGACGAATTTGCCAGAACAACAACATAACAGCCAGAATCCCGGTCCACAAGACAACAATATCGATAAGAGCCAGTCCCGGTTTATTAAGTCCGAAAAAGAGCCACGACCATAAAGCGTTTAAGACAAGCTGCATTATGAAAAGAGCCAGAGGAAGTTTAGCCGACCATATTCCGGCCTCTTTCCATACCAGCCAGGCGGAGATCCCCATCAATATGTAAAGCAGTGTCCAGACCGGCCCGAAAATCCAGCCCGGCGGTGTCCATGACGGTTTGGCCAGACTTAAATACCAATCTCCCGGCATGAATCTCGAACCGATAAACCCGGCGGCCAGCGGCAAGGCAATCCAAGCAAACAATCCTATTATTTGATTTCGTAAGATCATATTTCTATTTTGATAAACTTCAAAATACCAGTGAATCGTTCCTGCCGAAAGAGTAAGAAATCTCCTGTCTTTATAATTTTCTGCAAAATAATTCTCCTTTCCCGATAGGTACGATCAGCGCGTCAACACGCCTGTCGCCAAGCGCATAGTCTGTAAACGGTTGAAGTTGATCGGCGTGGCTGATAACGTTATCGACAATCAGAATACCATCGGCGACCATGTTCGGAACTATCGACTCATAGCAGTCTCTATAGACATCCTTATCCGCGTCGAGAAAACAAAACGCGATATCCGAATAATCATCGAGATACTCCCGGGCGTCTCCGATCACCAGCTCGATTATATCGTCCACTCCGGCCAATCGAAATGTTTCTTTGGCCAGAGCGGCTTTGTCGATAGAATTTTCGAATGAAATCAGTTTGGTGTTTTTCGGCCGGCAGGCTAAGGAAAGATACAGGCTTGAATATCCGGCGCTTGTACCGATCTCGATAATTTTTCCGTCCGGCGCGATGGCCGCCATTAAGGCGATAAATTTCCCTGTTTCGGGCGGTATCTGCCTGAGCCGCTTTATATGAGAGGTGCCATCTATTCGATCTGCCGAATCGATTTCTTCGAGCCGTCTCATCTGGCTCTGGATTTTATTCGGAATATCCCGAAACATCGTCATCCTCTTTCACGCGTAAGATACGATCAATACGATCCCGCATAAGACTACGCTGAAATGCTCGACATAGTTTCGTAATCGGGCGTCGCTAAAAAAGGCGGCCCGGATAAGATAACCGAAAAGAGCGATATGGTGAATGTAACTCTACTCAACCATATCGGAATAGATTGACACGATGAGGTCGTCGCGTTACTTTAAGTGTAAGGAAATAAAACAGGGCAGGGCATCTTCGGCCAGGCAACATAATCAACGGTTAGCGGAGGTGTAGCTTGAAAATCATCGGCATAGAACCCAAAGCGCCCGGGCTTCATATCTTCAGCAGAATGTATATCCCCCGGCTGGGGCTGCCGCAAATTCTGACCATCGCCAGAAACATGGGGCATCAATGCTCGATATACTGCGAAGAGATCGCGCCTATTGCCTGGCAGAATATCGCGGACGCGGACATAATCCTGATCTCGTCGACAACATCCACCGCTCCGCGGGCCTTCTGGCTGATTAGAAAAATCAGGGAGACCAAATCTAACGTTCCGATCATAATGGGAGGACCCCATGTGACATTCCTGCCGGAAGAAGCCCTGGATAACGGCGCCGATTTTGTTTTCCGCCACGAGGCGGACGATAGTTTTCCGAGGTTTTTGGAATGGTATTCTTCCGGTAAAGATCTCCAAAGCCTTAATCGAATACCCGGAATCTCGTTTAAAGCCGGGAACTCGATTTACAATACGCCGCAAAGCCCGATTGTCGATCTCGACAAACTTCCGACGCCGGATTTCGATTTGATCGAGGGGTTCGGAAAGCCGTCATCTATTCCTTTGATTACATCCAGAGGCTGCCCCTGGGAATGCGAATTCTGCTCGGAAGTAGCCATGTTCGGCCGGCGGTATCGTTTCAGGAGCGAAGCAAATGTAATAGAGGATATTCGATATTATGATCGTCGGTACGGCAAACTGCCGATCTTTTTTGCCGAGGATAATTTTGGAGCCAACCGGCCCCGCCTGGAACGGTTATGCCGGACAATAATCGATAACGGTCTGATTCGTCCCATCGGGGGCCAGGTCCGGCTGGATCTGGCTAAATACCCCGAAACACTGAGGATAATGACCGGAGCGGGATTCCAGAGGGCTTATATCGGTTACGAATCGATAAATCCGGACAGCTTGAAAGAGGCTGGCAAGGGCTTGAACGATGGGGAGATGGGGAATTTGACCAAACAATTTCATAAGCACGGCATCGCTATTCACGCTATGTGGGTGCTGGGATTCGATAATGACACAATCGATACGGTTAAAAGAACCATCAAATCCAGCATCAAATGGCGGATAGAAACTTCGCAATTTCTGATACTGGTACCTATCCCCGGCTCGAAACTATTTTATCGTTTGAAAGACGAAAACAGGATTTTCAACTGGGACTGGTCGCGGTACGACGGTCACCACGTGAATTTTTATCCCGGCGGCATGACCCCCCGTCAGCTGCAGATCGCTGTAATGCTCGACGCCATGCCGAAGATATACGGGTTATGGCTGACAATGAAAATATTCATCCTCAATAATTTTCGTTTGAGCGGGACCATTTTCAAAGGATGGAGGCGGTTTGTAAGGGAATTTCGAGGTAACCTGGATACCCTGGCGGTTCGAGTTTGGGGCAAGGGCGCGGTCAGGAAAATGAAAAAAAACATCACAAAATATCTCGAACAGATGCCGTCGATTTCCCGCAAGTCCCGCGTATAATATCAGGTTAAATTGCCATGAAAGGAAAAAATAAAGATCTTGCGGGATGATTAACAGAATTCGTATTATTTTTGTATTGTTTGCGTAAGCCTGACGAGGAGTAGACAGGATAATGAGTAAGAAAGAACAATCGAGACAATGGATAATCGGTGAAGTCACGGTCAATGGTACGAAGATACCGATTGTCGATACCAAACTGATTTCTGCCGATAGGCTGGGATCGTATAAGGCCAGATGGGGAATAGGGAGAATGAGATATATAGTCGAGCCGGGATTATACGCCGCGGGAAAACCGTCGGCCGGCTCGCCGGTATTTGTTTCGGCCAATTATAAAATGAGTTTCGATCGATTGAGGTCGCAGCTCAAGGGGATCGACGGCTGGATTCTGGTTTTGGATACCAAAGGGATAAATGTCTGGTGCGCGGCGGGCAAGGGAACATTCGGGACCGACGAGCTAATTCGCAGAATTCGGGCGGTCAACCTGACCGACGTAATTTCTCATCGGAAGCTGATTCTCCCGCAGTTGGGGGCGCCGGGAGTAAGCGCGCACAAGGTCAGGGAGGTCAGCGGTTTTATGGTCAAATACGGGCCGGTCAGGGCCGAAGATATTCCGGCTTATCTAAATGCCGGCAGGAACGCCACAGCTAAAATGCGTCAGGTTAATTTCGGCTTCACCGACAGAGCGGTTCTGATTCCCAACGAACTGATTCAATCCGCCAAGTACTTTCTGCCCGCGGCGGCCTGTTTCTTCCTGCTCTCCGGAGTGGGAGCCGATATTTACTCCGCGGAGAGAATGATCCGGTACGGGCTTTTCAGCGCCGCTATTTTTTCAGCCGCTTATGTAATCGGAATTACGCTTCCACCGTTGCTCCTGCCCTGGCTGCCAGGGAAAGCTTTTTCGGTCAAAGGGGCCTCGGTCGGTTTGATTCTGGCCGTGGCTGTTGGATTATATTTTATATACAACCCGGAATCATACCGCAACGTTTTCGGGGCCGCGGCCTGGCTGTTTATTATTCCAGCGGCTACCAGTTTTACGGCCATGAATTTTACGGGATGCTCTACATATACGTCGCCTTCGGGAGTACGCAGGGAGATGCGTGCGGCCGTGCCGATTCAAATTGTATTGGCCACGGTCGGCGCCGGATTATGGATCACCGGGCTATTTGCCTGAAGGAGAGACAAAGAATGACAGGTTTGCGGTATTTAAACAACGTTTCAACCTTGAGGCTCGATACTGCCAGGTGTAACGGCTGCAGAATGTGCATAGTAGTTTGTCCGCACGGGGTCTTCGCGGTGACACAGAGAAAAGCGCGAATAATTGATCTCGACGCTTGTATGGAGTGCGGCGCATGCGAGTTAAATTGTCCGGAGGATGCCTTGAGAGTCAAAGCCGGAGTGGGTTGCGCTTCGGCCATTATTCAAGGCGCGATCAGATCGACCGAACCATCCTGCGGCTGCGATTCCAAAGAATCATCCTGTTGCTGAAAAGGGGTTCGGGGAAAGAAAAAAGCCCGGTATCGGCCGGGCTGATATGGTACGGATATTCGATTTTAAAGATCAACTGCCGGTCATTATACCCGACAGTACCAAGCCTTCCAGCAGGGCATTGAAAGAACCGTCCTCGAAAAACAGGATAATATCACCCTCAATCTCGAATTTCCTGATGATGAAGCGGGTTCTGGCAATCAGGACGACAGGTAATTGCCGGATACCGGTTTCATCGAGAAGTTCTTCAGAGTCGCCTTCGGAGAATATAGGGGAGCTGAAATTCAATGGCTGTTTTAGAACATTACCGATAGCTCCCATCACGCCGTTCAAGACTATATTTCCGACTTCGCAGAGAGTTTCCTCGCGCAGGGACTCGATATCTTCTTTTAATGTTTGCTGGTTTTCGCCGGTCAGGGCCATCACCATAGTATCGATGCTCTCGGTTTTGAAAATCAATTCGGCCGAACCGGAGAATTTGCCGGTAAACGGGAGATTCACGGCATAATACCGTTGTTTTCCCAATTCCGACGTCAAAGAATGAAATTCTGAAGAGGAAACGACTTTCAAGGCGGGGATCTGCAGTTCAACCCCGGTATTCAGCATTTCATTCAACGCGCTGGCGCCTCTGCCGACTCCCAGATTTATCAACTCTGTAAGACCGTCAAGTTGCTCAGAGGTAAGACTCATCTATTCATCCTTTCTTTTAAGAAAGAGCCTTCTCAATAGCCGAGAAAAGTTCTTCCTTTTTCGGCGGCTTATTAAGGAAGTTCTTAACTCCAAGACTAAAACATTCATTTCGCGCGGATTCCTGAATATCTGCGGAAAGAACGATAACCGGAACTGTGGATTTGCATTCATTGAGCACTCGCAGAGTGGTAATGCCATCCATCACGGGCATCAACAAATCCAGGATGACACAATCCGGACTTTTCAATGAAATCGTGTCCAAGGCTTCCTGACCGTTGGATGCCTCCAATATTTCATGTTCGGCTTCCGTTAGGATTCGAGCCAGAGTTTTACGTATAAAACTGGAATCATCCACTACTAGTACTTTTGCCATAATAGAATACCCCTAATCAGCCTGATGTTTGACTTTACTAAGGTTCTATTTCACTAATGTTCCTTATCCTTTTATCTTATCGGAAATAAATATCCGAAATTTAGTCCGTAGAATTAGAATATTTGACGCGGTCCGTATTCAGCTGCTCCGACGCGATCATTTCCGAAAAATCAGGGAGCAGTTTTTGGAACCGATCCGCCGGATATTTTGTTATTGACTATGAGAAACATTTTCAGTGAGTTTTATTTAACAACGTAAAATTCAACAAATCCAAGCAAAGAAGCGGCGCTATGCAATCGATTCAGCTTCCGATCCGGCCCATTATTATGATGGCGCTATCGTTATCGGTTTTTGTATCTTCCTCGGCGAATGGGCAGTCTTTCGACCAAATTAACCTCAATCTCCCGAATTTATTCAATGGGACATCAGATTGGGGCGATTACGATCTTGACGGCGATCTCGATATCCTGATTTCCGGTTTTACGCCGGGCCGGGGTAATTACATTGGATTATTCCAAAATGAGGGAAGAGATAATTTGATACCGGTAAATATATCTATACCTGCCGTTTCCAGCGGTTCGGTAACCTGGGGAGATTATAACAATGATGGTCTTCTGGATATCATGGTTATCGGTTACGTGAGCCCAGAAGGCATTATGCGAATTTATGAAAACGATGGAAACGGGGCCTTTTTCGATATCGGGGCGGATCTCGCTGCGGTATACAAAGGCTCCGGTGTCTGGGGTGACTATGACAACGACGGTGATCTGGATATTCTCTTTTCCGGCTCCGATAGCGTCGAGTTTATGGTTACCGGGATCTATCGCAACGACGGCGATGACAGTTTTGCCTATCTGGAACTGGAACGCCGGAGGCTATCCATCAGGAATCTATTTCCTCAAAATTCAGGCCGGCGGGTTTACCGAAACCAGGAGAATGTCGCTTTTGAAATAGATTCTGTGGTTTTCAAGTTATTTATCAACCGATTTAACGGGGCGAATAATCGAGACGCTGGATTATTCGCCCTGAATCGTTTATATTCATGATACAATAATATTCAGCGACAGAAGCGAATGAAGGACGGAAGCGTCGAATCATATCGGGTGAAACTTACCGAGTTTACTGAAAACGACCTGATTATTTACCATAAGTGGTTTTTGGAATCGGAGCCGCAGCGAATTACCTGCAGGCCGTTAGGGGATTTCAGTCTCGAAGCGGTCATTAAAAGATATGCCGAGCGATTTTCAAGCGAGAAAATCCGCCATTTCGCCGCGCGGCGGATCGACGATAATGAATTTTTGGGGCGGGTGACTTATTTCGATCTCAATACCCGGAACCGTTCGGCGGAGATTGGATTTTTGATCGGGCCGAAATTTCAAAAACAAGGTTACGCGTCAGAGGCGCTCGCTCTATTGCTTGAATATCTATTCAATAAACTGAATCTGAACAAGGTCATGGCCCAGACCGCCGAGTTTAACGAAGCTTCAATTGCCCTGTTAAAGAAAATCGGATTCCAGCAGGACGGCCGGCTCCGTCAACACCATCCTTTGGACGGCAGATTTTATGACGATCTGTTGTTCAGTATTCTGGCCGAGGAATACCGGACAGCTAATTAGCGCCGGTATGGTCCAGCTCGGAACCGAACAAGCTATGGGGTATCAGATAGACCACGAGCATCACTATAGACGCTGTGACATACCAGCCCTTGCCTCGCCCGGGAACCCGTCCCCGCCACAGCGCGATCAGCCAGAATATAAAGGCCAGAGCTGTTTTATTATCGGTCAAATCGCCGCCTAACGGCCAGCCCGTCCAGAAAGCGTCAAAAGCAAATTTCTGCACTACCGGTCCGAGTATCAATCCTCCGATAAATAGAAACACCGCCGTCCAGAGAGCGAACCTGAATGATTTGGCTCTGCCGCTCAAAGCCTCGAAACCGGCCCGAGTGGAAAGCAGCATCGAGAAAAACATAAAAAATACATGCGGTATGATCACAGACAAGGGCACATCCCCTTTGAACCTGATTGTAACCGGCTGATCATGAAGAGGAAATTCGATACCGTCCTGATCTTTAAGGATTATTCGGTAGGTCGCCTTTCCGGCCGGAGGCTGGGCTGGAATCGTGGCTACAAGACATTCGTTTTCGCGGGGCATTTCGACCGATATCCAGTCGTCATAGCTGTTGAGACGGCGCCAATCTATATGTCCGGATATCGAATCAGGGGCTTTGATTTCGATTTTGGCGTCGGACGAAGTGAATTGAGTACGAAGAAGTTTGAATTTGATATTTTCGCCGGCGATCTCGATAGAGCCGCGTATCGGACGGGACGGCCCGGTCATACGCTGGTAGATCAAAGAGGAAACTGTTATCACGATTGTCAGGGACCATAATAAAATTGTTTGTTTCGCGGATGGGGTTCCCATAATCAGGCCGCTCCTTTTCGTTTCACCTCGTCATCAAATCAAATCATCATCTGCGGACATCAGGCTCCAATATAAATAGAATACCGGCGATTTTCCAGAAATAATGGAGTGTTATTATCATATTTCACCGTTCAGCCGATACGGCAATATCAGAGACAAAAAAACAACGGAATAAAATAAAATTCAAACAGTATATAGATTGAAAGTCGGCTGATACAGGCTGTATCGAAAAAAAGTAGTATAGAACGCAAATCGGTTGGATCGCGAATCAACCCGGTAAAATGATGACGGGAGGAAAGTATGAAAACCACCAGTACAATAATAATGGTAACGGCCATTCTGGCCACATTTATTTACGGCGTGTCCTTCACAGGTACCACCGGAAAAATAGCAGGCGTTGTAACTGACAGCCAAACCGGCGAGGGGATACCGGGGGCGGCGGTAACGGTCGATGGAACCACCCTGGGCGCGATTTCGGGTTTTGACGGCAAGTATGTAATTATGAATATTCCAGGCGGGATCTATACCCTGACATCCGTGACCATAGGGTATGCAAAGCAAAAGATCGAAAATGTGGTTGTTATCGCCGACAGCACGACAACCGTCGATATGACGCTTTCACGGGTAAAGATAGAGTCAGAGGAAATAATTGTTGGATCTGATCGCTATCAGATTGAAAAACACGATGCCGGCGACGAAATGAAAATTACCCTGGACAAAAAAGACAGATCTCAGCCTTCGGGAAAATCTGATAATATAGCGGAATCCACAAACGGCTTCACATCAGACGGAGATTTGTCTCACTTTCGCAAGGGAAGGCCTGGCGGAGAATCAACCTATATGCTGGACGGCGTCAATATCCAATATCCTTATTGCGGATATTACAGTCCTCCGCCTCCGCCTAACACCGAATCGTACGACCGAATCTATGAAAACCGTTTTCTCTCCCCTGACGATAATCCTCTTTCCACATTCTCCATCGATGTCGACGCGGCCTCATACAGTAATACCAGACGGTTTTTGAACCAGGGAGCTTTGCCTCCCGCCGACGCTGTCAGGATCGAGGAGTTTATCAACTATTTCGACTACGATTATCCCCAGCCCGACGGCGATGTTCCGTTCTCGATCACCACCGAGGTTTCCGACTGCCCGTGGAAAGCCGATCACCGGCTTTTGCATATTGGATTGCAGGGGAAGAATATCCCGATGGAGAGTATACCTCCGGGCAACCTGGTATTTCTTTTAGACGTTTCCGGCTCGATGCAGTCTCCCGATAAGCTGCCGCTTCTCAAATCGGCCTTCAAGCTGCTGGTCAGTCAGCTTCGCGAGAATGACAGGGTGGCTATAGTAGTCTATGCCGGAGCGTCGGGACTGGTCCTGCCGTCGACCCCGGGTTATCAGAAAGAAACGATTATAAACGCTATCGAAAGGCTCCACGCCGGAGGCAGTACGGCCGGAGCGGCCGGTATCAGGCTGGCTTATGAAACCGCCAAACGGAATTTCATAAAGAAAGGCAATAATCGGGTGATCCTGGCCACCGACGGTGATTTCAATGTCGGGGTTTCCAGCGACGAGGAACTCACCCGGCTGATCGAAGAAAAACGCAAAGAGGGTGTCTTTTTGACCGTGCTGGGATTCGGCACAGGGAATCTCAAGGATTCCAAGATGGAAAAGCTGGCCGACAAAGGGAACGGCAATTACGCGTATATCGATAATATATTGGAAGCCAAAAAGATTTTGGTCAACGAGCTCGGCGGGACCCTGTTTACAATCGCCAAGGATGTCAAGATTCAGATCGAATTCAATCCGGCCAGGGTCGCCGCTTACAGACTGGTCGGATATGAGAACCGGATCCTGGCCAAGGAAGATTTCAACGACGATAAAAAAGACGCCGGCGAGATCGGCTCGGGGCATTCGGTAACCGCCCTCTACGAGATTATTCCGGCCGGCGACAACGAATGGATCGGAAAGGTGGATCGATTGAAATATCAGAAACCAGCCATCGATCCGAAGGTGAACGAAAGCTCCGAAATGCTGACTGTCAAGTTCCGTTATAAAAAACCGGACGAGGATAAGAGCCGGAAGATCGAAGTTCCGGTATTCGACCGGGAAACGAGGCTTAAAGAAACCAGCGATAATTTCCGGTTCTCGGCCGCCGCGGCGGAATTCGGGATGCTCCTGCGCGATAGTGAATTCAAGGGAGATTCCGATTACGATCAGGTGATAGAGATGGCCAACCGGGCGAAAGGACGGGATAGCGAGGGTTACCGGGCAGAATTTATCAGGCTGGTCAAACTGGCCGGGGAATTATCGAAAGTCGTGGCTGAATGGCGATAGGATTGTAAATCCATACGATCGATTAATGTAGGCGGGGAGGCTCGCTCCCCGCGGACCGGGTGTCGGCAGCAAGCTACCGACCTACATTAGCATCGCAGGACGAAAACTCGGAATCGCTAATCGAGAAACCAGCGCCCTTGTCATTCCGGACTTGATCCGGAATCCAGGGGTGGGGATGAGGGGGAGATGATGTAGGTGGGGAGGCTCGAAAGATTTATCCTTTTGACATATGTAGGGCGACAATGTCGAAACCATAAAGGTTTCGACCTACCTGACCTGACGAATGATCGTGTCGGGTCAGGCCGTACTAAATTGTTGACATAGTCTTGGTATTTTTCTATAATTAATTTTGCTGATTGCGATAAATTGGACCTAGATATTTTAAATAGATGAATACTAGTGAAGAAACAAATACGGTAATTAAATTTACAATGAGATGGAATCCTGTCATTACTTTTCTATCGATAATATTGGGCGTTTTAGTCGGTCTCTCAGTTCTTTTTGTATTCTATGGAAATTTTCGTGCAGATCAAAAGGAAAAAGAAATGAATATTCGACTTACTGACCTAATTGGTGAACGCGATAAAGCACAACAATTACAAATAGCGGCCCAGGCCAATCTTGGCTCCCAAGTTAGGATAAATATAGATCTTCAAGAAAAACTCAATAACGGCTATAACGAAAATAAGACAATTATATCAAAGGTCGATTCTTTGACAAAGGAACTGCACCAGATTAACTCTAGAGCAAAGGAATTAGCGGAATATAGTGGGGTTGAATTGTTTGACAATCAGGTAATCTTATGCCTTTACGAGATCATAACGGACTCTAGTTTAAATTGGTCGCCTGAATTAGTATATCGGGTTAATGCGGCTATTTATTATATAGAATCTGATGACCGCTATGATATTTATGAATCAGAGAATCTCCATCTCGGAGATGAATTAACAATTAAAAAGGGCTCAAAAATATATGCTGTGCGATTGATCTCAATTGACCATATAAAAAGGAAAGCGATTTTTTCTCATTACTTAAAATAGCCTATCAAAATACAGTCGAATTTATCTATTCCCCCGTCCTACAACCCCATCCGCTGAAAATAATCCTTGGTCACCGCCACCACCTTGCGCGATAACAGAAGGGTGCCGACTAATGTCGGGATGGCCATCAGGGCAAACGACGTATCGAGGATGTTGATCACCGTGTCCTGGCTCCAGATCGCCGCGAAGAACAGGGTGATAATATATACATAGACGTAATAACTGCCGAACTTGTGCCCGAACAGATAGCGCGAGCATTTGAGGCTGTAGTACGAGTACGAAAACATGGTGGAAATGGAAAACATGATAATGGCCAATGTCAGGATATACCGTCCCACACCCGGTATGGCATGCTCGAAGGCGGAGACTGTCATGATCACGCCGTCGTCGGCCGCCGGCACGCCGGTGGAGAGGATGACTAAGGCGGTCATGGTGCAGATGATGTTGGTATCCAAAAACGGGCCGAGCATGGCGATCAGCCCCTCGCGAACCGGTTCCTTGGTCTTGGCGGCGCCGTGGGCCATGGGAGCGGTGCCGATCCCGGCCTCGTTGGAGAAGGCCGCCCGCCTGATGCCGGTGATGAGTACTTCTTTGAAGACGACCCCGGTCGCTCCGCCGATCAACGCCTTCCCGCCGAAGGCGGAGGTGACGATCGAGAGCAGGATTCCGGGTATCTGGGCGAAATTACTTAGTATGATATACAGCGCGGCTCCAACATAAAGGATGACCATAGCCGGGACGATCTTGCTGGTGACCTGCCCGACCCTGACAATGCCTCCCAAGATAACCACGCCGACCAGTATCATGCAGACGGTTCCGGTGATTCCGCGGCTGATACCATAGTCGTTGTCCATCAGTCCGGCCAGCTGGTTGACCTGAAAGAGGGCCAGGCATCCGACCATACCGCAGATAGCGAACATGATGGCCAGGGGCTTGAAGTATTTGCCCAGGCCGACCTCGATGAAATACATCGGGCCTCCCTGCTCGACGCCGAATTCATCTTTCTTTCGGTAGAGAATGGCCAGGGTGCAGGTGAAGAACTTGGTGGACATCCCGACCAGCCCGGCGACCCACATCCAGAAGATAGCGCCTGGTCCGCCCATGGTCACGGCGATAGCCACGCCGGAAATGTTCCCCATGCCGATAGTGGCCGAGAGGGCCGATGTCAGCGCCCGGAAATGGCTGATCTCGCCCGGATCGTCGGGGGAATCGTATTTGCCCCGCAGAATAGCGAGAGCGTGGCCGACCGCTCGAAACGGCAGAAACCTGCCGGCAAAAGTGAAGTAGATTCCCGCGCCGACCAGCAGAAAGACCAGGGGCAGTCCCCAGGCCAAATCGACCGCGGCCGCCCAGAAAGCGTCAAACCAGGCCAATATGATTCTCCAGATCGAACGTGGTCGGTCCCGGTTTTGGCGGAATCCTCGTCTGCCTATGATGAGTTAGCGTTCCGAGAGATTCGTCAGCCACCGCAAGTTGATGTCTCATCGAGGGGAAATATAGCATGGGCGGAGGATTTATCAATGAAAATATGATCGGGTTGTTCCATCGGGTGGCATGCTTTTCCGCCGCAGGCGGATAAGCATGTAGCAGACCGTCGAAGAACATGCTTGTATCGAACTGGAGCCGGGAAGACATCCCTCTATCCGAAATACTCGCGATATATTCCCGCAAACCTGAATTTGCCCGGTTTCGATAAAATCCGAAAAAATAACATCCGGCTTATCATGTAAACCGATATTCATCCGAATAGGAATATTGGGGATATTCATTGCGTCAGGCCCGAAAGGGGAGGTGTCTATTGCTTAAATATAGTCCGGAGAAAATGAAGATCATGATGATTGTGGGGGCCCGTCCCAATTTCATGAAGCTGGCCCCGGTGCTCGAAAGGATGAAACGGTATCATGATTTTCTCGAGCCGATAATAGTCCATACCGGACAGCATTACGACCATAATCTATCGGGGCAGTTTTTCGCCGATCTGGAAATATCTCAGCCCGATATCCATCTCGAAGTCGGCTCGGGAAGCCATGCGGAACAGACCGCGAAAATCATGATCGAATTCGAAAAAGTAATCAACGAGCATCCGCCGCACCTGGTAGTAGTAGTCGGGGATGTTAATTCCACATTGGCCTGCGCGTTAGTGGCGGCCAAATGCAAGATACTGATCGCACATATCGAGGCGGGTCTTCGCTGCGGCGATATGGCCATGCCCGAGGAGATCAACAGGGTGCTGACCGACAGGATCTCCGATTATCTGTTTCCGTCGGAAAGCTCCGGCTACCAGAACCTGATAAACGAGGGAATGGGCGAGGAATCGGTCTTTTTCGTCGGTAATGTAATGATCGATTCGCTGATGACGAGTATGGAAAAAGCGAGGGAAAGCCAGATTCTCGAGACCCATGGTTTGCAGGCTAAAAACTATATCCTCCTTACTCTGCATCGGCCGGAAAACGTGGACGACATGAAAATATTGAAAAACATCCTGGTTTCCGTGGAAACCATAGCTAAAAAAACGCCAGTCGTGTTTGCCTGCCACCCGCGAACGAGATTAAATATTGATAAATTCGGACTTACTTCATATCTTGCGGCTCCGGGGATCAGAATACTCGAACCGCTCGGATATCTCGATTTTCTCAAGCTGGAATCCGAGGCGGCCCTGGTCCTGACCGATTCCGGCGGTATCCAGGAAGAAACCACGGTGTTAAACGTGCCCTGCCTGACCTTGAGAACAAGCACCGAACGGCCCGTGACTGTTACCGAAGGCACTAACACTCTGGTAGGCTCGTTTCCCGAGAGAATAGCGGCCGAGACGGAGAAGATCCTGCGAGGTCATCAAAAGGCCGGATCGATACCGAAATACTGGGACGGTAAAGCCGGAGAGAGAATAGCGGAAGCCTTCCTGAAAATTCGCAAGAGCCTGTTTGAGCCGGAGACTATCAAAGAAGGCACCAGGAAAATCAAGACTGTCAGAGAGACCTTAGCCGCTGGAGGATAATACGAAACCTGTCGCCCTGGTCACAGGAGGGGCCGGATTTATAGGCTCACATCTCTGTGAGGCGCTTTTACAGAAGGGCTACGCGGTCTGTTGCTACGACGATCTTTCCTTCGGATCGAAAAAAAATATAGAGGCGGCCGGGGGATATCCCGATTTTTCGTTTATTGAAAATGATGTCCGCGATCTGAAATCGCTGGAGCGGGCCGCCGCTGGAGCTTCGGTAATCTTTCACCTGGCCGCCCGGAAAATTCCCCGTTACGGCAACGCTCTTTCGACTCTTCAGGTCAACAATGAAGGCACCCGGAATGTCTTCGAGGCCGCGGCAAAACATGGATCCAAAGTAGTGCTGGCTTCCACATCTGACGTTTACGGCAAGGGAACTCCGCCGTTTAGAGAGGACGGCGATCTATTGATCGGCCGCTCTGACAGCCGGCGCTGGAGCTACGCGGTCAGCAAAGCGTTCGACGAGCACTTAGCGCTGGCCTATCATTCAGAGCAAAACGTCGCTACGGTAATTCTGCGGTTTTTCGGCACCTTTGGCCCCCGGCATCATCGCTCCTGGTGGGGCGGGCCGCAATCGGTCTTTATCGATCAGGTACTAAACGACGAGAGGATCAGTATCCACGGCGACGGTTTGCAAACCAGATCGTTTACCTATATCGATGACCTGATTTCGGGGATAATAGCCTCAGCCGAATCCGAGAAAGCGATCGGGGAGATAATCAACCTCGGCTCCGACCAGGAAATCAGCATTCTCGATCTGGCCAAAACGATCAACGAGTTGATCCGTCCGGGGAAAAAGCCGAATTTAGAGCTGATACCGTACGAGAATTTCGGAGGCAATTACGAGGATGTCCGGCGGCGGATACCGGATCTGACCAAAGCCCGCGAACTGTTTGGCTACCGCTGGAGTATAAGCTTGGAAGACGGGCTTAAGAAGACAATCGAGTGGCACAGACAAAATCCGATTAAGTAATTTATGTGCGGCATAGCGGGATATTTCCAGATGAACGGCGAGGCGCCGCCCGACCGCGAACTTCTCGGCCGGATGGTTAATATTATCCGCCATCGTGGCCCGGATGAGTTCGGGGCTTATTTCGATAATAAATGCGTACTCGGACAGGCCCGGCTGTCGATCATAGATTTATCCGGAGGCTCTCAGCCTCTCGGCAACGAAGACGAAACGATCTGGATCACATTTAACGGCGAGATATTTAACTACATAGAACTACGCCCGGAACTGGAAAAGGCCGGTCATAAATTCAGAACCAATTCCGATACCGAGGTCATAGTCCACGCCTACGAACAGTGGGGAAAAGACTGCCTTTCGCGTTTCAACGGCCAGTTCGCTTTCGCCATATATGATAAGAAAAACAGATCGCTCTTCATCGCCCGCGACAGGCTGGGGATCAGGCCGGTCTTTTACACTGTCCATAACGGCCGCTTCTATTTCGCCTCGGAGATAAAATCGATTTTCTGCGATTCCTCCATTCCCAGAAAAATAGACTACAGGGGGCTCGACGAGATATTCACCTGGTGGACGACCTCGCCTCCGAGGACAGCGTTCGAGAATATCAGCGAGCTCGAGGCCGGTACGTATATTGAAATCGAAAACGGCCATTCGCAAATATCCCGCTACTGGAGTATGGAGTATCCCGAAGAGTTCGACCGGAAAAGAAGCCTGAATAGCTGGGCGGAGGAGCTTCACGCCCTATTAGTCGATTCGGTCAGGCTCAGGCTGCGGGCTGACGTGCCTGTCGGGGCGTATCTTTCCGGCGGGCTCGATTCGTCGGCCACGACCGCCCTGGTCAAACGATTTACCCAAAACCGGATAGAAACTTTCTCCATAGCTTTCCACGATAAAGCGTACGACGAATCGGATTACCAGAATCGCATGGCGGAATATCTGGGCACTAATCATCATCAGGTAAAATGCTCTTTCAAGGATATCGCCGAGAATTTCCCTAAAGTCATCTGGCACACGGAACGTCCCATTCTAAGGACCGCGCCGACGCCTCTTTATATGCTTTCGGCTCTGGTCAGACAGAATAAATTCAAAGTCGTACTGACCGGCGAAGGCTCGGACGAGATTCTGGGAGGATATGATATTTTCAAAGAGACTCTCATTCGGAAATTCTGGGCCAAAGATCCGGAATCGTCATGGAGGCCTTCGCTCCTTCGCAGGCTGTACCCGACCCTGCCCCTCTCCGGCTCGCGAGCCAAATTTTATCTGGAAACATTCTATAAGGCCGGCCTGGCCGATATAGACAAGTTTCATTTCTCCCATATTCCGAGGATCAATACGACTGTCAAAATAAAGGAATACTTCACCGAAGAGGTCAAAGAGCTGATCGGGGATTATGATTCTCCCGGGGTTTTTGGACGGGATTTACCCGATAGTTTTTTCAGATGGCATCATCTGGCCCGGGCCCAGTATCTGGAAGCGGGATCGCTTCTTTCCGGCTATTTGTTATCGTCGCAGGGAGACAGGGTTTCGGCGGCCAATTCTGTGGAAGGACGTTTTCCGTTTCTGGATCATCGTGTGGCGGAGTTTGGGGCCACTATACCGCCTTGGCATAAGATACTCGGGCTCAAGGAAAAGCTGGTTCTGAAGAAAGCGATGCGGGCAGAGCTTCCGCCGGAAATAACCGGACGAGTCAAGCAGCCATATATGGCCCCCGATTCCAATAGTTTCACTCAACCCGATTCCCCGGAGTATATCGGCCGGATGCTCTCCGAAAGCGTAATTCGCCGGGTTGGGATATTCAATCCGGACTACGTTTCCAAACTTCAGGCCAAATGCGGCCGTCTGGCGCACGCCCATTTATCATTTAAGGATAATATGTCGTTTATCGGGATATTATCTACCCAGCTTTTAGTCGATTTTTATATCGATAATTTTCGTATCCCGGAATCTCTTTCGAAAGGGTCTTTTACGGTTTGGAAAGAGGATATCGGTTAATCTATTTTTGGCCCAATGTAAATAGTGTAATTATCACACGGCATTATATTTGTAATATATTCATACACTTTAGTTATTTTACTTGACTTAATGTGGGTTTACATCTATTTATATGCTTTATTTTGTTAATTGAAAACCTGTTTTTGTAAAGGAGAATAAATATGATCGGTGTTCATGATGCCGAGACCGCGTTGAAGTGGATCGATGACGAGGGGGTCAAATATATTCGTCTTTGGTTTACCGATGTTCTCGGCGTACTGCGTGGTATGACCATAACTCGTTCCGAGATCGAGGATGTTTTCGCCAACGGTCAGGGTTTTGACGGTTCATCGATCGAGGGTTTTGTTCGGATCGAAGAATCGGATCTTATGGCTCATCCTGATTTTTCCACCTTTACCATTTTCCCCTGGGCGATCAACGGCGAGCGGATAGCATCGGTATTTTGCGATATCAAGACTCCCTTCGGAGAGCCGTACGAAGGGGATCCGCGGTATGTCTTAAGGCGGATGGTGGATAGGCTGGCTGCGGACGGTTATACCGCTTATATGGGGCCGGAAATGGAATTTTTCTATTTCAAAAATTCATCCGCTCCGGAGATTATGGATAAAGGCGGATACTTCGAATTTTCAACCGTGGAGGAAACCACTCACCTTCGTAAGGCCGCGGTCGGAGCCCTCGAGGGGATCGGGATCAGAGTGGAATGCTCTCATCACGAGGTAGCTCCCAGCCAGCATGAAATAGATCTGAAATACCAGGACGCTTTGAAGATGGCCGATTACTCCATGCTCTATCGTCTGGTGGTCAAGGAAAAGGCTTTGTCTATGGGGCATTACGCCACCTTTATGCCCAAGCCGCTTTACGGGGTTAACGGCTCCGGGATGCATGTTCATCAGTCATTGTTCAAAAGCGACAAGAATGCTTTCTATGAACAGGGCGATTCGTATCATCTTTCTGACCTGGCCCGGAGTTATCTGGCCGGAATATTGGTACATATCAATGAATTCACATTGGTTACCAATCAGTGGGTGAATTCCTACAAGAGGCTTGTTCCCGGTTATGAGGCTCCCTGTTATATATCATGGGGACGACGCAACAGATCGTCGCTGGTCAGGGTTCCGATGTACCAACTGGGAAAAGAGAAATCCACCAGGATCGAGGTACGCAGCCCCGATCCAGCCTGCAATCCGTATCTGGCCTTCGCGGTTATGCTGGGGGCAGGTTACGAGGGAGTGAAGAAGGGTTACCCGCTGCCGGATCCGATCGAGGAGAATATTTTCGATATGAACGATCGTCAAAGACGCAGAAGACGGATCAAAACTTTGCCGGAGTCTTTGTTCGAGGCTTTGGAAGAGTTTAAGAAATCGGATCTCATGAAAGAGATTTTAGGCGAGCATATTTTTGCGGCCCTGATCCAGAATAAGACCGTCGAATGGGACAAATTCAGAACGGCCGTGACCGACTACGAAGTGAAAAATTATCTTTCGATGCTTTAATACCTGATACAGACGTTGTTTCGAGGGGGCTTATTTAATATAAGCCCCTTTTTATTATAGGCCCCTAAGTCGGGCAAAACCCGCGCGCCAATACCCGCGATACATAGGATAATCATAGTTTGGTTTGGTAGATGATGATAATACTCCGGAAAGATCAGGCTGTCCGGTTTATTTTCCCGCCGTTCAGAGCGGATGAGGCCGATATCCCGGCCAGATGCCCGGTAGAGAAGGCCATCTCGATGTTGTATCCTCCCCAGGGGCCGAGAAGATCCAGCACCTCGCCGGCGAAATATAGATTCTTGATTTTCTTAGAAGCCATAGTCCCGGGGTCTATGTCGTTGAGCGAGACCCCTCCCAGTACTCCCATAGTCTCGTTAAACGGTCTGGGCTTTTTGATAGTGAAGGCGAAATCTTTAAGCCAGAGAACCATATGTTTTTTCTCGAGCGTGGTCAGGTGAGAGACAGGCCGTCCCGAATGCACCCTGATGATCTTATCCATAACATCTAAAAGCCCATCGGGAAGATGCGGGTTCAGATGTTCGAACAGCGTGGTTCTGTCGGCATGCGGGAATTCATGGTCAAGATGTTTGCTGATTTCCATTTTGGTCATATCCGGGACCTGATCGATATGAATCTCGACATTCCCTTTTTTTATCAGTTCGATAATCTGGGCGGAATGGTTCTGAATTAACTGGCCGTTAAGACCGTATTTGGTGAAAATCAAACTTCCCCTGTCGGTGATACGCAGTTCATCTTCGAGATAAACATCAATTCTGCAGTCGCGGACTGTTACGCCGTCGAGAAGCTTACCGTACTTCTCAACAGTTTCCAGGCCGACCATGGCCGCTTTCAACGGGATTATTTCGTGCCCCGCCTTGCGGGCGAATTCGTAGCCGTCGCGCGTGGAGCCTATTTTAGGAGCGGAATAAGAACCACAGGCGACAATAACCGCCGATACCGGGTGCGAAATGCCATTGACCACTATCTCTTTAACCGAGCCGTGGCTTATAATGAGATCGGTGACTCTGCATGATTTTTTGAATATTATTCCAGCGGACTCGGCGACCTTAACGAATCCTGTGGAGAGTTTGGAAATATCATCCGGAGATATCATCAGCCGGTTGCCGCCGTTGGGCCCGACCTTGACTCCCATTTTTTTCAGTTGGGCGCTGATCTCCTTCCAGCCGAACGATTTCAGGGCCGGGGTAACAAAACTCTTTTTCGGCCCGAAGGCATCGGCGAAATTCTCCGCGGATACTTTTTCAGCCACGAACAGATATTCGGCGGTCCTCGATATCAATTTTCTTGCGGGGAAGGGATTCTTATCGAAAAGGAACACGTTTTTATAATTATCAGCCGCCGCTTCGGCCGCCGCCAAACCGGCCGGCCCTCCTCCGATTACGGCGATAGGAAGCTGCTTTTCACTTTTTTTAGACTTAATCGCTCGTGCCATTATAATAGTCTCTTACCTTTTTAAGCGCGGACAACTACTCTATAGTTGTGCTAAATCGTAATTATAATATACGGTCTTTGTTTTTCATGTCAAGCTATTTTGAAATAAAATAATTCGTTAAAGTCCGCGATTTTCTGAAAGAAAACCTAATTTTTCTTTTTGATTGCCGCGACGATACTGTCTCTGACAAATTCCGCCGCTTTTCGGGACGCGGCGGGAAAACTTTTGCCGCTGTCAGCGTAAATTACTCCTCTGGCGACATTTACAATAGCCATTCCGCCCAATGAATTGGAACCGGCGATTATCGAGTCTTCCGGATCGCCGCCCTGGGCTCCCACACCTGGTATGAGTATCGGCATTTGATCGCCGACTATTTCCCGCACCTGACGAAGTTCGTCGGCGTGGGTACCTCCGACTACCAGTCCGATATTCTTATTAGTGTTCCACTCCGCGGAAAGCGAGGCGATATAGGTATATAGGCTCGATGAGTTTTTGCCGCCATCGGTCTTTTCCTTCGCTTCTTCGAGCAGAATTGTTTTTTTCTGTATCTGCGCGGAAGATGGATTGGAGGTCAGGCATAGAATAAAAACACCCTTATCATCATATTCCAGGAACGGTTCCAGCGAATCATGCCCCATATAAGGATTGACCGTTACCGCGTCGGCTTTCAAATGTTCGAATGCCGATTTAGCGTACATAGAGGCGGTGTTGCCGATATCTCCCCGTTTGAAATCGAGGATCACCGGGATATGTTCGGGTACCGCGCCGATAGTCGCCTTGAGCAGATGCCAGCCGTCAGGACCGAAACCCTCGTAAAACGCCGAGTTCGGTTTGTAGGCGCAGACCAGATCTGAAGTAGCCTCGATTATGGCCCGGTTGAATCTTAGTATGGCGTCGATATCGGTGCCGAGGTGTTCGGGGATCTTGGCCAAATCCGGATCGAGCCCGATACAGAGCCAGCTGTGGTTTTTTTCGGCTGCTTGCCGCAATTTTTCGTAAAATTTCATCTGTTCCCAACCGTTCCGATAATGTCATTAATATCATAAATTTTCTGATTTTGCATGTATTTTTTTAGTCCATCGATAATTTTCAAGGGAGCTTTGGGATCGATGAAACAGGCGGTACCCACCTGCACAGCGCTGGCGCCGGCCAGTAAAAACTCCAAAGCGTCGGAGGTGGTCGAGATGCCGCCGATACCTATAACAGGGATATCGAGATTGGAGACAACCTTATAAACCATAGCCAACGCCACCGGTCGAACCGCCGGGCCGGAGAGCCCTCCGAAGACATTCGAAATCTTAAAAGACCGGGTGTTGATATCAATGGCGGTTCCTACCAGGGTATTGATCAGGGATACAGCGTCGGCTCCCGAATCGGCCACGCTTTCGGCTATCTCGACGATATCTGTGACGTTGGGGGAGAGCTTGGCTATTACCGTTCGGGGGAATTCTTTTTTTACCGCGGCGATTACCTTTCCCGCGGGGCCGGGTTCGGCTCCGAACTCCAGCCCGCCTTCATTGACATTGGGACAGGAAATATTGACTTCCAGGGCATGAACAGATTCATGCTCGGCCAGCTTTCGGGCCAGGCGGGCATATTCATCCATGGTGGAACCGGCAATACTGACTACACAGGCGGTGTCCAGTTTTTCAAGAAAAGGAAGTTTTTCGGCCAGGAAATTTACGATTCCAACATTGGAAAGCCCGATAGCGTTGAGCATACCGGCTTCGGTTTCACAGACTTTGGGAGGAGGGTGCCCTTCTCTGGGAAGATAGGTCAAAGATTTGGTAATAACCCCTCCCAAAAGAGACAGATCGAAGATCTCGGACGCTTCCTGACCGTAGGAGAAGCAACCGGATGCGGTCATAATGGGATTTTTCAGTTTTAAACCGCCGATATTGACCGATAGATCTATATCTAATCCCATATTACCTCTCCGGAATTGAATACGGGTCCATCCACGCAGACTCTTTTCAGATGATAATCGCGATTATCATCCGTGGATCCTCTATTTTCGGCAGGACGGGTCTTCACGGCGCAGCCGCTACAGATTCCGTAACCGCAGGGCATTAATTCCTCCAGCGATAAATAACCCCGAAGCCGTTTTGCCATGATTATCATATCGATTTTTTTAAGCATCCCGCCGGGGCCGCAGGCGTAAACTGTTCTTTCAGGATCGTCGGCCAGCTCGGATTGGAGAATATCGACGACAGTTCCTTTCGATCCGGCGCTCCCGTCGTCTGTGCAGGTAATCAATTTCATATTGAGTCCGGCCAGATTGCCGTCTTCGAAAAGCTCTTTTTTCGTTCTGGCGCCGGAGATGAACGTAATCATTTCGGCAGGATAACCGTTCTCGACCGATACGCGCGACAGGAAATAGAGCGGGGGAAGCCCCACGCCTCCGGCAGCCATGATCAGCTTGTTTTGTCCGGCGGGCGGATCGAAACCGTTGCCCAGAGGCCCTAATATATGAACCTTATCTGAAGTATCCGTGTTTGCCAGACGAGATGTCCCGCATCCGAAGATCTTGAATATGATTGAGAAATGTCCTTTCGGTTTATCGGCATCATAGATGGAAAACGGTCTGGGCCAGAGGGGGAAATAATCATCGGATGTTCTGATTTGAACGAACTGTCCGGGGCGGGCCAAGCCGGCGATTTCGGGCGCTTCGAAAGTAAATTTCAAGATCCCCGGCGAGAGAATTTCTTTTTTAATGACCGGGTAATAATCTGAATATTTCCTCAAGGCCGTTCTCTGCGGTCTAAATATGGATTGTTATGGATATTCACTTCGGGTCTTTCGAACGGGATGCTATAGCGGAAATATGAATCGAGCATGGCGAAATCGAGTCTGGACGTATCGAACTCTGTCTCCAGCAAGGCGGCGGTGGCCGATGAATCGATGGCTCTTTCACCGGACGGTCCGAGGATCTCGTAATCGGTAATTCTCCCCGAAATATCGATCTTGATTTTGAACAGGACTTCACCTTTAAGATCTCTATAGAGAAGCTCTTCGGGATAAAGAAACTCTCCCAGCCGCAAAATAGAAGGGGCTTCGGGCATATCCATAGCCAGAGATTTCAATGAATCGGCTCTGAACTGATCTTCTTCGGGCCTTTTCTCATTTTCTCCGCGGTCTCGTCTCTGCGGTATTTTCTTTTCAGGTCTTGATTCCAGTCCTATTCGTATTTTGGCTGCCTTGGAAAACGGCGAATAGGGGTATTTTTTATTTACATTGGCATAAGCCAGGAAGGCCGAACTATCGGTAACCCCGATAATCCGGTCGAGTGTCCAGGCTTTGGCGTAAGCCGCCTTGGGAGCGAGATCCGGAAAATTATCGGCTATAAAATCGAAGATGACTATGGCCGATTCGGGATAATCGGCCAGGTATATCAGGCTTTCGGCCCTGGCGTAAAGCCCCATGGCGTTCTCCGAGAGATCAAGAGGGTAGTCGAGTATCTCCGATGCCTGGGCGGCCTGGGGAGATTTAGGATAATCATTTATAAGCCTTCTGAGATAGCGGTTGCCGGAACCGGTATCGTCGCGGCTGAATTCGATATTGGCCGAAGCCAAAAGAGCCCTCGGAGAGTAGATCGATTTCGGATGCTCGTCAATCAGCAGTATATATTCCCGAAGAGCGGAATCCGGCCGGTTAAGTTCATAGCCGTAAAGTTCAGCCAGGAGGAAGCGGGTCTCTATACCGGACTTGATGATCTCCTGCCTGATACTGTCGTCCCTGGCAATTCTGACAGCTTCCAAGGAATCCTTGTTGATCAAATTTTCCGCGGGTATCAAGCCTCCGGAGAGACTGTCGATTCGGGAACTGTCGGATTTCGAATTCGAAATATCGGTTATTGTTTTCAGCGAATCGGAAAGAGAATCAGATGGAACAGCAGGCAGTTCGGGCAAATCGCCTGGTAAAGGCATGGGCGAAACACCCGGCATGATTTCCTCTCCCGATTCCGAGGCCAACAATGGATCTATCTCGCCTAAAGATTCGCCCCTTGATCCTCTCATATCTTCCGGGTTTATATTCACTGAGCTGTCCGTTTCGCTTAGGAGAGTATCTCGGGCTGTCGACGGTTGTTCGATCCGGTCCGGTGTAAAGAGGGTATCGGATGTGTCGGCGAGGACATCGACGCCGGACAATTTGGATTGTTCGGCGACCCTGGCCGAATCGGCTCTCTGCAGCTGAATGAGATAGGATTCGAGTTTGGCGATCTGGGCCGATTTGGCCAGGGCCAGATTTCTGTAATCCGATTTCATATTTTCGGATTGAGCTTTGGAGAATGCGTTCTTGGCCGCCTCGATATCGAAAAGATTGTTCTGATAGATCAAGCCCAGACGATAATAAGCTTCCGCCGCCTCCTCGGATTTGGGGTTTTCCGAAGTTACCGTGTTATATTCGTCAATTGATTGTTCGATTTCCCCTTTGAGAAAATATCCCTCGGCGATTTTCAGACGAATCTTCGCCAGCGATGAAAAATATCTTTCGTTTCCGGCCAGATCGATCAGGATTCTCATTCCGGTATCGATGGAGTCGGTTTTCAAGGCCGAAGATGCGGACGCCAGGGAAGCGTCGAAATAAAGTTCCATGGACGGTTTATATTTTTTTACCCGGTCGAACGTTTTATAAGCCTTGAGATGATCTCCCAGCCGTTCCTGGCAGATAGCTGTATAGTACATGGCGGCGGCCGAAGAATCGTTTTTTGGGAATTTCCGGAGATAAAGGGTGAAATGATCGATGGCGCTGGTATAGTTTTCGTTTTTCATGGCCACTGCGCCTCTGACAAAATAAACATCATCGATGTAGGGGCTTTTGGTATAGTTGTTTTCTATTTCGGAGAAAGCCAGGTTTCCGAGCTCGATATTACCCAGCTCCAGCTGGCATATTCCCGAATAGAAATAAGCGTCATCGGCATATTTGGAGGATGGATGGTTGATGACCAACTCCTTGAATTTTCGGTCGGCCAGAAGATAATCTCCCATATTATAGTAGGATTTGCCGATCAGCCAGAGAGCGTCATCCACCCATTTCGATTCCGGATGGAATTTTAAGACCTTGCTGGCCTTCTTAATGGCGTCTTCGTATAAAAGCCGTTCCTGGGCATTGACCTTGGAGATAGTGATATCGCTGCTCTTGATTCGACCTTGCCTGCCACCCCCACGAGCGGGGTTGCGTTCGTCGAGCCGCCCGGGAGTTTGATTGCGGCCGCTCTGATTGTTACCGCCGGTCTTGCGATTTACTTCATTCTGTTCCTGGCTTTTCTCGGCCTGCTCGAATTTTTGTCTGGCCATAAAAAAGGTATTAAAATAGACGCATCCCGCGCCGAATAGGGCCAACAGAACCGCGGACAGCAAAATCCTCAAAATTCCTTTTCTCGGCATCCTGAACATATATATATGTTTTCGGTCATTCGGTTCCAAACAATATTTTTTTCGAATGGATCTTTTGGCTGTCCGGAGCAGAAAAAAGGCGATTGTGTTTTAAGGCAAAAAATCAACGGGGGCCAGGCTTGCCGGACCCCCGTAAAACATTAGCTCGATCGCCCGATCAGGCGACAAAGTAATTTTTCAAGGCGATAAAGTAATCCTTCAGGAAAATCACTCTCTGGACAAGCAGAGCCACGCGTCCCATGACAGTCATGCCGAAACCGGCTCCGAATCCGATCATCAGGGTGTAGATTCCTATTTTAGAAATAACCCCGAACGTTCCGGTATGCTCCTTGGAGAAAAAGAAATAGAACAGGGCGCACAAAACCGCGATAACCACGATGATGTTGTTGATTCCGGCGTAGGTGAGATCGAACGGTACCATAGTGGCGGAGATCTGCTTGAAAACAGAAGTGTACATGTAAACCGGGATAGATACGCCGGTTGATATCCCGATATAGAAGGCGATGGGATATCTGGAAATCCAGGAATAATTTTTGGAAAACCTGGTCCACATGGCTAAGCCCAGCAGTATGGGGATTATATACGCCAATTGCCTGTTTTGCATGGTCAGAATAACTTTGTCAGTGAAGTTGGTGTGGTAAATCAGCATAGTCCAGTACCCGGCGGCCACCCCGGCGACCAGTCGTTCCGTGAACTTATAAAGCGGATTATCCTTGATCAGAAACGAAAAGACGCAAAGGGTCAAGATAGCCGCCAGTGTATTCCATAATATTTCAGCTGTCGTCATGGCTTCCTCCTATCTTTTCTTTCGGCCGCGAGTAACGAAATAGCCTATGTTGGACATTACTATGAAAATGAGTATGATGGCGTGAGTCAGGGTCTGGTACGGTATCGATGCCAATCCTGTCGTCTCGAATCCGGAAAGCTCCTCATATTCCGCGGCTCCCTTGATTCCGGAGATCAATCCGAAAATCTGGCCCGATTGCAGATACTGGTAGTAGTCGGCGCTCATGACCCCTGTAACTCCCAAAGCCACCGGGAATCCGAAACGGCCGTTGCCGTAGGTGATCCAGAAATCCGCCACGTTGCCGGCTGTAATATCGACCACACCCTTGACATTCATCAGATTCTTGATCCCCTGCATAACCGGCAATGAATCCAGGGGAACCCCGTAGTAATCCAGCGGGAATGTCACCCTGAAATCAACTCCCATGGTCAGGATTACGATTGCCGGATAAGGACGGTATCCCAGGAAGCAATAGTCGATACCCGATTTTTTGTCGTATTTTTCGCTGAGTTCGGCCAGCCTGGTTTCGGCCATAGCGACCCCGAACTGAGAAAGACACCCGACGACCACCTTCAAATCCTTGGAGAAGGCGTGATTCAGAATAGCGTAGGCCATAGGATCGAGCTCGGCCAAAGCCGACGGATCATAGTCGATCCCCAGGTAGAAATAATCTCCCGCTTCCATACGGTTGATAAAATTGAATACTTTTTTAACTTCTGGTGTGGTGGCCACAGGCACCTGGAAAGGAATCACGGTCGGAATTATGACCACGATGGCGATAGATAGATAAACCCATCGCCTGTCCAGATTCATTACTTTATCCCAAAAATCCACGGCGTTCTCCTTAATCATGACCCATATAGGTTCGTTCGATTCCCAGGATGATTTTAATGCAGGTAGCGATAGCCCCCAGACCGACCCCTATGGTTATAGCCCTCTTGGCCGCCATATTCGGCACCGCTAATATCCATCCGACCGCTGTCTGGTTAACTTCGGAGATCGGGCCGAGAGGAATGAGCCGCAGCATAATGATAAAGGCGGTCAGCAAAAGGATTGTCGCCAGAGCGGTTCTGGCCCTGAAGGCTCTATAGGCGGCGCTGGCGACATAGAATGCCAGCAGCGCGAAGATCGTGGCTTGAATGGGGATCAGGATATTGTTGAAAAGATCCATATGCAGATGCCCCGCTTCCAGCCACTCTCTTTTCAATCCGGTGAAGACCATGATGAAATAGCCGAAAAGGAGTGTTCCGGCATAGAATGCCTCTTTCGGATTTTTCAGTTTCTTGAATTCCGTTCTGAGCAGGCTCCATATACCCAGGGCCAGGGCGAAGATCCCTACTACGATAACCCAGTCATTCGCGTATGTAAAAAGCCACTCGGATTCCTCCGAGGGTACGAAGTACTGGATCAGCATTACAATGCCGGAAATCAGGACGAAATATATTGGAATTTGTTTTTTCATAATCTGACTTCGCCTTTAAAGGTTTACGGTTACCATATCTTTAATGAAAGATACGTTCATCGAAATCAACACCGCTCCGATGAATAGAATGACCATCAATATCGCTTTGGCCCAGTCCTGGGCCTTGAGAGTGCCTACCTGTACCGGTTCTTTGGAAAGATAGGCGCTGGCGGCGTAAAGCTCTTCGCCGATCAGGGTATAATCGGTGGCGGCGATGAAGAACGGAAGCTGAGAAATCTGGTCGGTGCCGGAGATCTGAATCGATCCGGCAATGTTTCCGGTTTCGGCCAGGATCAGCGATTCGGCGTGGAAGACGCCCATATAGAAATTGGTGGCCGTTTTTTCACGAAGCATGATACCGTTAACAGCGGCCACATACGGAAATTGCATAGCCGTTTCGTAAGAGATATTATCGGGATTGTATATATCGGGTCGGCCGGCTTCGAGATACGCGGTGCGCACTGTTTCTTGAGCTACGGCGAACATTACCGGGTCGTTGACCGGAACCAAAACCCTGGTCTGGTATTCGGCGGTCAGTTTGGCCACTCGCGCGAGAATGGTAAACCCGGCGATAGTGGCGATATCTCCGGCCGTTCCTGTTCCCAGGACGAATAATATCGGTCTGCCCATTTCCGTCGCCCGGCCGATGGCCTCGTCCACCGCGTTGATACCGGCCAGAGGACGAACATAATAATCGGTCCCTTTGCGGGCCATGAATATAAAATAGACGACTAAAACCCAGAATATTATAACTCCGATCAAAATCGGAATTTTCCCGACATGAAACCAGTTTTCCATCGGCTGTCCCGATCCGGCCTCGGAGTACTCCGAATAAACGCCTCCTGAAGCCATGGCCCGAACCTTGTAGTAATAGGTTTTTTCCGTGATCAGGAATCCGGGATTGGGCAAATCGTTGATCCTGGGAGAATCATCCTTGTCCTCATACTGGCCGGTTCCCTTGACACTGAGACCGCGAAACACATATTCCCCGTCGGCCTGGTCGGCTCGATAAACCTCATAAGCCAGCACGTTGTCTTTTCCCCCGCCGTCATCGGCAGAGAGAGCCCAATTGACCAGCACGCCATGGCCGGTATCGTTCGGTCTGTCGACAACCACGATGTTTGTGGGAGGCGCCGGGGAAGGTGGTCCGATGGTATCCTGCACCGCTTCCTGAGCCCCGGCCGTTCCAAAAATCAGCAAAAGAACGAACAGGGACATCAAAAGCTTCCTTGCCATAATGACTCCTTCTCGAAATGAAATTGCTATCTTATCTGTCATTAATTATCCGGATTGATCTTTTTTGCGCAATCTGGCCTGAATACATAGGGCTAAAATATGTTATTGGCATTTAAATTGAAATATAAATTTTCACTCCATTAAAATCCGCGATCCTCTGGAATAATAGATCCATGTTAGAGCTATTGATTTTTTATTAGCTATTGACCCGAATCTCCGATAGAATATTTTGTAATCCGGATGATAATCGAATTCGATAAGGATGGCGCGTGATGATCGAGAAATTTCTGAAGATGGTCAAGGATAAGAAATACGAGCAGGTCGATTTCAAATTCACCGACATAAAAGGAGGCTGGAGACATCTGACCATTCCGGCCGAAAAACTCTCGGAGAAGACATTTACCGACGGTATCGGCATCGACGGTTCCTCGATAGGATTTCTCTCTGTAAAGGCCGGCGATATGATCATCATTCCGGATATATCGTTCTATTTCGAAGATCCGTTCTGGGATGACCCTACGATTTCGATCGTGGCCAACGTATGCGAGGTCAACCCGACGGAGCCTCATGAACGGGATCCCAGGTTCACTGCCCGAAAAGCGGTTGAAAGGTTGAGCAAAGCTCTGCCTGGTGTCGAGGCTTTCATGGGGCCGGAGTTCGAGTTTTATCTTTTTGACGAGGTTCGATACGATCAAGCTCCCAATCACGGTTTTTATTTTCTGGATGCTGAAGAGGCCGAATGGAATTCCGGTACGGAAACCGATTTGAGCCTCGGCCATCAGATCCGTTATAAGGAGGGGTATCACGCCGCTCCTCCGCAGGATAAGACTTATGATATTCGAGCCAGGATCTGCAAGCATCTGAAGAACGTCGGTATCCAGGTGAAATATCATCATCACGAAGTCGGAGGAGCGTCGCAGCAGGAGATAGAAACATCGTTCGCCTCTCTCATGGAGATGGCCGATAAATCGCAGTTGGTCAAATATATAATCAAGAATACGGCCGCGCGCTATGGCAAGTCGGCCAGTTTCATGCCCAAGCCGCTTTTCATGGAGCCGGGTTCGGGTTTGCATGTGCACCAGTTTCTGTCCCGCGACGGACGATCTATTTTTTATGATCTCGATAAACCGCTAAAGCTCTCCGACACCGGCCGTCATTATCTCGGGGGGATTCTAAAGCACGCCCCTTCTCTCTTGGCATTTACCAGCCCGTCGACCAATTCTTTCAAACGGCTGGTCCCCGGATTCGAGGCTCCGGTCGGGATAAATTATTCAGTGGGCAACCGGACTGCGGCGGTGCGGATACCGGGCTATATAAAAGATCCCGACGTCATGCGGATAGAGTTCCGGCCTCCTGACGGTACGGCTAATATCTATCTGGCTTTCGCCGCCATGCTGATGGCCGGTTTGGATGGTATTGAGAATAAAATCGATCCCGGTGAACCGTTGGAAGAAATCTCCGGTCAGACAGAAGCCGGCAAGCCCCGAATGCTCCCATATTCTCTGGCGCGGACTTTCGAGGCCCTGGAGGATGATAAGGAATTTTTAACCAGGGACGGCGTTTTCTCCGACGAGTTGATAGATACCTGGACGAAACTCAAGAAAAGCGAGATGGACCAGGTCAAGGTTCGCCCTCATCCCTGGGAATTCAGATTGTATTATGACGCTTAAGCGGTATTCGAAATCTATGGCAGGTTCATCTTTTTCATTTAATGACTTGAGATTATCTGACGATTATAATATTATGATTTCGAAAAAGCCGAGGGGGCCTGGAATTCTATGGTTTTAGGCCGCGAGCTCCGGTGGGTCATTATATGACGCTATTTTCAGAGGGAGGAAAATAGAGCAATGAAGATCTCAAAATATTTTATTTTGCTTTCTATACCGATTATTATCTGGAGCGGATGCGCCAAAAAACCGGCTACTATTCAGGGGCAGGTCATCAACGCCGAAGGTCAGCCATTGGGCGGAGCGGCGGTTTTCACTATCCCCAAGCAGATGTCGGTTCTGACCGATACTACCGGGTATTTTATTTTCAAGGACGTTACCCCCGGAGAGTACTCCATAATGGCCAAATTCGATAACGATTCCACAGTGAAGATAATCGGCGAAGTAGCTCCCGGAGCGACCGTCGCGGTCGACCTGGTAGTATTCAAATCGACACCCCCACCGCCTCCCCCTCCGCCTCCTCCGCCCAAGGAAGAGCCGAAACCGAAGCCAAAGCCCAAGGCCAAACCAAAACCCAAGCCGCCAATTACCGATCCGGCGTTGAAGAGCGGAACCAAGGTACTTCATCTGGGTACATCAAAATTCATTAAGAATTTCGAAGTAGAATCGTCGGACGGTTTGGTCTGGACATTGAAAAACGAGCAGGATTCCGAGCTGAAATTCAAGGGAGGCCGTCTGTTCGAGGGGTATTTCGCGGGGCCTTATCATAAATACTGGGAAACCGCCGCCAGAATGCTCGAATACGATAATAAGATCTGGATTTACGTACATGGCCCGGAAAAGGTCATTGATGTCAGAAGCCGGGCGATTACCATATCGGTGCCTCTGGCTTTGCCGGCCAACGCCGAGATCGATTCCATCGTGATCGAATACGGTCTGCCGAAATTTACCGGCGACTATAGTTCCGGCTCTGTTCAATTAAGGTTGTTGGGTGAGACCGCTTCCGATATCACCGTGCTGATGGACTGGCATAAGGTGGATCATGAAGAGAACGGTCTGATAAGAAAAGAGAACGTAGGGTTGAAGGGCGCCAACCGTAAACTGGAGTATGTTGATATCGAGGTCGATTCGGACGGCGACGCCTCCTGGGACGCTTTAATGATCCGGCCGCTGGTTTACTTTAGCTCGAGATAGATTACCGATTTTCGGGCGGTGAAATACACCGCCCTGAATATTAGGAAAAATAAAACAGACACTTTTACTCAGGATGCGAGACAAGCCAAATGTTTTGCCCGAAATGCAGAGTGGAATACCGAAAAGGCTTTACCGAATGTTCCGATTGCGGCTCGTTGCTGGTCGATGAACTTCCTCCTGAAGACGAAGTCGAATGGGTAGATCTGGTGACCGTCCTGACCACTGTCAATTCATCGACAGTAGCTCTGGCCAAGTCGATCCTGGAGCAGGCCGATATCAGGTATGTGGCCACCGGCCAGCTGCCCAGAGAGATGTTGGCTATCGGGGCGGTTCAGATTCAGGTCTCCAGAAATGATGAAGATGAAGCCCTGGAGCTTCTGGAGCATCTGGAGGACCTGGACGCGGACATATTGGGCGATGAGGAAGAAGATGAGGAATGAACATTCTCATCCGAAGATCGGGAATTAGGATCGATCGGGATTAGGTACTTTCGGAACTTGAATACAGCCTTATTACGGCCCGCCCGCGGTTAATTGATTTTTGATTAGCGGCGGCTTCAGCCTGTCGATTTCAATTTTTCTTGCCATTCAACGAACTTACCATTAGATTGCGCGGTTAAAGAAGCTATGGAAATTACTCTTTTAAAATCCAAGATTCACCGGGCTACGGTAACCGGCGCGGACCTCAACTACGAAGGTTCGATATCCATTGATAGGAATCTTCTAACTGCCGCGGGCATATTTACTTACGAAAAGGTTCAGGTCGTCAACCTGAACAATGGAGCCAGGTTCGAGACCTATGCGATCGAGGGTCGGGCGGGATCGGGGGAGGTTATGCTGAACGGTCCGGCCGCCAGGTTGGGGCAGGTTGGAGATTTGATCATCATTTTGAGTTACGCTTCGCTTCCGGCGGATAAGGCTTCAGAGGTCAAACCGAGAATTATAATGGTCGATTCTGAAAACAGGCCGGTCGATTAATCCTCGAAACGATTCGAATAGTGCCGATATTTATAAGTGAAGAGAGGTGTTTTTCTTGAGCGATTTTCCGGATAAAATAGCGCTTATTTTGGCGGCTGGCAAAGGGAAGCGGATGAAATCGGATCTTCCCAAGGTGCTTCATAAGCTAAATGGCAAATATGTAGTGGACCATGTCATTGATTCGGCGCGCCAAGCCGGTATTGATCGTCAGATACTGGTCATAGGCCATCAGGCTGATTCTGTGAGGGAGTCTCTGGCCGATAGAGAAGTGGAGTTTGTTCTGCAGGCAGAGCAATTGGGGACAGGCCATGCGGTTATGATGGCCGAAGCGCTCCTAAAAGGATTCGACGGCGATTTGGTGGTGCTTTGTGGAGATATGCCTTTGGTAAAAGCGCGGACAATCGAAAAATTGGTTGCTGAACGCGAAAGACTTAAGGCCGCGGCCGTGGTTCTGACCGTGGTTCTTGACGATCCGGCGGCGTACGGACGAGTGGTTCGCGACCAAAATGGCTTGCTTCGCCGGATAGTGGAGTTCAGAGATGCCGATGATGAAATCAGGGGTATCAGGGAAGTAAATACGGCGACTTATTGCTTTGACTGGAAGCAGTTGCGTCCTGTTTTGAGCCGTCTGGATGCCAATAACGATCAAAAGGAGTATTATCTGACCGACTCCATTTCCATATTAGTGGAGGAAGGCCGTACGGTGGGAGCGTTGATCGCCGATGATTGCTCGGAGGGTTTGGGGGTCAACTCGGCCGAAGAGCTTGCTGAGGCTGAAAAATTATTAGGATCTGGAACTTAACCGTCCATTCTTCTGTATTATAATTAAGGTTGACAAACGTGCGCGGTGGAGATATACTTCACAAGGTGGGAAATATGAAAAAAATTTCGATATTGGTTTTGATCCTGATACCGTCACTGGCGGCGGCTCAAGTGATATCGAACGGGAAGAACGAGTCTTATGTCAGAAAGGACTCGCATTCCTTTTTTGATCCGTCGAAGCTGATCATGCGTCAGAGTTACTCTTTCGGTTATTATTCCGGCGGCGGCAATAGCGGGAGTGTCGGGTATTATTTGAATTCTCTGGAATATTCTTTTTCAAGCCCTTTGAAGATCCGTCTGGATCTTGGTTATCTTCATAGTCCGTCAGCCATGTTTTCCGGCGGTTCGGGATCTCTGAATTCCGGCGTGGTGGTTCCCGGGGTATCGCTAGACTGGCGTCCCAGCAAGAATTTCAATTTCAGATTGGATTATCGGCAGGTGCCGGTATCCGGTTTGGGACGGGACAATCGTTATTACAATCCTTATTATGGGGAGGATTATCGTTAATCCAGGGATATACCCCGCAGGGTCTCCTTCCCTTTTTTGTTTATCTTGATCCGATGAAAAATCATAGACGTTCCAGAGCGAACGCTCTGAGCAAAAAAACGGTATTTGCGTTATCCGGCCTGGGATTTTCCGGGTGGGCCATAGTAGTTTTGTCTGTCGCGATAGTGACATTTTTGGGTTCGATGTTTTTAAACAGGAAAGAATCGTATCAGGGACAGGGATCGTATTCTACGGTGACGCTTCAGATATTGAACGGATGCGGTCAGCGAGGGGCATCGGCCGGCATGGCGGACGCGTTATTGCCCGGGGACGGCACCATTATCTACGACGTCATAGAGAAAACCGACGCCGAATTCGATTCCTTCGAGAAGACGGTGGTGGTGGACCGGCGGGGATCGCCGTCGGGATCGCCGTCGGAAATGTCACGGCACGTAGCTTCGAGAATGGGCATAGAGGATGAAGACATAGTGATATTGAGGCTGGCCGATAACATCCTGGATATAGATGTTACGGTGATAGCCGGCGGTGATTATATGAAATATATCGATAAGCTCAATAGGTTAAAGGAGGCAGCGCTCTAATTTGACACCAAGGACTCTCGCCAGGGCGGTATCGAAGTACGCCTTGGATAAAAACGGTATTGATATCAGGATACTTGATCTCAGAAAATGTTCCGACGTAGCTGATTTTTTTGTTATCTGCACCGGTTCGGTGGATGTTCATGTTAAGGCCATCGCCGATAATATTATTGACAAACTAACCGAAAGGGGCATAAAAGTCTGGCATAAGGAGGGATTGCAGGCGTTGAGCTGGGTGCTCTTGGACTATGTCAGTGTCGTGGTTCATATTTTTCGTCCTGAAATCAGGGAGAGATTTGCGTTGGAAAAACTCTGGGGCGATGCTCCGGTTGATGTAGTCGAATAAAAATTCATTCAATTTTTCCGGACAAAAGCCGATTACTCGGTATAGAAAACAGCTCCGGACAAATCATTTATTCACAAAATCAAGATCGATTATTCAATAAATCTAAAGAGGTGAAGAAAACATGGATATAGTAGAACTAAAATCCAAAACCATAGCAGAGCTGACCTCTCTGGCGGAGGAGTTGAAGATCCCCGGTATTTCCGGCCTTCGAAAGTCGGAGCTGATATTTAAAATCCTCGAGGGAAAGACCGAACAGGATGGCCTGATATTTGCCGAAGGAGTTCTGGAGATTCTGTCGGAGGGTTACGGCTTTCTCCGCAGCCCCGATTACAATTATCTCCCCGGCCCCGACGATATCTATGTCAGCCCGTCACAGATCAAACGTTTCGATCTTCGCAACGGCGACACCGTTTCCGGACAGGTTCGACCGCCCAAGGAAAACGAGCGTTACTTCGCTCTTCTGAGAATCGAGGCCATAAACTTCGAAAATCCCGAAATCGCCAAGCACAAGATACTTTTTGATAATCTCACTCCTCTCTATCCCGAACAGAAAATCATACTGGAGCATGATTATAAAGAGGTAACTACCCGTGTGATGGATCTTCTGACCCCGATAGGCCGGGGACAGAGAGCCCTGATAACATCGCCGCCCAAAGCCGGCAAGACCATTATTCTGCAAAAAATAGCCAATGCCATAACCACCAATCATCCGGATATGAAACTAATCGTTCTGCTCATCGACGAGCGTCCGGAAGAGGTTACCGATATGAAAAGATCGGTACAGGCCGAAGTTATATCGTCGACCTTCGACGAGCCGGCCGACAGGCATGTCACGGTGGCCGAGATGGTGATCGATAAGGCCAAGAGGCTGGTGGAGCATAAGAACCACGTAGTTATTCTTCTAGATTCCATTACCAGGCTGGCCAGGGCATACAACGCGGTCGTGCCTCATTCGGGCAAAATCCTGTCCGGCGGCGTCGATTCCAACGCTTTGCAAAAACCGAAACGGTTTTTCGGTGCGGCCAGAAACGTGGAAGAGGGCGGATCCCTGACTATCGTGGCCACGGCTCTGGTCGAGACCGGCTCCCGTATGGACGATGTTATTTTCGAGGAGTTCAAGGGAACCGGTAATATGGAAATCGTTCTCGACAGGAGACTCTCCGACAGAAGAATATTCCCCGCCATGGATATAAACCGTTCCGGCACCCGCAAGGAAGAGCTGCTCATGACCGCCGACGAGCTGAACAGGGTTTGGATATTGAGAAAATTCCTCAATGAGATGAGCCCGCTGGAAGCGATGGAGTTCTTGCTCGAGCGGATGATGAAGGCCAAGACCAACGGTAAATTCCTGGAAAGCATGAGCGGATAAACAACCGGACCCGATCCGGTTTCCCGGAATAAAATTATATATATAATTTTCCTGTCATATCAATTTTTTGAAAGCTATACCATTATTGTGGTTATGGTCATCAAGGGAGCGGGTTTTGCTGTCCTGTTAACATAATTCGCTTTACAATGAAAATCGGAAGGTTATATTTCAGTTTCCAGATATTGTCAGGCCGCCCCTGTAGAATCCGTGCGTTAACGTGGTAGTGGTTTTCGTGGAGGGAATTATATTTCGGGGGTATGATGAACACCAAGCTTTTCGAAAAATACGCGGATGATTTTGCCGCTTCCCGTCCCGGTTATCCCGAAGAAATCAAGACATTTTTATTCGATATGTTTCATATAGGTTCGTCGTCGGTGATAGCCGATATCGCCTGCGGCTCCGGCAAGTTTACCCAGCTGATATCATGCGCGAAGGAAGCCGACCTGGTCGTCGGCATCGACAGATCCTGTCCGCTGACCAAAGCCGGCATGGCCTTTTTCAAGGATTACTGTTTCATACCGGTATGCGGCGACGGCGAATTGATCCCCCTCAAGCCCGATTCCTGCGATCTGGTGACGGTGGCCCAGGGATTCCACTGGATGAACCGTCAGAAATCACTGGAGGAGATTTTCCGTATATTGAAACCCGGAGGCGGAGTATCCTTGGTCTGGTATCGACGCAAGAGCCTGACCGAGCCACACCAGGCGTTCATCGAGGACCTCACTTACAAATACAATCCCAACTATGATCCGAAATTCATGGACGCTGACTATGTCGGCATGCTTATCGCCGACGGCAGATTCACCGAGATCGGCATGAAGAGGTTCTACGATTCCAAAACATTCGATCTGCGTACATATATCCGCTGGCAGAGATCCAAATCCTTCATCGGCGACGCTATGGAGGAGGATATGCTCGAGGAGTTCCTGGTCAAGGTGGAAGATGGTATGCGGCGCTTTTTCCCGGACGGCGTTATCACCGAGGAGTTCAAATACGATCTGGTTTACGGCCGTCGGGCGCCATAGATATTTATCCCGCGTTTATCGATATCCGCAAAGACCGTTTTTTACATAGCTTGACATTCGATCCGTCTAAAGCTAATTTAACCGCGATTGTTAAAAGAGAGGCGGTTTTGTGGCATCCCTTTTCTGGGCCAACGTAATCAACCTGTACCAGCCTCCGGGAATCGAACGGAGCGAGCTGGAGAAAATTGTCAACCTCAGCTATATACCGCTGCTGGCCATTTTCGAGAAGAATCCAAAATACTCGATGACCCTGAACCTGCCCGGCAGCACGGTCGATTTGTTGATTAGAACCGGGTTCGGGACTATTATAAACACTATCGCCGCTCTGGCCGAGAACGGTCAGGTCGATTTCACAGTCACGCCGACTTATCAGCCGGTTATTCCTCTGATGGCCGAAGACGATATCGACCGGCAGATCGAGGCGCACAACAAAATTTGCCGCAGGTATTTCGGCATATACTACCGGCCGGCCGGGCTCTTTTCGCCATACCAGGCCTACTCGCCCAAGGTGACCAAGACCGGAGCGCGCTTTGCCTTGAAATGGGTTGTGATCAATGATTCCTCGATCAATTCCAATAATCACTCCGCCCTATACATGGATAAATCTGCCGGCGGGATACTGATACTACCGGCCAACAGCGAATTATCGCGGCAGCTCAACGGCGCATTCAACGCCAGAAACCTGCCCCGCTCAGCCACTGAGTTCATTCAGAGCGTCTCCAAACAGACAGCCAACGATCGCTACCTGATAACCATCGCCGACGCCGCCAGCTTCGGCTACCTGCACGCCGGAAGAAACGGCCTGCTGGGCGCGTTGTACAAAGATCCCAAGCTAAGGCCGGTCTCGGTAACTCAGCTAAGACGGTTTATCAAGAGGAAGGAGTTCGCCAGGCCGGTCGACAGTTCATCCGAGACGATCAACCAGGGCGGCAGAAATAAAAGACCGTTCCTCGCCTGGGACGATTCCAAAAGTCCGGTCCAGCAGACCCTTTGGAAGATCTTCAGTATCGCTGTCTCCGAGATAAAGAACGCCGGCGCCAAGGGAGATCCGCAGTACGCCAGGGCCCGGGAGATGATGGACGCCGCGTCCGCCGGGATCAACTGGATCATGACCGCCGCCAAGCCGTGGTGGGACCCCAAATACGCTTTGAAAGTAGCTGACGATCTGGCTATAGCCGTGTTCGTGCTTCTCTCCTCACCTTTGAAGGTTAAAGAGGAGGCCATCGCTCTGCGGCAGAGGATCTATGATCAGATCGAACAGTTCGAGAAATCGGGCGATATAACCAGATCGCAGAAAGAATATCTTCGCGCCAATAACATCCCGCCCGACAGGTTTTTCAAGAAGTAGCGCGGGGAAAATTCATGCTATGCGAGGCAGCAAGGCGTTAGTGTATTGTCTGGAACCCCTTTCTGGCGACAGGTAAATCTTTAGAAAAACAATTGCCATTCCGGCCCGATTATGTTATGTAATATCAAAATAGAAGGACGCTATGGCTGAACTGATCTGGGATGGAAAATACAAAGACGGTAAAAAGGTTGCCCCGGTAAAAATATCCCTGCCTTTTCAAACCGTCGAGACAATATACGAATCAGCTCAACAAAGACAAAAAAGTCTCGATCTTTACGCCAGCGGGCAGAAAACCGAATGGCGCAATCGCCTGATCTGGGGCGATAAAAAGTACGTCTTACCGTCGCTTCTTGATGAATTCGCGGGAAAAGTGAATTTAATTTATATCGATCCCCCCTTCGATACGGGGGCTGACTTTTCTTTTACTACCACCGTTCCAGAGTCCGATGAGTCCTTCACCAAAGAACCAAGTCTTATAGAGCAAAAGGCCTATAGGGATACTTGGGGTGTCAGTAAGGAAGA
The DNA here is from genome assembly GCA_024641335.1 of Candidatus Zixiibacteriota bacterium. Lineage (GTDB taxonomy): Bacteria > Zixibacteria > MSB-5A5 > UBA10806 > UBA10806 > JAHEDG01. The sequence goes on from JAHEDG010000021.1 coordinate 44,178, forward strand.
GAAATATAGAGGAGTACAACAAATCGACAAGTACCTCAAATGGTTTTATGAGACCGCAGTTTTACTAAGAGAATTATTAGCGGATGACGGTTCCATATATATCCATTTAGATTGGCATGTTGGTCATTATGCCAAGGCAATTTTAGATGAAATATTCGGCGAAAACAACTTATTACGTGAAGTAATATGGTCTATAGAAACCTCTTCAGGTTTTAAGGCACAAGCGAATATGTGGATAAGAGGACATGATACAATATTGGTGTACAAGAAAACTACAGGCTACGTTTTTAATAAACAATTCCTGGAACTAGAAGAAAAGACCATTCGCAGATACGATAAAACTGATGAAAATGGTAAACGCTACAAGATTTATTACCAGAACGGGCAAGAAAGAATTGTATATTTAGATAAATCAAAAGGAAGACCTATAACTGATGTATGGTCTGATATAATAGGATTTCAGACCGTTAATAGAGGGCCGGAATATCTTAACTATCCAACCCAAAAACCTGAAGCACTTATAAATCGTATTATAATAGCATCGTCAAATCCGTCTGATCTGATTCTCGATTGTTTTATTGGTAGCGGCACTACTGCGGCGATGGCGGAGAAACTTGGCCGTCGCTGGATCGCCTGCGACCTGGGCCGCTTCGCCATTCATACAACACGCAAGCGTCTCTTGCAAATAGACGGTTGCAAACCGTTCGTAGTTCAAAATCTAGGCAAGTATGAACGGCAGGCCTGGCGGGGGCTCGAATTTGAAAACGCCAAGGATATACAAGAGAAAGAAGCGGCCTATCGTAAATTTATATTAGACCTTTATCGGGCCGAGCCTATAAGCGGGCATAATTGGCTGCATGGAATTAAGGCTGGTAAAATGGTGCATGTCGGTTCGGTTGATGCCCCGGTCACTTTTGACGATGTCAAGAGTATATGCGCCGAGGTCTGGAAAGCGGCCGGTAAAGGTAAAGACAGCCCCAAAAAAGCGGCGGTAGATATATTGGGTTGGGACTTCGGTTTCGAGGTTAACGAAACCGCCAAGCAGTTGGCGGCGGAGGCAAAAGTCGAAGCGAAATTCAAGCATATTCCGCGCGAGGTTATGGAAAGGCAGGCGGTGGATGCCGGGGATATTCATTTTTATGAATTAGCGGCGCTGGATGTAAAATTAACTGTGAATAAGATGGCCGTAGCCGTGGAATTGACCGATTTCATGTTGCCCCAGGATGACGTACCGGAGGATATTCGCAAAGCAGTCAAGAAATGGTCGCAATGGATAGACTACTGGGCCATCGATTGGGATTACAAAGACGATACTTTCCATAATATGTGGCAATCATACCGCACCAAAAAATCGCCGGATCTGCAATATAAAATGACGAATAAATATGAAAACAAGGGCAAATATACGATTGTCATCAAGGTTATCGATATTTTAGGCAACGATACGACCAAGACTGTTGATGTAGAGATAAAATAAT
>JAHEDG010000060.1 GCA_024641335.1 Candidatus Zixiibacteriota bacterium
TCCCACTACGCCGACCAGCGCGTTTTCAATCGGATTTAAGGCTCCATCGGTTACGACGCCGCTGAGAGCCCCATACGGATACATGACAATGTCGAGGGTCGTGGTATCGTCCCTGCCGACCAAAACGCCCAGTATCGTCGTATCTATATATGCTGAACGCATAAAGAAAATATCATAACCTCGCCAGGTCTCCAGACTGTCGATAGAATATTCGCCGTTGGAATCGGTAACATCCCATCGCCCGATACTCGATATTATCGCCAGGACATTCTGAACCGGCTCTCCGTTCGGGTCGGTAACGGTTCCTATTACGGAGCCATACCCGACATAGGAGTCATCGAAATATAACGCCCCCATATCCGAGATTGAACCGTCTGGATCGAGGGGCATCGCCGGATTGCCTGTATTTATGCATGGCGAATCCGGAGCCAGGCGGAAATCAATTCCCAGATAAACAAATTCGGGATTCTGGGTGATACTGCCGGTGCCGGGAGAGAGATTGTGATAATTGGCCGGACTGTTAAAGTAAAGATCGTTATAACTGGCAGATACGTTTGTGTTGCTGGAATGATTATAGATCCCGTATTCATTGTTGAACGCGATGATGTTGTTGGAAATAACGACGGTATTGTTGTTGCTCAAAGTAATAGTACCTATGAGGACGGAAGTGTAGTGGTGATCTACGATCGTGTTGTTTAGAATCGTAACATTGGTATTAGCGTCGATATTAAGGCCGCCGATATAAATCGAGCTGTCGGAATAAATGAGATTTCGCCGGATCAATATGTTTGAGCTGTTATAAATGAAACCGGCGCCGCCCACGTCGGAGTAATTATGGTGTATCCGGTTGGAATCTATTATGGCTCCGTTGGATTGCTCGAGTCTTATGGCGCCTCCGTTTCTCGGGGCGATATTGGAATGCGAGCACAGGGTAATTTCATTTTTACGGATCATCGGGCCGCCGACATCAACCCTCACTCCTATTTCGTGTTTTTTTATTATATTGTTGTAAATAAAAGGGGATGCCCCCTGGACATGGATGCCCCAGTATGATGAATCCCCCTCGACTGTAAATCCGGAAAGGATCGAATTCAAGCCTTCACCGTTGCCGAAAGTTATAACCGGCTGACCCGAAGTCTGAATATGAATTATTGTCGAAGTCGGTCCGTTTTCACTCGTGACGGTAACAGCCTTACCGCCAAAATTGATGTTCTCGATATAAATCCCGTCGGCTACAAGCACGATATCGCCGTTGGAGGAAGCATTGATAGCCTGTTGAATCGCGGGGTAATCAGTCGGGACGTGGATAACGGTCGCCGACGCAGACATGGTCAGAAATCCGGATAATACTGTGATAATAAATACAGCCAATTTCATGTTGGCCTCCGATTTATAAATGGAGTACTTTTGTAAAATAGCCTAATCGCCTGGAAAGCAATCAGCCGTCTGCCGTGCCTGAAATTAAAATCTATATTAATGTTAATTGGCTATCATTTACTTGTCAAGTGATTTTTCAACCGATTTGAGCCGTGTAAACCGGTTGAAGTCCCGTCGTTTTCCATTGCCCCGTCATGTTATTTATGCTACATTTTCCCGGCTGAAAAATAAACCCGGGGAGTTGGATTCAATGCAGATCGTGATAATAGGAATGGGCGAGGTCGGCAGGCATCTGGCTTCGGTATTGTTGGCGGAGGACCATGATGTCACCATCATCGATTCTGATCCCAATGTGCTGGAGGCCGCGGGGGACAAGATCGACGTGCGTTCGATTCGCGGTAACGGCGCTTCGTTCCGTACCCTGCGCGACGCTGAAGTAAGCAAGGCCGATCTTGTGGCCGCTGTCACCGATAACGACGAAGCCAATATAGTCGCCTCTCTGCAGGCTAAAGAATTAGGCGCGCAACGGGTAATCGCCCGGGTCGATTCACATGAGTATTTGCCGGGTTGGGAGGGAGCATATCACGGTATTTTAGGCATAGATTTGGTCATATCAACCCGCATACTGGCGGCGGTCGCTGTCTATAAATTGATTCGCTCGTTCGGGGCGACTACGGTCGAACATTTCGCCGACAACCGGATCCAGATGGTCGGCCTGCGCGTCAGCGATCCCGCCAATTGCGATATCCGTTTGAGAGAATTGCAAACACCGGCCGATACCCTGATCGCAGCCATACTTCGGGGCGATGACCTGATCATACCGTCGGGGGATGACTGCCTGATGCTTGACGACGAAGCGTTCGTGATCGGAAAGACCGACGTTATCCAAAGTTCCGAACTTTATTTCGGAAAAGAGGTGCAGCGCGGAGCAAAATCGGTTGTCATTCTCGGGGGAGGGGAGATCGGTTTTGCCATTGCCAAATCATTGGAAAAGCAAAATACCAAAGTGAAAATCATCGAATGGAATCCCGAGGTCTGCGAATATCTTTCCGAGACCCTCTCCGAGGCGACCATTATCAACGGCGACGGCACCGATCTGGAATTGCTCGAGGAGGAAAAACTGGGAGATGCCGACGTTTTCGTGGCGGCATCGAAACGCGACGAGGTCAATCTGATGTCGGGGCTGGTGGCCCGGGATCTCGGAGTCAGGGAGATCATCGCGCTGGTGCATCGCCCGACTTATGCCATGGCTTATGAACGGCTGGGTATCGACGCTACCATCTCACCGCGACGTTACGCCGCCAATCAGATCCTCAAATATGTTCGTCCCGGAAGGGTAGTCTCGGTGACCGAGATAGCCGGCGGCAAAGGCGAGATACTGGAATTTATCGCGCACAAGAAAAGCAACATTGTTCAGAATGATCTGAAAAATGTCGGTTTTCCCAAAGGCGCCGTAATCGGGGCGATCGCGGGCAAACGCGGCATTTCGGTGCCCAAAGGAAGCGACAGGGTCACTTCCGGTGATTCGGTAATTGTCTTCTCCAGGCCCGAGGTGCGCGCAAAAGTGGAATCCCTTTTTAAAACCTGATAACAATGAACTGGCGAACAATTTCCAGACTTTCGGGCGTATTGCTGCTGTTGATCGGCATCGCTATGTCCACATCGCTTCTATGGGCGTTAATAGATAAGGATAATATCGGCCTCGCGGGATTCGCGATCTCCATAGGCATAACCGCCGGATGCGGGCTGCTTCTATTTTTTATAGGCCGGAAACCGAATATCATCTCCATTCGCGAGGCGATAATCGTTGTCGCTTCGGGTTGGTTCTTAGCGGGCATTTTCGGAGGATTACCGTTTCTGTTTACCGGCACTTTCTCCGGTTTTGTGGATTGCTTTTTCGAAACCGTTTCCGGATTCACCACCACCGGGTCGACAGTCATGGCCGATATTGAAGGCTCGACGAGAGCGGTTCTCTATTGGCGGTCGCTGATCCAATGGCTCGGAGGGATGGGGATAATTGTTCTGTTTATTGCGATATTACCGAGGATCGGCATGGGGGCCAAGAAGCTGTTCGAATCAGAGGTGCCCGGCCCGATTACCTCGTCATTCAGACCCAAACTTAAAGAGACATCGTCGATATTGTGGAGAATATACCTGGCTATCACCGCCGCTGAGGTGATTTTGCTCATGATTTGCGGCATGAGTTTTTTCGATTCGCTCTGTCACTCGTTTACCACCATGGCTACCGGCGGCTTCTCGACAAGGGCCGCCTCGGTTGCGGCCTACAATTCCATGGCTGTGGATGTAGTAATCACCTTTTTCATGTTTTTGGCCGGGGTTAATTTTCTTTTGTACTATGTCGCGGTGAAGGGGAATATCAGGGAATTCTATCGCGACGTCGAATTCAGGTTCTACGCCGGTATGATGATTATATGCAGTCTGCTGATTACGCTCGATATCATGATCATGCATCCGAATTTCGGTCACGCATTGCGCATGGGAGTGTTCCAAACCGTTTCCATAGGCACGACCACAGGGTTCGGCACCGACGATTTCAATCTCTACCCGTCGTTTTCCCGGACGCTGCTTGTCATGCTTATGTTCATCGGCGGGTCCGCGGGCTCGACGGCCGGAGGGATTAAGGTCTCGCGTCTGATGGTGGTGCTCAAGAGCATCAAGGACGAGTTGATTAAGGCGTCGCACCCCCAGGTGGTGAGATCGGTGAAGATCGGCGGACACACGATTCCCCGAGAGATTCGTCAGGGGATATTGGTGTTTTTTGCCATGGTCATGCTGATATTCGCGGTCGGTACGCTGGTTATGGCCGGGTTGGGGCTCGATATGGTATCGGCCTCAACCGCGGTGGCGGCTACATTTTTCAATATCGGTCCGGGATTGGAACGGGTGGGCGCGATAGAGAATTTCGCTTTCATCCATCCGTTTGGAAAAGTGTTTTTATCTATATTGATGATCCTCGGCCGTCTTGAGTTAGTGACGGTGCTGGCATTGCTGATACCGGATTTTTGGCGGAGGTAGGGGAGCTGTGTCATTCCCAACTGGATTGGGAATCCAGTTAGACATAGGTCGGGTTTTTGTAGAGTCAATACGTAGATAAAACCCGATTGATATTTAGTGAGGCCGAGAAGACATCATGTTGGGAACGTAGCCATACGGTCCGTATGGGAGCTCCCGTCCAATGCCAGCGATTTTCTACGAATTCCCGGTCACCGGTTTGGTCGCGTGTAGTTTCTCTATCGGGGTATCGGGGATAATGATCCAGGCCAGAATATAGGCCAATGCTCCGGTTCCCACAGCGAATATCATTGTTACCCAGAGCAGACGAATTATGGTGGAATCGATATCGAAGTATTCTCCCAATCCGCCGCAGATACCGGCTATTTTTCTATCCTCGAGCGATCTAAAGATTTTCCTGGCCATGACGCCTTCCTTCCCGGTTTAAATTCCCTGGTCATATTTACGTGAAGATAACGAAATATGTTGCGGGATTACCGGCTTGTTTCGCGCCCTTCCGGGCGGTTGTTATGGGAGACGGCGGATCAATGATCGAATAAAATGGAATAAAACGTCCTTGGCGCTGTATTATGGATATGGAAAAGTCGGCTCAGAGAATATCTCGAAAGCCAAAACTGAATATCGAAAGGAATCTTATGGAGCGTCTACAACCAAAGGCGGCCGTTCTGGTTTTCTCGCTTCTGTGGCTGTTATTGCCGGTTTGCGGCGATGGCCCGTTGCGGGTCGGCCCGCTGGGCGATCTGCCCGGCAACTGGGCTTGGATTCACTCTTACGGCGGCATAGCCGGACAGGATATTTACGCTGATTCGGTCGATTATACCAAAACTGTGAATATAGGTATTAACTCGAACTATACCGAATTTGTCGATGACTCGGTTTATTGTCACCAGTCTTTTCAGCTGATTGAGAAAGTTGTCTGGGATCGGACCGCCCTGGTGATGATTATCGAGAATTATCCGTTCGAACTGGTCATCGAGCGGGTCGACCGTGATACTCTCGTCCTGAATCAATACTGCGAGGACTGCTTCAGGCATACCTATATTAGATTGCATCCTATCTGATTTATCCGAACTGTTTATGTCTGGAATTACGGCTTACTCTCCCGCTGATAATCGTTCCACTACCTTTAGCATACATTTTTCGATCTCGGTTTTATTAAAACAGCGGCCCGATTTCGGAATGAATCGAAGGTTGAGCTCATCATCGCCCGGCTCGATATCGATAGTTTCCAGATTTTCGCATTGGCTGTCGGGACAGACACAAAGTCCGTTTTGGCAATCTCGAAATATTTCGGTCAGGTTTTTGAGCCTTTCCGCGATACCCTTGAATCTGATCCGGATTTCCGGCCCTTTTTCCGAGATATCATATTTCATTCTAAATTCTCCAGTCTCCCCGCTGTCTGGATTGTATCATCTTAAACATGTATATACACATCTATGTTGAGGGCTGTCAAGGGTTTTCGGGTCGGGTAACAGTCAGCTCTGTAGAGCCGGTTTTTTTGGAGATAGATATCTTATAATCAGAGTATATACGGCGACGGTGTAGAAGAACCCGGCCCAAACGCTCAAACCGACAGTCGTTGATATCGGAAAGACGAAAAGCCGTCGATCCGGATGGAAAACATCATACTGATAAAATAATAGGATCATGATGGCCGTAAAGACCAGGGATGGTAAAACAGCGGCTATCCAGAATGTGATTTTTTCGCGAAATTTTCGAGGTTGAAAATCGAAAGCCGGGGCCGGAAGGAGATTCGATTTTATGGAGAAAATAACAATATAGACCGCTCCCGAGATAGTGCTCAGATGCTGGACTATTCTGTAATTCGGAATGACGATATTCATAAACTGATGTCTTTCGAGAAGAAACGGTATTCTCCTGGCGATTTCCCCCTGCTGATGGGTGAATGAATCCCAGAAAAAATGACTGAGGGCGCCGACCAGAACCGAAAATATCAAAATCAGCCAGTCTCGGCCATTGATCACTTTGAACGGTTTTACCGCCAGGCCTGAAAGAAAACGATCAACAGGACGCGGCAGGTTGGCAATGAAATGAAATTTAAACAGGCGGTGGAAGGCGAAGGAGAAGATTAATCCGGCCGGAAGGCAGAAGACGAACAGGCCGGTCCATGAATGGCTCCAGCCTCTGTGAGTGGTATCGAGCAGCAGGAAATATAACAGATCTGGAGACATAGCCCCGGCCATAAGCCCTGTCAGGGAAAACCAGTTCGGCTGGAATTGTTTTAACGGCAGAACGATGGCTGGATGCGAGGTGGTAAAAGGCATAAACTATTATAAGCGTCCGGAGGGCAATAGTTCAATAGGTAGTTTGAATCGGAGCCTCAAAAATAGCCCGGAAGCGGGTTTAGTCAATGATAGAGTTTGCGTTTTGGCCAAAATTGGTTAAATTACTTTCCAAGGTCGAATCGGGAGGTTTTGATGTCTGTATTTTACAAAGCGGCAATTTTGGGTTTAATATCAGTTATCGCCCTGCTATCGAATTCCTGTGGTAAAAGCGAGAAAAAGGCCGAGAACGAGGTTTCGGCGAAGCAGACGGAGAGTATCGTTCCAGCCAGGCCGGTTATGTACCAGACCCGCGACGGCCTGCACGGCAAGCTGGTTAACAGGAATATTTTCACCGATTATCAGGGCAAACGGATCTATTTTTGCTGTTTTATCAGCCGGGATGAATTCATAAAAGATCCCGAAACATTCATGACTAAATTCAAAACCATGGGTATAACCCTGGCCGATTCGCCATCATGGTCTAAAGATTCTACCGGCCGTTCCAGGTAGTTTGGGCAAAGCCCGACCATCCGTAGTTTAATTATCCTATGGCGATAATATAACAGTCTTGTCTCTTTCCCGTTCGGCCGGAGCGTTCGATTTATCTATCAGTACGAGTTTATTGTCTTTGCCCCTTATGACTTTAAAGAGGATAAATTTGTCTTCTGTGGAGCCTTCGATCATCTTCTTGAACGATTCGAAATCGGGGCTCTTTTTATTGTTCACCTCGGTGATGACATCGCCTTCGAAAAGATCGCCTTTCCCGGCCAAGCTGCCCACTTCGACATAGGAGACATAGACTCCGTCTTTGGTTTCCAGAAGGTAGTTTCGGAACAAATTATCGGTGATTTCCTTGACCGTGAAGCCCAGGTCCGATTCGAATTCGTCCTCTTTGACCTTGGGCTGTTCTCCGACGACTATATTCAGAGTTTTTCTTTTGCCGTTTCTAAGCAGGATGATCTTTTTGGATTTTCCCGATTCGGCCTGTGAAATTGTCAGGGTGAATTTGTTGAGATCGTCCTCTTTTTCCGCTGACAGCTTCTGGCCATCGAACTCCAGGAGAACATCGCCCGGCTTGATTCCGGCTTTTTCCGCCGGCGATCCGGTCAGGACGTCGGATATCAGGACCCCTTCGAGCTTCGGATCGCCGAGGTAATCGGCGAAACTCCGGTTGAGCGGCTGCATTATCACTCCCAGCCAGCCCCTTTCAATTTTGCCTGAGGCCAGAAGCATATTTTTTACTTCAACGGCGATATTAATGGGAATGGTAAATCCCTGGGTCCGGCCCAGGCCGCGTGAATTTATGCCTATAACTTCGCCTCTGAGATTCACCAGTGGTCCTCCCGACGATCCCGGGGCTATGGCCGCGTCGGTCTGGATAAAGTCGTTCAGCAGCGGTGTCAGGGTCGGCATATTGAGTACCCGTCCTTTGCCTGAGACAATCCCGAATGATACCGATCGGTCGAAACCGTAGGGATTCCCGACTGCTATAACCCATTCTCCGACCTGCACCGAATCGGAGTTTCCCAGGCGGGCGGCCTTGAGGCTGACATCGTCGGGAACATCGATTTTGATTAATGCCAGATCGGTGAGCTTGTCGGCCCCTATCAGCTCGGCTCGGTATTCCCGGCTGGATTCGAGAGTGACCATGATCTCCGTTTGATCGTCGACCACGTGTTCATTGGTCAGGATGAACCCGGCTTCATCGATCACCAGGCCGGATCCGAGAGATTCGTAACGTTGGGTATTTTTTTTCTTAACCACCTCGATATGCACCACCGCCGGTTTGATCGAATCGGAAACGGAGATGATCAGGAATTTGAGCTTATCGAAAATCTCGATACCATCGGATTGAGCCCGTACCGAGACCGACCAGATCAGCAGGAAAGCAGCTATTAAACCGGTTCTTTTCATTTTGTTTATCCCTTTTCTTTTTCCTTCGGCCCAGGGCCGCCAGAGATGTAATGCGGGTTATCCCGACACCGGGATACATTATACCGGCAAACCCGGAAGATTTCCAGCTTTTTGGGAGCTGTTCGGCCGGACGGATATCGGCCCGGTGTTCTTTGAGCTGAATTAGAGACTAAATTTAGTTTGAATGGAACTCAAGGGAGCTCTAACTTGTTATATTATGGAAAGGTAACTGAAGATAGAAGTCATTTTCAAAGAGTTTTGGATTTTTTAATAAGCGACGGCCTGACGGGATATATAATCTGATGAATCATAGCGTATTGTGTCGACATTCGGCGTTGACCGGAAATGGGAACTTTTCGGAAAAATCGCAGTAATAGCAACAATGATGTTGACATAATAAGTAAATTGAGCTAACTTGTCAGATTGTGTTAAATCAGGAGGATTAGACAATGAAATTTTTGGGTCATTTAAGGGGTATGGCTTGGGTATTGGGATTGGGAGCCATTTTTACGGTTGGCGGGATGATTATCGGATCCAATCTGACCCTTCCCGATAAATTGAGGGCCGAAGGGCAGCCCGGTACAGAAACCCCGTCAGGGAACGCCGGAGAGACCGCGGTAGCGCCTCTTACGGGTCATTCTCCATTCGTTTACGTGGCCGGTAAAGTCAAGCCGGCGGTTGTCAATATTTCCGCCGAATCGGTTGCCGAGGATCAGTACCATTCGTTTATGAACGATGATTTTTTCCGGCGCTTTTTCGGCATGCCGCCTGACGGCAGCGAAGACAAGCCTCGTACCAGGAGATCGGAATCGCTGGGTTCGGGATTCATTTTCTCCAAAGACGGCTATATAATGACCAATAACCATGTGGTAAAAGACGCTGAAAAGGTGACGGTCACTCTTTCCGATCAGCATCACTACAAAGCCAGAATTATCGGGACCGATTCGGAGACCGATTTGGCGGTTTTGAAGATTGACACAGATTATGACCTGCCGGTCATCGAAATGGGCGATTCGGATTCTATTCTGGTGGGCGATTGGGTCATGGCTATTGGCAATCCGTTCCCCAACTTGGGATTAGACCGGACGGTCACGGTAGGCGTGGTTTCCGCCAAGGGACGCAAGGGGCTGATTTTCGGCTCGGATATGCCGTCCTATCAGAGTTATATCCAGACTGACGCGTCGATAAATCCCGGCAATTCGGGCGGCCCGCTGGTCGGTCTTGACGGTCAGGCGATCGGAGTTAACTCCGCCATCGCCAGCCCGTCGGGCGGTAATGTCGGGATCGGTTTTGCCATACCTATAAACCTGGCGCGCCGAGTTGCGGATCAGCTTTTGAACACCGGCGTGGTCTCCCGCGGATACCTGGGGATTTATCCTCAGGATATTACCCATGAGCTGAAGGAAGCCCAGGGTTTACCGTCTACCGATGGTATCATTGTCGCGCAGGTAGATAAAGATACTCCGGCGGAGAAATCTTCGTTGAAGGTGGGGGATGTTATCACCAGGTTTAATGGAGTCAAGGTTACCGACGCCCAGCAGTTCAGGTTTTTGGTAGCCGATGCCGGTCCTGGGGCGACCGTATCGGTTGATGTCTGGCGTGAAGGAAGCAAGAAAACCATGAAGGTAATGCTCGGCGACAGGGCCTCATTCATGACCGCGGCCGCGTCTCCCGGCGAGGTGGAAAAGGATACTCGCAAATGGCTCGGATTAGAGGTTGAGACTCTTACAGGAGAGAACGCCGAACGTTTAGGTGTTGACCAGCAGAAAGGAGCTTTGATTGTATCGGTAGCTCCCGGAAGCGCGTCGGACGAGGCTGGTTTGAGAAGCGGAGATTTTATATTGAAGATCGCCGGAAAAGAGGTAGCAACGTCCGCCGATTTTGAGAAGATTGCGAAGGAAATGAAAGATAGTTCCAAGCCGATATCATTTTACATTAAAAGGGGCGGCTCGAATGTTTTCGTGGCTGTGACCCCGAATTAGCGGCTTGCGTGGAACATCGATTGTTTTAAATAGGTTTTCTCTTAGTGTTTGAAGTAAAGGGTCGCGCGAAAAGCGAGACTTGAAAGGAGTTTGGTTGTTTGTCTAAGACTTCCCGGAAATACCGCGATGAAGACAGGTCGTTAGACCTCTACCTGCGAGAGATCGGCGAAACCCCGCTGATAACCGCGGCGGAAGAGGTGGAGTTGGCTAAAAGAATAAGGCAGGGCGATCAGAGATCCCTTGAAAAATTAACCAAAGCCAACCTGCGGTTTGTCGTATCTGTGGCTAAACAGTATCAGAACCAGGGTCTTTCTCTGGCCGATCTGATCAATGAAGGGAATATCGGTTTGATCAAAGCCGCCAAGCGGTTTGATGAGACCAGAGGATTTAAGTTCATTTCTTACGCCGTCTGGTGGATAAGACAGGCCATCCTGCAGGCATTGGCCGAGCAATCGAGGATCGTCCGGTTACCGTTGAACAGGGTCGGTACCCTGCACAAAATCGGCAAGATTTCCTCGTCGTTGCAGCAGGAGTATGGCCGGGAACCGTCGGCTAAAGAAATCGCCAAAAAACTGTCGCTGACTGAAGGGGAGGTTTCCGATACTCTGAAGATATCGAATTCCCACCTTTCTCTTGACGCTCCGTTTTCGGTTTCCGAGGATAACAGTCTGATAGATATCCTCGAAGACGAAATGCAGCCGTCACCCGACGAGTCGTTACTCGATGATTCGCTGCGGGATGAGATTGAAAAAGCTCTCGATACTCTGACCCCCAGGGAAGCCGAAGTAATTAATCTTTATTTCGGTCTGAACCATGAGAAACCGTTAACCCTGGAGGAGATCGGAGCCCGTTTCTCCCTGACCAGGGAGAGGGTTCGTCAGATCAAGGAAAAGGCGATCCGCAGGTTAAGACACGCCTCGAGATCCAAGACCTTAAGGGCCTACCTCAATTAACCAGTGTACACGGCGGACTATTAAAAAGGCGGAGTCACTTCCGCCTTTTTATTTTGTAACCTGCTGAATTACATAGAGATATTATAGACCAAAGAAATAAGTTGACAGTGGGCTGTTGACCTTCCCCCCAAAAACTGGTCCAGTTGAAACCTCAGAACCGGGGTATTATATTACCCAGAGGAGGACTGGACATGAAACGATCGCGCTACACACAAGAACAGATCATCGGCATCCTGAAGGAGGTCGAGGCCGGCCTGAAGGTATCCGAAGCCTGCCGTAAATACGGCATGAGCCAGTGGACATTTTACGCC
>JAHEDG010000061.1 GCA_024641335.1 Candidatus Zixiibacteriota bacterium
ATGCGGAGCGGCGATGGACGACGGGCAGGTCGTCTGTCCGTCGTGTGGTCGAGTGACCGCGCCAAAGAGGCGGTGGAGACCGGATGCGGGACTATCGGGGTATCCTGCCCCTTCTGCATGACCATGATGTCCGACGGCCTGAAATCCCTGGGCCAGGACGATACGCATGATGTGCTGGAGTTGACCGAGATACTGGCGAAGCGGGTGGAGTAGAGGCGTTCTACGGAACTCCTGAACTTGGCTAATCAGCCATTTCAATATCGGTATTATGGGCTTCGGGAATCTGTAAAATCTCGGCGCAGGTGGTGAATTCGAATATATCCAGAAGACGGGTCAGTTTTGCCTCGACCAGATTCAGATTGCCGTACCGTTCGTATTGCAGGTAATCGGAGTTGGAGGCCCGTTTCTGATGATGATCCAGCTCCCAGAGCTTTAGATTCAACATGGCCGGAATCCTCCGCCTGTTGAGATAATCTATGGACCATTTGGTCAGCCACAACGGGTATAACCTGAGCCTCTCTCCGACCCGCAGGGTAATCCCGAACCTCCGGATAGCGGTTTGAGGCAGAGCAATGATGGTTTTGCCGTTTTTTGTTTTAACCAGGGTAAAGGCTTCTGTTTTTCCTGAAAGGCTGTCGGTGAAGAAACTGCAATCGTACTTATACCCGGCGTCGGCCAGTTCCCCGAACAAGGCCAGGTTGTCCGACCCGAAGTACTCGGAGGAGGCCTTGAAACCGGCAACCGGTTTCTTCAGAATATCCTCGATGATCACCCTGGAGCGTTCCAGATCATTCTGGAATTTTTCGGGGGTCATTTTTCTTATATCGCCGTGGGAAAAGCCGTGGCTGGCCACTTCATGTCCTCGGGCGTCAAGGAGAGCCACTACCTCCGGGAATTTTTTGGCTACCCATCCGAGGACGAAAAAAGTCGCTCGCGCTTTCTGATCATCCAGTAGATCGAGCAGATGAATCAATATAGGGATAATCCTCGATTTCCTATCCTCTATCTCGAAATAGGGGCTGTCCTCATGGAAGCGGTCTTCCACCTCGAAGGTCAGGATATTTTTAACCACCGTCGGATTATCGGCGCGTTTATCTTCCAAAGAATTGTTCTCCGTTTGCTGTACCGGCCGCCGGCCGATAATGATAAACGATATTAGGATTCTTTGCCGTATTCAGTCAATGTAATTCGGGATAAATGATCGGAGGCCTGATCCTCTAACGGTAACCGAAGATCTCGGCGTAGATAATCAGAACTATCAGAATAATCCCCAGGGTCAGGGCAGTCCAGCCGAATACTTTCAGCCCCTGAACTACCACGTCGGGCAGCGGCTGAACCATTTTTTTCTCAAGCTCTCCCGATTCCTCGAGTTCCTTGTATTCGCGGGGACGGTCGAGTTTGAACTCTTCGAGCGGAATCCGTCCGGTGAAAATCACCGTATCCATGGGGAATTTATCCGCCCGGAAATGGGTGTTGAAGAAATGAACCGTAAAGATGAATCCCACCGCCAGCAACGCTTCATCGGAGTGAATAATCGTGGCTACGTTGATCATCCAGCCCGGCAGAATATAGGTGAACAACTCGGGGAACCAAAGCATCATTCCGGTCGAACCGATTATGGCCACGCCCCAGAAGACCGCGAAATAATCGAATTTTTCCCAATAGGTCCAGCGTCCGTATTCAGGCCGTGGGCCCATGCCGATGAACCATTTCAAGGTAGCGATTAACTCTTTCAGATCGGTCATGTTGGGCAGCATGGAATCGGGATGCAAAAGGAATTTGATCCAGCTTAGCTGCCGACGTTTCTTTTGCCGGAAGAGGTCGATCACATGAGTCCCGAAATAGAAGAATGTTATAACGGCGCAGATACGATGAATGGTGCCGGCCGACTCGAATCCTCCGAGAACCTCCGAAATCCACCTCGCCCAGCTCATATATGAGAATTTCAGGGTCATACCGGTAATGGCCAGCCCGAGGAAACTTATAATAACCATAATATGCAGACGGCGATACAATCGGGGGAACCGCAGCACTTCCTTGCCCCCGGACATCAATTTCAGCTTCTTATGTTTTTGACGTTCTTTCAGCGAGCGGGGAAGCCAGAGAATAGTATGCACTCCGAAAATAGTGAACGTGCTGACCAGTAATATGGTCATGAACCAGAATGTATAAAATAACAACGGGTATTTATCGCGGTCGTGATGGGTAGCGTGGGTCAGGTAGCCGGCGAACTGCTTATGCGAACCGGCGTGACATTGAGAGCATGTCTTCACTATATTCTGGCGGGAGAGATGGGAATCCGGATCCCAGATTGGCAGAACATCATGGGAACCGTGACAATCATAGCATTTGGCCGCGGCCGTGTAGCCCAATTTCGATACCTTGCCATGGAATGTCTCGAAATATGATTCGGTCACATCCTCGTGGCACCGTCCGCACTTGGTCATGATATCGAGTTTGAACCCCTCCTGATCGGTGCGGGAGATCGTATGCGACGAATGGCAGTCGTCGCACATAGGCAGCGGCTTTTCCGGATCGAACGGTTTGTCGCTGTAATGGATGCTCTTTATATATTGCTCGTATATGCCGTTATGGCAATTGGCGCAGGTCTGGGCGATATTATTCCTGTTTACCGAGGAAGCCGGATCGCTTTGCGGCAATTCGTGATGCGGGGTATGGCAATCGGTGCACATAGCTGTGACCACCAGGCCGCTTTGCAAGAGTCCCTTACCGTGAATACTCATCACGTAATTCTTCAAAATCTCGTGCTGATCGCCGCCGTATCTTACAGCCGCTTTGTTCCCCTCTTTATGGCATCGCCCACAAAGATTGGGAACATTAGTCGGATAAGTAGGCGATTTCGGGTTCCGATGCACCTTGATATCATGAACACCGTGGCAATCGCGGCACAACGGGGCATTGAGATCACCACGGTCGGCCAGGATACCATGAGTGCTGGTTTTATAGGTATCCACGACTTCGGTGTGGCAAATCGAGCAATCGACCGTGGTAGTAATGGTGGCGCACGGACGATACTTAGCCGGACTCGCGCCGGTATGACATTGAGCGCAGGCTATCTGACGGTGATCCGAGCTTTTTGTCTCCAGAGTATCGACATACAATGAAATCGTTTCGCCGTCGCGAACCGTAACCAGATCCGGCTTGGCATGGCACTGAAGACAGTCCCTGTCCGACATCCCCAGTTCATAATATATTTTTCTGGCCGTATGAGGAGCGTGGCAATCGATACATATCGGTACCTTATGAGGCTCCTTTTCCCATAATTCGCCTCGAATGACTTTCCTGTGAACCGTTTCGATCTGCCCGTGACATTTCTGGCAGGTTTGGGCCACATTGCCGGCGAAGATTGTGGAATTGGGATCGGTATGAGGCAGAACGTTATGCGCCGTATGACAATCGGTACAGACAGCGGTAACGGTCAGGCCCCGCTTATATAACCCCTCGCCGTGGATACTGAATGAATAGTGGGTCAGAATGCTGTCCTGCGGTATATCGTACCGCCGGGAGACTTCAGTCCCTTCCTTGTGACATTCGCCGCACATATACGGAATTTTGAATTTGGTTACTCTGGAATCGGGCGAAGAGGGAGGTTTGATATCATGCGAGCCATGGCAGTCCCAGCAGCGGGGCGCCAGTCTGGCTCCTTTCTTTACCGCCTGCCCGTGAAGGCTCTTATTATACTCCCCGGCAATTTTGTCATGGCACATGCCGCAATCAACCGGAGCCGGGTTTTCGTCGTGAGGAAAATCAGTATCCTGCAGAGCCTGATGGCAATCGATACATTCGAATCCGTCATGGACCGATCCGGAAAACGATTTCAAATTTACAAATAAAGAAATTTTATGACCGCTTGAGGTTTTCGAAAGATCCCGGTCTTCGTGGCAGGTCATGCAATCGTCAACCGATTGCGCGCGGAGTTCCGCCGCCGCAAACAACAGCATGGCCGCGGCCGCTAATCGTATCAGAAATCGCGTCATCTCAGTTGTCCAGTCAGCCTGTTTCCATATCGGAATATCGCGATTACCCGTTCTTGCTTTCGCCGTCGGAATTCGATTTATCATTCGATACCGGCAGCTTGCCCTTATCGAGTTCCTTGATGATCGGGTCCTCGGGATGCTCATGCTTGTAGAGATCGACCGGCATCTTGCCGGTATACCAGGCCGGATTCATCGGGTATACTCCGGGATTGAAGACCGTGGAATACATATGCCAGATCAGTATGGCCAATGTGGCCAGCCAGGCTTCGTAATAATGAATCACGACCATGACATCGAGGAAACCCTTGGGGAACAGCTTGGTGGCGAAATTATCGAACCAGAGGAAGAACCCGGAAACAACCATGATAGCCGTTCCCCAGACCAGCGCCCAGTACTCGGCCTTTTCGATATAGCTGAATCTGCCGAACCGGGGCTTGATATTGCCGATCCCGAGATTATATGAGACCAGTTGGCTCATCTGCTTGATATCCAGATTGGCTGGCATCATATCCTTAAGGAACTGCCTGCCTCGGTCAGTTAACAGATAGGCTATATGCCATATTGAAGTCAGTACGAATAGCACGGCCGAAACGCGGTGAATTATCCCCCTGATCGGAAATCCGCCCTCCCAGCCGAAAAGCAGTCTTACCCACCAGGCATCGGAGAATCTTAGCGAAAATCCGGTTATCACCAGCAATACAAAGGTAACGG
Organism: Candidatus Zixiibacteriota bacterium; assembly: GCA_024641335.1. GTDB lineage: Bacteria > Zixibacteria > MSB-5A5 > UBA10806 > UBA10806 > JAHEDG01. The sequence continues at coordinate 4,710 of JAHEDG010000061.1, forward strand.
TCAGGAAGGTATGCTGCCAGACTTCGTTATAAGTCATTCGTCGGATCTGCGGTTTCTGGCTTACCGCCTTTATTTCCTTGCGCAAATCGATCAGCCAGTGCAATAACATCCCGCCGATTATGATAACGATTAGATAAATATAGATTTTCTGTATGACAGCCGCGATAGGCGTATGACTGACACCGGGCGCCCCGTGAATCGGAATATTGGCTACAGCAACCGATATCGCCGGATGACAGCTTCCGCAGGTCGACTGGAGATTGTCCGAGTGGATAGAGGAGGTCTGGTCGGAACTCGGCAATATCCTGTGGGCGCCGTGGCATGAGGCGCAATTGGCTACTGTTACGTCGCCAGCCTTGCTTTTCAACCCATGATAACTATCGACCCAGGTTTTCAGCCGTCCGGTGGAAATGCCATACTTCTCATTGAGTTTCGCGGACTCATGGCATGGAGAACAGGTGGCTTCGGCAACCCTCGCCGGGCTGACAGCCGATAACGGATCGTCGGGCGATAAAATCCCATGCTCGCCGTGGCAGCCGGTACAAACCGGCGAATCAGTGACCCCCCTCAACACCAACTTCCCATGAATCCCTTCCCAATAGTCGTTCTCTATGCTCTTATGGCATTTTCCGCAGGTCTGGGGAATATTGAAATGGTTAACCGCCGAGGCCGACAAACCGGGGGCCAATATCTTATGAGCTGTTCCTTCCGTAGAATGACAATCGTTGCAGGTGGCCGCCAGGTAAATACCTCCCAACGACGCTTTCCCGTGAATACTGCTTTTGAAAAGCTCCACCGGGTGCTGCATGAGGATCTCATATTTTTCCACCAGGTCGATATCCTCATGGCAGACTCCGCAGGTCTTCGGAAGATTGAGGGGATTGACCCGTGACTCTTTTTCCGAAGAGGAGACTATATCATGTTTGCCGTGGCAATCGGCGCAGCCGGGCATGTCCAGGTTTTCGCCCACCTTGAGATGACCGTGCCATTGATAAATCTCGGCCTCTTCTTCGTGGCAGGAGCCGCATTCGACACGCGAAAGATGCTCCTCATGGGGAAGCTCCGTAATTTCCTTATGGCATGTTACGCAGCTTAGCTTCTTGTGAACAGAACGGGTAAAATCGCTCTCTGCTACAAACAGAGAATGTTCTTTTCCCCGATCATTGATACCGGAGAGATCCTTATCCCCGTGACAATCCATGCACTCATCATTCTTAATGGCCTTCGCGGGGGAAACAAATAAAAAAGCGGTTAAAAATACCGTTACCGTAATAAGGAATTTTAGAGCCTCTTGAAAACCAAGTGAACTTATTCTCCGCATCATCCCGTTCAACCTCGCACTTTGAAGCCGACATCATCCTAACATTCCGTCACATAAACATAGTCACCAATACCAATATTAAATTATCGGCAAAAATAAGTCAAGCTTAATGTGAAAAATTTCTCAAATCAATATTTACAATGCCACGCAACTTATTGATGCGTCTGTATATATGATTTCGCAAAACACTGAAAAATCAACACTTCATAATAGTTATTATTTGTTGAAGACGATTTGAAGGGCGGATAGACGTAATAATTATCGGATCAGTTGCTGAAAGTCGGGATTGGATTTCAGCCCGTCGAAATCGGAATCGCTGGCCGCCATATTCTTGAACCGCGGGGCCAATTTCAGAGCGGTTTCCAGGCTGGCCAACGCTTGATCGAGTTCGCCCGCCAGGGTCAGATAGCAGGCCAGGTCATAATATGATTCGGCCATTCCCGGTCCTAATTCCACCGCGTTTCTGGCTTCCCTGACCGCCCCGACAATATCACCGTTCTGGTAGTAATGCGACGCGTCATCAAGACAGGAATTGACTTTGGCAATTTTGTAAAGACGGGATAGTTCGGCGAACGGTTCGGGGCTGTCATCCACCCTGATATCGATCTTAGCGTCGAAGATTATGCCCTCGGATTTCCGGGCCACATAAAGGGCGGCCGATTGTTTTCCTCTGGAATCTCCACCGGCCCGGTTTCCGGCCAGGAGGGCAGCCATGAGACGATCTGCCAGCTCGCCCGAACTGTTTTCAAACGCCTTGACCATATCAATAACCACGGAGTCCCCCGTCAGGATATTCCCCTGCGCGGCGCAATTCTTACCGACTATTCCTCCGGCCCAGTCGAGGCATTGTGGTCCGGTATAGGTAGCCGCGTTGCCAAATGCGTCGATAACCCCTATTTGACGTCGAGCCGCGCCGGGATCGTTGACCGTGAGAGATTCTATGACCTCTGCGGGACTGAAACCGTCCTCCAGCAGCCTCAGGCCGAGGATTCCGTAATCGTAATTAAGCCATGACTGGGTAGCCACAGCCCCGACACCCGCTTTAGCCCAGGGGACCACCGCGCCAACCGCGAAATACTTGCTGGCCACAGCCACTCCCACTTCGCCGGCGACTGGATCGCAGCCGACTATCGAAAATGTGTTAACAGGCTGAACAGCGGCGGCCGAACCGGTCAGTATAAACACCCAAAACAAAAAAACTGTCACCCTTTTCATTTATCTCCTCCGATCCCGCAAAGCCATCCTGCGGCAATCTTACATTATCGAGACTTATAGTCAAACAAAAAATGCTCCGATCGGCCTTGGATCTTAATTATGAAATCCAGGATAAGTCAGGGCATTAAAAAAGGAGAGCGTCTCCGCTCCCCTTTATATCCCATACCGATATTCATAACGGCCTGTTATTTTTCAGTTACCGCCAGGCCCTCGATTTTGAATTTTTTCATTCTTCTCCAGAGAGTGGTCCGGGAGATACCGAGCTGACGGGCCGTTCTGGAGTAGTTATTCTCATTTTGCTTCAAGGCTTTCAGAATAAGGGTTCTCTGATTGTCTTTAAGAGTCATATTCAAGTATCCGACGTTATCATCGGGATCCGGTCTGTCCTGAGGCAGAGTGAAAATCAAAGATTCATCGAGAATATCACCCGTGGCCAGGGCGCAGGCGCGGGAAAGTATATTTTCCAGTTCCTGCACGTTGCCGGGCCAGTCGTAGCTGTTCATCCAGGCCATGGCGTCAGGAGAGACAGCCGTAATTTCCTTTTTATACTGAGTCCGGTATTTAGCTAAAAAGTAATTGGTCAACGGTCCCAGATCCGAGATTCTCGATCTTAAGGGAGGCATGTAAACCGGCATCACGTTCAGTTGATAATACAGGTCTTCCCTGAAGCTTCCATTGTCGACCATCGATTTTAAGTTCCTGGTCGTCGAGGCGATGATTTGAATGTCCGATTTTCTCGCGCTAGAGCCATCGACCGGAAGATAAGTGCCTTCCCGAATGAAACGAAGCAGGCGAAGCTGTAAACCCGATGACAACCTGTCGGCGTCGCGCAAGAAGAGGACGCCGCCATCGGCTCTGGACAAGGCTCCGTCCTTCTCGTAGCCGGCGAGGCCGAATATTTCGGTATCCAGCATCGAGTCGGATATATTGGAGCATTCGACTGTTACGAATTCGTTATCGCTCCGATCGCTTTTGTAGTGCACGGTCCTGGCAAAAAGCCGCTTGCCGGTACCATGTTCGCCTTCGATCAAAACCGTTATCCCGGACATGGCGGCCTTGGAGGCCAGATCCAGGATATCCTTCATTTTTTGCGATTGGGCGATCATCTCGAGATCATCGACCTTGCCGGGACTGAGCCTAATTTGTTTGCCTTTGGTTATTTTTTCGATTTTTTCGAGTATGGTAACATATTCGAACGGTTTGGTGATGAAATCGGAGGCGCCGTCACGGACCGCCTCGACCGCCAAAGGAATATTACCATAAGCCGTCATTAAGATGAAATCCGTGTTCGGGTGGATAGTCTTGACCTTTTTCATAAGGTCGGTGCCCGACATATTTTCCATCTTATAATCGGAGATTATTATATCGAAAAACAACTCACCGAGTTTGGCCAGCGCTTCTTCGCCCGATTCGGCGGTAGCCACATCATACCCCTGGCTCTTTAAATAGAAGGCAAGATTCTTTCTCAACGCTTTCTGATCGTCCACTACCAGAATGTTCGTCATAGTTGTGTTTCCTCCGCGTTAGGGCGAAATTTACGTCAACCGCCCATCATATTCTTCGACATTTTCAAATGGAAACTTAGCGCAGTCAAAAAGATAAAATCGAAAGCTATTATATTTTTTCGGAGTTTTCGAAAGGTCTGATGAGCCACGATGCCAACCGGAATTTTCCCGGCGCGGACGTAACCATTATCGCCTATTCGATTTGCCTTTTCAAACGAATCGAGATGCTTTTCCAGATATTGATTTCGATTGTGATTATGCAGTCGATTGCATTGAATTTCGGGCCTAATCTGTTGGAATTTTATACAGGTACGAATCGGCCGATGTCCTTTATTAACAAGATACAAATTGCGCCGCATGATTCCTCCTATCGATGTTTTCCCTGTGAAAATTGGCGAATAGGGCATATTATTGAACGATTGATCGCCGGACTGGACCCTGACGACCAATGCGAAGTTCCTAAAGATCGGGGGAGAAGGCGGCCGAAAGAATGCCGCCCTTTTTTAAAATCATGGTGATGAAAACATTCCTCTGTTTTTTGATTTTAGCCGTATCGGCCCGGGGAGCGACCCTGAAGCCGTCCGAAGAGCAAACCGGAATTTTCTCTCGGACGGTTGCATATGTATTTTCCGATAGTTTCGTCGAGGCATACGCTTTGGCGGGCGAACTCGAGGAAACCATACCGGGAAGGCCGATCTATAATCTGCTTTATGCCAGCGTCATATTCGCGGAAATGTCGGATGCCGAAGATTATTCGCGGAAGCAATCGTTTACAGGCCGAATCGATTCGTCGATCTCCATGTTTAACGACTGGACCAAAGAGAATCCCGATGATCCCTGGGGGTATTTTTTTGCCGGCACGGCCCACGCCTACAAATCGGTTATGCACGGTCAGAATAGAAGCTGGCTCAAATCTCTTATCGATGGATTAAAGGCCAAGGGGAAATTTGCCAAAGCCCTGCAACTCGATCCCGATCTATATGATTCCTATACCGGTATGGGGAATTACCATTACTGGTCGTCGGCGCGGCTGGGGAAATATATACCATTCTTGCCGGATAACAGGGAAAAAGGGATAGAAGAAATGGGTCTGGCGATGGATAGTTCTATTTTTTCATTTTATCCGGCGGCCGGCGGTCTGGCCTGGGCGCTTATTAATGAAAGCCGTCTTTCGGACGCGGCCAAGATCGGCAAGCGGCTATATGAGGAGACGGCGGGCGGACGGGTATCAATCTGGATATTGGGCGGCGTCTACTGGAGGATGGGGAATCTTTCTTTGGCCGGGGCATATTATGACGAACTTATAAATTCTCTGGAACGGGCCGGGAATCAGAACAATTATAATCTCATTTTTGCCCGGTACCGAAAAGGAGTCTGCCTTTTTTCGCGTCACGATGACCAGGCGGCAAAAAGAGAATTCGAGATGATTTTGAAGTATGAGGTATCCGGGGAAGTAAAAGAGAAGCATGAGAAAACTTATAAAAAAACGAAAGAATATCTAAAAGAGATAAAATCCCGGGAGAATCCCAAACCGAAATAACGATCGGAAGCGTCGTTCTATAAAATTGCGGATTATCTGAAGATTTTTCGGCTTATCGCGATCGATTGGCGTTCTTATTGTTTTCGGCGATAGATGAAAGGAGTCGGTTTCCGCACTCTTTCGCGCGCGAGATGATTTCATTGTCGGATCGGGCGCTTCCCGGTTCCCAGCCGGACGACGAGTATTTCAATTCGAAAACGATTTCGATCCCGGCCCAGATGAAGAATCCCCGCGCTGTTCGAAAGGTCGAGTCGTAGTTTTCCTTTTCGCCGCCGACGATTATAATTCCTCCTTTTTTCCCTTTGAACAGAGGCTCCTTGAAGACCGCCTTGTCCCTGCTCGAAAAATCCGGCGGCCTGAGGCAATTGGTTCTGTCGATAAACAGTTTGGTTTGCGCGGAAACCGAATCGAAGAATATGGGGGAAGCCAGGACTATACCGTCGGATTTTTCCATTAGGGAGAATAGTCCGTCCATATCGTCATGAAAAAAACAGTACTCCGGCTCGGGGCTTTTGCCGCATGCCTGGCAGGGTAGGATCCGTTTTTCGTTAAGGCGTACGAGCCTGGTTTTTACATGATTCGCCGAGGCGCCATCAAGAACTGTTTGCAGGAGAAAATCGGTTGATGAACCGCCTGTGGGGCTGCCTGATAATCCGATAATGTTCATGGCAAATTGAAAGCCAGGGAAATCTCAAAACGATCATCCCGGCCGGGGCCGATATATACCTCGAAGGCCTTGTCGGGTTGATCGAAATCGGCCAGTTGGGCATCTACATAGGCGTCGAACATGGAATATAATATGGTAGCGGTGATCAGCCATAGACGAAGATTTCGCCTGTCGCGAGATTTCTGGAATTTTGAGAATTCCGCGGCCTGGTATTCGGGATTTTCCCAGGCGGACTGGAAGTTTTTTTTGTGGCGATCGGAATCTCTCCAAAAGGTGTAAATTCCGTTGGCCAGGTATCCCTCCAGGCCAGCGAAAACGGCCGCCTTGATATATCTTTTATTGTGAAATTGACCCCATCCGGGGATAATGAGCGAACGGTATAAAGCGCCTGATGGATTGATTTTCGCCGCACGGAGAGAATCGGGATTTTGCCCGGCCGCGGAGGCTATTGTCAGCGCGCTGATGATGCCGGTAAAAACAAAGGCTTTTATTGCGCCGATTGTCATGACTCTCCAGCGGCGGCCACCCGTAGTTTTCTGTTATCCATCTTAAATTCCAATTCGTTGATCGAATCGGTCATCGGTTCGCCGTCGATATGCACCGGCAGTTTCTGCAGCGATCTGATGGTTACCTTCCGGCTTCTATATATTTTTACTCCGGGCAGGCGGATATGGGAGCCGTTTAATGTCCTGGGGAGATACTGGAAAATCCGTTTCTTGGGCAGGGCTTCAATAATGCAAATATCGAAAAGACCGTCATCGAAGCGGGCATGGGGG
>JAHEDG010000062.1 GCA_024641335.1 Candidatus Zixiibacteriota bacterium
AAATGGATGGACCCCTGTTCAGTTCGATCACGCTCAGACTCAATTCCCCCTGACCGGTGCCCATGTTTCGCTATCTTGTATCTCCTGCCATGCCGACGGTTACGACAATACGCCTACCGCCTGTTTCGCCTGCCATGCCGATGACTACAACTCCGTTCAGGATCCCAACCATGTCAGCAATAATTTCAGCACCGATTGCACTGTCTGCCATAATACAAATGGATGGACCCCTGTTCAGTTCGATCACGCTCAGACTCAATTCCCCCTGACCGGTGCCCATGTTTCGCTATCTTGTATCTCCTGCCATGCCGACGGTTACGACAATACACCTACCGCCTGTTTCGCCTGCCATGCCGATGACTTCAACGGCTCGTCAGATCCCAATCATCAGGCCATGGGTTTCCCGACAAATTGCGAAATGTGCCATACTACCAGCAGTTGGTCGTCCAACTGGAATCACGACAGCCAATATTTTCCGATTTTTTCGGGCAGACACGATCAGGAATGGAACAATTGTGCCGATTGTCACGTTATTCCAGGTAACTATGTCGCTTTCGAATGCATTTTCTGCCACGAGCATAATCAGCAGGATACGGATAACGATCATGATGAGGTTCCCGATTACCAGTATAACAGCCAGGCTTGCTATAACTGCCATCCGGATGGCCGGGGACTTTAGAACAATAAAATCATAATGCTATGAACCAGAGTATTTCCTTCAGATCGAATATCATCTTCCCTCTCATTTTGACATTGCTTGTCATTTCCAATTCTTTCGCCGAGCAAGGCCAGTCTGTCTTCAATGTGAAATATATATCGTCCGGGCATATTTATATCGATGGCGGCTCTGCTGACGGCCTGACCTCCGGAGATACCTTGCGGATTATTCGAAACGATACCCTGATCGCGCGTATTCTGACAAGCTATACTTCCGAGCATTCCTCATCATGCGTTGTTTTGGATAAAACATCGGAAATTCAGGTCGGAGATAAAGCTCTGGCATCAATAAATATAATTATGCCTGAATATCCGGAGCGAGTTTCTGTAGAATCTCCGGTCGAGCAGGATCAACCGGCCGCGATTACCGCCTCCGAAGTCGTAACTGAGAAAATATCATCTCGGATCAGCGGCAGAGTCTCTCTCGGATATTACGTCTGGAACGATATGAATTCGAGCGATCTGGATTTCAGCCAACCCTCCATGGGATTGAGGCTGAACGTCAGAAATTTATGGGGAAGCCCCGTTTCGCTTAATATCCGGAGCAGAACAAGATATAACAGAAGAACAAAACCATACACCTCAAGTGTGAATCAAAACGAGCTTCGCAACCGCATATATGAGTTTTCGCTGGATAACGAGGATGCGGATGGTTCCGGTTTTCGTTTCGGCAGAATCATTCCCCGAGGCATGAGCGGAGTCGGCTACCTCGATGGTATTATGTTTAACAGAAAACTGACCGAAGTTTTAAGATCCGGGATTTTTGCCGGCGCGCAACCCCAATGGCAATACGCGTCTTTTCAAACTTCCCTGCAGAAATACGGCTTTTTCATATCCGCCGAAGGGGAGCCGAAAAAGGGATTACGACTGGAATCCACCCTGGCCGCGGCCGGAGAATATCATTCGGGCGAACTAAGCAGAGAGTTTTTGCATTTCCGAAATCGACTCGATAACGGCGGAACTATCAGTTTCTACCAAAGCGCCGATATCGATATCAACCGTTCATGGCGTCATGAAAAAACCGGTGAGGCTATCGCCATATCCAATTTTTATATCTCGACCCGCTATCGGTTGGGCCGACGGGTATCGGTGAGCCTAAGCTATGATAACCGCAAAAGGTACTGGAACTACGACCTCCGAGCGCTGGCCGATAGCCTTTTCGACGACCTGGCCAGAACCGGGCTTAAATCGTCGATTAATATTAAGCTCCCCGCTAATTTTGACCTGGCCTCCAACTACGCGATCAGCAAAAGAGAAGGGCTCTCCGAAAACGCCGTGTCATATACCCTGGGCGCCTCCAAATCGAGACTGACCAGGATTAATCTAAACGCGAAAATCGGATACTCCGCCTTCACCAATGAATATAGCGACGGTATGAGACTGTCTTACGACCTGGGCAGATATTCCAAACGCGGCGACTATCTGGCCGTCGGTTACGGAGTCTACCGTTATACTTATAAATCTATTAATACTCTCCGCTCCAGCCGCTGGATTGAGGGTAAGCTGACTATCAGGCTGGCTCGAAGCATACTATTTTCCGGCGACTTTCAGCGAAGCGTCGGCGATGATATCCATGGAATTACCTTAACCGGCGATCTGGGATACAGTTTCAGGTAGGAGACTCTCCGGCGGAATGAACGAGTCTTATTTAATATGGGGCATATCATTTGCTGTTTTCGCGGCTATTATCATACCTTATTATTTGAGCTTTAGAAAACGTCAGAAACTCGATCTCGAAAGAAAAAAAGAAGCGGAATATATCGGAATCGGAGCCCCCCGTTCGCAGTTCCCCATGGTTAATAACGCGGATTGCATCGGCTGTGGCTCCTGTGTGGACGCCTGCCCTGAGCATGACGTACTGGGAATTGTATTCGGCAAAGCGGCGGTAATCAACGGCGACCGATGCGTCGGACATGGCTATTGCGAGCTGATCTGCCCTGTCGGAGCCCTAAAGGTCGGTCTGGGAGATGTGAAACAGCGTCCGGATATCCCTGTCTTGAGCGAATTCAACGAAACCACTGTCCCCGGCCTGTTCATCGCGGGCGAATTGGGCGGGATCTCACTCATACGAAACGCGATCGCGCAGGGAAAATTAGTCGTCGACAGGATCGCCGAGATTAACAAAATACGAAGTAATCCTAATACCGACTTCGATCTGGTCATTATCGGTTGCGGCCCTGCGGGCCTTTCCGCTTCCCTTACCGCCATGGAAAATCATCTATCTTACGTTACTATCGACCAGCAGGATCCGGGAGGCACCATACTCCAATACCCTCGACGAAAGCTGGTTATGACCCAGCCGGTGGATATTCCGCTCTATGGACGACTGGATAAAAGAGAATACTCAAAAGAACATCTGCTGGAGCTATGGCAAAATATTATTCAGAACCGAAAGCTTAATATTCTGCCTCAAACCAAGCTCGAAGAAATCAGACGGCATGATTCATTTTTTTCGATAACCGCCGGCGGAAAGGAAATTACAGCGGGTTTTGTAGTTTTAGCGATGGGCCGACGAGGGACTCCCCGAAAACTCGGCGCTGTTGGAGAAGACAGGGCCAAGGTCATGTACCAGTTGATCGACGCTCAATCCTATGAGAAAATGAATCTCCTGGTGGTCGGCGGAGGCGACAGCGCCGCCGAAGCCGCCATCGGCCTGGCCCGTCAGAACGGCAATATCGTTCATCTTTCTTACCGCAAACCCAAACTCTTCAGGATAAAAAAGAAAAATGAAGAGAGGATTAACGAAATGATCAAAACAGGCTCTATCAAACCGATATTCAATTCCAATGTGATCGAAATTAAAGATAAATTGGCCCTCGTTGCCGTCGATGGCAAAACCGTTGAAATCCCTAACGATTATGTTTTTATTTTTGCCGGCGGTATCCCCCCGTTCGATATGCTGAAGGAAATGGGCATAACCTTCGGTGGCAACTACCGGGAATTAGCTTCTGTCTGATATTCGATTAAAATAAACAAAGCGAATCCAATCCCGGCTGGAGCGGTATAAATAAAACAAAAAGGCAGGCCGGTTCAAACCAGCCTGCCCGATCAAAAATGCCGTATATTGGAAATATAGAAACTACCGACCGCTCGGAGGACAATCCCCGCACGGTATCGGCACAGACCCGCCTTTGAAATAAGCTACCAGATAAGTCACATCGAGCCCGTTGAATGTACAGCTTCCGTTGACATCCCCGCTGACAAACCAGGTATTCCCGGGAGTGCACTCGCAATCATACGGAGGCGCCGGACCGCCCTTTAGGTAGCCGACTGCGTAAGTAACGTCCAAACCGTTAAGAGTGTTGCTGTTATTGATATCGCCGACCACGTAATCGCAGCCTCCCTGAACAGGACCGCCGCTGAATTTCAAAAGGAACAGATCCCAGTTGCCGTCCAAACCTTCGCTGTAACCGGTCGAGTAACAGTTGCCGTTAGGATCGAGATACACTGCCCTTATCTGATCGAAATCGAGTCCAGGTCCTCCGTAACGGTTGTACCAGACTATATTGCCGGCCGAATCGAGCTTGAAGGTCAGGGTATTGGTAAGAGTCAACCCCGATGGAACATAATATGTCGCCCCGCCGAAATAAACATTACCAGCGTCATCCGCCTTGATCAGATCTTTGTGGGCGAAAACTATTTCGTCGGCGTTTCCTCCGGCGTCATATTGAAAATTGAACGCCAGCGCGCCGGTATTATCGAATCTGGCTACCATTATATCCCTCTGGCCGCTGTCAGATGTTTCTCCTATTATATAAACATTGCCGGCCCCGTCTACAGTCATATCCTTGGGATTATCCGTATCGCCGCCATTGCCGTCATGCGCCGTCGCCCAAATAAGGTTTCCGTTAGAATCGTATTTTACCGCCAAAAAATCCCTCGTGCTGTTGGTAGCCGATCCGCCGATGTAAACATATCCGGAATCGTCCACGCCCACGCCCACCGGAAGATCGTTGCCGGCCAACGGTCCGTCAAAATAACGGGTCCAGAGAGTGTCCCCGCTCTGATTGTATTTAACCAAAAAGAGATCGTTGTCCAGGCCGTTGTTATGCGCTCCGGCCGCGTAGATATTGTTGCCGCTGTCGAAGGCAATATCGTATAGCCTGTCATTAAGCTGGTTGCCAGACGGAAGAGTCCGAACCCAGGCCGTATCGCCTGTAGGCAGTAATTTTATTATCAAATAATCTTCCCTGCCCGGAGAGCCGGTTTGTATCTGAGTGTATCCGACAACAAATATATTGCCGTCGTTGTCGATTCCGAAACCCTCCAACCGGTCATCCAGGCTGGACGGCCCGTTGTAGGTGTAGCTCCACACCTGGCTTCCGAAGGAATCGTATTTTATTACCGCCGGATCCATCTTCCAGGCGAGCGATGACCTGCCCACGTCGCCGGCAACATAAATATAACCGTCGGCATCCATTCCGATAAACTCCGGATCGTCAATTCCGTCGCCCGGGCTGTCGTAGATTCTCGACCATACCGAATCACCGTTGATGTCGACCTTTATGGTAACAAAATCATCATAGCTCGCGGTAGTATCCGTGTGCCCGGTAACATATACATTGCCTGCCTGATCGGCTACAATGGCATCCCCCTGATCCGATTCCGTAGGTGACCATGCCCACCGAAATACCCAATCAGGATCGATGTGGGTCTGCGCCGCGGCTGTCGATGCCAGAACAAGAGAGGCCAACAGGAATTGTAACAACGTTTTCATGTTGTATTTCCTTTTTTGAGAGGTTTAAAGTGAAATCGTTTTCTCACCATAAATATCATTATACGATGTCCGAGATATCACCCAAGCCAAATCCATATCTAAAATCGATCCAAATAAGTGTGCCCCGTTCGATATTTAGTAATCCATATCTTGAGTTATCTAAGGATATTGATTTTTGGTTCCGCTCCTTTTTTAAATTCGCCAGTCAAAAAGGAAGCCCCCTTATTTGCAAAGGGGGCTTCCCGTAATCACCCGTGATTAGTCGTTCTTAATACTCGGCTTCACGGCTTTCGGCGCGATCAGAGTCGGTCTGACCGATGGGCCGCCGGGAACCAGGCCGCTGCTCGGAGGACAATCCGCGCAGGACACCAGACCGGGGCCGCCTTTCAGATAGGTGACTCCATAAGTTATGTCAAGACCGTTGTAAGTACAACTGCCGTTAACATCGCCCGATACAAACCAAATGTTACCCGGAGTACATTCGCACTCAAAGGCCGGGGCTGTGCCGCCTTTGAAGTAACTAACTCCGTAGGTAATATCGAGACCGTTATAAGTCATGCTGCCGTTCACATCGCCGACCACGTAGTCGCATTGACCTGGCAGACCGCAGTTGGTGAACGCGAAATCGTCTACGTACCAGCCGCTAAGGAGAGTATAGGTACCGATTTCCATTTCCAATCTAACCGTAACCTCACCGGTATACGCGCCAAGATCGACTGTGTAAGGCAGCCAGTTCATATTCGAACCCATCCACTCTTCAACGAGGACGAATCCGCTGCCGTCGTCGACAAAAACCCGGAAATAGTACGAGATAGTCGAACCTTCATGCCACTGGAAGAACGTGAACGAAGCATCCGCTCCCGGGATATCGATTAAGACGTCCAGATCGGAAATAGTCGACGCGTTGGGATTGCCGTCAATTATGGTACCCCAGCAATTTACGCCGGAATGAGCCGACGGCGGACCCTCGTTGACAGGTGTTCCCCACTGCCAGTCGCCGGTGGCGATTAGCTCGCCGTTATCGGCTTCGAAATCGAGGACGTCATCATACGCCGAGACTTCGATTATCAGCGTGTCATTGGAAACATTCTGATCTGAAGAAAGTTCGCTGATCGCGGTAAATGTATATGTACCCGCGCCCGGAACCGTAAACATCGAGAAGCTCGCGGTTTCCATCGTCGCCGCATCGAAAATGGCGATCGTTTGGGTATCATCGTATCCGCCCGGCTCGATTGTGAGACGAACAGGCACGTTTGTCTCATTCACCAGACCCTTATTCTCGAACACTACTTCGGGCGAGAATGAGTCGCCGATGATAACGAATCCGGAAGGAGCCTGGAAATGATCGACAGCGATATTATGGTCATACGGCTGATAGTAGAATTTCACCGCCAGACCGTCCGTCAATCTGTTGCCCGGGAAATCGTCGTTGCACAGATAGGTGATGCCCGACATAATTGAGTCGTCCTCGAGACCTATCGTGGCGCTCTGACCCTGACAGTAAAGCGCGTTCTCGTCGACATTCTGGTACTGCATGATAATATCACCGTTCTCATGCAATATTATCTCCCATTCCAGATTAGTACTGGAACGTCTCCAGTTATGGAACTGGACGACCATATACCGATCGGGAGCGGTTCCGAATGTCTCGATAATGGTGGCGCCTTCATTACTGGTGCTGGGATAACCTAAATCCCAGAATCCGGCGATCATCGGATTGCTCGGTGTGCTCGGATCAGGCAGCGGACAATCGTTCGTCGATGTGCTTGTGTATCCTCCGAAGGTCAGGTAGCCGTATCCGTTTATATATACCGAATCATAGCTCTGGCCGTAGAAGGAGAAATCGAACCCGATCGGGAAGTTGCCGTAGTTTCCTGAAGAGGTCCCGACTGTATCAGCCGTCGGCGAGGCGGTGAGATCGATGTAGTTGAATGTCGGCGGATCTTCGAGTCCGACTCTGAAGTTATCGATATAACGATATCCGAATTCATCCGGACCGTCATTCGAATAATGCGTGCCGGATATAAAATCGCTCGAAAGGGTATCGTTGTAGGAATTACCGTCGCCGGCTAAAGTGACATAGGCTAACGTTGTGAAATCTCCATCGACAGCCGTCCAGGTCGTTCCGAAACTGTGCTGGACAAAACCGCCCAAACCGGGAATCGATACGGTGGTCTCGGTCTGATTGTAAACGATATTATCGCCATCGTCGATAATCTGGAATGTCACGTCGATTGTCTGATCGTTGCCGCTGTTGTTAGTGACAGTAACCATGGGCGTGACCGCGTCACCGCCGTAAACCAGGCCGAGAGGCGCGTCGATAGAGGTCATGGCCGCGTCTATGGCCGGAGGCGTATAAACATACGATATAGCCAGCCCGGGCATGGCTATATTGCCCAGAGGAGTGCCGTTGTAAACAAACTGGAGACCGATATCTCCGCCGGCATTCTCTATGCCTATCGTATGACTGGTGTAGATCACCGGGCCGACTTCCATGTACTGGTATTTGATACCGTTATCCGAACCGCTCAAGATAAACTGCATGTCGATTCTCTGGTTATGATCGGTTTCAAAATCCCAATTGACAAAGCTGACTATAAATGTGTCAGCGTTGTTGCTATAGAAGTAGGCCTGACCCGCGTCAACTCCGCTCAGATCGTCCCACAATAGCGAAATCAGGTTTTCCGGACCGCTGGTTGAGGGGATCTGATAGTTAGTATAGTTGGTCGCGTTCAAAGAATCGAAACAAGCGAATCCGTTCTCGCTCAGGAAGATCCTGTCGTAATATGTTCCGTAGAAAAGGAAGCTGAAGCCCAGCGGAATCGAACTGGTGTAACGGTCATCCGATGATCCGAGATCCCAGGTAACCGGTGTACCGATGGAGGAAATATCGATCCAGCTGTAAGGATCGCCGGTTCCGCCGTCCTTGTCGGAATTCCAGGAATAATCTCCAGCGTCAGGGCCTCCGGATTCGTAATGTTCATACACGATCAGACTTGCCGCTAATGAGTCATTGGAAAAATCGGCGTCGGTAGCTAAGTTGGTGAACGAACTGATCTCGTAAATACCGACCGTTGGATTATTCCAGGTATCCGCGTAAGGGACAGTTCGGCTTTCCAGCGAAACCAACGATGTAACTGTTTCCCCGCTGACGTAGTATGTCGTGGAAGGCAATGCCTGATAAACCTCCACGTTGTCGACATACCAGGGCATGTCATTATTCCCGACATATCTGAAACCGATCTGCACTGACGAACTTCCGTCTGCCCAGGATGATATATCGAAAATAGGATACTCGGGCGCGCTGGAGGAACCATAGTCGGTATCGGTCCACATGGCCAGTTCATGGGTAGTTACCCATCCGTCAGTGGTACCAAGAACCCAGGCGGTATCAGTTGTTCCGGAATAATCATCGTAAAATGTTTTGAATGTCAGCCTGGTATTGATATTGGAGGATAAATCGATGATTGGAGTTATCAGCCACTCGATTTGGTCCTCTACCGGGCTCCAATATACCCTGGCTACCGTATCGGACCATAATGTATAGTAATAACCGGCCCAGTCGTTGCCGTTCCAGCCATCGTTTAAGCTCCCGCTGTCTATAACAGCCCAGGTTCCGGCCACGTTTACCGGCGGATTCGCGCCTGTCCAGCCCTGAGGATTGCTGAAGTTTTCGAAAAACAGCGTGGCTTTGTTTAGTTTTTCGATATAGGTGGAATCCTCGAAAGTGGCCGGATCGGTGCCGCTATTGTAAACCTGAATGGATACATCATGATTGTAACCGGATATGCCGATGGTTGGCGAATTGATCGCCTCGGTCATAACATCATCTGATGGCAGATCAAAGGTCTCCACCTGCACCGAATCGACATACCAGTAAAAGTCGTTGATGCCTACATACTTGAACGCTATCTTGACATTGGCCTCGTTGTTGGCCCAGGAGGTCATATCCAGAGACGCGTAATCAGGGGCGGCTGACGTACCCTGATCGGTATCGTACATAACCAAAGTATGCGGCCAGGTCGCGCCGCCGTCGGTCGAGCCGAGTACCCAGGCGGTATCCTCTCCGGCCCCGTCGTTGTAAAACTGCTTGAATGTCAGCAGAATCTGATCGGCCCCCAGCGACAAATCCATAGCAGGACTAATCAACCATTCGTTCTGATTTTCTGATGGGGAATAATAAACTCTGGCAAAGTTCCCCCACGCGGTGAGACTGTACTGCGCCCAGTCATTGTTATTCCAGGGATCCGGAATTACGTTATCGATTATTGTCCAGCCGGCCGGCGGCTGATCGCCGTATATACCCCAGGCGCTTTCGAAATCCTCTGTCATCAAAGGAGTGCCATCGGCGCTGAAAGTAACGTCGTCGATTCTCCAGGCTCCGCAGAACACGAACGCCCTTTTGATGTATTGAAACGCCACGGAGACATTGGCTTTACCGGCGGCGAATGAGGAGATATCCGTATAAACACTATCCGGTACCGTACTGGTGCCGTAATCAACCCCGAAATAAGTATACAGAGTCTCCGGCCAGGTAGATCCGCCGTCATCCGAAAGCATAACCAGAGCGGAATCGACATCCTGAGTCGAATAGTCATCATACCAATGCCTGAAAAACAGGCTGCAGGCAGTTGCCGAGCTGAAATCTATTCCCGGCGAAATTATCCAATCATCGTTGGCATTGGATGACGAACCACCGTAAACCCGGGCGGTATATCCGCCCCACGAGGCGTAACGATACCAGTCGTAGGTATTCCATGCCGGCGGGTTATAACCGCTGTCTATCACAGCCCAGCCGGCCGGAGGATTGGAGCCGTTCCACGAGTCAGGCAATTCGAAATCCTCGAACAGGAGTATATCCTGTATCTCGGTAATAACCGGATTACCGTTGCCCGAGACCGTTCTTCCAAACGGCATAACGGCAGGCTGCCCGTTTAAAAGCTCGCCTTTTTCACCATATACCGGTTGCCACTTGGTATTCTGGTCATCCGAGGAGACCGATTTATCGGTTAACTCCCCGGCCGCCCAAACCCAGGCGAATGAAAGTGAAAGCGCTAACAGCAAAAAAATCGTTTTTTTCATTTTGATCCTCCGAAAGGAAGACGATTTAAATTAATTAACCTGGTTTAGTTTCCTGATTCCTGATTTCCTGATTCCTGCTTACAATGTTCAATGTTAAAGGCAATCATTAATTTTGGTTATCTCTGAATGTCACCTCCCTTTACTTCCGTAATATGCAGTTTTAAAAGTCACCTGCCAAAAACGTCAGAATGTTTCCTCAAAAGACATTATGAATTCAAGACCTAATCCCGGTTCGAAAGAACCAATATTGAAGAAATGTAGTTTACCCATAATAAATATAATTCTATTGAGTTTATTGTCAAGCGTAATCAGGCTCTCAATTTCATTCCAAAGTATGTGATTATGAAAATTGCCCAACATCTCGCATCATCCGAAGTCAATTTAGAAGTTCCAACCGGGCTCAAAAACCAACAGCATCATTAATTTAACAGATTCGGATTGGAAATCGGTTCCATTTTCTCAAAATTAGGATATTTGGATTTTGCCTGGAAGTACGCCCTTGTTTCCAAATCCAGGGCATGTCTGATCTTGACCGCTCCAAAAGCGGCTAAATAACCGGCGTTCCTGGCCTGATGGAAGTCTGACCCATAACCGAGGCCCCGTCGTAACCTCATATATATGATAAGGATAAAGCTGTTTTCAACTATTCTGGCGGAGAAACGGGGATCCAGAACAAAGCCGCCATTCTGGATTCCCCAATCGAGTTGGGAATGACGGAGAGAAGAATCGTCATCCCCGCGAAAGTCGTTAGATCCCTGCGGCCGCAGGCTGCGGGACGGGGATCCAGAACAAAGCCGCCATTCTGGATTCCCCAATCGAGTTGAGAATGACAGGAGAGAAGAATCGTCATCCCCGCGAAAGTCGTTAGATCCCTGCGGCCGCAGGCTGCTGGACGGGGATCCAGAACAAAGCCGCTATTCTGGATTCCCAATCGAGAATAGCG
>JAHEDG010000001.1 GCA_024641335.1 Candidatus Zixiibacteriota bacterium
CTCCAGGTAACCGTCGAGATCCAGATCCCCGACCGCGCCTCCGCCGCCTATACTTCCATTAGCGTCATACGGCATCGGTACCGGCCAACCCGGCTTATTATTTCCGAAAATGTCTATGCAACGTAGCAGCCCTTCGTTGAAATTACCAAAAATTAATTCATATTCTCCATCATTGTCGAAGTCGGCGATATTCGGTGGGGCAATGTCGGGATAGTTGATAGGAAATCCCGGAAAAACAGAGCCATCATCGTCAATAATGAAAAGCGCCGCAAAACTGCCAACAGTTATTATTTCATCAAAACCATCATGATCGATATCCAGCAGCAAAGGAGAATTATTGAATACTAAATCGGATTCAATTAGCGGCCAGCCTTCATAAAACTCTCCGCTCAAATGGAATTTATCGATTTCGCCGCGGGAAATCGTATTAAAAAATACGGCGCGATTATCCCTATTCGCCGTTAATGAGAATCTCGGGGTCTGTACGGCGCTAATCATTCCGGTGGCAGTCAAATACGGCCAACCGTTTAGAGACTCAGGGGGTTGTGCCAATGAAGAAGCAGCGAGAATAGCGGTTAAGATAGCTAATCTAGTGAGCATTACATTCTCCTTATATCCGAAATCAAGCGGCCGCCGGTATTTCACCGGCGACCACTCTGGTTTTATTCGAATTAGTTTCCCCCACCGCCCGGACCGTATACGATTAAATCAACCTGTTGTCGCGAATAACCGTGCGATACCTGAACTATTTGGCTGTGATCGCATTCGGAAGCGGTCGATAAAACTACTGAAAACCGGTAAGTTCCAGGCGGAAATGTTGTTTCGCCGGTATCATAACCGTCTCCCCCTGAGCGACAAATCACACCAAAGTAGGTAGGTGTTCCATCAGGCAATTGTTGTATTTGAACTCTGTCTGCGTAGGCAAATCCCGTACAATCGCAATTCTGGTAATCAATATTCCCCCAGAATCCTCCATTTTCGTTCTCATCCGCCGTCACAATTGAACCTATAAGTGTGATGACTATCAGGTATGTCAGAAAAATTAAAGTCCGTCTCATTGTATCCTCCATAGCTATTGTTCTACTGGTACAATGCCGATAACATAAAAAAACCAGTTACGAATAAAAGCGTGGCAGGATCGCGACAATAGATGTTTGAACGATTTCCCGGGGGGGGGATTAAAAATATACATAAGACACCTGTCCTGTTTCCAGTTTATAAATTACACTTAAATTCGAAGTTGTCAATATAAATATCAAAAAGCAAAGGGCGGAATTATACGATCCGCCCTTTTCTATTTACGTGGAAAATGGCTATTTCAGCAGGGTCATCTTGATATTTTTAATGCCGGAATCGGTTTCCAGTCTGGCGAAGTAGATTCCCGACGGCAGATCGGCGGCGTCCCAGGAGATATTATACGAGCCGGCATTTTGATTTTCATTTACCAATACCGCTACTCGTTGGCCCAAAAGATTATAAATTTTCAGCCTGACATCCCCTATTTTCAGCAGCGAATAAGTGATGACAGTTTGGGCGTTAAAAGGATTGGGATAGCAATCAAGCAGTTCGACCGCGACCGGAAGCTCGGCGGGATCGTTGATGGAAGTAAGCAGTTCCCAATCGAGAAAATAAACGTCCTCATAATAAGATTGGTACCTATCGGCTCCGCCGAAAATGACCGCCTTATGATTAGCGAAATTCTGTGTTACGACAGTAAATCTCCCCCTCGGGCTGGGGATATCTCCGGCTGGTATCAGTTGATTATATTGCATGGAGCCTAAGTTGATCTCCCAGAGATCGTTCAGGCCGGGCCCTTCGTAGGCGCTGAAGCCCCCGAAAAACAGGATTCGGGAGTGTTTCTCATCATAAATAGAAGGGGAGTAGCCTCGCGCCGTGGGATGCGGCTGGTCCGGATGATGCTGAGTCCAGATTCCCGAAGTCAGATCGAGCGTCCATAATTCATCCATATATTCCGGGCCGGGATTATAGCCGCCGTAAACCAGTAAAGCATTACCTTCGTTTATCAACGCCACCAGGGCTCCCTCTCTTGCCATCGGACGCGATCCATCGTAACCGAAATGATGCCAGCCTCGTTCGGCCAAATCGAATATCCAGGTATCTTCATAACGCTGAAATTCGCGTCCGCCGTATATTATCATCTGGCGGTAGGTCGGATTGAACAGGGCATACATACAACGAGTCGGAGGAGGCCAGGGGTTGGAATGGCTGATATTCTCCCAGAGCAGGGTATTCAGATTCAGGATCCAGACTTCGTTGATGATATTTCCGCCCGGGTAGGTTACTCCGCCGAATACGACCATAGCGGTATCGACCGGATCATAAATAGCGGCGTGGGAGCGCAGAACATTGGGCCCGCTATTGCCGGCGTGCAGTTCTGTCCATTCGAGGGTGATTTCATCGAATGCCCAGATGTCGCCCAGAGTTGTCTGGTTTTCATCGCTGCCTCCGTAAATGACCATTCGCTGATGAGCCATATCGAAAATGGCTGTGTGGCAGATACGGCCGGCCGGGATCGGGTCGTTTGCCTGATAATAAGAGAATGTTTCATCTTCACCAAAGGCGCTTCCCCAAATGATAAAAGGGATCAGTAATGGCATAAGCGATACAAGCTTCTTTCCCATTAAATCCTCCATGCGGAGATTTCGGTTTATACTAATATCGAGACATTACAAATAGGCAACGCTGTCTATTATCAATTATAGCCGCTAAGATCTTGAATATCAACGGAAATTCTTGAATCCCCTGATTTTTTTGAGGATTAACATAAAAATAACTTGACACCTGCACTAATGTTCAGTATATTGACGCCGAATTGAGATAGAGAGGGGGCTGGAATTTGATATCGTTCCGGTTAAGATATTATAGGACAACAGAATATGAGTAATAATCCGAGCAATATCAGAGGAGGTTTTATGGTCAGGAAAATGGAGTACGATCTTTTTGCCACCCAAAAAAGGTGCCATTGCGGCAAATCGCTGGTTTTTGACGGCAGTTTGATGGTCTGCGTAGGGTGCTATGATGTCTTCTGCCCGAGCTGCTTCAACCGGGCGGCTACCGATGGGGGATGTTTCGCCTGCATGGTTTGCGGCTGGAGTGCCTGCCTGTAGGCTCCCATGAATATCGAAAGACTCCTGAAATTCGGTCTGCCTGAAGAAGTCATCAAGGGGTGGCGGGCCGATGGTATCAGGCATCTGCTTCCGATTCAGGCCGATTCGGTGCTGAAATTCGGGTTATTGGAAGGACGCAACCTGATTATCAGCGGCCCGGGAACGTCAGGCAAAACATTTTGCGGAGAGATGGCCGCGCTCTTTCAGGCATCGGAAAGAAAAAGGGGCGTCTACCTGACACCGCTAAAGGCGATAGCCGACGAGAAATACGAGTTATTCAGAAAACGGTATTCATCGTTAGGTTTGAAAGTGGCTGTTTCGACCGGCGATCACAATGAAAACGATAAAATGATTTCAGGTCTGAAGTTCGATCTGCTTGTTACCATTTACGAAAAGTTCAACTCTCTTACCGGCAATGATATTTCCATTATTCGGAATTGCGGCTGTTTTATTCTGGATGAATTCCAGATAATTTCCGATCCGGAACGCGGGATGGAGATCGAACTACTCTTAGCCAGGCTTCGGAAATTCAATCCATCGGCTCAACTGGTCATCCTGATGGGAGGAGGGTCGTCCGCTGAAATGATTGCCGATTGGCTGAAACTGCCTCTATTAGAGGAGAATCGCAGGCCTGTTGATCTTCGTCTGGGAGTGCTTCATCGGGGAACCTATCATTTCAGAGGATTCAACGATCACTCCGAAGGGGAGGAACATTGGATCGAGAAAAGGGATACCGAATACAACGGCCCGATGAACGATCAGAGTTTCTCGGCCATTGAACATCTGGCGATCAAAGGGGAACAGATAATAGTATTCGCTTCGACCCGGAAGAACGCCATCGGGTTAGCGGAGCATCTGGCTGTCAGCCTTAATCTGCCCGCGGCCTCGAAAAGCCTGACCTCCCTGGACGATCTTCCGCCGTCGGCGCAGAACGAATGTCTG
This sequence comes from Candidatus Zixiibacteriota bacterium, assembly GCA_024641335.1. Taxonomy (GTDB): domain Bacteria; phylum Zixibacteria; class MSB-5A5; order UBA10806; family UBA10806; genus JAHEDG01. The sequence goes on from JAHEDG010000001.1 coordinate 4,071, forward strand.
GGTCGATGTCTGCGCGGCGGAACGGCGTTTCACCATGCCGAATTGGACAGCGAGCAGCGCAAATTGGTTGAGTCGGGTTTTTGCTCCGGCGAGATCAGGATATTAGCATCAACTACCACGCTGGCCTGGGGTGTCAATCTTCCGGCGAAAAATGTATTTATCGAGACAATGAAATACCAGGGGACGGGAATGTCCAGCGGCCGCAGCTGTTTATCTCCTCTTTCGAATAACGATTTTCAGCAGGCGGCGGGACGGGCCGGCAGAGTGGGGATGGGAGAGAGGTTCGGCCGGGCCATTATGACAGCGTCATCGCGGTATGAGCATGAGATTCTCTGGAATAAATATGTCTATTTTCAATCCGAAGAGATTAAGTCGGGGCTGCGGCAGGAGCAGTTCCCGGATTTTATAATTCGTATTTTGGCCTGCGGCGCGGCCGATTCGCCGGACGCGGTAACTAATATTATCAACGACCTCTTTATATCTCACGGAAACGAGTCGGGAATTGATTTTAAGGGGCCGGCGGAAAAATCATTTTCCTATCTCGAAAAAGGGGGGCTTTTAGCCCGCGATAAAACCGGCTCCGCGTTTATCACCAGTCTGGGCAAAATAGCCTCCTCCAGCGGATTTTCATCGAGATCGATAATCAGAATAGACGAAGAGCTGGAGCGGGGTGAAGTAATCACTCCCTTGGAATGGCTCTATTTCGCTTTAGGATTGCCTGAATGGAGCAGAAGCGCGGGGTCCTTTTTTACAAGGGGTACGCGAAAATCCGAGTTGATCGGCAGAATCAACGCACTGACCGCGGGATCATTGGAGAGTTCCGCGTATATATCATCCTGCCTGCGTCGGGGAGGAATAAACCTGACTCCCGATAACCTGGCCGAACTCGCTTTTGCCATAGAATGGATAGAGGGGAGAGCGACCAGGGAGCTGGAGATATTTTTCGACAGGGGAGCGGGAGGCTTGAAACGGGACGCCTCCACGCTGTCGTGGATTCTGCGAATAATAAATCAGGTAATATCAATCAGGAGCTCTGACGAGGCGGGGAATAATTCGGACCGAAGCGGTTTGGCCGAACTCTCCGAGAGAACCAGGCTCGGTTTGCCGTCCGCTATGATTCCCCTGGCCCGGATTCTCGATATCGACAGGGAATTTGTGAAGAGGCTTTATGATCTGGGAATTAAATCGCCTGAAGATCTGGCCGAAACAGACTATTCGATTCTCGGAGGTATTCTTCCAGGCGGAGTTATAGAGAGAATAAGACGGCGAAGCGCGCGATATTTTGAAATGAGAAACCGGACTGAACCTCGAGTAAAGAACAAAGAAGATAACCGTCTGGTATTCACCGCTCAAAACCGAGGGCAGCTTAGAGAGGCTTTGATATTAGGGGAATCTGTTTTCCTTCAACCCAAGCTGTATTCCTATTTGAGAAAGCTTTGGTGGGGAACTGTCTCATCGGAGCCCTGGGTACCCAAGGAAAGCCTCGAACCGGGTTTCAATCAACCCAAGTATATCAGCAAGCTTAGAGGTATCCTGAATGATCTGAACGGGGAGCTTCGAATAGAATCGGACGGCCGGGGCCGTTATCGGCTGGTATTACCTGAACGCGTAGACGATTCCCTTGTCGTTGGCGACGATGAGCATATCGCCGTAGATAGCGGGGGATGAGGTTATAGGGAATTCCAGCGACCGTTTCCAGACCGGTTCCCCGGATTTCGAATCGAGGGCGTAAATGAAACCGTCATAAGAGCCGATATAAACGCGTTTTTTGGTGACCGCCGGCGAGGAGTAAATTATATCCCCGGTTCTGAACGACCAGATTTTTTCGCCGTTGGTTTTATCGAGGCAATATACGGTGGAATCGGAGGAACCGCAGTAGAGTCTGTTTCCGCTGATGGCGGGGGATGAGAACATGACTCCTGATGTTCGGAACTCCCAGATTTTTTCACCGGAGTTTTTATCCAGGCAGAATATCATCATATTGTTGGCGCCGAAAAATACTCTGTCGCCAACGACCGCGGGGGTACCGCTGATATCACCCTCGGCCTCGAATTTCCAGAGCGGCATGAAATTTTCAGGATTAAGAGCGTAAAAAACCGAATCCCTGCTTCCGAAGTACAGGGTTTTACTGTCGAAAGCCGCCGATCCGACTATCCAGTTGCCGGTGGGGAAAGAATGCCTCGGCGTACCTGTTCCGACCGTAATACCCATGAGCATTCCGTTGAAATCGCCGAGATACAATTCGGCGTCCGTAACCACCGGCGAAGCGTCCATAACCACTGATGATTGGAGGTCCCATTTCCTCAGGCCGGTGCCGCCGTCGAGCCTGTATAGACGCTGCTCCCAGCTGGAGAAAAATATATCGCCGTCGAAATATGTCGGTGTGGAGAACACCTTTTTGTCTGTCTGGAATTGCCAGATGATTTCGCCGGAATTGATATCGGCGCAGGCCATGCCCCGCGCGTGCCCGTAGAATATCCGTCCTTCGGCCGCAATCGGAGATGAGGCCGAATTGGAATTCAGATCGAGTTTCCAGACCGTCTGTGGCGTATCCGACGGTCCGGGATCGAGGCTGTAGCCGGAGCGTTCGTAGTTGCCTCTGAAGGTAGACCAATTCGTTTTTTTCTGATCGGCGGAACAGGAGACTATCAGAAGCATAATCATGATGTATACTGCTAAGCGGTTCATCGTGAGATCCTCTCCAAAGAATCGATATAGGCTGCTATTCCTGTCTGCTGGGGGATATCGGGATAAAGGACCAGGAACGTCCTCAACTGCCTGGCGGCGTCTCCCGGACGATTCAGTTTATCAGTCAGGATTTCGGCCGCTTGAGGCAGAGCTGAAAAACCGGCCGGAGTTCGAGGGAATTTTCCGGCCGCCTGTGTCAATGTCTCGACCGCTTCCTCCCAGCGGTTTTGCGATACATAGCATCGCGCCAGATAAGACATAGTCCTGGCGGCTATATCCATGCGGGCCGAATATAAATCCATCAGCCTGCGGTAATCGTTCTCGGCTTCCTCGAAGGCTCTGGCTGCTAATTCTTTTTCACCTTTTTCCTGGTAATATTCCGCTTTATGAATCGGCCCTTCCATGCCTTTATCGGAAATCGCGTAGTTGGCCCAGACATAATCGAATTCCCCGATGGCCCTTTGCCATTTATCTTCTTTTTCGAAACACAGGGCCGTGAGATAATGCCCTTCAGCGGCTATCTCGAACGGCACTCTCTGAACTTTTTCCAGCACGGAGAGTTCCTGACGGGCTTTTTCGTATTCTTCTCTTTTATAAAGAGTGACTCCCAGGCCCAGCATAGCGGAGGGAGCCAGGGGATGATCAGGATAATATTTGACAAAAGCCCGATACGATTTTTCCGCTCCTTTATAGTCTTCCTGATTTTTCTGCTGGATCATGGCGATATTATACTGCACAAGCGGCGGGATCCTGCCGGTGTTCTCGTCTTTTACCAGGGATAGCGCCGCTACCGCGCTATCGGCCAGATCTCCGATCAGGAACGCCGAGGCCAGTTTGCCGACAGCGGCATCAGCCAGCGGAGAGCCTTCGTAGGAATTGATGATATTCCAATAGTAGTCGATAGCCTTATGCACCTGACTGCGGAATTTTTCTGAGCGATCGGTGTCCTCGAGAATTTTGGCCGCGGTGAGAGGGGATTCCAAGGCGTCCAGATTGGGATTATAGACCGACAGCGCAGCGCTCAAATAGTATTGAGCAACCTGATTATATAAGGTGACGGCTTCCTGAAATCTATCCTGCCTGTAACGCGCCACCGCCTGCATGAACAAGGCGGTCTGTACCTGGTGAGGCTTGAAGCCGTAGCGTTCTATAAGACGCTGAAAATATTCGAAAGCCCGATCATAATTTCCCTGATCGATCTCCAGCAAGCCCAGGTTATAGAGAGCTAGTCCGGCCATCTGCCACGACGTCAGCAAGGGGGCGGAAGCGTTTTTTATCGAGACTGAATCGGCGGGCGGAACCGGCGCCATGGCAGTAACAGCCTCGAAAGCTCTATTGAGATTGCTGTATTCTTCCGAATCGACCCTGCCCTCGGTAAACGAGGCTTGTTTCTTCATCCTGTTGGCGCGGTCTATCGCTTTTTCCATCTTAAACTGCTGCGACATTTCAGTCTCGGAGCAGGATAAAAAAAGCGAAGCGGATACTATTACCAGAACAAAAAGCGAATTTCTCAAATTTCATCTCCGATCAAATACCCGGAATTCTATCGAATATGGAAAATAAAAGCAAGATAAATGATAAGAGAAGAAATATGTAGAGGCGAAATGATCTCGTAATTATAATCTGGGGCCGGAATAAAACCGGCCCCGATAATCAGAAGCTACTTTAACAATATCATTTTAATGCTTCGGGAATCGGTGTCAGTCCGCAAGCGGGCGAAATAAATTCCCGACGGGTAATCTTCGGCGTTCCAGATTATGGAATGCGATCCGGCCGGCTGAAGTCCTTCCACCAATCTCTCTGTTCTTCGTCCCAGGAGATCGTAGATTTCGATGACCACCTCGCTTTCGGCAGGCAGATCATAACCGATGCTGGTGGAGGCGTTGAACGGATTGGGGTAATTTGGGGTCAGATGGATTTGAGTCGGAAGTTCGTTTTCATCCTCGATACCGGTTTGGGGGCCGAAGTGCATTATCTTCATGGAAACCAGGTCGGCCACATAGATATGATCACCATCGACAGTAATATTGGCGGCCGATCCGGGAGTATCGTAATTTCCAATCAAATCCGGGTTGGTAAGGCTGGAAATGTCGATGACCTCCAATCCGTTATAGGAATCGCCTACCAGGGCGTAATTGCCGGAGACGGCGACTCCCAACGCCTGGCCTTCAGTCATTACTCCTCCCAATATCGCGGGATCGGCGGGATTTGAGACGTCGATAATTCTGAAGCCGGAGTAACCGTCGGCTAAGAAAGCGGAATTGCCGGAAACGAATACGTCGTAGGCGTATCCGGGCGTATCGAATCCTCCGACTCTTCTCGGATTCGTGGGTTCGGAGACATTAATAACAAGAAATCCGGTGTGAGCGTCCGCTACGTAAACGTGATCGCCGGAGAGATACAGCGCCTCGGCCGAGCCGGGGGTATCATATCGTCCGAGTAAAACAGGATTGGTCGGATCGGAGATGTCCAGAATGAGGACTCCGAAAGAACCATCGGCAACATAAGCATAGTTGCCATTCAGGAACAGATCGGATACCCAGCCGACGGGGTTATAGACGCCGGTAAGTACAGGCCGGGTCGGGTCGGCTATATTAATTATCTGCATCCCCTCTTCTCCATCGGCGACATAGGCGTATTGACCGTCAACTACAACGGCAACCGCGTTCCCGGGGGTATCGATAGTTCCCACGATTACCGGATCGTTCGGCATGGATATATCCAGAATTTTCAATCCGTCGAAATCGTTGGCTACGTAAGCGAAATTTCCGGAAACGGCTATATCCATCACCCACTCGGGTGTTTCATAGCTTCCGGCGAAAATCGGTTCGGCCGGATCTGAAACTCCGACTATATAAAGTCCGTTATCGACATCGGAGGCGTAAAGGCGATCCCCGGCGAGAAAGATATTATTGGCCCGTCCGGGAAAAGCGTAGATTCCGATTTGATTCGGATTGGCCGGGTCGCTGATATCATAAGTTCTGAGTCCGTAAAACCAGTTGATTATATAGGCGTAATCGTCCTCGACAACAATGCCGTCGATCCTGTCGAAAAATCCGAAAGTGCCGAGCAAAACCGGCTGCGACGGAGTCGAAACATCTATCATGCTGATATCGAAAGTCAATCCTGCCAGGTAAACGATATTATCCGAAACAAAAACATTGCTTGATGAGCCCGCATTATATAGACCGATAAGTGTCGGATTGGCGCGATCGGTAATATCGACAATCTCCAGACCCACGTCGGATGTGGCCAGGTATGCGTAGTTGCCGGAGACATGAACATCCAAAGTATATCCGGATGCGTAATAATTCCTGGCATAAGTCGGGTTCGCGGGATCGGAAACATCCATTATCAGCATTCCATCTATGGAATGGGCTACGTAGGCGTATCCGTCGTCAACGAAGATTTCTTTGATCAACGCCAGGGAGAAAAAGCTGGATGTATAAACCGGCTCGGCCGGGTCGGAAACGTCGATTATATGAACGCTGTCGGCTACCAGGTAGGCGTACCCATCATATACGTCGATCTTCGATCCTCTGCCCTGCACATAAAATTTACTTACCATAACGGACTGAAGCGGGTCGGTAACGTCAAATATGACCATGCCATCGAAAAACGAGCAATAAGCGTAATTGCCGATAACTTCAACGTCGGTCAGCCCGCTCCAGATCTCCGAGCCGACATATTCGAAATTTTGGGCATCAGAGATCCCCGCGAGCAGAACCGTCGAAAGCGCGATTAGTAATGCCGGCAGGAGAATTCTCTTGGCAGAATTGATCATGTTACCTCCCTTTTAAAGCTCATTACGGGATAATAGCGAGTTTGACATTTTTGTCTTTTCTCAATTTGAACGTAATATACATGGATCGAGATATATTGGTCAAGTCTTTTTTTAAATGGTAATCATTATCTATAATATTCCGGTTTTTTAATTCCGGGATTATTTGACGAGGATAATGTTTAGAAGATGCCGATTCTGAGCGCTACTTTATCAGGATCATCTTTCGAGTATCAACAAAACCTGGTGTTTCTATTCTATAGAAATAGATGCCTGACGGTACCGCTGAAGCGTTCCAAACGACAGTATGCTCTCCGGCATTCTGTTCTCCTTCGAAAAGCACGGCTATCTCCCGGCCGAGAAGATCATAGACGGATAGTTTGACCGCTGACGATCGGGGGATAGAATATTCCAGGATTGTCGAGGAGTTGAACGGGTTGGGGTAACAGCTCAGATTTCCCATTCTATCCGGCTGTTGAACGCAATCGACAATTCCCAAAACGCCGAAAATAACGCTGTCTTGAGATTCGCTTACGGGTCTTGAATATTCGCCGCATTCGAATATAAAAAAGACGTTCGAGAAGCATTAGTTTTCGCCGGCGCCAAATGGTGAATAGAAAATATACCCGATTGAATCAAATTAAGGAGAACCTATGTTCGGATGGCCGTTTTCCAGGGATAGAGAGGATAAAAAGAAGGGCCGGGTATCGCGAAACCGAGATAATATCAGAAAGGCCAAGGGCGCTGACAGGTATAATCACGACGATAGTGTTCATCGGCAGCCCGCAGAACTGGCCGGAAGGGCGGGAATAATCAGACCCCGATCAACACGGGAAAAAGCCGGGGCTTCCCTCAAGTCCGGACAGGCGTCACTAAGTTTCACCGGCGATTACGGTTATAACGAGCGGATCACTTTGTATCGTTTCCTGCGTGAGCGGATACCTGTAGTCAACGGGGCTGTCTGGACATGGGTCAGACTCTGTTCGAGTCCCATTGAGTTTTTCTCCGAAGGAACGAAACAGGCCGATAAAAGCGGACAGCTCGGTAGCGCGGTCGATGATTTGAATAATCGGCTCTCACCGAACCCGTACCAGAAATCCGGCGGGCTCGACAGGCTCTCCGATCTGTTCTTTAGCTCGCTTTTTGTCGACGGGGCCTTCGCCGGAAATATAGAGATCGGGTCTGACGGCAAGATCGCCGGATTTACTCCCTGCGATATCCGTAATCTGACTTTCGAATACGAAGACGGATGGAAAATTTATCACGAATCCGAATCAGGTCGAACCCTGATGGACCCGTCGACCTTTATCTATATACCGCTTGACGACGAAGTCGCCGACCCAAGGGGCAGAAGCATACTGCAGTCGGTCGGGTTCGTCAGCCAGGTGGAGCAGAAGCTCATGGACGATATGCGTAAAACTCAGGAAAAATCGGGCTACAACCGTCTGCATGTCCTGATCAAAAAGCCGGAACGTCGTCTGGGAGAATCGGAAGCTAATTTCCTCGAACGGGCCAATAACTATTTCGACGATACGGTCGGTCTTTTCAGTGATATCAAGCCGGCCGATTCGGTGGTAACCTGGGATGATATAGAGATCAAAACAGTCGGGCTGTCGACGGGTGGCGGTACCGGCTCCAATTCATGGTATTTATCGCACCGGGCGGTGGTGGAGGATATCTGCGCGGGAGTGCATCTGGATCCCTTCATGCTCGGTTATTCCTATGGCACCACCCGAAGCTGGGCCAGGTTCAAATTCGAACTTCTTTTAAGACAGGTGGTTTCGGTCCAAAAGCAGGCGGTCCGGTTTTTCGAGTGGCTGATTAATTCTCATCTGGCCCTGTCGGGGGTCAGGCTCAAAGCCGCGGCGAGATTCAACAACGACCGTATTCACGGGGCGTTGGAGCGATATGAATCGGAGAATGAGGGGTCAAAAAGAATCCTCGATCTTTTCCAGGCCGGCCTTATCAGCAAGGAGGAAGCCAGAGACAGGATCTTCCGTATCGAAGGGGAAAACTAATATGCCGGCTGCCGTTTGCTCCATTTGTGTTTCCCCGATAAGGGGCGAAATAGAAAAACGGGCCGTTGACTGGCAGGCGGATGAAACGGTCCGATGGGCCAAAGAGCGGGGAGTCAGGATAAGTAAAACGTCACTGGCCAGACACCGCAAGACACACCAGCTTTCCACAGAAGATAAATTTCTCTCTCCAGAAGTACAACCGAAGATACCGACAATTCTACCGGTCGATGCGGATACCGTGGTGAAAACCGGATTGGAGCCGAAGATCAGCGACATGCTTTTTCTGGACGCCGTACGAGACCGGGTTTACGACCGGTTAATCCGGGGAGAGATCGAACTCAAGATCGATTCGGGTTTCAAGGCTATCGAGTTGAAAAATAAAATCGGGGAAAGTTCGCAGAACGAAAAACTCCTGCTGGAGATCCTCTCGGAAATCAGAGCCGATGAGTTGAAACGGTCTCGTTAGATCCGCCCGATGAAACGAAAAAATCCTCCGGAATCGTCCCGAAGCTGGCGGCGGGCGGTCGTCGATCCGGTATATTTCGCGGAAAGATTTCTCGACCTCACTCCGCATAGCGGCCAGATCAGCTGGCTCCGGCAGTCGTCCGGCGCGGAGAACGCTCTGGTCACCGGCAACCGCTGGGGAAAATCGCAGATCCAGGCGGTCAAACTGCTTCACCGGGCCATATTTCAGATACGCCCGACCGAAAGAGATATCGACGGATATTATCGCTGCGTTAACGTATCCATTACCCAGGATCAGGCCGGGATTATCTTTTCGAAAATAACCGATCTTTTGGGACGGGCTAAACATCTAAAACCCCTGTTAACAGGCATAAAGCAAACGCCCTTCCCGCATATTATATTCAAAAACGGTTCGGAAATCTGGGCTCGCTCCACCCATAACAGGGGAGAATATCTTCTGGGCCACGATTTCGACTATGTCAATTTCGACGAGGCCGCCTATGATCCGTATGGCGAATGGGTGATTGACGGGGTAATCAAGCTTCGCCTGGCCGACAGGGACGGGGTCCTTGATTTTTCATCGACACCCAACGGCCTGAACTGGTTTTATAGAAGGTGCGAGGCGATCAAAAAAGAGAAACGTGGTATCGTCCTTCACGGTTCCACTTTCGAAAATCCCCATCTGGCCAAAAATTACCTGAACGATTTGAAAAAAGGGCTTTCTGAATCCCGGGTGGCCCAGCATCTGCGTGGACTATTCACGTCATTCGAGGGACGCCTATTCCCCGAAGAGGTCATTTCCCGCTGCCTTTTGAAAGATCGGAATTCCGGACCGTCGATTAATCCCGACCGTTTTTATATTCACGGCTGGGACCTGGCCCGCAAGGTTACCCATACGGTCGGAGTAACTATCGACGCGTCGACTCGGCCTTACCGGGTGATGGAGATCTCCCGCATGCAGAGGGAGTGGCCGCTGACCATCAGGGCTATTAAAGACCGTCAGCGAAAATACGGGGGAGTAACCATTATCGATTCAACCGGGCTGGGGGACGTTGTCCTCTCGGAGCTGACCGATATCGGGGCGATCGGCTTCAATTTCGGCGGCGGTAACCGTGATCTGCTCCTGGCCAATTTCGAGCGGGCCGTATTCGCCGGAGAGATTGCCTGGGTTCATCAGGAATTGGCCGACGAGGGGAAGAAAGTCTGGAGCCTGACCGACGAGATTCGAGCTATGGATAAATCGTATACCAATGTCGGCGACGGTGTCTGCGCGTTGGCGCTGGCCTTATGGCAGGTGCGGGAACGTGACAGCCAGGCGCCGTTTTTTAAATCGTCAGTAGGAAAATTCAGTAATTAAAAAAAGGCCGGCCTCAAGGAGGGAGGGAAAGACCGGCCTTTAGTGCGACGGAAAGGCTCCGTCATTGTTCGGACTGGCGCGACACTTGTAGTGGGAGGGAAAGTGAAGCTTTTTGGTTTTCAAGTCGAGTCCAAACACCCATGCTACGCTGGTAAAAGGCAAGATCCGTGCCGACCGGCGCCCTAATTTGCCCGCCCGTAATTCAATATAATTAAACATGTTAGAGTGCGCGGCTTTCATGGCTGTCATTGCCGAGGCCAATTCCATTACCGTTTCTAATATTCAGTTTTCAGAAAAAGTGAAAAATTCTGCGCATTTTTTGCCGGGTTGGCTATGATCGATGGGGGCAATCAAAAGCTGTGCGAAACGCATTTGGATCCTTCCGGGCTGATTTGTGAAAAGAGGAGGATACTTGGAAAAACTGACTGAAATGCTGATTGCCAGGCTCTCTGTTAATAATCCTGAAGAGCGAACCGCCTTTCTTATTAATAAAATCAATGATTCGATAAAGCCCCCCCAGCCGGTGACAGCGGAAAACGTGCATATCCGGGCCATGTATATAGTCAATGACCTGGTCAACTCTCATGGCGGACAGTTTCGCCGGGAAGATCTTTATAAGCTTTGCGATTTGCTGGTAGATACGCCGGTTCTGGTCGGACATAACCGCTCCAATCCTCCATTGGCCAGGACATTTCACGCCGAACCGGTAGAAGATGGGAGTATACTCTGGATCAAAAGCTATTTTTACTGGCCCAGATCAGCCGACGGAGTCAATGACGAACTGGCGATGAAAATAGATTCCGGGGTGCTGAAGGAATGCTCCATATCGTTTATATACACCATGCCCGAATGTACGGTTTGCGGTCAGGATATGAGATCCTGTCCACACGATCCCACTACAGGGGAAGGCGACAGTCCGCATTTCATCTATAACAATATTACCCAGGTGCTGGAAACATCGCTCGTATACAAAGGCTCGGTCAAGGGAACCTATATTACCGATAAGCTGGCCTCGGAAAAATCAAAAGGGATTATCATCAGCCATAACGGGCGAACGGTTGAGATACCGGTTCCTGATGGAGAGCATAATCCGCTGGGTGGCGCGGCGGTTATTCAATTCGATAATGAATCGGCTGTCATACCCGAAATCGAATTTTGTCCCGATCGACTGGCGGCCGCGGCCGCTGTCAGGAAGGGCCGTGTTTATCTTCTGGCGAAATCTTCGTGAGCTGTTCGAAGGGATGTCAATGGCCAAGGAATCGATGATCAGATATTTGCCGGCCCTGGTTGTTACCATATCGGCGGCTCTTTCCGGATATTTCGCCGCCTACACCGGGCTGCGGGTCGAGTTAGCCGGCAAGGCCGAAGAACGTTACGTGTCGGAGATGGATATCCGGGTTGCCCGTCTGGAAACAACAATAAATGAACGTTTCGCCACCAAAGACGATCTCTCCGAATTCAAGAGGGAGGTCTTGACCAAGCTGACCGCCATAGAAACCGTGCTGGCCCAGCGAGATCTTTCAGACAGATAGAATTTATTTCTGATAAAAAACCGGCGTTTCATCGCGGGAGGAGAAAATTGCGAATAGAAGAGATAATCAAGAAAATCGAGAGTATCAGATCGCGGATCGAGGAGGGGTTCGAAAATCGGCTGATCGATTTCGACCGGATAGAATCGGATCTCGATCTGATCCTGCCGGAACTGGAAAATTTGAAAAAGGAGAAAGAGCCGTTATCGGAATATCAACCCGGGCGATATTCGAACCCGGCCTTTGGTTTGCGGCCGCGAAGAAATGTAATGATACCTGAAAACTATCGTTAAACACGAAATCAGGGAAATTCCCAAATTAATGAAAAGGAAAAGCCATGAGCGTGAGAGTTCAAGATCTGCAAACGGTCGGATTCCTGACCGCGACTTTTAAGATCCATCAAACCGCCGGGGCCGACGATCTGGCCGACGCGGATATCGGTAAGGCGATGACATTGACCGGCAATTACGAGGTCGGCCCCGGTTCCGACGGCAATATGCTGTTGGGCAAACTTATCCAGTTAAGTCTGACCGACGCTGACAACGGCAAACGTGTGGCCACTGTGCAGATCGGCGGCATCTGCACTCTACCAGCGGCCGCTACGATCCCTTCGGTCGGGAACAGGGTGGTGGTCAACGGCTCCGGGGGGGTCAAACAGGCGCCCGTACTGGCGGGGTATGATCCGGCCGGAGGTAATATCGCCAGAGGAACTGTTCTCGATGTCAATGGCACGTCTGAAGTGACCCTGATGCTGAGCTAAAACATAAAATCGGAGAGAAATATGGAAATGGAACAATTGTTATCGTCAGATCTGGGGAAATCGCTGTCTATGGCCGCCAACGAAAACAGGCAGGGCAGAATCGCCGTGGATTTATCAAAAGCCGGGAAGATCGAGATCGGCCGGGAGATATATCTCGAAGCCCAGACCAGGGGATTGTCATTATCCGAGCTTTTGGAACAACCTGAATACGATCCCAGCCCGGCAGGCTCGCCCCTCGACGCGTTCGAGCGGCAGTTAGCTTTGCGGGATATACGCGTCGGCGGCAAAACACCTGTGACAGTAGAGATGTTTTATCGCGGGGCCCCGGCCCTGATGCCGGAATTCATGACCAGGGAGATTAAGAAAGGGATGAATATGAGGCCGGAACTGGGTCGGCTGCTGGCCTCCAGCGCCAATATTGCGTCCTCCCGTTATTCCCCGATCTATATAGATCATTCCGCCCTCGATCCGGCTATGTCCCTGAGGCCCGTGGGGGAGGGGGCCAATGTGCCATCGGTTAATGTTACCGAGCAGAACAACACCATCGTGGTTCCCGACTACGGTCTGGCTTTGAAGGTAACCTATAAAGCCCTTCGTTACAGAAGCATGGCCCAGTTCAGGGTACTTCTCTGGTATATAGGTTACCGTCTGCAATCCGATAAGATCGCGCTGGTGGTCGATACCATAATCAACGGCGACGGCAACTCCAATGCCGCCTCGGTGGTCAATACCGATGTCACCGGCACTCTCGACTATGACGATCTGGTGAAATTCTGGAACGAATTTTACCCATATCAGCCCAATGTACTGATCTGCCACAAAGACAAGATCAGGTCCATTCTCACGCTGCCGGAGTTCAAGGATCCCCTGGTCGGGTTCAGCTTCCAGACTAACGGCGAGATAACGTCGCCGCTGGGCGCCACCTTGATTCGCTGTGACGAGGTACCCGCCGATTACATTATCGGGTTGGATAACCGTTTCGCCATAGAGGAAGTCATCGGTCAGCCGTTGATGATCGAATACGATAAGGTCATCGAGCAGAAAATCGAGGAAGCTGTGATCTCCGAATCTGTGGCCTACGCCAAGGTAATCAAAGAATCCTCGCTGGTCTTAGACAGCGTTTGGGTATAACGGGATCATAAGAGTCTCATTATGCACAAACTGATAGCAACATCGGGGGCGGCCCGGCCGACCGGGTCGCCTCCCCAACGGAAAATATTCAGGATATCTTCAGGGGTATTCAAGGGACGGCTGGCCGCCCTTTACATGGATTCGGTGTCCGGGATCTCGATGGTCTGGTCCGATTATCCCCACCAGGCCTGGTCAGATCCCCTGGCGTTGGCCGCCGATTCGATGGATTCGCCGTTCGGAGCGTTCATGGATGAAGCCGGTCATATCCATCTGGTTTACACTCACAGCTCCAAGAGCGTTAAATTCAAGAAGCTGACTTTCGCGGGAGGGGGATGGAGCGTCGGATCAGCTATCGATGTTATAAGCCTCGATGATAACTACAATCCGTTTATCCTCAAGGACAACGACGGTACTGTCTGGTGCTTTTTCGTCAATCACGCCATCTCCAGCGATTCGGAGTACTATGTCCGGGCCAAATACTCCGCCGACGGCGGGCTGACCTGGGGTAGCGGGGCTACCGATCTCGGCGCCCTTCTTTCCGCGGGCACAGCGGATATTTGCTTCGTCACCGGCTGCCAGATCGCCTCCTTTATCTATGCCGTCTATACGTCGGGGCGATCCGATCTGAAACTTCGGGCTTTCCACCTGTTCGATTCAACCTGGGGAAGCGAGCTTTCGATACATTCCGGCGGCTATATCGACGATGATTTCGACTGCGCTCCGAGCTCCGACGGCAAGTTAGGATTAGCTTTCGCGGTCAGCGGGGACAGCAAGATCTATTTCAAGGAGTTCGATGGTTCGGGTTGGAGCGGATTAAGAGAGGTCGAGACCAGGCTCTCCAGATCACCGCAGATCGCCTATTTGAATAATACTCCGCATATATTCCACGCCGGTTCCATCGGCAACGGATATTACTGCCCCCGCCACGCGGTACTGACAGGAGATTCATTCGAGGTATCGGATTACGCGTCGGAGATCGGGGTCTTCGATAAGGTATTCGTTTACAACGATTCGGCTGTGTCGAAATTCCAGGATAAGACGTCAGAGGCCGAGGACGATACCGTGGCCGACATAATTCACTCGGAGTCATCCGCGCTGCTCGATTCCATAGGGGATTGCCTTTATCTGGGCGGCAAGGAGAGATTTTTCAGTATATCCGCGGTTCTCTCTACTCCCGGCATCGGCGGGGCTGTCGCCTGGGAGTATTTCAATGGCGCTGACTGGATATCATTCACTCCAGAAAGCGGGATATACGATTTCGATTCGGCGGATTCGCGGATCATTTTGTGGCAGGATGGTTTATCTGTTCCGTCGGGATGGAGGCTGGGAGCCGTGAATAATTTCACCGCCTTTTGGGTCAGGGCCCGCGTAACAGCCGGCTTTTCGCAAAATCCCGTTGGCAGCCAGATAACCGGCGTTCCCAAATGCGATGATCTTTCATTGGTCAGGGAGGGACTATGAACGGGACGATCGATTATCTGAGATCCAACCGGAAATGGCTGGTCAGGGACTATCGAATATGGGGGAACGACGGAGCCTTCGGGGCCGATATGTTCATGACCGAACAGGGAACATCCAATAACCGGGTAATCTACTCCCATCAGTATTCCGGCGGTAAACCGCAGGTCGTCAATTACGCGGATCTTCTCGACCATCGCGGCAACAAGCTGCCGTCGAATATTCAAAACCCGGAAGTTGTCATCATTCAGAAAAATCCCGTGACCGGATTCATAATCGGTTCTGTCGGATCGTCATCCTTCCGCATAGCCAAATCGTACCGCGAACCGGCCGATTCGATCGTTGATCTTTTGATAATGGAGATGAATTGATGCCGTTTACCACCAGAGAGATAGTCAAAAAACATATCCTGGATCATCATATCGGTTCGTCCGGGACGGAGAACGAGAGAATTCAACTGATCGGGACCGATAATGTCGGTCTCTCCGGCCGCATGATCGTAAGCGGCAGCGAAAAAATAAAAGGGAAAGAGCAATCCGAGCCTTTCAGGGAGAATGTCAGCTTCTCCGGATCGGATGGTTACAACTTGTCTCATAGCGAGTTGATTCCCGATTCCGTAGCGGCCGCCTCGGATAGTTCATTGAGCGTTATCTACACGGAGAACATCGATTACCATATCGATTACGATTCGGGCGAGATCCGTAGAATCCCTTCCGGTTCGATTGAGTCCGGGGCCGGTATCACTGTCTGGTATCTTTATTTCCGTCTTTATCAGCGGGGAGTCGACTACGATATGGATTATCAACGTGGAACTATCCGTCGTAGATCATCAGGCAGTATCGAATCGGGGCAATGGCTCTTCGCGGATTATATCGTCGAGCATGGAGGTCTCGACGACGATACGATCGACAACGCTATCTCCGAGGCCAACGACCAGATATTGGCTTTCATCGATGAGTCATATCACGACTCCAATGACAAATCGCTGACAGCGGCCGAAACCTACCTGGCGGTCTCGATTCTCGGCCGGATCAAGGGGATGGAAGCGCTTTCGCCATCGGCGGGAAGCTCCGGAAATGTCGACGCCAGATCATGGGCGGCGGTATCGGATATGTACAAAAAAGAGGCTTATAACCTGATGTCGCGATTCGCCGCCCCTTCGGGTAAACTGAAATCGCCGTCGAAGGCGTAAGCGGGAATCAGGATAGGAAAAAGATTTCGATGAAAAAAATATCGAGTGTCATTTTGTTTGTTTTTCTTGTTTCCGCGTTCCAGTCTCAGGCTCAAAATCCGCTGCCGTCGACCGGCCATCGTTTCGCCGAATATGGGGATTCGGGCAGGAAATTTACCGACGAAACCGCCGGGTTCAGCGTAATCATGAAAGACTCGACCGACGGCGGCGGTGTTCCTATAGCCGAAATCCGGAGTTTCATCGGCCAGTCTGTCCCGACGAGTTTCGGAATCTATTCGGACCAAAAGGGGAGTAAAGCCATTTTCAGGGAAGATACGCTTTTGATCGGCGGAATTTCGAAAACATCGAAGTTCTACATGAAAAGCGATTCCGAATTGGAGTGGGAAATTATATTCGAATCTATCCCCGCGGACAGCGTCTTTTCATTTCCGTTCGATTGTCGGAATCTCGAATTTTATTATCAGGATACTCTTTCTTCATACGAACGAGATATTCTGGGGGTTTCCAGGCCGGACAGCGTAGAATGCTCTTACGCGGTTTACCATAGTTTCAGGGCGAATAACGAATACACTACCGGAAAAGCGTTTCATATTTACCGGCCAAAAATCCGGGATGATAAAGGCAAAACCGTTTGGTGTCACCTGGATATAGATACAGTTGGAAAGTTTCTATCCATCAGCGTGCCGAGGGAATTTCTGGATGGGGCGGCATACCCGGTGGTTGTCGATCCCACTTTCGGCTGTACGTCGATAGGAGCGTCAAATGTCGGTGTAGGTTCCAACTGGTGTTATTCGACGCTCTATACCTCCGATCATTATACCGCGTCCTCCGGCGATAAAATCGATACGCTCTATGCCTATTTCACCGGCGGTGGATCGACCAGAGAAGCCAGAATCGGTATTTACGACGTAACGTCTGGAGTTCCGGATAATAAAATTATGGAATCCTCCAGGGTAAAGCTCGCGCAGAATATTTCGCCCACATGGACAAAGATAGCCGTAAATCTATTCCTGACGGCCGGCACGGCATACTGTGTCGCTGTCGGAGATTTTACGCCGTCGGAGACGTTCCTGATGTTTTATGATAATGTTGCCGGCGCGGGCAGCGAATATAACGGCACGGCATTGCCCGATCCCTGGGTAAACAATTCGACCGGCGCGTGGCATATCTCGATGTATGCCGTGTATTCGAACAGCGGCGGGAGCGGGAATATTTACCGGCGACGAATAGAACAACAAACTCTGCTCTTGAGGGACTGATAGATGATGAAGAATAGCATAATTTTATTTTTAGCCGTCTTAACATCCGTTGCCGGGGCGGTTGATCTCGGGCTGGTCTCGGTTAATGATACGATCAGTTTCCCGCTGCTTTGCCTCGATACCCTGGGACGGAAATCGGTTCCCGATTCCGCGCATGTCATAGTCTGGTATCATGGCCAGGGGGCCGATGATTTCAGCTATGCTTTGAGAAGCGCCGCCCCGGAATCGACTGCCTGGATAGATACCGTCTCATACGGCGGGGCCGAATATCTCTATTTCATCGATATGGTCGGAGATATCGACAGCAATTACACATCAGGCCTTTTTACCGGCATGGTCTCCCTCTGGGATCAGGGGTATCCTACCATAAACCCATTTTCATTTTCGAAAACCGGCCAAGAAGCCGACTTCTATTTCGGGTCAAACGGGGTGATCGCCGACACCGTAAACAAAGGGACCAGGGTCTCCGGCATAGACAACGGCACGATCAACTCCTCGACATTCTCGTCGGGGGCTATCGACGCTTCCTCGCTCGACAGCACCGCCTTGGATAAGATCACCCATGATCTGTACGCCATGAATATGGGGGATTCAGCCGGGTCTTTCGGCGGAATCAATCCATTCTATGATCTGGCCGCGAGGGGGCTCGATTCGGCGGAGACATCGAAGCCGTTAATCAGAAGCGTATCGAACAATACGGGCGGTCTTAACGGCCAGTCGTTTGACGATATTTGGCGCAACAGGGATACGGTTCATGTCGATTCCTCGATTATCGGGATCTGGCTGGCCAATAATAACAACGGTTCTCTGACAATACCCGACTCCATCGCGGCCAGGATCGATTCCATCCTGGCGTCGCTGGGGATTTATTCGGATACCACGATTCAGGCCAAGTTAGGAGCATATCCGGGAGGGCCCGGCGATAACAAAAATATCAAAGACGATATCGCTAACCTGGCCGTGGCCGGAAACGGAACCGAACCGGAAACCCTATATGTCTTCAGCCAGGATTCCACGGCCATAGAGGGAGCCGCGGTTACCATCCGCAATATCGGCCAGACATCGACCAAATCGGCTGGGCTTCGAACCGATATCAACGGCCGATTGATTATGGATCTTAATCCTGAGAGCCTGGTGGTGGCGCTTCACGCCAACGATTATCTGCAGCTCGATTTGGATACCATAGTTGTCGCCGCCGGAGGGGGGTCCGAAACGCTGCTGATGACCCGGTTCGATCCGGGAAATCCGCCATCTCCCGATCTTTGCAGGGTATACGGCTGGGTCTATGATATTACCGGAGATTCTCTGGAAAATATCGACGTAACCGCTCAGATCCCGGCGGAATACCAGCCGGTCAAATATTATGATGTTCTGATCACGCCGTATATGAAAACAACCCGAACCGATTCCTCCGGATACTGGCAGATAGATCTTTTCCCCAATTCCCTGTTGTCGGTTCCCGATTCCAGGTACCTTTTCAGCATAGAATATCCATCGGGCGTGATTTTAAAATCGAAAGCCGCGGTGCCTGATTCGATCAGCTGGCGGTTCAAATAAATCTTCAATAATGGAGGAATTAAGATGATGTTTAATGTCATACCGCCGGAGGCTGTCAGGGCCGGGCTGTTCGATTGGGCAGGAGGGCTGCTGACTGAAAAATCGATGGCCGCCTTCGGGGCTATCCTGATGTTATATCTCGGAATACTAATCAAGCGGGAGTTGGTGCCGCTTCTGAAAATCAAACGCAACCGCGAGATCGCGGCTCATCTTTTGGTCATAGCCGACGATGTCACCGATTACTTCAGGACCAAATTCCCTTCGGCTCATTGGTCGGTCTGGATGGACCGGGCGGTAGATAAGATAATCGATATAACCGGGGTAGGCCGCGATATCGCCGACCGCGTCGCCAAAGCGGCGGTTGTCAGGAAAAGCGAGGGAGACAACATCGGCGGATCTGAAAATACAATCGGTCGAGGCTGAAACGCGATCCTGATTTCACGATATTGATTATTTTATTTTTCCTGGGGCGTACAGGCGTACGCCCCGTTACTCAGGCTAATTTTTGAGCCGGCGCCGAACTGACGTTATCGGACAGCGATTTGGACTGCCGGTTTTTCTCCCGACTCGATCTAAAGCCTTATCGATATCGGCCGAAAATGGCTATATATGGGCAGTTGTATTTCCAATATCAAAAAACATCGAACAGGTTGTTAAGGGTCGAACGGAGGGTAACGGCATGAGAGGGAAATTAGCGATTGTATTGATTCCGGTATTATTGGTTGTCCTGTTAGCAGGATGCGGTAAAGACAGGGTGGTCAAACCGGATAATCCAGGATCGTCCTCAGGTATTTCCGACGCCAATGGAAATATAACTATGGATGTTAATCCTTATACTATTAAAATTCGTGTCGAGAACGAATCGGCTGTGCCGGTCCCGGGGATAAGCGTCTCGGCCTATCTACTGCATGAATATCTCTTAACTGTGGCAGCCAGCGTTGCCGGTACATATTACCCGGCCGTTTTGATGACCTCATTTCAGGATGCCCAGTCGAGCCGGCGGCCGGATGTCTATGGATATTCCAACGGTATTAGTTCCGCGCAGAGCGGCGCCTCCACCGAACTGAATATCGTTATGGTGGTAAAATACGCCGGGTTAGCGTCCTACGGCTATGATATCGAGCCGGAATATGTCGATTTGATCGAAGCCGATACCTGGATCGAGACAACCAGCCGAAATATCGATCTGAATTCCTTCTATCTTTTGACTGACTCGATCGATTATCAGGGTGGCATGTTTGTCCATTTGTCCCAGACAGTCTCGTCGACTATCGGCGCGGGTCGTCAGACCGCCGCGTTCCAGACCAGCAATATCTCCGATTTCCCGACATTCTCCAGCTTAATGGGAATCGAATTGCGGATTTTCAGCGAGGATACTCTTCAAACCAAATCCATGACCTATCAGGGCAATTCTCTGCCTGTCCTGCTGGTCGACGATATCTCCATGGTCAGGAACTTCTGGGCTCAAATCACCCTCACATGGGACGAGAATCCCCAGGATCTCGATTCGCATCTCTGGACACCATCGATAGAAGGCAACGCCTATCATATATATTTCGCCAGCCGGGGCGATGTCGAACTGGCTCCCTATGTCGATCTGGATGTCGATGACGTGACCAGTTACGGACCGGAGCATATTACCATCTGGAACGAATTCGCCGGAGTGTATACTTACGCGATCTATCATTATTCCGGGACGGGGGTAGTCTCCACATCGGGAGCTGAAATCGGCGTGCTCAAGCCGGACGGCACGGTGCAGAATTTCACTGTTCCTCAGACTACGGCATCGGCCAACTGGTGGTGGCATGTCTGTACTATCGACGGGACAACCGGGACGGTTACTCCGATAAATATTATCTCGGCCGATCCGCCGCTGCCGTTTCAGGCGCCCGAAACCAATATTAAACAGCCGGTTAATTAGCTTTCACTGGAAGTAAAAATAATTTCCAAAATTAAACGTCCCCGAAGAACCATACTACGGGGCGTTTAATATTTTATGGGCTTATACCCACGCCCGGTTTATCTCTTGCCATAACACTTTGTTCTATTATATTAATAGATGGCGGGACTGGTTTTTAAGATCGCGGGTGTCATCTATGAAAAACACAATATTGTCTACCTGGATAGTCTTGAGCTGCATGGCCTCGCTATCCTATTCCCAAACTCCATTTAATATCGTTCCCGACTGGCTGTCGGTCGAAGACAGCTACTACGGTACAGGATGCGGAATAGACGATATCAACGGCGACGGCTATCCTGATCTGGCGGTTTCCAACGGCAACGATATGCTCCAGGCCCCCAACTTAGCCTATATCAATTCCGGCGGGAATATGCCGAATACCGCCGGCTGGGTGTCGTCCAATAGTCTCTATTCGGGACATTGTGAGTTGGGAGACTATGATTCTGACGGTTTTCCCGAATTAGCGGTGGCCAACTATATCGCTCCCGGCTGGGGTCCGGAGCTTCTCAATCTCTATGAGAATATCAACGGAGTCCTGGAATCATCGCCTTCCTGGGTTCCGCCCGATTCGGTTCATTCGTTCAGATTGACCTGGGGGGACGCCGATTCCGACGGCGATTTAGACCTGGCGGCGGCCACCGGAGAACCGTATTACAGTTCCCTCGAATCCAACCTTATTTTTTATAACCAGGATGGAATCCTTCAGACTGAACCGGGCTGGGCCTCGGCCGATTCCGACGGTTGTCTCGATGTCCATTGGGTGGATATCGATCTCGACGGCGATCTGGACCTGGCTTTCTGCGAATCCATCGGACCGATCAAAATATATTTCAATTATGGCGATTCTATCGGTACAAATCCGGGCTGGCAATTATCTGAATCTGATAATTATAATTCCATGGATTTCGGCGATATCGACGGCGATGGTTATCCGGATATGGCCGTTGCCGCCAATACTCAATCGGGCGGAACCGGCCGGTTCAAGCTATTTCATAATAGTTCGGGGATTCCGGATAACCAGCCTTTCTGGCAATCCGCGAGCACCGGCTACGGATCGGAAGCGGCGCTTTCCGATCTCGATAACGACGGCGATCTCGATCTGATCTGCGGCCGATGGTGGGGGCTGATCGATATCTACCTGAACAATAATGGCGCGTTTAACAGCCAGCCCGACTGGAGCAGCTCGTCGGAATACAACAGCGTTGTAGAAAATATAGTTTTCGGCGATTTCAACCGCCGCGCGGAAAGACGTCGATCCGCCCGATACGACGCGTCGGGGAAACGGCTGTATTATCTGCCTGTTCGGCAAATAGCGGGTATCGATTCGGTCATGGCCGACGGCGCGATTCTGGAAATCGGGCAATACTGCTGGAGTCTCTGGGACGGTTGGGTATCGATGGGAATCACTCCTTTGGATTCGGTAAGGATATTCTACCGATACTCTCGATCGAGGGACATGGCCGTCTCCAACTGGGATCGGGAAACCTATATATTTTATAATACTACGGTTGGGTATATAGCGGGCGACGCCAACGATTCCGGGACTCTTAACGGGCTTGATGTTGTCTATCTTGTGGCATATCTCAAAGGCGAAGGACCGGCGCCGGAGCCCTGGCTCTCCGGCGATTCCAACGGCAGCTGCGATATTAACGGGCTGGATGTTATTTTTCTGGTAAATTACTTTAAGGGCGGTCCTGAACCGGTTTTGGGAGATTGCGATTAAAAATAACTTGCCATAGGCAGCCCGATAAACTATTTTTGAACCGGCCAGCCCGAACGACTCTTCTATTCGGATCGTCGGGATGGGTCGTAATTGTCTTCTTAATGACATGACGGAATATTTCCGTCCGACGCTGATCCGTTGAATAGGTCTTTTGTGATTGATTTTGTTAAGAGCATAAGGAGTCGAATGAGCTCCGTATCCCGATTTATACCGGCGGCTGAATCCGCTCGCCAAAGGAATCTGGAATTTTCCTCAACAGGTTTTCGGTTTTTGATTATAAGCATGATAAACAGACGATATCCAAAATGAAAGATTTTGATGATAATGCCGTTTTGTGGCTGAAACTTTCTAAAAAAAGGAAAATGTTATGAAACGTCTGATTACTGCCTTGGTATTTATTCTGCTGGCATCGACCTCTTTCGCTCAAAACGTTGATTTTCTGGCTTCGACCGCCTGGACGGAAGCGAAAGATATCAGAGTCTCCGGCAACTATGCCTATGTAACTTTTTTCTCGGGGCTGGGGATATTCGATGTCTCCGATTTAACAGATCCGATTCTGATCTCCACGTTGGGATTTCAATTTAACTGTCTGGGTATGGATAAGGTCGGCAACTACCTCTATATCGCCAATGAAGAAGCCGGTTTGAAAATCATAAATATCTCCAATCCCTACCTGCCGACTATCGCCGCCTCGAGACCTCTGAACGCCACGGCGGTGGATGTCTCGGTATCCGGCAGCTACGCATTCGTGGCCTGTCTTAATACGGGGCTTTATATTGTTGATATTTCCGACCCGGTACCTCAAATTGTAGGAGCCTATGATACCCCCGGGGAAGCATGGGGTGTTAAGGTTGTCGGCTCATACGCCTATATTGCGGATGGCGACAGCATGCGGATTGTCAATATATTCAATCCCGCTTCTCCGTACAGGGTAGGCGCTTACGGTACCGCGGGATTTGCCGTATCTGTGGCCGTTCAGGCTAATTACGCGTATATCTCGGATACCTATAACGGGATGGTTATAGTCAATATAAACAACCCCGCGAATCCCAGTTATGTGGGGCGGTATGCCGGGCCGTATGTCAGCAAGGTCCGGGTCTCAACCAATTTTGCCTATTGCGCCGATTACTCAAACGGGCTTGATATTGTCAGCATTACCAATCCCGGAAGTCCTTTCAGGCTTGGGAATTATCCCACTCCCGGCACGGCTCGATCGCTATGGGCTACACCCAATTATGTGTTTATGGCGGACGGCCAGGCCGGTATGGAGATATTCAATGTCAACGATCCTACATTACCGGTACCGGCCGGTGATTTTCAAACATCATATGTAAGAAAATGTGTGGCCTCCGGCAATTACGCCTATCTGGCAACCTGGGAAACTGGTCTTCAGATAATCAATATTCAGGATACCAATGCCCCTGTATGGCTTAGTTCGGTCGATACGCCCGGCAAAGCCGAGGATATCAAAGTCGTTGGCAATTATTGCTTTATCGCCGACAGGCAGAACGGGCTAATCTCTATAAACGTCTCCAATCCCGCCTTGCCGGCGATCTCCGACAGCTACGATACACCCGGTTTCGCCAAATCCCTGGCTGTTTTTGGAACTTATTGCTATGTTGCCGATTATAATTCCATACAGATTTTCAATGTGGGAAATCCCGGCAATATCATTTTTGTCGGAAGTTTTACTCCGGGAGGCAACCCTGTGAATGTTCATGTGGATGGTTCCAGACTTTATGTAGCCGCCGAAAGCGGAGGGTGCCATATATTCGATCTGACCGATCCCACTATTCCGGCGTTGCTCGGAACATATCTGTCCACCGGCAGCGTGAACGTGGTAAAAGCAGAGGGGAACTTCGCTTACCTGGCCGATGATCAGGATGATGTGGTAATTATCAACGTCTTAGATCCGGTCAACCCGACTTATCTTTCGGATTATTCATTGTCGGACGACGTCTCGGATCTGTTTTTTGCGTCCAACTACCTCCATGTGGCTCATGAATACGGAGGTTACACGGTTTTAAACGTTATAGACAAATCGAATCCGTCAAGAAGCGCGACCTATGATACGCCCGGTATCGCCGTGGGGGTATTCGTGTATGACGAAGTTACTTTTGTTTCCGATTACTACTCGCTGCAGTTATTATATTTCCAGGATTTTTCGCCCGGCGACGCCAACGGTGATGGCCAGGTTAATGGTCTCGATGTCGTATTTCTGGTGAACTATCTAAAGAGTATCGGTCCGGCGCCAGACCCGCTTTTGCGCGGGGACGCCAATGGAGACTGTAATGTCAATGGTTTGGATGTTGTGTACCTGGTGAATTACCTCAAGGGAACCGGCCCGGCGCCCGTGAGAGGCAACTGTTAATAGAGGAATATTCCGAGAATAAGAAGGAGGTAGTTTGAAGAGAATTATCGCGTTTGGTATGATTCTCGCGCTGACCGTGATAGTTTCGGCCGAGGACAAGAAAGAAGAATATAAAGGTAACGTCTGCTATACCGAGAGCGTCGAGGTTAGCAAGGGAACATCGTTCCCTGTGCGGGTATTTGTCAACAATACCGACACTCTGGCCGGAATGCAGGTACCGATATATTACCGTTCGGAGGATGTCGATTTGGTATGCGATTCGGTTTCTTACGTCGGTTCGCGCTGCGAAGCGTTTTCGCTTAGCCATTCGATGATCGAGCCTGTCGGCAAAGTAGTATTTTTCGCCTTTATCTCCATGACCGATCCGGCGCGGGAGGTTGCCCCTCTTTATCCGGCCGACGGACTGGTAGCCACTTTATGGTTTACAGCCGGCAAGGATATTAAATCCGGCAAGGTGGAATTATACAGCGGCCCTAACGCTATCTATCCGCACGACAAGATAGATTACAGCTATCTTTTCTGGACTCCGGGGGCCGAACAGAAAGATTGCCTTTATAGACCAGGCTATATAACCATAAAGTAATGACGATTTTATTTAAAGAAGGCGGGATCGAAATCCCGCCTTTTTTTATGCCGGGAATTCGGAGGCTGCCCGATTCACTTATCAAGAGATTTCGCATTCTGACAATCAGGCGAAAAATACGGCTGCCAGGATAATGGCGTCCTGAAGGAAATGAGCGGTAATACAGGGAACCACGCTTTTCCTGGCGATATAAAGCATTGAGAACAATAGCCCATAGATGAAAACGAGAATAACGCCTCCCATACCCTGGTAGAGATGCCCCAGGGAGAAGGCGGCCGAACCGAGGACCGCCCCGATCCAGTAGCGTCCGGTGATAATCTTTATTCTGGAGATGACATATCCCCTGAAAGCGATCTCCTCTGAAAGAGCCGCTCCGGCGGAAAGGACGATCCAGAAAAGTTTTTCTCCCGACGTTACCGGGAGAATATTCTCTAATTCTGTTCCGGGAAGCAGACCGGATCTTTCCATCGATGTTTTCAGGATGATCATGAGTGACCAGGCCCCCACGAAAAATACGGCCCCCGAAACAATATTGGGCCAAGATATATTTTCCCGGTTGAATCCCATATCGTCGAAAGATCCGCCGCTTCGACGAAGTACTATCCAGACGGCTGCCAGAAGCAGAATCTGCATGGAAATGGCCGGTAGATATACTTGTGTAATTCTCGAAGAAATCTCCTGAGAGGAGGCTGGATTGGTGAAATTGAAAACCAGGCTCATAACCGGATATCCCAGAATCAAAATCCAAAGGAGAACGGTTTGGATTCGAGGCAGTATCGGTTTTTCCGTCGGGATTGCGCTTGATGTATCCTGATCGATCATGCATCGGAATATAGTTTATTGGTTTTTTTAGGGAAAGATATTTGATTTAGCGCCAAGGATATTAATGTTATTCGAATGACTCGACTAATTTTCAACGCCCAGGGAGTTCAGGACTTTCCGCCACTCCGGATCGCCTTTGTATTCGGCGATCGTAGTGTAACCCGCTAATTCCCTGAACTTATCGTAGGTTTTTTTGACATTCGCTTTATCGCCGAGAGCCAGGTAGGTTTTGGCCAGTTTGACTTGCGCTTTGGGATCGCTGAGATTGGTTTCCTCGGCCGCCTGGTAAGCTAACATGGCATCATAATAATTTTCTCCGTAGTAGTAGGAATCTCCGAGGCGGTAAAACGCTTTGAGATTGTAACGGTCTAATTCGGTCACCATTTTGAAATCGCGCGCGGCCCGATTGTATTGCCCCATCGAATACAAAAGATCGCCTCTGGCGTAATAAGCCGAGAATGTCTGCGGTCTGATCTCGATAATCCCGGTTAAACCATCGATCTGCGATATTTTATCGCCGTTGTTTTCGGCCACCTCGACCGTACGCATATAATATGTATAGGCTTTATTGAGATTGCCGTCGCCCCGGAAACATCTGGCTTTGCCCATCAGAGCCCCGATATCGTCTTGATTTTTTTCGAGAATATTATCGTAATACCTGAGGGCTTGATGGTAATTGCCCGCGATCTCGCTTTTAAAGGCGAGTTTTTCAGGCGATTTTTCGGCGTCAGACGTAGTTTTGACCTGGTTTAAACTGAAATCACGTGAGATGGTTTTGCCTGAAAATACCGCAATTTCAACAGATTTATCTTCGTATCCTTTGCTTTTAATGGTCAACTGGTATTTTCCGGGGCGAACTTCATATTGGTTCGATCCGGCGCCCAGGGGCTGATCATCGAGAAATACCGAGGCGTTCGCTGGTTTAAGTTTTAGGGTCAGTGTTCCATGTTTTGATTTACTCGGGGCGATATCGGCCGGTTGTCGGAAGGAGTTGTCTTGTGTTTCGGAAAGGGGACCATCATGTTGATCGTCGCTCAAGATCATTGTGCTGGTTTTGCCCGCCAATATAGTGATTTGGGATTCGGAAACCGGATGGCCGCCTTCGAGGTATTCGATCGTGTAGATACCCGATGGCACATTCTCGAAAATAAAGAAGCCGGCGTTGGTTGTATTGACGGTTTTATTCAATTCCTTTAGCCTGATGGTCGAATTGGACAGAGGGTTTCGGTTTTTGGCTTTAATCAGGGTTCCGACCAGGCTGCCGTTAACACCCAGAGGAATCATTCCATTATAGTACGCTCCGGCTCCGGCGGCCCCGATGAGAATCATTCCGATAAGGGCAAAGAGCCATTTTTTACTTCCGGAGCCTGCTTTCACCCTGAATGATTTATCCCCGATTTTTATCTCGTCGCCGGGTTTGAGCCGGGCCGAACCGGGCAAAGTCAGCTTGTTGGACTTTAGGTAGATTACTCCTGTCGTCTGTTTCACCGGGGAGATTTTCGGCTCTGGCAAGGGAGTTTTTTTCTTGATTGCTTTGGTCGCCTGGGCGAATTGCGGTGTCAGTTCGGGCGCCGGCTCCGGCGTCTTCATTTTCCTTGTGTATTCCAGGGTTTCATCGGCATTAGAATCGAGTGGAGCCGGTTTATCGGCCGGCGGTCCCGAATTATCGGCGGTTTGAGTATCAGCTTCCGGATAGCTGTTTCGAACCAATCCGGCAATTTCGGGTTCGGTCGATATAAGAGAATCATCATCCGTCTTATGCCCGGCTAATTTTTGGATTTTGGTCATCAGATTATCGATATCCTGCCCGTCTTCCGGGCTGTCTATCGGACCTGAATTGCCGGTCAACCCTTCCAGAGTCTCAATAGGTTGATTGGCATCCTCTTCCGGTGTTGATGTCTGTAGAGCCGGCTCCTGTCGGATGACGTCCTTGTCCGACGGCGTGGATGGGGTATTATTGCCGCTCAATCCTTTTAGTGTTTCTATGTTAAGCGACGCCTCCCCTCCGGATTCGGAAATCGAGAGCTTTATGTTCTCGTCCCGGTAGAGAGTCAAATTATCCTCGATAGGCTCGGGTTTGATGGTTTCGTCGCGCTTCGACGAGTCGTTGTGGTCCGCCGTCTCAGGCTTTTCCCCCATAATAAAATCGAGAGGATTGGCCATATTAATCATCTCATAATCATCGTCATTACCCTGGCTCCCGGCCGTCTGATTTTCGCCGGTTTCGAGTTTATGGGCTGCCTTGCCGGCCGGCACACTTTTCTGCATAGCCGGATCAGGCGAATTGATAGGCAACGGTTCGAGGCAGTTCGGGCATGCTCCGGTCGCGTTATTCAGGTTTTCGGTTCCGCATTTTATACAATGCATATTAAATTCCTCCGATTGTGATTCCCACAGGATATAGTTTTTATCGGCAGAATCTGGCCGGGGTTTTATTTTTTTTCAGCGAAAGATTTGTCCGGAAAATCCGTAAATCAGCCGTCGATAGAAACTTTCGTCGCTTAGCCGATGTTTATGATTTAAAGGCCGAAAGGAGCCGGGATATTGTCCGACAAAATAAATGTTTGCCCAACAGGATTCTAAAGGCGGTATCGCGAGCGCTAAAAGTGGGTCAACTGTGCTTCTCAGGGCAATTAATCGCTTGATTTAAAACGGTTTTATGGTATCTTTACGATGATGAAATTGAGAACTTTCGGGCTTCATTTTTCGATTCTTTTACTGTTGATTTTTAATGATAGATTTACGTTCGATCCGGCTGGTGAGCAGGGGGAATGCACTATAGGCGTTTTCTCGGGTTTGATCACCGCTGACGGCCGTCCAATGCTTTGGAAAAACCGCGATGTTACCAATCCGGTGCAGAAATTCTGCTTTTTCGAGCCCGATCCGGGCAGCGATTCGGCTCTTTACTCGTTTTTAGGCAACGTATATTCCAGCGATACCAACAGGGTTTACATGGGGATAAACGATGTCGGTTTTGCCATAATTAACTCCAACAGCTACAACCTGAACGACAGCGTGGCCCAGGGCATCAACGACGGCGATCTGCTCAGGCTGGCTCTGGAGCGATGTCGTACCCTGGCCGATTTCGAGGATCTTCTGGATCTAACCGCCATCAAGGGAAGAGAGGATTGTTGGAATATCGGGGCTTTGGACGCCGAAGGAGGCGCGGCCTTATATGAATGTTCCAATTATAGTTACGTCAAGTTCGACGCCAATAATGAGATGCAGGCTCCCGGCGGCATGATCTTAAGGGCGACATATTCTTTATCCGGCGGAACCCGTCGTATCGGGTTCGAGAGATATAAAAGGGTAACCCATCTGGTTTACGATAGGGATAATGAAACTCCGATCGACGCCAAATTCGTTTTGCAAACACTGGCCAGGGATATCGCCAACCCTCTGGGCGATCCGTATCCGCTTCCTTACACAGGGCGGCAGAACGGCCGTCCCGAAGGATATATTCTCAGCCGGGATGTGACCATCAACAGGACCGTATCCAGATCCTGTATGGTGATCAGGGGCGTAAGGCCGGATGAAGACCCCAGGCTGGGCACCGCTTTTTGCATGATCGGCCCTCCGGTGATTTCGGTGGCTTTTCCTTTATGGGTCTATTCCAGAGAGGTTCCGCAGATGCTGAATACAGGAGAAGAAGTGCCTATGTATTCCCAGATCCTGCGGCATAATGCCGAACTTTATCCGAATCCCAAAGATCCAATCTATCTGGACAGCCGATATCTGGTTAATCACGAGGGTACCGGTTTGTTTGAATATACCCTGCCTTTGGAAAGAGAGATACTTCAAGCCGCCGACGAGCATGTTTTTGAGTGGGACAATCAAATACCGACTCCAGCCCAGGCGGCCGCCGCGCAGAACGATCTGGCCTATTATATTTTCGATTCATTCCTGAGCATACCAATCCTGCCTCTCGGGGTGGATGATCCTCCTGTTCCCGAGTCACCGAGGATCTCCAATTATCCGAATCCGTTTAACGCCGGCACTACTATTCAGCTGGATGGTTTCGGGGCCGATGACAATATCAGCATAAAGATCTTCGATCTTTTGGGTCGCCAGGTCAGGACATTCGACGCTATCGGCGGCCGGGACAGATTCATAAGCTGGGACGGACGGGACGGCTCCGGGAACTCGCTGCCGTCGGGATTGTATCTGATCAACACGAGAAGCCTGGAATTCTCATCTAACATTAAGACGCTCCTGCTCAAGTAAACTTGGAAAGTTCTGCTATGACGTATTCAAAAGAACACCTTGGGTCGAGATACTCTTGCCGGGCGGCGATATGGGGTCTTGCTATCGCCCTTTCGGCTTTCGCCGCGGTATCGGCTGAGGAAAATAGAGGCCTGCCGTTCGGCGAGTGCACCGTAGGAGTTTTCGGCGGATCGGTTACTGCCGACGGCCGACCGATATTATGGAAAAACCGCGATGTTACCAATCCCGATCAGCGGTTTATATATTATAATTCGTACGAAAGAGATGGTATTGTCACCATCCCGTTCATAGGCGACGTATACAGATCAGACACGACCAGGGTATATATGGGGGCCAATCTCGAGGGTTTTGCCATCATGAACAGCGATTCTTATAATCTCGATGATTCCCTTTCGACCGGCATAGATGACGGTACGATCATGCGTATCGCGTTGGAGACCTGTTCGAGTATAGCGGATTTCGGTCTTCTTCTGGATTCCACCGACGCCATCGGCAGGAAAGACTGCTGGAATTTCGGAGTTATGGACGCCTCGGGGACCTGCGCTATGTTCGAATGCCGGAACTACTCGTATGTATTGATTCTGCCCGAGGGTAATGATTCTCCCGATAACGGCATGGCATTGAGGGCCAATTTTTCCCGTACCGGCAATGATCGTCAGGCCGGGCTGGATCGCTATAGGCGAGCGGTATACCTGACCGAAAACAGAATGAGAAGAGCTCCTGTGGATATCGAATTCGTGCTGCAGAAACTAGTTCGGGATCTGGGTAATCCTTATGACGATCCGTACCCGTTGCCGTATAACCGTTCACAGGCCGACGGCCCGATCGGATATATATTCGATTACGGCTGCACCATTTCCAACAGGTGGACGACATCGGCCGTAGTTATCAAGGGAGTGGCTCCCGGCGAGGATCCTGTCCTAACCACCATTTTCGCGGTGCTGGGCTCTCCGGTCATCTCTATGGCTTATCCGCTGTGGGTGGCCTCGGGCAGCGTGCCGGTCTATTTGTCTCGCGGCCAGGGGGCGCCGATGTACGAATACTGCGTCGATAGAAAAGCCAGACTGTATGACAATCCGGACGCTTTTTTTCATCTCAACAGCAAAGCGCTTTGCGACGACGACGGAACGGGCATATATACTTATTCGTTTTTGCTGGAAAGATGGGGGATAAACAACGCCGAACGGCTTCTCTCATCGTGGAGAGCCGACAGTCCGGAGACTCAGGATGTATCTTCCGAGCAGCTCAGGATAGCCCGCGCGCTTTTCACCGGATACCAAAGAGAGACGGCCGAATACCTGACCGAAGCCGAACCGGATATAGATATTTTCCCGCGGACGATAGGGCTTTCCAATTATCCCAATCCTTTCAACGCCTCAACAGTGATAACATACAACGGTACATGGCAAGGCAGCGACCCGATTGTCAGGATATATGATTCTATGGGCAGGCTGGTAAATCTGCTATCGGCCGGCGGTGTATCCGGTGGGAGCATAATTTGGGACGGTCACGATCTGTTCGGGAAAAGAGTTTCTTCCGGCGTCTATTTTTACACGCTCGACGCTGGCAGTTTTAGTACTTCCAATAAAATGACGTTAATCAAGTAAAGTTTTTAAGAAAGATGTTTGATAATAAATCGAGGCGAGGAGAGAAGTAATGAGACGGTTGTTACTGCTGCTATGTTTGATTTCTATTCCGGTGATTCTCATTGGGACGGGAGACGCCAAAGCCGACAGCGACGCTTTATCGGCGGCGGCGTTCGGGAAGCTAAGAGCGGATTATCCGCTGGTATCGAAATTCGAAAATGAAGGTTATGTCACCCGTTTATTCGGCAGGCCGTTTGGCTACGGAGCCACGGTTGAAGCGGCCGCTCTGAATTTTAAAAACGAATATGCCGCGATATTCAAAGCCGACGCCGGTGATCTTTATCCGGTCAGCTTATTACCGGACGGCCGTCATACGCTGCCGCTCATGTACGACAAATCAACCGATAGTTATAAATTTACACTGGTTTATTTTTCGCAGTTCAGGGATAATATCCCGGTTTTCAAATCGGATCTTCGTCTTTTGGTATTGAACCGGCCCGATAATCCGGTTGTATTGGCTTCGTCGGGGCTTCGGGATCTCGGCGATTTTGCCGTTCCTGCCGGTATTTCTCCCGATCGCATGCTGTCTGAAAACGCCGCCAAATCGTTTTATCCCGGACTGGTCAATTTCACCGAACCGCGCATGGTAATATGGGCGGGTATCGAGGATATGGTCGTCAGGCCGGCCCTCGGCATGGAGATTATCGCCGATAACGGCAAAACGGCATCCGATGATTTCGAAAAATGGCTGATAGTCATCAATGCTCAAAGCGGGGATATCCTCTATACCGAAGAGATGATTCAGCATGTGGATATCAACGGCAGCGTTTCCGGGATGGCCACCCAGGGAATAAGGGCTGATATGTGCGATGACGAAGCGGTTGTCGGATTGCCGTACGCCCGGGTTTATGTGCAAGGCGAATCACCGGTTTTCGCCGATGAAAACGGCAATTTCGTGATCCCGCACGGCGGAAGCTCTCCGGTGACCGTGTATTCTCATTTGCGTGGACAGTGGTTCAGGGTATTCAATGCAGGGGGCGCCAACGGCGAGCTTTCGACCCAGGTTACTCCGCCCGGACCGGTGAATTTTCTGCACAATGAGGATAACAGCAGCCAGTTTAACAGGGCCGAAGTCAATGCCTATCGGCACTCTAATGTAGTTCGTGATTTTACACTGTCCTATAACCCCGAATACCCGGTTATTTATCAGCAGCAGGAATTCAGGGTCAATGTCAATCTCAATCAGAGCTGCAACGCCTATTACGACGGGCAATCGATTAATTTCTTCGGCTCCGGGGGAGGCTGCCCTAATACGGCCTTCTCCACCGTGGTCCACCATGAATATGGCCATCACCTGGTTAACGTGGCCGGCAGTCAGCAGGGCGCTTATGGCGAGGGTATGGGAGACGTGGTCGGCATGCTGATCACTGATAATCCCGGCCTGGCTTTCGGATTCCTCGGCGACTGCAATCAGCCGTTGCGCTCCGGAGATAACAATTTCCAATTTCCCTGCTCCGGTGAGATTCACTACTGCGGGCAGCTGCTATCGGGCAGTGTCTGGTCTACCAGAAACGCTCTTTTGGCCAGCTATCCGGATACCTATCTGGATATCATTTCCGGGCTGGCTATTAACGCTATGCTTCTGCACAGAAGCGCCGAGGTCGATCCTAGTATTACGATCGATTACCTGACAGTGGACGACGATGATGGAAATATGTGGAACGGCACTCCGCACGCGGTGGAGATAATCCAGGGATTCGTCCGGGAGCATAATATGGATTTCGGAGTCGCTCCCCAGATCGAACATACTCCTTTGATAGACAATGAAGATTCAACCGAAGTATTAGGCGTGGATGCCAGCGTTTTCACCTTTTTTTCCATGGATGACGGCACTGTCAATATCCATTATTCAATCGGCGGCGATTATCAGACGGCGGCGATGGTCAATACATCGGGCAGCGCCTGGCATGGCGAAATACCTCGTCCTCCCTACGGCACCACGGTCAGCTATTATATCGAGGCTATTGACGATTCCGATACTCATGGTTTCAGTCCGGCCGACGCTCCGGATTCGGTGTATTCGTTCTATTTCGGCGCGGATATGGTTCCTCCCGCCATGGAACTTCTCGAATTTCCGCAGAATACGGTCAATCTATTCGGCCCTTACGGTCCTTTCACTATCACCGCCAGCGACGTTCACGGGATAAATCAATCTTCGGTTCATATTCATTACAGAGTTAATGACGAGACTGAAAGCGAACTGGCTTTAAACCCGGCGGAAAATGACGAGTTTTCGCTCGCAGAAATCGATCTGGGACGCCGCATAAATTCCGGAGATATAGTGCATTGTTATTTCACCGCGTATGATCAGGCCGATACTCCCAACCAGGGCAGGCTTCCTCAAACCGGCAGCTACGAACTTCTCATGTCCGATTCTGAAATTTTTGAGAATTTCGAGGAATTCGGGGTGGATCGCTGGTCGCTCGATTCCGACTGGCATATGTTCAGCCCCGGTTACAACGGAGGAAACTGTATCGCGGTAGGGCCGGGTTATCCCAATAACGCCGATACCAGGGCATCCATGGATTTCGGATATAATCTCTCGCCTTATACTCACGCCAGGGTCACATTCTTCCGCAAGAATATACTTTTTGACGGCGATACCTGCATGGTCGAGATATCCAACGACGGCGGTAATACATGGGTCAGGGCAGGGGCGTTCAGCGATACGGCCCAATCGTACCGTTACCAGGAGTACGATATATCGTCCGTTCTCGATCCCAACGCCACCGATTACAGAGCTCGTTTCCATTTTGTGTCCAATGAAACCGGCAGATCGGTAGGAGTATTTGTCGACGATATCGGCTGGGCGATCGGACAGGCTACCGAAGTCGATGACCACGCGCCTGAAGTGCCCGACGAGTTTTCCCTGAATCAGAATTATCCCAATCCGTTCAATCCTCAAACCAATATCTCTTTCGTTCTCCCCAGAAGTTCGGCGGTCAGGCTGGAGATATACGATCTTTTGGGACGGCGGATCGCTCTATTGGCCGATGACCGGATGCCGGCAGGTAATCATAATATTGTCTGGGACGGCACGGATTTCGACGGAAACCATGTATCGTCGGGGATCTATTTCTACATGCTTTCAACCGAATACGGCGATAAGCAGGCCAAAATGACCCTGCTAAAGTAATCAATAACGATTTGAAAAGGGCGTTAGCCATGCGCGCGATAATTTTCTCATTGATCGCAATCCTGATATCGACAGGCTCCGCTTTGGGAGCCTGCGAATACGACCGTCTGACCGGAAACAGCTTCACCTGGCCGGGTTCGGAAGACGGGGAGTTTTCCAGCAAAGCAAAATTGAAAGACTCCGGATTCGCCCTTTTCGATTCAGTTCATTCGTTCGATGTTCTTCACTACCAGTTGATTCTGGATTTCCCCATGAACGGGCCATACTTCGAGGGATCCATGACTATGGATTTCGCGGTAGTTGACGACAGTCTGGGCGAGATCACTTTGGATATGGTCCATTTGACTGCCGAATCGGCTACTCTGAATGGAAACTGGGCGCCATTCGACAGGGGAGACTCGACCATCACCGTGGATTTCGACGATTATTACTACGCCGGGGACACGTTGATTCTGACAATCTTCTACCACGATACCACCACCAATCGGGGATATTATTATTTTCAGAGAGACGCTTACACTTTCGCGGAGCCTCAGGACGCGCGCTGGTGGTTCCCTTGTTTCGACGAGCCGTGGGATAAGGCCACGTCGGATATCTTTGCCACGGTTCCGGAGAATTATGAGGTAGGCTCCAACGGTTACCTGGAATCGGTTTATCATTATCCGAATGACCATGTCCGGGTTTACCATTGGGTAAACGAAGATCCTATAGCTACCTACCTGATAAATCTGGTTATGGCTGATTATGCGGTCTGGACCGACTACTATGTTACCGGCTCTGGCGATTCCATCCCGATTGTCAATATGGTTTTCGCCGAAGATTCCAGCGACGCCGTATTCGATTTCGGCAACGTGCCGGCCATGATGGAAACTTACTCCGATTTATTTTATCCGTATCCCTTCAATAAATACGGTCAGGCGGCCATCTACCCGTTCCAGTACGGAGCTATGGAGCATCAGACCATGACCAGCTTGAAATCGACCTGGCTTCGAGGCGACAGGTATATGGAAGGCGGAATAGCGCATGAACTGGCGCATATGTGGTGGGGAGATTTCGTCACCCTGGCCGACTGGAGACATATCTGGCTCAACGAAGGATTCGCCACATATTCCGGCGCTCTTTTCAACGAGGAGTTTTACGGGCATGAGGCCTTTATGCGTGACCTCGGCGCTTTCAAGGATCTATATCTCGAATGGATAGGAATTTATGGCTACGAACCTCTGTTCGATCCGGACTACCTGTTCGCCTCCACAGAGTATTTTAAGGGAGCCTGGGTATTGCATATGCTCCGCGGTATAATCGGGGATAACGCCTTTTTCGCCGGGCTGCACCAATATGCCTCGCTTTACGGTTATGGTAACGCCAGTACCTGGGATTTCTGGAATGTTATGGAGACCGCCTCCGGCCGGGATCTCGATTGGTTCTTCCACGAGTGGATATTCGATCAGGCCCACCCAATATATGATTACGCCTGGTCTTATGACGGCGCCGGACCATATACTGTCCATCTCGATATTGAGCAGGTTCAGACCGCCGCCCCGCCCTTCAGGATGCCGATAGATATAAGGATAACTTCCGCCGGCGGTCCATTCAATTTCACAGTGGAAAACAATCTGGAATTCCAGTCCTATGATTTCGTTGTGGATATTCAGCCGACCGGCCTTTTGTTCGATCCTGATAGCTGGATTCTTAAGGAAATGGAGTGGGAGACATCCATCGGCGATCATGATCAGCCCGTATTGCCGCAGCAGGTTTCATTCGACGATCCCTATCCCAATCCATTTAATGGATCGACAGTGCTTACTTTCGGGGTAACCGGCAGCTCGCAGGAAGTAAATATCGCCATATACGACATTAACGGCCGCCTGGCTCGCGGCCTGGTATCAGGCTTATATCAGCCGGGTTATTATGTCAATCGCTGGGACGGCCGGGATGACAACGGCCTGGAATTATCTTCAGGAATATACCTGGCCAAACTAACCTCTCCTCTGGGGTCGTTAACGAAAAAACTAACATTCCTGCGGTAAAGTCGGGCCAATTCCCATATATGGGATTTCCCCCATATTCTATGATAAATTCCCATTTTTTGCCCTGATATCGGAAAATCTCCGCCGCTCGAAATGTCTGCAGTTCGGCGGTTAATGTATTGTCTTGCATGATGATATGATATAGGCTTAACAAAGGGCATGCCGTTTGCGTCTATATTTTTCCGTAAGATAATTATGGAGGGATGATGCGAATCGTAGCCAACCGAGGAATTTCACTAATACAACTGCTTATTGTGGTAATACTGATTTCTGTGATTTCCACGGCCATCTGGAATCTTCGGGTTAATCGCACTGATTTGGAGTTCGATCAGATTTCCAGCGCCAAGGACGAGAATGATGTCAGGCTGGCCCTGGATGAAATCGGCTATCATTTGAACCTGGCTGGTTACGGGCTTAGCGGCGGGAGTGAGCCCCTGGTTATAGTCAAGGGGGAAATCACAGATACTTTGTGTGTCCGCCACAACGATATCAGTTTTGAGTTTTATATAGACGAAAAGGGCAGCTTGATAAAACGTATCGAGACAGTGGATAAAATCCTGGCCGAGAACATTTATTCGCTCCAGGCGGTAAAGGTCAATCCGACGTCTGTGGCCGTTACCCTGTCTACCGTAACCATGGACGCGTTGAACGATAAGGGGCAGGAAACCCTGTCCAAAAGCTATTCTACGGTAGTGGAACTTCGCAGTATGATGTAGTTTGATCGATCAGTCGATAATCGGGCTAAAAATGGGGGATGTTTTTGCCGATAGTAAATTTAGGCGCACGGGAACTTAACAAAGGAACAGGAAAAAAAATGAATAAATGGACCAGGATATCGATATCGTCTTCGAGCGAAAAAACATCCGGCGGTTTTACCATGCTGGAGCTGATGATAATCGTGGTTATAATCGGATTGGTGGCGGCCATGGCGGTTCCGACATTCTATAAGGGAATGCCCAAGCTCAAGGCCCGTACAGAGGCTCGTAACGTGTTGAATCTGGTTAGGTTGGCTCGCAGCAAGGCGATCTCCGAGGGTACCCAGTATGGAGTATATATCAATACGGCCAACAAGCAGTATCTGCTTTTTAAGGACACCTTGAATCCGACCTCGAAGACCTATGAAATCGGCGATCTGGTATCGTCAGGCCCGATAAATATAGAGCGGGATGTACTTATCAGCGCGCTTAACTTTACCAACGGCTCTGTGGTATTTTTGCCGACCGGGGAAGCGTCCCAGTCGGGAAGTGTTACTTTTAATATTTCCGGTGGGGGAGCTCCGTATTCGGTTTCGGTGCTGGCCTCGACCGGAAAATCGAAGCTGCAATAGCCTGCAGGCCAGGTCGGCTTCTCAATCCGCCAAAAAAAATCTCGATTCCTGTTAATTTTTATAGATTTAGGACGATAATAACTTTGTGCATGGTAAATTTTCTTGACATCGGTATTCAAAGCCGATAGAATAGAGCGCAGGTGGTTGCAGACCTTTTGAGTAAATTGCAGGGGAACCCGAAATGGGCATTTTGAAAAGATCAAAGTTGGCGGTGGGATTGGATATAGGGGCTAATTCCATCAAGCTTCTAAAGCTCCAGCAAAAACCCGGCGGATATGTATTGAAAGCTATGGGTATAAAGGAGCTCCCCTTCGGAGCGATTTCTTCCGAGGAGATCAAGGATCGCGACGCTGTAATTTTCGATATCCAGAATCTCGTCGATCAAACCGATCCCAAGATCAAGGACGTAACCATATCAATTTCCGGGCACGGTGTTATTACCGATAAATTCACCATGGATAAAAAGACCGGCGCTGAAGCCGAGCAGGCCATTCTTTTCGAAGCGGAGCAGCGAAGCCCGTTTGATGTAGAGGATGTCACCATGGATTACCATATTATCAGGTATGACGAGGAAGCCGGGAAGATGGAAATTCTGCTGGTAGCGGCCAGGAACGAATTTCTGAAGAACTTTCTCGATCTGATTATGGATGCCGGTTTGAGGCCGGCGGTTGTAGATACCGACGCTTTCGCTATTCTCAACGCCTATGAGATTAATTACGAGATGGATCCTACGAAAGTAACCGCCCTGATCAATATCGGTTTTGATATCACCAACATTGTATTTTTGAAAGACGGATTTTATCATTCCACCAGAGACGTTTCCAATGGCATAAGACTGATTTTCGACGCCATCAGCCGGGAATTCAGACTGAACCAGGAACTGACATCAAAAGCTCTCAAAGGGGAAATGGATAATTCCATAGATCAGGATATGTTCAAGGCCACGGTATCTTCGTCATTCGAGGAGCTTACCGCGGGAATCGAAGTGGCAATGTCGTATTTCAAGAGTTCATCGGGAGTTGACGATATCGACTGGATCGTGCTCTCCGGCGGCGGAGCTTTGGTGCCGTATCTGCCAGAACTTATGCAAAACAAATTAGGGATTCCGGTGGAGATTTTCAATCCTCTGAGGAATATTGAATACGATCCCGATCTGTTTACCGATCATCAACCCGAGAAGGTGGCGCCGCTGCTGGCGGTTCCCCTGGGATTGGCGGCCCGGAGGCTTTAATGATCGAAATTAATTTACTCCCAAAGGAACTGCAGCACAGAAGATTCAAGTTCCAACTGGATAAGAACCTCATTTATGTCATTTCCGGCGGAGTAGCGATCCTGCTTATATTAGGGGCTTATAGTTTTATTTTTCAGGCCAACAAAATAAGCAAGATGAACGACGAAATTCAGCAGGCTCAGCAGAGGAAGGCCCAGTTCAGCGCGGAGATTCAGAAGATCGAGGCGATTTCCAGGAAGAAAGAGCAGATAACGGCCAGAATGACCGCTATTCAGATTCTCAATCAGAACAGGGACTACTGGGTACAATTAATGGAAGATTTGGTCAGGCGGGTTCCGGAATATGTCTGGCTGACTACTTTTCAGCAGGCTCCTCAGGGCGGGCAGACAGCCGCACCGGGTCAGCAGGCGGTGCAGGGCAAATCCACTTTGGAGGGCTACTCGTTTTCGCTAAATGCCCTGGCGACTTTTTTGGTCCGTATGAAAAAATCGGAGCTTTTTAAGAACGTGGAAATAGCGTCGATAGGCTTACAGGAGACTGATAAAGCAAAAGCATATTCATTTAAGTTTACTTATGAATTGGTCATGCCCGGGCTGGAGGTGGCAGCCGCGGAAGGAACGCAGGTTTCTCCGGGGGCAGGGACTCAATTTTAAACAGAACCACGCGCCGGCATTGTCGGTTTAAAATTCATGTGGGAGGGAATACATGAATTTGCGGGATCCTAAAACCCAGGTTTTAGTAGTAGTCGCGATACTTTTCGCGGCCAGTTTTTATCTCTGGTTCGTTAAAATATTCGCGCCTCTTAACGAACAGATTACTGCCAAGGAAACTCAAAAGAACAGCATAATGGCTCAGCTTTATGAAGTTGAGAAGACTGCGGCTACTTTGGTCGATCTGGAAAAAGAATACAGCGATTTGGAATTGAGATATAAGAGGGTGGCTTTGCTGCTGCCCGAAGCCAAGGAAGATGAGGCTTTTCTCAATCATCTGCATGCCGCCGC
Source organism: Candidatus Zixiibacteriota bacterium (assembly GCA_024641335.1). Classification (GTDB taxonomy): domain Bacteria; phylum Zixibacteria; class MSB-5A5; order UBA10806; family UBA10806; genus JAHEDG01. Next base: position 45,317 of record JAHEDG010000001.1, read on the forward strand.
CCAGTTGACCGGTTCGACAGTCAAGAAGGTCACTCCTCTGGGCACGACGCCGTCAGAATTCTACGAAACCAATAAATACGCGATCGAGGTATCATCCACCTACCACGGTCTCGGCAAGTTTCTTTCGAAGGTGGCCAATTTCCCGTTCATTGTCAATCTCTCGGATATAAATTTGAAATCGCCTTCCACGTCGCTTATGATGATGACCGGCGACTCGTCAAAAGAGGCCGAGCCAGTGACGGCGACTTTTATCCTCTTAACCTATAACGTAAAACAGGGGTTGTCGCAATGAAGGCCGGAAATCAATTCAGGGCGTTTGGAATGTTGATTGCGGGAATCTTATTCTTAAATTCGCTTCCCGTGCAGGGCGCCAATTATCTGAAGAATATCAGTATTCAGAAAGCCGGAGATTCCCTGGCTGTGGTTATCTCTACCGGTCAACCCGGCGAATATACGGCTTTCCTTACAGAGTCGAAGCCCGAACGGATAGTAGTGGATATCGAAGGCGTGATCAATGCCTGGACCAATAAAAAATTCACGAAATTGCCTTTCAAATCGGTCAAGGCAGTGCGCACCAGCCAGTTTCAATCGTCTCCCAATCCGGTTACCAGGGTAGTTTTCGATATCGAAAGATCGATTGAATTCAGAAGTTTTGCCAGCGGTTCCGATATAATATTGAAATTTCCGGTAGCCGAAGGGGAAACCGAGCTGGCCTCCTGGGACGCAGTTTCCGGCAAAGCCGCACCGACCGCTCGTACGCAGAAGACGGTAACGAAAACCGAACCAAAACCGGCTCCTGCCGCCGAGACATCCAAACAAACATCGGCCGGGGTGAAGCTGGAATCTTATCCCAAGCGTCAAATTATCAATTATGGGACCTCAAGCTACAGAGATCCTTTTATTCCTTTGGTGGGACGAGTTTCCGGGCAGTTTTCGCCGGGGATCCCGGCCCTTGAGAACCTGACTCTGGTGGGCGTGCTCGAAGATATTGACGGCAACCGCGCGCTTCTGGAAGACGGCGAAGGAAACGGATATATCTTAATGCCTAACGATAAAGTTAAGAACGGTTATCTGGTTAACGTTACCGAAAGAAAGGCGATATTCCAGGTTTCCGAATATGGCTGGACCCGCACCGTAGCTCTGGAACTGACTGTTCCCGAGATCAAATAAAGGAGAAATGGCTATGCGTAAGATATCAATCTGGATAGCAATGGTAATAGCGCTGGTTTGCGTCATATTCATAAATTTCGGAGCATTGCGCAGCCAGGACGAAACCGGGGTTGCCCAGACATCGACACCATCTATGAGGGTGATAAAGACCTTGTCGCTGACCAACGCGGATATCAGGTCGGTTCTGATGTATCTATCGTCATATGGCGGAGTCAATATCGTCGCTTCACCGTCGGTCGAGGGTACAGTATCGGTCAGGCTGTCCAATGTAACATGGAAAGAGGCTTTGGACATTATTCTGGATACCTACAACCTGGTGGGAGTCGAATCTGAAAACTATATCAGGGTTGTCAAGGCGGCCGATTATTATGCTCAGAAAGCGGCTGAGGAAAAGCATCTGATGGAGCAGGAAACCATGGCTCCGTTGAAAACCCATATTGTTTCGGTAAAATATAATGTCGCCGAGGAAATGCAGCAGGCGGTCAAGGGTCTGTTGAGTTCGCGGGGCACAGTGGATATCGACAAAAGAACCAACTCATTGGTTATCAGGGACTTGCCTGATGTCCTGGACAGGGTCGACGAGTTGATAGTGGTGTTGGATCAGGAAACCCGTCAGATAAAAATATCGGCGCAGCTGCTCGAAGTCGAAAGCGGTTTCATCAGAGAACTGGGAGTCGATTGGAGAGTAGTGAATTTCAATCGGGTTAATGAGACCGATGTGGATCCTGCCAGCGGCGACTATCTGACCAAACCTCTTTACCCGACTAATCCGGATCGTCAGAACTTCTCCGAGGAAGAGCTTCGTCAAGCCGGCACTAAGCAGATGGCCAATGATAAGTTAGCTCAGTTTTCCTTCGCTCGTATGCAGGGTGATTACAGCATCGGGGCGATTCTGGCGACCATTGAATCGAGCAATAAGGGCAAAATAATAGCCCATCCCGAGGTTACCACACTGGATAATGTCGAGGCTTATATCCAGATGGGTCAGAAGATTCCGATCAAGCAGTTTGATCCGTCGGGCAACACTATCATTACTTTTTATGATGTTGGCACGAAACTAAGAGTTACGCCGCATGTCACATCGGAAAACAGGGTACTGCTTCATCTTATACCGGAACGCAGTTCTTATCAGTTCGATCCCAACGGGGTGATCATCAACAGCCAGAACGCCGAAACCAACGTGGTTGTCGAGAACGGTGAAACCGCGGTCATCGGCGGGCTGACTAATCAGGAAGTTAAGACTCTGAGAACAGGTCTTCCGATTTTGAAGGATATTCCGATTTTGGGTCTTCTTTTCGGCTACGAGAAGAAGGAAGTGGTAACCAGAGACCTGGTTATCTTCGTTACCCCGACCATAGTGGAAATGCCCGTTCAAGCCTTTACCGAGTAATCAATTCTTTTTATGAGCCAGACGGCCCCGATAGCGATCGGGGCCTTTTTTTTGTTATTAAGCCTGTATAATTGTTTACCGGCATCGGGCGGAGATATCAAGGTCGAGGAAGTATATTCCGCCTTGCCATAAATGTCGATTGCTCTTATATTCATGGCCTATGTTCAAAGACGGGAGGAATATGCATTCAAACCGTTTCCAAAATAAAAGTCTGATCGATATTCTCAAGCAAAGCAAAGACTTGTATGGCGATAAGCCATGCATGAGGAGATTCGACGGGGAGAAATTCGTCGATTTGAGTTTCCGGCAGTTTGAGAATAAGGCGCTTAATATAGCTAGAGGCCTGTTGTCCCTGGGATTGAATCCGGAGGACCGGGTCGCTCTGCTCTCGGAGAACCGTCCCGAATGGGGAGCGTCATATTTAGGGACATTGGCCGCCGGTTGTGTTAATGTGCCTCTTGACGCGCTATTGAAGGTTTCCGGCTGGAGCCATATCATCAGGGATTCCGGCGCTGCCGTTTTGATCGTCTCGCGAAATTTCCTTCCCGAACTCGAACAGATCTTCGGAGATCTTCCGAATTTGAAATATATTATCTGCATGGACAAGCCGTTGTCCGGATCTATCGCTGTGTCGCTCAGTGAGTTAGAGGAAAAAGGCGGGCAGTTTTCGGAGGCCTTGCCAACAATAGAATCGTCCGATATTGCGGCCATTCTCTATACCTCCGGTACTACCGGCCAGGCCAAAGGGGTGATGCTGACTCACCAGAATATAGCCACCGATATCGAGGGGGTTCTGCAGAAGATCCAGATAAAAGAGAATGATAATTTCATATCTGTACTGCCTATTCACCATACCTTCGAGTGCACCTGCGGATTTCTTACTCCGCTGGCCGGCGGGGCTTGCATTACTTATGCCCGTGGTTTGGCATCGAAGCTGATTATCGAGGATATCAAGAACAATTCGGCGACTATCATTTTGGGAGTTCCGCTGCTCTACGAAAAAATGTACGCCGGTCTGATGAAGGCGATCTCCAAGAAACCTCCTTTGACCAGACTGATATTCAAGGCTACATATGGTTTGAGCGGGATAATGCTGGGTCTTTTAAAAACCGAATCAGGCAAAGTGATTTTCAAGGGTTTGCGGGAAAAGGCCGGGCTGTCGACGTTGAGGTTGATGGTATCCGGCGGCGCTCCCATGCCTCCGGAAATCGCCAGGGCTTTTAATCAGCTCGGATTCGCGTTTATTCAGGGGTATGGCTTGACCGAATCATCACCGGTGCTGACATTAAATCCGATCGAGAAGCGTAAGGACGCTTCTATCGGCATACCGATACCAGGCGCCGAGTTGAAGATAGTCGACACCGATAGTCGGGGGATCGGCCATATAATCGCCAGGGGCCCGATGATTATGAGGGGATACTACAAGAATCAGGAGGCTACCGACGAGGTTCTAAAGCAAGGCTGGCTCTATACCGGCGATTCCGGATGGGTGGATAACGACGGATATTATTATATTGCCGGCCGGCTGAAAAATGTGATCGTAACCCAGGCCGGCAAGAATGTTTATCCGGAGGAGATCGAGTCGGAGTTGAATAAATCGCCTTATATTCTGGAATCTCTGGTTATGGGCCGTTCTCTTCGTGGCCAGCGAGGCGAGGAGATTCAGGCCATAGTGGTTCCCGATTATGAATTTATCGACGCCGCCGCGGCTGAAAGAGGACAGGAGTTTACGGTCGAGGAAATAGAGCGGACAATCAAGCAGGAAGTAGCCCGATACAGCTCGTCCCTGGCCGAATACAAAAAAGTCAAATATGTACAGCTGCGCGAGGAGGAGTTTGAGAAAACCTCCACCAAGAAAATCAAGAGATATCTGTTCGGGCATAAAGCCGAGCCCATAAATCTTAAAAACGATAGCGGGAAGAAATGATATACGGAGTAATTCTCGCCGGCGGCCGCGGGGAAAGATTCTGGCCGCTTTCACGGTATGAGCATCCGAAACAGCTTTTAAAACTGACATCCTCGAAAACCATGATAGAGGAAACAATCGATAGGTTGGAAGGATTTATTCCGGGTGAGCGAATCATGGTCGTGACCGGGGATCATCTGAAGGATAAGATACTTCAGGCGGCCGGATCGCTGACCGAAGATAATCTTCTTTTAGAACCTGAGGGAAAAAATACCTGTCTGGCAATAGGTCTGGCGGCCATGCATATAATGGCCAGGGATCCCGACGGTATCATGGTGATATTATCGTCGGATCATATGATCAAGCCGCGCGAACGTCTGGTATCGCTTCTCAAGGCGGGAGCGGAAGTCGCCGGTGAAGATAATCATTTGATCACCATAGGCGTGGTGCCGACCAGGGCGGAGACCGCTTACGGCTATGTAGAGCTGGATGAACAGTATACTCAAAAGGACGGCGTCAATTTCTTTTACGTAAAGAAATTCAAGGAAAAGCCGAATCCGACGGCGGCGCAGGAGTATTATCTCGATCGCCGCCATCTCTGGAATTCCGGCATGTTCATCTGGAAAGCCGAGGTTATTCTCAATGCTATTCAGGCGCATGTACCGGAAATTTACAAGTGTCTCGAGGAATATAAGGAGAGTATCGGATCGGATCGCGAGAAGACGGCCAGGAACAAACTATATTGCGATTGTTCCAATATATCCATCGATTTCGCGGTTCTTGAAAAAGCCTCTAACGTGCTGACCATGAAGGGGGATATCAAATGGGATGATGTCGGCTCATGGTTGGCCATCGAACGGATCCATGAACGGGACAGAAACAATAACGCCTCGATAGGGGATATTATTCTGGAGGACTCTTACGAAAATATCGTGGTTAATGACGCCCATGGTGTGATAGTCGGGCTGGGCGTTTCGGATCTGGTGATCGTGCGGACCGGGGAGATTGTTATGGTAGCGCACAAGACCAGAGTCGGGGAGATCAAGAACCTCTTAAACAATTTTGCCAAAGATGAGAATTATGAAAAATACTTATAGGTTGGTCATGGTAATCCTGACGATTTCGGCGGCGGTTTTGTCATGCAATCGTTATACCGCTCCCAATTCTCGTCAGGCCATAGAGGATCGGCGCACCACCAGGGAAGCCCGTTACAACCTGACAGGTTTTCCCGGCGATCAGGATGTTATTACCGCCGATGTGCCGGCTTCCGATGATACGGTTAAGGCTCAATCGGATCAACTGACCTTTCCGGAATTTGTCAAGGATAGTGAGTTGAGCGAGACCGTCTTTTCGGTCCAGGTGTACGCGTCAAAATCGAGCGAAGAGGCCTCCGAATTCGAGGCGGATACCTCGCCGTTATTCGATGAGATAGTGCGCACTGATTACCGGGCGCCTTATTATAAGGTTAGGATCGGAGCCTGCACCACACTGGAAGAAGGGGAAGCCCTGTTGGAGAAGGTCAAAGGAATGGGATTCAAGAGGGCCTGGCTGGTCAGAGTCAGTCAGTGATATTACCCGGGAAGGAAATCAGTTTTGAGTCATGATGACGAAATAAAAAAATGCGCCGAAGCGATCCGTAATGGACAAGTCGTTCTTTTTCCCACGGATACGGTAGTGGGATTAGGCTGCAGATTCGATTCCGAGGAAGCCATAGAGAGGATTCGCGCGATCAAGGGAATCAAGGAAACGTCGCCAATGGCGGTGCTGATCTCATCGGCGGCCCAACTCGAAGATTTGAAAATGCGAAAAAGCCTTTATTTCAACATTCTCTCGAAAAAACTCTGGCCGGGAGGATTGACCCTGGTGATTACGTCCGAGAATCATTATCCCTGCAGCGGGGCCGGAAATACTCTGGGATTGAGAATGCCGGGTTCGGATCTGGTGCGTAAAATAATAGAGTTAGCCGGTGTGCCGATATCGGCGACGAGCGCCAATCTTCACGGGAAATCCGCGCCTCGACTTATGGCCGACGTGGACAGGAAAATTCTCGATGCCGCCGATTGCGTGTTCGATCTGGAGATCAAATCGGTCGGTCTTCCGTCGACCGTGGTGAAGATCGAGGCGGGGCAGATCAGGATCATGCGTGAAGGGGCGGTTCCGGCCGGCGATATCATGGAAGCCGTCGCGGAGGATGATTGAGCGATAAACACTTCAAAGTGCTTTTTGTCTGTACCGGCAATACCTGCCGATCTCCCATGGCCGAGGGGATATTAAAATCGATTTTGAAGGCCAAGGGAATAGATAATATCCTGGTATCGTCAGCCGGGACCGGCGGCCTGGATCGTTTCCCGGCAAGTACGTTCGCGGTCGAGGCGACCAAGCACTGGGATGTCGATATCACCGGGCATTATTCGAGGCGACTGGAGCCGGCGATGGCCAGAGAAGCAGATTTGATTCTGGCTATGGCTCCGGAGCATGTCGAGTATATTCTGGAAAAAGCGCCGGAAGTTAGAAAAAAGACCTACCTGTTAAAAGGTTATCCCCGGCCGTATTCGCCGCTTCAGGAAAGGGTCAATGATCCGATGGGCGGGCCGCTGGAATATTACAACCAGATATACCTCGAACTGGACGAAATCCTTCGCCGTATCGATGGCGATATCATAAAAATGGCCGAATCCTCCGGAAGCTGATCGTATGATTAGAACCGTAATATCGGCATTCATATTGATTTGGTGTATATATACTTTTTCGACTGCCCAGGAAATTACTATCGCTCCGGATACTCTTTTATCCGACAGCTTATCGGTCGAGGGCAGTTCGGAAGATCCGTTAACGGAAGCCGCTCCATTGGATAACGCTCCCAAGACTCCTGTTTCAAAAAATTATATCAAAGCTTCGGCTGATTCGTCCTGGTGGTACAGAAAGATAGAGAATAAGGCGTTCGGGGTTGGGGAAAGTCTGGAGTTCTCGGTAAAATACGGATCGATTCCCGCGGGGACAGCCGTTATACAGATTCCCGAGTTGGTCGAATATGAGAGCCGTCTTTGCTATAAAGTAGTTTCCACGGCTCACAGTAATGATGTCATTTCGGTATTCTACAGGGTTCGAGATACAGTTGAAACTGTTATCGATTATAATGGTATTTTCCCCCGGAAATTCCGCAAGCATCTTAAAGAGGGGGGATACGAGATAGATCGAACGACTTATTTCGATCAAAGACGTCACCTGGCCATAACCGGAAATGATACTATCCCGACCTACGCGTTTGTTCAGGACGCTTTCTCGAGTCTTTATTATGCCCGGACGCAGGAGCTGATACCGGGTAAAGCGGTAATGATAGATAACCATACCGACCGAAAGAACTTTCCATTGAAGCTGGAAGTTTATAAAAAAGAACGCATAAAAGTTCCTGCCGGAGAGTTCGATTGTATTGTAGTCGAGCCGGTGATGCGGGCCGAGGGTATTTTCAAAGCCAAAGGGCGGATCTGGATCTGGCTTACCGACGATCAGTACAGAATACCTGTTATGATGAAAACCGAGGTTTTCATCCTCGGCTCGGTGACCGCCAAACTCAAGAGCTATACGCTCGGTCAGACAGAGGAAACGGTTGAGTAAATTCAAGAAAATAGATCTATCCCGTATCAGAACAATAAAGGTCGAAGATCGCCAGACTAAATCCGAAAGTTCGAGATTTGCCAGGCCGGTCGATCCCGACATGACATTGGAAGAATTATTCCGGTCTTTGCCGTCATTATTGAAAGCCTCGGACCTTTTGGAATTCGCGGGAAAAATAGCCGCGGCAAAATCGGAAAGCCGGGGTATGGTCTGGATGATGGGGGCGCATCCACTCAAGGTCGGGCTTTCGCCAGTCATCATCGATCTTGTTCAGAATGGGTTTATCACTCATCTGGCGATTAATGGCGCCGGTGTTATACACGATCTGGAGATCGCTTTCTTCGGCAAAACATCGGAGGATGTAGCCGATGGACTGGCCGACGGCAGTTTCGGGATGGTCGAGGAGACTCCGGCTTTGATATTCGAAGCGGCCGGACAGGCGGTTCGGGATGGTCTTGGATTTGGCGAGGGTATCGGGAAATTTATCAGCGATCAGGCTCCGTCATTTGCCAGGTATTCGGTTATCGCGGCTTGCTATAATTCGGATGTTCCGGTGTCAGTTCATGCCGCCATCGGCACCGATACGATATCACAGCATCCCGGATTCGACGGCGGGACAATCGGGAAGCTATCGTATGATGATTTTCTTATACTGGCCGAATCGTTATCCGGGCTGACCGGAGGAGCGGTGGTCAATCTCGGATCGGCGGTGATTTTGCCTGAAGTATTTCTCAAAGCGTTGACAGCTGCCCGGAACATTTACGGCAGGATAGATAATTTCGCCGCGGCGAATTTCGATATGATCCAGCATTACAGGCCGAATGTTAATGTTGTCACCAGGCCGGTTATGGAATCGGGCCGGGGGTACAGCTTCACCGGTCATCATGAAATAATGCTGCCGATTCTGGCCGCCGCGATCAAGTACAAGTTCAATGAAATCGAGAAGAGGTCTTAGAATGTCTCAATTGGTAGAATGCGTTCCTAATTTTTCCGAGGGTAGAGATCCGGCAGTAATAGCGGCTATAGTGGCCGAGATAGAGAAAGTGGATGGAGTTCAGCTCCTCGACCAGGAAATGGATAAAGATCACAACCGCGCGGTGGTTACTATGGTCGGAGAGGCGGAGTCGGTATTGGAGGCCGCCTTCCGGGTTATCGCCAGGGCCTCCGAGTTGATCGATATGGAAAAACATAAAGGGGAGCATCCCCGCATGGGAGCTACCGATGTCTGCCCTTTCATACCGATATCGGGAATTACCATGGAAGAATGTATCAGCCTGGCCAAAAGGCTGGGAGAACGGGTCGGCAATGAGCTTCAGATACCGGTTTATCTATATGAATCCGCGGCAATTAAGCCCGAACGGGAGAACCTGGCCGATGTTCGCAAGGGGGAATACGAGGGTATAAGGGATTCCATTGGTACCGATCCGAAAAGAAAACCCGATTTCGGGCCGTCGAAAACTCATCCCAAAGCCGGGGCTATTGCCATAGGGGCCCGGAATTACCTGATCGCGTTCAATGTTTATCTCGGTTCGCAAAATCTGCAGATCGCCAAGAATATCGCCAACGCTATCAGGCACGCGCAGGGAGGCTATCGCTATGTTAAGGCGATGGGCTTCGAAATCAAGGAACGTCAGCAGGTGCAGATTTCCATGAACCTGGTTAATTATGAAAAAACCCCTATTTTCAGAGTGTATGAGACCATAAAATCAGAAGCCGCCAGGTACGGTGTGCCGGTCGTCGGATCGGAGATTATAGGCCTGACCCCTCTGAAAGCGATTACCAGAACCGCCGATTTTTATCTCGGTCTTGAGAATTTCAAGATGAACCAGGTGCTGGAGTACAAACTCAAATCGCGAAAGGTCGAGTCTAAAGAGGGGATGAGGGGTTTTCTCAACCTGGTAGCGGAAAAAAGCGCCACTCCAGGCGGGGGATCGGTTTCCGCTCTGGGTGGATCCTTAGCGGCCGCTTTGGGAGCGATGGTCTGCAGATTAACTATCGGCAAGAAGAAATACGCCGACGTTTCCGATGAGCTGTCGGGAATATTAACAAGGGTAAGCGCTCTTCAAAGCGAACTTACGTTTCTGATAGAAAAAGACTCTCAGGCCTTCGATCGGGTTATGGACGCGATGAAGATGCCGAAATACACGGAGCACGAAATCGAACAGCGGGATCTGAAATTAGCCGAGGCCACGTTAGAGGCTTCGTCTGTTCCTCTCGAGGTCATGGAAAAAGCGGTATCGGTATTGGAGATGCTTCCGGATATTGCCGAGAAAGGAAACGTCAATTCCATTTCCGATGTCGGTGTAGCCAACCTTATGGCTCTATCCGCTGTAAAAGGCGCTTATATGAATGTCCGTATCAACCTGCCCGGATTGCCGGATAAAGGGAATCGCCGGGAGCTGGCTGAAAAGGCCGCGGCGGTGTTGAAAAAAGCGGGTGATTTTTTTGATAAAACCGAGAAAATAGTGGATAAGAAGTTAGGATGAAAAGAGAGTATATCGATCTGCATGTTCATACCAACGCCTCCGACGGTATTTTCACTCCGGCCGAGGTGATTCAACGGGCCATAGAAAAAAATCTGCGGGCTTTGGCTATTACCGATCATGATACTATCGACGGCTATGTCGAGGCCGCGAAGTGCGCGGAGGATGACGAATTGGAGGTCATTCCGGGTGTCGAGCTTTCCTGCCACTATAACGGTTCCGATGTTCATATTCTCGGCTATTATATCGATTACGAGGTTCCGGAGTTCGTCAAGAAGATCCTCAAGTTCAGGAATGAGAGGTATGAACGGGGAGAATCCATGGTGGACAGACTGAATGAACTGGGCATTAATCTTTCTATGGAGACGGTACGTACTATCGCCGGCAAGAGCCCGTTGGGACGGCCGCATCTGGCCGACGCTTTATTAAAAGAGGAATTCGTTCAGACATACGATGAGGCTTTCGCCAGGTATCTGGGATACCACGCTCCGGCGTATGTGCCTAAGAAAGTACTGACTCCCGAGCATGGTATCGATCTGATTCATTTGACCAGGGGGGTGGCTATACTGGCTCATCCCGGAACGTTGAAACATGACGAATATATACCGGACCTGGTGGAGATGGGTCTCGACGGTATCGAGGCGTATCATTCGCAGCACGGTAAAAGCGATCAAATGCGATATAAGAATATGGCCAAAAAATACGGAGTCATATATACAGGCGGCTCCGATTGCCACGGACCTCGCAAAGGAAAAGTATTGATGGGCAACCAGCGGGTTCCCTATAAGGTCCTGGAGGATTTGAAGCGGATCAAGGAGAGTAAATAGTGCGAAAACTGGTTTTGCCGATTATCCTGACGCTATTGGCGGCAGGAAACGTCCCGGCTGATAATCAATCCGAATCGGTTTTATTTTTACGGGAGCAGATGGCGATATTAAAGGGGAACGCGCCCGAAATACCGTCCCCCACAGGAACTAATGTTCGATTATGCGGGACGCCTATAACCGTGGCCGGATATTCATTGAGAAAGCAGGGTGTTCCGCTTCCGGCTGACGCTATGGTTTTGCGTCCGACATTTCTACCGGATACTCTCGGCGGTGAACATATTCTGGTTCATTACGTTTCCAGCGGCGCCCATGCGCCGTATGAAGTTTCGGTCGACACTCTTCCGGCGGATGGGGCGCCCGATTATATCAACCGTGTTCTGGAGATATTCGAGCATTGCTGGGATTTTGAAACCGGGCCGGTATCGCTGAATTATCTCGGATTCAATGCTCCGCCATCGGATGCCGGGTTGGGAGGCGACAACAGGTATGATGTATATGTCATGGCCTTGGACCCCGGTTTTTTCGGATTCACCAGCCCGGACGATGACACTACCGGATATCAGGTTTCCAGTTTTATAACGCTCGAAAACGATTTCGCGGGCACCGGGTATCAGAATAATCCGCTGGATGCCGCTAAGGTAACCGCCGCCCATGAATTTTTCCACGCTATTCAGTTCGGGTATGACGCTTTAGAATTTGATTTCGACGATCCCGGTATCCCGGCCACATATAAACCCTGGTGGCTGGAGGCATCGGCTACCTGGATGGAAGACCAGGTATATGATGATATAAACGACTATATCAACTACCTTCCTTTTTTCTACGGTTATCCCTGGATGGGGCTGGGTTCTTTCTCTTATAGCTACGGCAATCCCAGGGCTTATCACCCCTACGCTTCGTGTGTCTGGCCTATTTATCTTACCGAGAAGTACGGCTCGGGCATAGTGAAGGAAATATGGCAGGGATGCGCGTCCGTTCCGGGATATAATACTTTACTCGTGACCGAAGGCCTGTTGCAGAGCCGCGGATCATCATTGTCCGAAGCTTATCTCGAGTTCTCTGTCTGGAACTATCATACCGGCCAGCGTGCCGATACCTCGGTTTATTTCAGCGAAGGGGCATTATTCCCCGATTCCATAAATATAACCGGTTTTATCGGCGATCTGACATCGACTCCCGTATTATTCGGAGGTCTTCCCAATCCTCCGGAGCATTTGGGAGCGAATTATATCGTAATTCGGGCGGGACAAGATATCGGTGGAATAGCGGTCAGATTTGACGGAACCGACGTGGTCAACGCCGGATGGTTCGCGGCCATTGTCGGATACAGGCAGGGGGACAGCCAATGGCAGGATATGTTCCTTGTTCCCAATACCGGCGACGGGGCCGAGCAATGGCCCGACTGGAACCTTTATGATGAGATCGTGATCATCCCGACCGTTTCAGGCTATTTCCCCTTTTACAATTCATATACCTACCACGGCGAAGTCAATTACGATCCGAGCATCGTGACCAACGGAGGCACTTCGCCGGAATTCAAGATAACCAAAGCTTATCCTTCTCCTTTCGTAATCGGGAGCGGTTCATCGGAGGTCACCATACCGTATTCTCTGGACCGGCGATATACCAAAACCGAACTCGGGTTTTTAATATATAATTCCTACGGCGAATTGGTCAGGGAGCTGCCTAAAACGGATATTCCCTCTACCAGCCCCGGCCCGCACTCAATCGGAATTATCTGGGACGGCAGGAATGATGATGGTCAATACGCGGCCTCGGGGATTTATATCTTATATATGGAAGGGGACGGGAAATCCACGTCATTCAAAATCGCGGTAGTTAACAACAGGTAAAATGAAAGCCGAGGATGCATGTCCGGAGTATCCGGTATCGCCAGGATTGGAGTTTTCGCGGCGTTGGCCTTCGGGTTGAACTCTCCGTTTTTGGCTGTTCCCAACGTGGAGGTTTTCAGCCTGACGATCTTCCTGTCCGGTTTGTTTATGGGCAAAGCCAGCGGGACGGCAGTGGCGTTTGTGGCCGGGATTATTTTTGTTTTTTTCAACCCCAACGGTCCGCAGCCGATTCCTCTGGTCGGTTTTGTTCAGATATTCGGTTTTATGGTATTCGGATTTTCAGGAGGGTTGGCTCGGCCGATCCTATTGAACGTGAATGAAGCTGTTCGGGCGATCTGGCTAATGACTCTTTTGGGAATCGTTTTGACCCTGTGTTATGATCTTTTGACCAATCTGGCTTTCGCCTATCTCTTCGGACCTTTCTGGCCGGCGTTAATCGGAGGACTTGGGTTTAGCCTGGTGCATATAATCTGCAACGCCGTAATTTTTGGGCTGACTGGAGCAGTCGTTAACAGAATTTGGAAAAGAATAGAATTCGTAATGCCGCCGCTGGCGGGCTGATATTTCTGATCGTTTTAGTATCAGCGATTTACGGACAGGATACGCCCGGCGATACGTCGTGGGCGCCCGACCTGGCCGCCGAGGATACGCTCGATATTCCGATTCCCGCGGTGGAAGATTCTATCGATATCAATCTGGACCGTCGCAAAACCAAGCATCCGATCGGGAAAACAGGGGCGGTAAAATCATCCGATACGAAAGCCGATTTGGAAACAGCGGCTGTTGAAACCGATACTGTCGAATACAAACCGACTCCATATGATTTGAGGTTGTATATCGCTAAAGGTGTCGGCGATGATCTTAAAAACCGGCCGGATATTTTTATGGAGAGTCCAGGCACTGTCGGCTCTCCAAAAATACCGGTGGAGTATCTGAATACGGCCGGCCGCGAGATTACTCTCAACGGTTTGCCTTTTATCTACAACGGTATCTATCGTCCGTATATTATCGGCTCCGATCTCGAGGTTCTTCCCTGGGAGATATTCACCGGATCCGATTCCGGAGGGATGCCGTCGGCAACCGGAAAGCTCGATATATCATTGGGAGCGCCGCCGGTAGTTCAGAACAGATCCGACGTGGAGCTTGCCAGAGGGCCGTATAGATACAACGGCTCGAGATGGCGATATTATTTACCGCTGGGCCAGACCGCCCGAGCGTATTTCACGGTCGGTTTTAAAAGATCCGACGGTTATTTTCGTAATTCCGATTATGACGGTTATCATGTGACCGGCGGTCTTTCAGGATCGGTACCCGGCGGGCAGATCGATATCGACTTATGGAAACACAGGGCGAAATCGGGTCTGCAATCGTTTGACGATTTGCTGGAACAAGTGTCGAGACAGAGCAGGGGGATCAACCGGGCGGAAATCCGTTATAAAACCGATTTTATCCCGAGTTTCGAACTAAGGGCTGTAGGGCTGTATCAAAGATCCGCTCAAACCATAACCGGATATTCCGGAGAGAATAAGAGCAAAAACGATATCGGCGGTGGAGAGATCTCCATCAGTGATTCTCTTTTATCGATGGGCATCGACCTGGGAATGACATATTATAATCTTCGCCTGTATGGAACATCAGGGTCGGTTCCATCGACCGATCTGTTCGGTTTTTTTGGGCGGGCCTATGGCGATTTTCTGGGATTTCAATATGAAATGAATACGCGATATGAGGGCAACGATATCGACGGTTCGGCTCTGCTGCCGGATATTACCTTATCGTATGATCTTAATTCCCATTTCGCTCCTTTTGCCGCTTTTCAAATGGAACGGCGTATGCCCGATCTGTACCTGTTGAGTTTTCATGACTCCGTTTCGGATCTTGGTTACCCGGGCGTGCTGAATTCATATCGTTTTGAACCCGACCCGGATCTCAAATCGCCGGTTACATCGCGCGGAACGTTTGGTTTTCGAGCTGATATTGATCATCTGGAATCGGCTGTCTGTATCTCGCTGAAAAAAATAAAGGATCAGATATATTTGACTTACTCAAGCGACACGTCGGGGAATATCACTGTCTCTCCGGACAATTATGATGATGAATTTCTGGAGATAGCTTCCCGTCTGCAGGCCGACGCCGGGCCGTTCACCGCGGAGATATCCGGCTCATACAGGCAGTGGCAGGAAAGATATTTCGACGACGGTCTGGAAAAGGGGCCAGCCGCGACAGGATTCGGCAGGCTATCGTTTAAAAGACAGTTCTTTATCAGGGATCTCTACTTAGGCGGATCTTTGGAGCTGCGGGCTTCGTCCAGAAGGGACTACAGATCTATCAGAGTGGCTCTGACTGACGGTTTCGCCGCTTTCGCCGGACGACTGGAATTTCAATACAAGGATTTTATTTTCTGGCTTAACGACGAGAATCTGAGCAATCAGCTTTATTACACTCTGGCGCCGTATCCGGAAGCTCCCCGGACGGTTTGGTGGGGTTTCAGGTGGAATTTTTTTAATTGAAGCCGTGAAAGGTCTTTATATCTTTCCCGATGGATGTTAAGTTACGATAATTAAACCTGTTTTGCGGAGAGAATCGATTATGACACGCGATCAGGCGTTGCAATGGGTGAACTCGGAGATAGGAAATCCCAACCTGGTGAAACATATATTAGCGGTCGAGGCCGGATGCCGACGATTGGCCAGGCATTTTGGCGAGGACGAGGATTACTGGGGAATGGTCGGCTTGCTGCACGATATCGATTATCAGAAGACGGTCAATGATCCCGCTTTGCATACCAATATGGCGGCGGATTGGCTGAAAGAGAAAGGGTTCGATGAGCTTTTTATATACGCGGTCAAGGCCCATGCCGAGCATGTCGAACCTAAATCTAAACTGGATTGGACCCTATACACGGTCGATCCCACAACCGGGCTGATCGTGGCGGCGGCCCTGATGCATCCTTCGCGATCGCTGGCCGGACTGGATACCCGGTTTTTGCTGAAGCGATTCAAGGAAAAACGTTTTGCCGCCGGGGCCCGAAGGGAAACTATCGCCGCCTGTTCCAATTTAGGATTGACCCTGGAGGAATTCCTCGGCCTGGTATTGGACGGGATGAGCGAGATATCTGATGATCTCGGCCTATAGAATCGTTACGGTATTTTCGCTTATCATGACGCTGAATGTCACCGCCTGGTGCGGATCGGGCGGAGATGATAACTGGTTTGGCCGGGATAAATTCGAGCATTTCACCATATCCGCGTTTTACGCCGGCGGGACTACGATAATAGCCAACCGTCATTTCGGACTGGAGCGGACCGGCTCAGTGGAAATAGGGATAGGTTTTTCATTTTCATTGGGAACGGCCAAAGAGATTATCGACTCTAAAAATTCGGCCGCCACTTCGAGTTTTAGAGACCTGATCTGGGATATAGCCGGAGCGCTTGCCGGGGCGATTATCGCGGGTTCCGCGTTATGAAATATTATAAATCGAGAGTCTTCACCTGGTCTCTTTACGATTTCGCCAATACGATTTTCTCCATGAACGTGGTCAGTCTATATTTCCCGTTGATGATAAAAAACAATTATGGCGGGGCCGATATAAATCTTTCGTTGGCCAGATCATCGGCCATGATCGCAGTGGCCCTGATAATGCCCCTGGCCGGCCTGGTGTCCGATAAATTCGGACGGCGGATGGGACCGGCTATTTTCTTCACTATCGTTTGCTGTCTGGCGACATTCAATCTCGGGCAGGGCGGATCGATGTTTTATCAGCTGATGATCTTCGCTGTGGCAGTATTTAGTTTCCAGGGGGCCCTGGTCTTCTATAACGCGGTATTGCCTCAGATCTCCGGGCCTGGGAAAATGGGACGAGTTTCAGGCTACGGTGTGGCGCTCGGATATATCGGGACTATTTTCGGATTGATTGTGGTCGGCTCGCTGGTCGGGCAGCGCTGTTATTCCCAGGTATTTCCGCTGACGGCGGTATTGTTTTTTGTTTTCGCTCTGCCATTTATGATCTCCATCCGGGATGACGCTCCCCGCCCCCTGAAAGGGATCGGAAAAAGCGCTATCGACTCGATCAGGAATATCGCCGACGTTTACCGTGACGCCCGTTCCCGTCCGGGCATCTTGAGATTCCTCCTGGGACGGTTTTTCATAGTCGAAGCTTTGGAGACGATCATCTTCTTTATGGCTGTCTATTTAAAAGAGGCTATCGGGTTTTCGGATAACAGGGCGGTATATGGAAATCTCAACGAAATAACTCTGTTTTTGATAGTAGTCACTGTATTCACCGCGGCCGGATCGCTGGTCTGGGGATTTATCACCGAAAAGCTGGGGCCTCGCAATTCGCTTCTCTGGACAGTCGCGCTATGGATAGTTACCCTGGGGTGCATAATTTTCTTTTCGGATAAAACCCTGTTTATAATATTCGGGTCCATGGCCGGGATATCCTTAGGGGGAGTCTGGACGGCGGAGAGGCCTCTGCTGGTTAATCTGGTCAATGACAATAAAAAGCTGGCAGGTTATTTCGGATTGTTCGCGCTATCGGGACGGATGGCGGCGGTGATCGGCCCGATCATCTGGGGAATGATAGTATTGATATTCGATTCGATGGGCCCGATTAAGTACCGTTTCGCGGTAGCCTCGGTTTTAGTCATGATGATAACCGGGCTGATAGTTTTGAGGAAGGTGCCGGATGCCAGATAATATCTACACTCAGATCGTCGGGGTCGTTCATGTTCACTCCATTTATTCCGACGGCTCCAAGACTATCGAAGAGATCGCCCGTATTGGAGAGGGGGCCGGTCTGGATTTTCTGATGTTCACCGATCATAATACGTTAAAACCGCTGCGCGACGGTCATCAGCGTTATCATGGCAAGACTGCGGTGATAGTAGGTTACGAGATAGAGGATGAAAACGACGAGAACCATTACCTGGCCTTCGGTCTCGATAATGTTCTCGAACGGGGCTTGAAAGCAGCCGAATATGTCGAGCGGGTCAGGCAGAACGGCGGTCTGGGAATCATAGCCCATCCCGATGAAGTGCGGAGCGCTTTCCCGCAATACCCGTCATACCCCTGGACCGAATGGGACACAGACGGATTTGACGCTATGGAGATCTGGAATCATATGTCCGCCTGGATGGAGTCTTTAAAGCCGATCAATATGCTCAAAATGGCCATCATGCCGCGAAGAAGCCTCCGGGGGCCGACACAGCGGGCGTTAGCCAAATGGGATGAAATCTCGGCCGGACGACGGGTGGCCGGAGTAGGTTCGGCCGATGTCCATGCCCACGCTTACAGGAAAGGGCTGATCAAGCTGACCATATTTCCGTACAAGGTCCAGTTCCGCTCGATCAGGACGCACCTCCTGCTCGACAGACCGCTTTCCGATGATATCATCGAAGCCCGGGATCAGATCTTCGAGGCAATCAGAAAATGCCGGGTATTCGTCTCCAATTTCAGGTGGGGAGACGCCAGAGGGTTCGAATTTTACGCCCGGGATAAAGATCGAATCTATCCTATGGGCGCTGAGGTGAGTCTTTCAAATGATCTCGTCTTGAACATGATCTCGCCGAAAACATCCGAAATAAGACTGATCAAAGATGGCCAACCGGTAATGTCCCAGACCGGAAACTGTTTTGAGATGGCAGTGCAAATTCCTGGTATATATAGAGTTGAGCTGTTCCTTAGAAAGAGAGGCTGGATATATTCGAATCATATTCGGGTTGGCCCAAAAAAATAAGGGTGAAACAACCTGGATAGAGGGGGGCTGGAACTACCCAGATTATCGTCTCACCCTTAAAACACAGTATAAATAAGGTAGAATCGGTTTGTTGTCAAGAATTTTCCCCTTCTCCCGGAATTCGAAAATAATATTCGCTTTTATAAAGCCGAAACGGATGTCGGGCATGATAGCTATAAAAATTGAAAATTCCCTCGGTTTCCATGCGGAATATGGGAAAATATATTAGCGGTATTTAGTTAACCGATAAAATTGGAGACAGGAGGTAGATCATCGCTTTTGTTTTTATTTTGTTTATGATGCGACAATTGGGGGGTCAGTATGTTTTTCGAACGCATTTGAGCCTCGGCCGCCGCTACCATATCCCCGGTGATTCCGCGGGTTTTATCTTTGGCGGTTCGGTCGATCTCATGGGTTTCTGGCATTAACGATTTGGCACTCGGAATTTCTTTCATATTTTCCCTCCTGATTATATATCGGCATAATAAGCCCAAAATCTTAGTGTTTTATGTAGTTGACATAATATTTGGCCGGTTCTAATATTCAATTAATGAGACAGGATAAATGGAACAGACCATTTCCTTTTTTCGGCCTGAAATTACGTCATGCCGTAGCCCTTCTGGTGTGCCTGGGGCTGATTTTGGTTCTGGCCGGGTATTTTTCAGTAAATGTAGGGCAAAAAGCTGCATTCAAAGCGGTAACCGCCCAGGGACGAGCCCTGACCGAATCGCTGTTATCGTCGGCCCAGATAATTATCGAGGCGGACGATGAATTTACAGCCGAGGGTATTGATCGGCTATCAGCGGGGATCGCCGGATTTACCAGACGGATAAAAAGCCCGACCCAGGGTAATCTCGACAGCCTCAGGCAGATGGTTCAGGCGGAGAAAATATATTATATGCGAAAGCAGGAGATGATCGCGGTATCGTCCGGCAAGAGTGTATTCCCCTGGGATGATATCAAATCCTGGCTCGATTCGCTGGAGATCGATCCGGAGACCGAGATCATTTATGAATTTCGGCAGGATGATACCGATCGGTATCTGTGGGCCTATTTCCCTTATGATAAAGAAAAAGGTATCTTCCTGGTCGCCCGGTGGCTTTACGGCCAATACGGCAATAGCAATCTGGGGTTATCGTATCTTCTGAATCAGGTGGCCAGAGAATCCGGAGTAGAATATATCATGCTCCAGAATCTCGACGGGATT
The DNA here is from genome assembly GCA_024641335.1 of Candidatus Zixiibacteriota bacterium. Taxonomy (GTDB): domain Bacteria; phylum Zixibacteria; class MSB-5A5; order UBA10806; family UBA10806; genus JAHEDG01. The sequence goes on from JAHEDG010000001.1 coordinate 65,505, forward strand.
ATATTCGCGTCGAAAAAAGTTGCCAGTATGCCTCGTATAAGCGACGATCCTTTTTTGGGAGAAGCGCTCAAAAGCGATACCACCTGCAGCAGGCTCATTATTTTTCAAGACAGGGAAATACTGGAAACCACCAGGCGGTTCGAATCCAGAGAATTCGAGGGGCTTTTCCGGGTAGGGCTGTCGATGTTTGGATATCGGGAGATAACCGATGGCATGAAAAGTCAGGTATGGCTGATGGTGGCGGCCCTGATAATGTTAGGGATGTTGGCTTTCGGGGTGGTTGTGGGATTTCAGAATTTCGATCTGCTAAAAGCCGGCCTGGATAAGGCCGATATCATATCCCGCAATCTGCTCGATTCGATTCCCGGGCCGGTGATCGCGGTCGACAGAAACCTGATCATTACCGATATCAACTCCGCCGCCAGATCGAGTTTCGGGTTGCAATCGCTGCGGGCGGGAACGGATTACCGCGGGGCGTTCAGGGATGATCCGTTCAGATTCGATCCGGTGGTGCGAAATATGAGAATCGCCGGTTTCGAGGGGAGAGTGACCGACTCCGGAAATCGTTATTTTATTACATCCACCCCTTTGATCGGCTCCGACGGTGAATTGATAGGGGCTATCGCCATCGCCCAGGATATCACCGATACCCGCCGTCTGGAAGAAATAGCCGAATCACGCCGCCGTCTCTCGGAACTCGGCGCGCTGGCCGCTTCGATGGCTCACGAGATAAGGAATCCTCTTAACGCCATCGGCATAACTATTCAAAGGATGAAAAACGAGATCAGGCCGAAAGAAAATTCAGACGAGTATGACCGTTTCATCGACGGCTTGAAAATGGAAATCAGCCGGCTCAACTCGATTATAGAGAAATTTCTGGCTGTCGCTCGGTCAGTTCGTCCGGAGATAGCTGATGTTGATATAGAAGATCTGATTTCCCGCGCGGTGGATCTTTTCCGGACGCAGGCCGAGGCCAGGAAAATCGTTATCGACTGGAAAGCCGGGTCGTCCGATACAATAATACAAGGCGACAAGGACGGCCTGACACAGGCGCTGATCAATATTATAAAGAATAGTATCGAGGCGTTGCAGAGAGAAGGCCGAATAGAGATAGGGGTCGCCCGGAAAAATGATAAGATCATCATATCGATCTCGGATAACGGTCCCGGTATGGAGGATACAGGTTCGGCATTGAAACCGTTTCACACGACCAAAAAAGATGGCACCGGGCTGGGGCTTTCCACCGCCTCAAAGATTCTCACTGATCACGGCGGGGAATTGGCCATCGAATCCGCTCCGGGCAGAGGATGCCGGGTAGATATGATTATTCCGTTAAAACGAGGTTCCCAATGAGACTATTGGTGATCGATGATGAAGCCCATCAGCGCGAATTGCTTTCCGATTATCTGAAAAAAAACGGACATCAGGTAGCTGTCGCCGGTGACGGGGAGGAAGCGATCGAGCTTCTCAAGTCCGAAGGGGCCGAGGCCGCCCTGGTCGATATGCGGATGCCGAAAATGGATGGTCTGGCATTTATCCGGGCGGGTCTCGATCTGTATCCAGACCTGGCCATAGTGGTCATGACCGCTTATGGCACAGTGGAATCGGCGGTCGAGGCCATGAAAGCCGGGGCCTTCGATTATATGCTCAAACCGATTGATCTGGATCATCTGCAGGTTATCCTGACCAGAATTAAAAATAATCATCGGCTGGTTATGGAAAACCGTTACCTGAAACGAAAACTTCAGGAAGCTGATGGTCATCAGAAGATTATAGGCGGTTCCGAGGCTATCAGAAAGGTCCTGGCGGAGGTTTCCAGAATAGCGCAATCTGACGCCACGATTCTGATACGGGGTGAATCGGGTACCGGCAAGGAACTGGTCGCCAACGCTATCCACGCCGCTTCACCCAGATCCTCCGGACCGTTTTTGGCGGTCAATTGTGCCTCACTGCCGGAAACGCTGCTCGAATCGGAGCTTTTCGGTCATGAGAAGGGGGCCTTCACCGGAGCGACCGCCAGGCATCTGGGACGGTTCGAGCTGGCCGATAGAGGGACTATTTTCCTCGATGAGATCGGCGATATCTCTCCGGCCACCCAGGTTAAGCTTCTGCGGGTATTGGAATCGAGGACTATTCAGAGGATCGGCCAGGGGAAGGATATTGCCGTTGATATCAGGATTGTCTCGGCCACCAACCAGGATCTCGATGCCAGGGTCAGGGAAGGTGTTTTTCGGGAGGATCTGTTTTACCGATTGAATGTCATTCCACTGTTCATTCCACCCCTGCGCGAGCGACGCCAGGATATATTACCGCTTTTGGAATTTTTTATCGAAAAATACAACAGGAAAAACAACAAAGCGATCAGGGGAATCACCCCGAAAGCCAAGGACGCTTTGCTCAATTATTCGTGGCCGGGCAATGTCCGCGAGTTGGAGAATTTAATCGAAAGGGCGATTGTCCTTTCCACCGGAGAGGTTATAGATCTTGACGATATCGAGTCAGGTGTCGGGCGTCAGGCTACGGAGAAAGAGATCCTTTTCGCCGATGATCTGGATCTGTCCGGTCTGGAAAAAAAGGCTATAGTCGAGGCTTTGAAAAGAACCAACGGAAGTCTGACCCAGGCCGCTGATCTTTTGGGAATTCACAGAAACTCGATCAGGTTGAAAATCAATAAATACGGGATAGATCATAAGAATTGATGCACAATACTATTTCGCGCGCGAACAATATTTGTGCGTGGCTTGATTCCGAATTTTGGCCGATATTTATAACGTATTGAGGTTCATCAGGTTAATTGATAGCCATGATTGGCACGGAAATTGTATTAATAATTGACGGGAAATATGAGAATGGAGGACAAAATGACGAGCAATCGCGAAACGACAAGGATGAAGTCACTGTTGGTATTAGTTGTTTCCCTTATGCTTTTGGCCATTGCCTGCGATGTTAGAGAGACTGTTTATGTAGATGGTCAGGATATCACTCCTCCGCCGGTTCCGTCGGGCGTAAGATCGATCACCGGAGACGGAGTGGTCTGGGTGCATTGGAATGAGATAACAGGGGTTGACGATCTCGAGGGTTTCAAGATTTTTCGCAGTATAGATAATAATATTTTTAACCGAATCGCCACGGTTTCGGCCGCGGTCAGCAGCTATGCCGATTATAATGTAATCAACGGCCAGACTTATTTTTACGGAGTCAGCTCTTTTGATTTTGACGGGAACGAATCCAACGAATCATTCGATTACGTGATCGTATTCGACACGCCCCGTCCCGAAGGTATCGCGACCATTTTCAATTCCGCCGACCCGGGTTATACCGATATCTCCGGCTTTGATTTTTCATCGGAGACCAGGGTGCTTTGGAGCAGTCCGGACTGCGATATTAACTTGGAATACGATGATACTCCGGGCATAACCTCGTTTTATATCTGGCTCGGGCCGCACGGCCTGGCGATTCAGGATATGGGTTATACCAGCGGTTTCGACGATATCTCTTATGCTCCCCCGGCCGGCTGGTCCGGGATGGAATACGTAGAGGCTATCGAGGGTCATACCTATGTGCTCCTGACCATGGATAATCACTACGCGAAGGTTCGTATTTCCAGTTTCAGCGGTGTTCCCGCTTACAGCATGACCTTCGAATGGGGCTACCAGACAGATACCGGCAATCGTGAACTCAAGATCGATCCCTCTACTCTGGGTATCGATATAAGCGAGGCTGGGCAGTAGCGATGAGGAATATTTTGCAAAGATACCGAGATGGTATCCCGGACGGCCGGACGCTTGAGTCCGCTGTCCGTACCGATAGAAAGGCGGTGATCGCGATGAAATGGAAAAGTATGGCAATAGCCGCGATCCTGACGGCCGGAATGGCTGTCGGAGCCGGGGCTGGAGAATACTGGGGAAGACATGGAAACGGACCTGATATAGAGGTCTGGACCAACAAGGGAGATAATTCCACCTATTATTTCGGCGAGGATGTGGCGGTATATTTCCAGGCCGAGGACGATTGCTATGTCGTGGTTTACGATATCGATCCGTCGGGCGAGGTAACTGTGCTGTTTCCTTCCAATTACTTCAGCAGCAGTTATGTTACCGGCGGACGGGTTTACCGCGTGCCGGATTATTACGACGATTACACTCTCGAAGTTTCCGGCAGATCCGGCAGGGAATATATTTACGCCGTGGCCAGCTACGACTATATCAATCCTCCCGATTTCATGAAATATATCGGGTACGACTACGGCAATGATGACTCTTACAACGAAGATTATTTTGTCATGAAAGTCCGGGGCGAACAAGAGGATTTTGTCGAATTTGTCAGGCACAGACTGGTCGGCGATTCGTACTCGGTAGCCTTTACCAGGTTCAATGTCGATACCGGCTACCGTCATCACAACCATTACCGCTACTGGGATTATGATCCGTACAATGTCGGTTCCGCCTGGATAGGATGCAATTTCCCTGGCGCGGAGATCTGGATCGATGGTGTTTATTTCGGCATCGCGCCGGTTCTTATTCCGAGGATATACTTAGGGCGTCACTGGGTCTGGGTATATTACGGCGGGTATCCGTGCTACCAGCAGTATTTTTATGTCTCCGGGTACAGCAGGTATTATCTGGATATCAAGGTTGACAGGCGCTATCGGGATACCCGTCACCGTCGCTCCTCATTCAGGGACTGGAGATTCAATGAAGAAAGATATCGCAATGACGGTGATTTTCTCAAGGATGTTCGGGCGGTCAGGGAGAAGAACGTCCGCCGTCGGGGATTGCCGTCGAATGTTATCCGCGACCTCGACAAGAAAGGCGCTATACGGGCGAACGCGCCAATCTTGAAACAGGTCCGAGAGAGCGATAGCAGAAGCGACCGTGTCAGGGTGATGGAGAAGAGACAGGCCCGGGAAGAGGCCGGGAGGAAGATCGACAGGCGGGGAGAAACTGCCGCGCCGTCCAATCCCGAGAGGATAAAAAAAGAGATCAGGCCGGGCGAGAATATGATTGACAGCCGGGGGATCGAAAGGCAAATTAACCCTGACGAATCCCGGCGGGAGAAAAACGGGAAAACGATAGAAAAGAGACAGTCGGTTCGTGATTCCGATTCAGGGAAAACGGTTATCAAAGAAAAGAAGAAGGAAACGCCAAAGAGCGAAACCGTAAAAGAGACCAAAATTAGGAGCGGAGAATCGGTCAAATCCGAGGGGAAATCCTCAAAAGAGCCTTCTGTGAAACGTAACAGGGAATCGAAACAGAAGGTTAAATCTCCGAAGAAATCGTCGTCGGATAAGGATGGGAGACAATGAAGAAGAGAATAGCCATAATAGCCATGATGGTCTTATTGGCTGTATCGTCTCCGGCCTGGGCGGTTAAAAAGGTGGAGAAGAAGAAGAAGCAATCGAGCGGGCAGGTCAATAACCAGCAGGCCCCGTCGGATACCGCCCGGGATAGAGAAGCAACTCCTCCCGGCAGCCGCCAGGAATCGACCCCTCCTTCACCACCTCCGCCTACTAGAGAAGAACCGAGGGAGCAGCCAAAAGATCGTTTTATTGACAATAATGGCGACGGAATCAACGACGATATTCAGCAGAAACCGTCGGTCCGGATCAGGAAAAAAGAGGAACAGCGGCAGGATCCGGAGAAGCAGAACGATAGAAATTTCAGATAGACAGCGAAAAGAAATCTAAATTTAAAAGCCCCGGAAATCCGGGGCTTTTTATTATAATAAGGCGAACGGCTCCCGCCGAAGATCATAATGGTTGACAAAGAGGCATAAATTCGGAGATAATGAATATAGTATGCCGACGGGATTGTCTCTTGTAATCAGGGTAAAATCGCCTTTGGTGATATCCGAAAAGGGAGAATTGGATATCGATATCCTGCGGACCATGCTGGAAACAGGTTTGGCGGCGCTATCGGGCCATAATGATTATATCGGATATCTCGGTTCGCTTTTCGGCTTGTCCGATACTGTCGGAATGAAGGTCAACACGCTTGGAGGGCCGGGTATCTCGACCCATGCCGAAGCGGTTGGTTTGATTTCGGATTTTTTGGGTCAATCCGGTATTCCCCTCAAAAAACAGCTGATTTGGGATCGTCAGGATAGAGAGCTTTCAGCCGTCGGTTTCAAAGTGACCGCCCGTGGGGACGGTCCCCGTTGTTTCGGCACCGATCATAAAGGGGTAGGATATTCCGATAACCTGGTTTCCCGAGGCAGAATCGGGGGTCTTTTGAGCAGGATTCTGGAGGAATATTGCGATTCGCTTATTAATCTGCCGGTGTTGAAAGATCACGGCATTGCCGGGATAACCTGTTCGATGAAGAATCATTATGGGAGTATTCACAATCCCAACAAATATCACGGCAACGCCTGCGACCCGTATATCTCCGACCTCAACAGTCTGGAACAGATAAGGTCCAGGCAGCGTTTGATAATAGTGGACGCCTTGAAAGTTCAGTATCATGGCGGCCCGGCGTACCACCGGCAATGGGCGTCGAATTACGGGGCCCTGTTATTTGGAATCGATCCGGTGGCGGTTGACACCGTCGGTTACGGGATTATCGAGAATTTAAGGGTATCCGCCGGATTGGAAAAGCTGAAGGGAACGAAAAGAGAGCCGAAATATATAAGTAGATCTGAAGAGTACGGACTCGGCAACAGCGATCCGGGAAAAATCGATCTTCGGGAGTTTACCGTAACTTAGGACGATAATTGTTTTTTAAAGGACAGGATTAATTGATGAAGTCAGCCAGATTTGCTATAATATTTTTTATCGTGACGGCCCTTGCCTGCGGCAGGGCGGTGAAAAAAGAAACCGGTCCCGATTCGGGCGAAAAGGACGCATATTCGTCATACCGGGCTTATGATCATTTTGTCAAGGGAGACCTCTACGAACAGTCGGGGAATCTCGACGGCGCCGTGGACGAATATCGCAAAGCGTTGATCTACGACCCGTTTTCGGCCGAAATCAGGCGGACATTGTCGGATGTTTATTTCAATCAGAGGAAATTCAGCGAAGCGGCGGTGCTTCGCTCGGAGATAAAACAAAAAACAGTTGACGATTATAATTTCATAGGGGATTGCCTGCATTTCAGCCGGGATTTCAGAGGGGCTCTCGATTTTTACAAGAGATCTCTGGAAATGGACCCCAGACAGTATCTTCCCAGAAAATACTCGGCCGGGCTTTATCAGTATCTGGGCGATATGGATGAGGCCGAAAAGCAATATAAAGTCGCCGTGGAACACGCGCCGGATAAGCAGGAAGCCTGGCTCGATCTGGGTACTTTTTATCTCAGGCAGTCCGATGACGATCGGGCGTTGGGCGCTTTCGAGGAAGCCTTGAAAGAAGATTCCAGCGATGTTCGCACTATTCTGGAAATCGCTTCCATCAGAATGAACGCCGGGGATACGACCCTGGCGGACAGTATGTATATCGATCTGGCCGAGAAAAACTGGGATAATCCGGCTATGCTTCAGTCTATGGTGCCGTTGTTTTTCTCCGTAAACGATGACCAGACGGCCCGCAGAATCGGGGCCCGCGTTCTGGAGCTCGAGCCCGGCAATCCCGATGTTCAAAGACAATACGCTTATATCCTTTTCAGCAGCCAGAAATTTGTCCAGGCCGAATCTCTGATGATCGTGTTGGACCAGAATGGTCATGCCGATTCGGATATCTATTACTATCTGGCCAGAATCAGGCAGTATAATGATGATTATCCGGCGGCCGAGGGGTATTTCAATAAGGCGCTGGCTCTCAACGATACCTTGTCGGACGCCTGGATCGGTCTGGCTATGAGCGTCGATTTGCAGGGTAGATATCAGGAAGCTCTTGTCTTAATGAAGAACGCCCTGGATAAAATCCCGGGGGACTCGACAGTCATTATGTTTTACACTGCTGTTGTACATTCCAATAACGAGCGGTTCGAGCTGGCCCGCGACGGATATATCCGCCTGTTGAACTCCAATCCGGATAATATTCAATTCAAATTCAATTTGGGTGCCTCTTACGAAAGGCTGGGGCAGTTTGATGACGCGGAAAGAGAATTCAAACAGATTATAAAGAAAACGCCCGATAATCCGCTGGCTTTGAATTATCTCGGATATATGTACGCTGATAAGGGGATAAAACTCAATGAGGCCTTAGCGATGATTGAAAAGGCCATATCTTTAGATCCGGACAACGGCGCTTTCCTTGACAGCTATGCCTGGGCGTTGTATAAACTGAAAAGGTATGATGAGGCTATTGTGCAGATGAACAAGGCGTTGGAGATAGACGATAGCGACGCTATTCTATTCGATCATCAGGGGGATATCTACGCCGCCTTGAATCAACCGGACAAAGCAAGGGAGAGCTGGGGCAAAGCGCTCGAGCTCGATCCCGATAACCAGGAAATTATCTCGAAATTGAAACTTAGGTGAGAAGAACCGGTCTCGTTTTTTATTTAGTTTGCTTATCGCTTTCGGTTATTTTGACCTGCGCGGTAAATGATTCTCCGTCGGGAGGACCAGCTGATACAACGCCCCCTACGGTAGTCAATGTAGAACCGGAACCCGGCAGCACCGGCATATCCGCCGATATCGTATTCTCCATAGAGTTTTCGAAACCGATGAGACCTGACGCGGTAGAGAATTCTATTTTCCTTTCCCCTGTTTTCTGGGATTACCCCGAATTCAAATGGTCGGGAAGAAAACTGACCATCAAGCCCCCGGAAAAACTTAAGGAAAATACCACCTATGTGCTGACTGTCGGTGCGGGCGCCACCGATACCCGCCGTAACAAGATGGGCAAATCGTATAGTTTCCCGTTTTCCACCGGCGCTATGATCGACAGCGGATCGGTCTGGGGAGGGATATTCTCTCTGGAAAGCAATCGAACATCATACGATATCTGGGCATACAGAATAGACAGTTCGACAATCTCCGGTTTTATGGCCCTGATACCCGATTATGGAACACAGGTCGATTCCGCAGGAGGTTTTTCCATCCAGAATATGGCGGCCGGAGATTATATCGTGGTGGCTGTCGACGACAAGAATGATGACCTGTTCTGCGATCCATCGTCCGAATCAATGGCCTTGCCGCCGGGGATTGTCTCTGTCGCCGGAAGCGCCCGGATCGACGGAATAATCTTAAGGCCCGAACGACGGGATACGATTCCGGCTTTTTTCTCCAGGGTGGAACCGCTCAACGACCGGCTTTTGTCAGTAGAATTTTCTCAGCCGGTAGATGACAGGATGGAATTGGATACCGTGTCTTACTATATTCAGGCTTCCGATTCGTCGGGGTTGGCGATCATGGGAGCTTATCTGTCTGAAAGCGGACGTTTGAATATCGAGACCGATTATCAGTCCGCGGAGAGATCTTATCGGCTCAAGCCGAACGGTCTAATCTCCGAATGGGGTGTGCGGTTCGATACGTCGGGAGGCAGCTTCAAGGGCAATCCCAAGCCCGATTCAGCCGGTCCGAAATTAATATCCACTTTTCCTCCCGGCGGTTCGCGATCTGTTTACCAGGATACTGTTGTGGAACTGACCTTCTCCGAAAGGATCAATCCCCGCGGTTTTGCCGAATCGGTGTCCATGGTTTCGGATTCTCTGGATACTCTGCCGTTTATTCCGAAATGGACATCTCCCAATAAAGCGGCTCTATTAGTACCTGGCGGGATTCCCAGGGAGAAGAAAATAGAAGTTCGATTGCGGCCCGAGAAAATCTTCGATACGGTCGGCAACCGTATGGAAGACAGTGTAGTTACTTTCTCTTTCAAGCTGGCTCCTGTCGATACGGTCGGCTCGGTTTTAGCCAGGATAAAATCGATCGGTCGATATCCCGTGATTGGCGAGCTAAAATCGCTTCGTCGGGGAGGGGAAACATATCAGGCCTCCGCTAATTCCGCCGGCCTGGTTCGATTCCAAACAGTTATGCCGGGATCTTACAAATTTTATTTCTATGAAGATAAAGACCTTAACGGTAAATGGAGTCCTGGGTCGGTTACTCCTTTCCGGCCGGCGGATCGTTTTTCATTTCTGCCCGATTCCATTATTGTCAGATCCAGATGGGATACTGAAATAGGTGAAGTGGATTTACCTGTTGTCAACAGCGAAAAATATTGACTTAATCACCCCATATAGTATTATCAACTGATGCTTCGAAATCTGGTTCGTAAATCGGTCCTGATGGTGGCGTTTTTCTGTGTATTTTGCATAATTTTTACCGGATTAACAGCCGCCGAATCGAAATCAGTTCATAAGGTTCTGTTTTCTCCTGATAGACCTGTGACCGGATCGTTGCGTATCGAATTCCCGGATAACCGGTTAAAACCGTTGTTTGCCTATGCGGCAACTGCCGACGGTCGTTTTCCGGCATCGGCTCCGGTTGTCACCGCCGACGCCATAAACCTGGAATTACCATCGGATCGAGGGGCAGTCACAGGCGTAGTTATCCTGGCCGAAAGCGGTTTGCCGGATCCCGATTTTTCGCGCTTGAGAATATTGTCGGGCGGCCGTGCTCTTAAGGGGTTTTTTAGTTGGTACGATGGTCTGTCGCTGGACGTTTTGAACAGTGTCACTGATAGTCTGGCCCTGGCGGAAGTCGGAGCCTCTGATACTCATAAGATAGGATTCACTACTTCATCGCTGGCCTTGAGCGACTCGGCTATAATCTGGGTTACTTTCCCCGGCGGTTTCGATATCTCGGCCATCGGTACGGCGATCTATTCCGACAATGACCCGGCTAATAACGGCAATGAACCGCAGGTGGCCTCATGGGATAGCGTCGGGCAGACGGTTAAGTTTTTCCTGAATTCCGGAGCTCAACCGGCTGTGGTCGGTTCGAGAATATCGGTGGTATTTTCGCCGGTGACCAACGATACGGCAGCCGGCAGTTTCACAGTTGTAGCGCTGACCACCGACTCTCTTGGCAATATTGAGAACGGCCCCGATGTTTCGGCGCCCTTTAACCTGAACCCGTCAGCTCTGGATCATATTGCCATTTCTCCATCGGCTCCGATAAGTATTCCGGCCGATTCATCGGTTCTCTTCGATGTCAGCGGGGCGGATATATACAACAATATTATCGATACGCTGACATTCGCCTACGCCCTGACTGTCGATTCCTGCGGACAGGTTTCAGACGGGATTTTCACCGCTATCAAAGTGGGGGCCTGCTACCTGACAGCGTCAACAGGCGGCATTACCGATTCATCCGGCTTGATCACGGTCGTACCGGGGCAGATAGGCAGGTTCGGATTGAGCGGATATCCGGAATCGAGAACGGCCGGCGTCGGTTTTATCAATCCGATCAATGTTAAGGTATATGACGTTCGCGAGAATATTAAGACCGATTATCTGGGAGAAATGTGGTTTACCAGCTCCGATACTCTGGCCACTCTGCCTTATAATTCGGTTTCGCGCTACACGTTTACCGTGGGTGACCAGGGGCAGCATAATTTCGCGGGTTCCGGTTTTACTTTGAGAACCGCCGGGAATATGTATATCATGGCTACGAACGGCCCGGTTACCGATTCCACCGCCTTTATCAGGGTAAACTCGGCGGTGATAGACACTTTTCTCTTCAGTGTCGTAGCATCACAAACCGCCGGATATAGTTTCAATCTGCAGGTTGTTTCGGCCTATGATCAGTTTAATAATCCGGCATCCGGCCAGGTGATAGTCTCGTTCTCCGGCGGAACAGGCGGGAATTCCCCCGACGGCATACCTCCGTCGCTGAATAATATCAATGTTACTTCGGGCAACGGTTCCGCCTTGCAAACCCTGACCAACGCTGTCCCGACTATTCTCGAAGGTTCGGTTTCCGGAGCGATGAGTATCGGCGATACTATTTTGGTGGCGCCGGGCAATCTGGGACGATTTACATTGGACGGTTATCCCGATTCCACTACCGCGGGAAATGTTTTTCCGAATCCCGGAATCGATGCTACGGTCTTTGATATTTTCGGCAATCTCAAAACGAATTTCCTCGATTCGGTTTATTTCGAAAGCTCCGACACGCTGGCTGTAGTGCCGTATACCGGTTCAGGCAACTCGAAATATAAATTCGTTTCGGCCGATTCCGGTTCGCATATATTTCCCGGAGCTGGATTTATATTAAAGACATCCAATGAGCAGGATATAAGCATTACCAACGGAACAATCGCGGACACATCCAACAATATCATGGTCTGGCCGGGGCCGATCAATTCATTCATTCTCTTCGCTCCGATACCGCCGGTAACCGCGGGAACACCATTTCAGGTTACGGTTAACAATTGCCGAGATCAATGGGCTAATCCGACCGGAGGCACGGTTACCGTGACCGACAGCGTCGGGGGAGGATCATCTCCCAACGGCACGCCTCCGATATTCAATTCCATTCGGGTTGTCAGCGGCGCCGGCAGCGCGTATCAGACGCTGGTCAATATGGTCACGACGGTTTTATCCGGGGCGTCCGGTTCCATAGTGAGAGTAACCGACAGCGTATACGTCCTGCCGGGATCGTCTCTGGGGGTACTCGATCTGAATATTACCACTCCTCAAGTCAACGCCACTCCGTTTACCGGCACGGCTGATCTTACAGCTTATGATACCTATGGCAATTTGAAGACCAATTTCGACGCTTCGTCCGATAATATTACTATCTCCTCATCCGCCGGAGGGGTCATGCAGAACAATCTTTTTGATCAGGCGGGGGATTTTGTCGGCGGCGTAGTCGATCTGGTTGCCCGGGGAACTTCATTCAATGGACGAGGAGGGGTGATGACCTTCTCGGCTGCCTCCAATTCAGGGGTAATCGGGATTTCCGACCCGGTGGATATGCGGGCTATCTCCTGCGACAGCCTGCTGATTAACGAAGCTATCGTATCCTGGGGCGATACCGCTACCGGTATTGCCTGGGTTACCAACGACGGCGGAGCGCCGGTTGATATCACCGATATAGATGTATACACCGAATCGGGGACCACGCTCAATCCCGTATCCATAACTCCCGCGCTGCCTCACACGCTCGGTCCCGGCCTGGATAACGCCTATAATATCGCAATAGAGATTCCGATCGGTTTTACTCCCGGCATATATCCATTAACTGCCGCTGTCGCCGGGGCGTTCGGCATATATCCTGTTTATGACACATTAAGCGGATTCGCCGATACCCTGGAAATCCAGCAGGCGTCGAATATAGGGTATGTCGCCGGATCACTCAACCGCGATACTCTCTCGACCGGGGAATGGTACTCCTTATCATTTAGAATCAGCAATACCGGCGATGCCGGGTTCGGAGTTCTGGATAGTTCCTTTATATATTTTACCGATACCGTCCGGGAATTTATGGCCCCGATATCCAGCGGAGTTTATGTTCCTCCGAATACTCCTTCGGGGATCCTGGCTGTTATGGATTCCGCTCTGGTCGATCCTTTATTTGGCGAGGGGATTTACCAGGCTCAATTCATTTATTACGGCCGGGAGAACGGTCATTTTATATCCGGCTCGTTCCCGCTCAACGATTCGATCAGAATTCAGGCAAGCGCGGATATTTCTTATATAACCGGCTCTCTGAATATCGCTTCCCTGGTTCCGGGACAAAACGCTTTGTTTTCCATCCGGGTTCATAACTCCGGAGCGGCTTCGTTTATTGTGGATCATCAGAACACCAGGTTTTATTTTACCGATTCGGTCAGGGATTATATCGCCTATGCCGATACATCGTCGGGCAACAGGGTCGATATGATTACCTCTGATACCACCATACATTTTGCCCAGGCGGTGCTGCATTCGCAGTTTTCCTCGGGGATATATCAGCCCGGCATAAATCTGCGAGGGACCCAGAACGGAATATATAAGAATTTAACCCTTAATTCCTCGCCAGATTCCGTTTTGGTATCTTCCCGCGGGACATTAAGAATCGACACGACTTACATAATGACCCGCAACGCTCCCTTCGCCAATATATCCCAACCTTGTTCATTGCTGGTCAGTGTTTCCAACGGCGGGGAGGAGGGAATAGATAATTTCGCCATTAATCTTTTTACCGACGGCGGTTCCACAGTTCCCGCGCCGTTTACCGTCGCCCATCTCAACGGTCTGAGCTCGATCGATACGATATTTCAGATCACCTCCGGGGCGGCGCCTGATTCGAGCGAGATATTCTCAAGCTCCATATCCGGCGGGTCAGGAGAGATTATCGGACTTCCGCCGCCGATCCTTCCGCCGCTCGATAATTACGCCCTGCTGGTTATAGAGACACCGGCAGAGCTGGCTCTTTCGCCCATAGATATTGTCTCGCCTCCGGAAGCGATGGACGACACGGTTACTATCGGGCAGAACCTTATCATTTCGGCTTCGGCAGCCAATCTCGGACAGGCCGATATTACGGGGGTTCAAAGTCTCACTCTCGATCCGGGATCGACAGGGTTCATCATTAACGGGCCGGCGTCCCAGACTTTTATTCTCGATCAGGATCTGTTCTGGAATATAACCGCGCCCCCAAACCCGGTCAGCCTGGCCGTATTGACCATACGTTTTACGTCATTTCCATTCGATCGCAACGACGGTTCCTCGTCGGTGGGAGCGGATTCGGTTTCCACTCGAACTTTCGAAATTGATACCAGCCCCGCGATCAGTCAGAGTCCGGCCGTCACCGCCCCGGCCGGGGCAGTCGACCGGTTAATCTCTACCGATCAGACATTTGCCCTGACTGATACACTTGACCCGCTCGGTATCTATTCCGGTCTTTCGGCGCTTATCGAGCTTCCCGCCGGTTTTACCACGCAAGATTCGCTTTTAAAACATCCTTCCGGGAATATTGTTCGCTGGACTTTAAGAGCTCCGTCAGTTCCGATGGATGATTCTGTGGCTGTGCACAGCTGGCTTTTCGATACCAATACCGGCGATTCAGTCGGGACAGCGGTCGATTATATCGTCTTATCGACGGTACGGCGGGCCGATCTGAATATATCATCGAGGATAGCCGGTCCGCAGGCGGCGTTGGACGGCATCCTCGAACCGTCCTCGGAGCTGTTGTTCTCGGCCAGGGTAGATAATAACGGTACGGCCGCGGCAGGTACAGGCCGATTGCTTTTACATTTAGGCAGCCCCGATATGATCTCTCAGGAGCCGCTGGTCAGGGATTTCACCCCAGGCGTACCGGTACAATGGACCATTACGGTTCCGGATACCGAAAGCGTGGTTCCGATACCGATCTGGGCCACCATAGATTCCATACCTGATGACGTGAACAGTAATCTGCCGTCATTCGTATCCAATGATCTTTCCGGTGTCACTGTGACAGTGAAGGAGCTGCTGCCTCAAATGGCTGTTATCCCCCGCGCGGCCTATTCGGGATCGGTGGTCAAAGGGCAGGAGTTGGTTTTTCTTTCATTCGCCATACGTGACAGGGACAGGGGAGGTTCCTATTCAGTGGGAGTGCTCGAATTAAGTTTCGGTTTACATTCCAGCCCGGTGGCGGATATTTACAGTCTTTTCTCCAGCGCGTCTCTAAGCTGGGATGCATCGTTCGTGGAAGCCGCGACCGGAACACCCGGGTTGATGAGTTTTGTTTTCCCGGATACCATTGTTCTGGGGCCGGGAGAGACCATAGAATTCGATCTTAATATCACAATTTCCGACAGCGCCCCGGCCGTGGACTTTTCGCTGGCTCTGGATGGGGAGGATATCTTAGGGGTTGCTTTCGATAACGGCATCCCCACAGCCGGATTGATCGGCGTCTCCTCAACCGGAGACCCATTGCTCTGGGAAGGGAATCCCACGGTTATTCTCGATGCCGATTTCTCCTCTTCGGTATCCAGCTATCCCAATCCGTTTAATCCCGATAACGAGGCGGCCAAAATAGGATATTACCTGGCGGCCGCTTCTGATCTTGAAATTAGAATATTCACCCTGCTCGGCGAACTGGTATGGACGAAGAGTATCGGCAAAAGCGACGCTCTTGGCGGAGCGGGTCTGCATACCGGGGATTCGGCATTATTATGGTACGGCAAGAACGATTCCGGATATGAGATTAATTCCGGAGTTTATATCTGCATAATAAAAAATATTACTACCGGCGAGGAGGAGAGATTCAAAATCGCGGTCGTAAAATAATACCGGCTGCCTTTCTCCTGGCGGCCGCGGTATTTTCCACAGTCCATTCACAGGGGGATTCGGGCCGGGAATCGCCGTTCTCCTTAGGCGCCGGGGCCAGAGGTATGGGCATGGGGCATGCCTATGTTTCCCTGTCGGGCGACGCTTCCGCGCCGTTCTGGAATTCGGCCGCTATCGCCGGAATCGACAGGCCGGAGTTTATGGCTTTCCGAACTACCCTGTTTTTGGAAACTAATTACGATTGCCTCGGTTTTTCATATCCTATGGAAAATATCGGCGTTTTTTCGCTCTCCCTGGGGAGAATAGGCGCGGATAATATTCCCCGCAGGGATCAATTCAACAGGCTGATAGATACCTTCTCATCATCCGAGACACAGCTGGGTTTGAGCTATGCCCGCGATATCATTTATGGACTTAACGGAGGGATTACAATCAAGGCTGTCTCCAAGGATATCGGCGGCGCGGCGGGAGCCGGGACCGGAGCCGATCTGGGGTTCCAGTTTTCCCCTCCATTCGCGGAATATATCACCCTGGGGATGGGGTTCAATGATCTGATTCGGCCGGGGATAAAATTGTTGTCGGCCCAGGATAAATACGCCACAGTCTCTCGTTTCGGTATAGCTTCATCCAATAAAGTCGGCGATAAATTCCAATTCACCGAAAGCCTGGAGCTTAATTCGTCGGCAGGACGCAAAACCAGGTTTATGATCGGGGCGGAGATGGCTTATACCGGACAATATTTCCTCCGGGCCGGTTATAATTATGAGCGGATCACATTTGGCGCGGGAATTATTTACAGATTCATTAAACTCGATTATGCGTTCGAGAATTACGAATTCCTCGGCGCCAGCCATAAAATATCATTCGGTGTGTCGTTCGGAAAATCAGTCGGTTTGAGCAGGGAAGCTCGTCTGGCCGGAATGGTGGAAAAGGAAAGAAAGAAGTGGGAGGCGAATCTGGCCGGCAGGCAATCGTTGGCGGCGGATTCGATAGTGATTGTTGCGGATAGTCTTTTAGTTAACGGGCAATATCAGGAGGCTCTATTCAACTATGAGAAATCCCTGGCCCTGGACAGCGGTTCAGAAAAAGCTCGAGTTATGGTCGACAGCGTAATGAACCTGATCATTTTCAATTCTATCAGGAATGTCTCTGACAAGAAGCGCGAAGAGCTTATCGCCGGCCGGGTGCAATCGGCCCTCAATGATCAGAAAGCGGGTCTTTTCAACGACGCTATTCTGAAATACAATCTTCTAATCGAGATCGATCCCGGCAATAAAGCTCTTACCGATCTTCTGAAAGCGGCCCGTAACGCCCGGACAGCGGAAATCACCAGACGAAGAGAACAGGCCCGGACCCGTCAGGAACAAGGCGATCTGACCGGAGCGCTGGCCGAATGGAATCAGGTATTATCGCTCGACAGAAACGATGCTATGGCTCGGTCTCAATCCGAGATAGTTTTAAAACAGATGAGAGCCAACGATCTGGTGGCCGCGGCTGTGGCCAGTGTGAATGAGGGTAATTTCGAACGAGCCGCCGACTATCTTAGCCGGGCGCAGGAATTGAAGCCGGATGACAGATCCATAAGGAACCTGCTTATAGATACCCGTTCGAAATCGGTTCCCCCGACATCGTTGGAGGATATAAAAGCCAATTCGGAGCATTGGTCGATTTATATCTCGGCGTTGGAAAGTTACCAGGCCAGCGATTATAACAAAGCGATCGAGACCTGGGAAAGGCTCAGAGATTTCTATCCCAATAATCCCGATCTTGAGAAAAATATCAGCCAGGCCAGGCAACGGTTATCCGCTCAAGGCGGAAACTCCCGAGATTAAACTTTACATGCTCCCGGCTTATTCCTAATATTAACGGCGGAGGTTTATTGTAGAAGTATGGCCAGAAAGCCGATAAAAGAGGTTTTCATGAGCTTTCCCGCAGACGAGGGACAGCTCGAGGATATCCGAAGCAGCATACGCAATGTCCTGACGGAATCCGATCTTTCCAGCAAGGATATCAACGGCGTACTCCTTGCTATTGAGGAAGTCTGTACCAATGTCATCAGGCACGCTTATCTCTATGGCCCCGGAACTATCAGGATAAAAGTAAAACTGTACCATGGGCGGGTCTCTTTCTCCATATTCGATAAAGGCCGCAAATTCGATTACGATCATTCCGAAACCCCTGATCTGAACCGCTATATCAAAACCGGCCGCAAAGGCGGCCTGGGGTTATATCTGATCCGCAAGATGATGGATTCTGTGGAGTATTATTCCCGCGATGGCGAAAACGAACTGCGTATGGAAAAACAGGCCGACAAACAACCGTCGAGAACTATCAGGGCTCCGGGCGTTTCCATCAGGGTGAAATTTTCTCTATGGGCGTCGCTGGTCGTCTTCGCCATCGTTACCAGCGTATTTATCTACATAGATAAGAGAACCGCCGAAGGAGCCACGGCCAGATTCTTCAAAGGCGCCTCCGATGTCATGGATTCATTTGTTTCCGATATCGGCGATAAGATCATCTTCAAGGATGTAGATCTCTCCAAATCTGCCGAAGCCTGGCTGAAAGCCAATGAAAGTTTCACTTACCTGGTAGTAACCGATACTTCCGCGACTATAATCGCCGATCCTAATAATCCCCGGAAGTTTCTCTCCAGATATGAGCCTATCCCCGAAAGCTACTATAACAACGACATAGCGGTTCAGGATTCATCGGGTATAAAAGCGTTCCATTACAAGAACACGGTGAAGCTCAACAACAATATCGTCGGATACGCCTATTTCGGAATTCTGGAATCTCCTCTGTTGGTGGAAATCGCCAACGCCCGGCGGGGGTTATTTATAATCGCCATATTCGGTTTGATTGCCGGTTTCGTGGCGGTCTTCATGCTATCCAATTATTTTGTGAAACCGATTCAGAAGCTTACCGAAGGGGTGCTGAGAATAGGCGACGGCAATCTCGACCAGACCCTGCCGGTGGAGGGCGCCGATGAGTTTGCCGAGATAGCTATGGCATTCAATGAGATTACCAACAAGTTCAAAAAATCGCAGGTAAACCTGGTCGAACAGGAACGTCTGCAAAAGGAAATGCAGGTGGCCCAGGAAATCCAGCATGCCCTTTTGCCTCGCAAATTTCCGGATGTCGAAGGGTACGATATCTCCACTATCTACCGGGCGGCCAAGGACGTGGGCGGAGATTATTTCGATTTCGTCAGGATCGACGAGCATTCCATGGGGATAATCGTGGCCGACGTTTCCGGTAAAGGTGTTCCCGGGTCTCTGGTTATGACCATGATTCGAACGGCCCTGCGTTTGGAGTCGAGAGAAAACTATTCTCCCACATCCATCCTGAGCAAGGTTAACAAGTTCGTGGCCGACGATGTCAAGAAGGGAATGTTCATTACCATTTTCTTTATCACTCTGGATTCCCGAAAACGAACTATCTCTTACGCTTCCGCTGGTCATAATCCCATGATTCTATTCAGGAAAGATACCAATTCCTGCTATTTCCTCAATACCCGCGGAATGCCGCTGGGGATAAGCCTGCCGGACGATATCGCCTTTGAGGATTCTCTCCAGCATGACAGTGTCAAGCTGAAGAAAGACGATATGCTGGTGATCTACACCGATGGTATTACCGAGGCGATGAATAATTCCGGTCAGCAGTACGGCAACGACCGTCTGATCGAATTCATAAAAGCCAATTCCGAACTTCATCCTGAAGAGTTCACCAAAAAATTAGATGCCGATATCAACCGGTTTACTGCCGGAGCGCCGCAAAACGATGATATCACCCTGGTTGTGATTAAGGAAAAGATCATGCTCGACGAGATAGTTTTCCAGCAGAGAAAACGTTTGATCGAGATGGTCGAATATGAGGGTATTTCAGCCGAGGATGCCTGCAAGGAGGCCGGGGTTTCCATTTCGACCTATTATAAATACCGCCGCCGCTGGCAGAGGCTGGGTGACGCGGGATTACTGGATAAGAAGCTCAGGGCCGATTCCGGCATGAAGCAGATTCCCTATGAGGCTCGCAAGGAGATCCTCAATATAGTCAGAACTCACCCGGAATTCGGGGCCAAGAGAATAATCGATGAGGCTCGGAAAAACGGGATAGCTGATCTGGATATGCGCGGTTTAAGCGAAGAGCTGACTCGCATGAGACTCAACACCAAAAAACTCCGTCTGGAATATGTGGAGAGAATGGGAGCTATGTCTCCCGATATGAGAGCGGAACTCGATAAGGAGATACTCAAGGATAAGGAGAAGAAAGAGCAGATCGACCGCGACGCCTATCTCGAGCAGATCAAGAAAAGCATCAGCGATAAGGCCCTGGAGGTTCCGCAGGGCTCCGATGAGGAACTCGAAAAGCTCAAGAGCCTGGAAACTGCTTTAGGAGATACGGGACTGTACAGCGATATAGCCTCCGAACTGGGCAAACTCGGAGGAGGAAAAGATATCGCCGGTCTTTTCGAAAAGATGATACTGAAAATGGCCGAAGCTAAAGTGGATGAGGCTGAAACCAGGGGAAATCCGGCCGAAGAAACAAATGATCAGGCGGCCGATCTGAACGTCTCAGAGTCGAAGGATAGCTTCCCGTCTCCTGAAGAGCCGAAAGAAACAGGCGATTCCGAAGACAATGCCGGAAAACAGCCCGAGTTGGCGCCACAAACCCTGCCGGAATCGGACGCCACGCCTATCGACGTGGTCGACGCTGCTTCAGAGAATGACAATGCCGGCGAAGAAGAAGAACAGTTGGATTGGGACAATTACAGCAAAAAGCTTCAGGAAAAATTCGATAAAAAATGATAAAACTGGCAATTCTGACTTCCAAAGGCGGTACCGGCAAGACAACGACCGCTATTAACCTCGGACATGGTCTGGCTTTATCGGGAAAACGGGTATTGCTTGTGGACTGCGATCCCCAGGGATCGGCGTCCTCCGCTTTCAATGTCAATTCCGATAAAGGGCTGGTCGATCTGATGATGAATAACACGGCGGATATCTTTAAGGTCCGGCCGAATTTCTATCTTTTGCCATCCGGCCGCAAGAGGCTGGCCGATCTGGAGATGAAAATAGCCGCCATGCCGGATCGGAATAATATCCTCAGCAGGTCTCTTTCCCGGCTTTCGGGGTGCGATTATGTAATTTTAGATTGCTCTCCGTCGATAAATGTCATAAATTTAAACGCCTTAGAATATGCCGATTACTTATTGATCCCTTCTTCGCTGGATTACTTTTCGCTGGAAGGGGTCAAGACGACGATGGAGATAAAGAGAGAAATGAGCGCTGGCAGGAACGGATCCCTTGAGATTGTCGGAGTATTGCCGACATTTTATGATAGGAGGACGACTATTTCCAGACTGGCCCTGGAGAATCTCAGGGATAATTACGGTGATATGGTGCTAACCACGGAAATTAGAAACAATGCTCAGATAAAAAAGTCTCAATGGCATCGGAAAACAATATTCGAGTACGCCCCTTACTCCTACGGCGCATACGATTATTTTAACCTGTCAAAGGAGATTTTGGAAAGGCTGGGGGATTAAAAAGCTATGAGCGATATCAAGATATCTCTGGACAGTTCCGCTTCGGAAGGAGCTATCTCGGTAGTCAGGGTGGACGGGGTTATCGATACCATGACCGCCCCGGAGTTGGAAAAAGTCATGAACTCCCTGCTGGAGCAACGGAAATATAATATCATTGTCGATCTGGGAGGGGTTGACTATATCTCCTCGGCCGGTTGGGGTATATTTATTTCCAATATCCGGGAGATCAGGCAAAATGCCGGGGATATTAAGTTGGCCAGGATGATCCCCAATGTCTATGAGATATTCGAGCTTCTGGAATTCGATTCTATTCTCAGAGCGTTCGATACGCTGGAGAAGGCCAAAAATGACTACGATGCGGCCGGAGGTAAAATACCAGTCTCCACAGCGGTGGCTGCCGGACAAATCTCGGGCCAGGCTTCGCCCGAATCCAAACCCGCTGATCCGGCCGTTCCGCTGACCCCCATAGACGATGGGAGTCCGAAGGAGTTTTCCGGTTCCAAGCCTCAAATGGCTCCGTCGTCGCCCGGAATTCACGCGGTGGTTCTCGAGCTGGTCAATAAGGACCCGTTTTTCAGCATCTCCGAAATAAAGAATGAGGTCAACAGAAGACAGCCGCAGCATAAGGCCGGGTGGTGGAAGATATGGTCGATTCTCAAGGAACATAAACTCCTTAGCAAGAAAAGCCGATATCGCAGAGCGAGGACCCAATCCGGGGATAAGTAATGAGTAATTCCCCCCTGTCCAAGGCTTATATAGCCCTGTTTATTATATTAGGCGCGGTATTGCCCGCGGTCATTTATTTTGCCCCGTCTTTTTCGATTGCCGCCGGATTGGGGGCAGGGATATTGATTGTCATGGTTTCGATATCGTTAAGCCTGCTGAAAACAGTCCGGGAATCGGCGCTTGTCAGCAGTTTGTATGACCACGAACGCGCTCGGGAATGGTCGCTGGCCCCGAAGCTTTTATCCGAGATTGCCGCTGATAACGGCCAGAATAAGCGGCTGGATTTAAAGATCGCGGAATTGCTGAAAGATAAGTTTCAGTTTGCGAATTTCGCCATATTCTTCAGGGAGGGGCAGAAGTATGAACCCTGGGTTTACTCCGGCATATCTTCCCGCCGCCTCGGTTCTCCCAAGGCCTTTCTTTTAAGGCAGTATTTCAGAGGAATTAAGGAAAACGGCTCGGTTTCGACCGACGAGAGAATCCTGAGGCTGCTGTTTAAAAACCACTCCGATGACGATTTTGAATTTTCCTATTCCTTCGTCTATCAATGGGATCGCTCCCGGTCAATTATTCTGGTTGCCGGAAAGCCGGCGGATCTTATGGCCGACGCTTTGAAAAGCCCTGACTTTAACAGGACTTTATGGCCGTTTCTGGATTCCCAGCTGCGTCAGGGGATGTATCACGAAAAAATCCAATCGGAGCTCAAACGGCAGAGAAACGGCTATTCCCAAACGAAACGGGAGAACGCCGATCTCAATAAAGAACTTAATAACAGGCTTTTGAATTTAAATTCATTTGTAAAAATATCCGGCGACCTATATTCTATTTTCAATGAGGATCAATTGTTCGCCACGCTGAAGGAAGTTGTCAAAGGCCAGCTGGGAGCCGATAAAACCGGGATTCTACATCCCACCGGCGAGGGTCATTTTGCTCTGGACGACGGTGACATACAGCCCGAATTGAAATTAATATTGGATTCCGAATCGGAATTTTTCAGTTTGCTGGCTAAAAATCCCAAGCCGGTGCTTTTGCCTCTGGCTGCTTCAGGACTCAAGAAGGACGAGCCGTTTATCAGCGCGGCGTTGGGAAATGGTTACCAGGCCGCCTGTTCCATCAGGGTGGGAGACAAGCAGGGAGCGGTTCTTTTGGTCGGGTCGAAGAACGACAAAACTCCTTATTCTCAGTTCGCCCTCGATTCCCTTTCCATTATCACCAATATCGCCTCGCTGGCCCTGGAGAATATCAGGCAATATTCCACTATAGAGAAACTCTCTTATACCGACAGCATGACCGGGATCTACAACTACCGTTATTTTTATAAACGACTCAGCGAGGAAATTCTCAGATCCAAAAGGTATGACCGTGAACTTTCGCTGGTGATTCTGGACATAGACAATTTCAAGATATTCAACGATAACTACGGCCATCAAACCGGCGATTTGATCTTAAAGCAGATATCGCGTCTGATCATGGAGACCATACGATCCATCGACGTGGTCAGCAGGTACGGCGGGGAGGAATTCTGTATAATAATGCCCGATACCGGCGAGGATAACTGCAATATTTTTATCGAGAGATTGAGAAATGAGATCGCTAATTTCAAATTCAAGTCCGAATCTGTCGATGTCAAAACGCCGGTTACGGTCTCGGTCGGAGGGGCGATATTTCCAGGGCACGCCGAAACTCCGGACAGAATTATCTATTGCGCCGACATGGCCCTTTTGAAAGCCAAATCGATGGGGCGTAATAAAGCCATAATGTTTCAACCGGGGCTTTTGGAACAGGAGAAATCCTCAATTGGGAGGTTCGATGATAACTTATAGCGATAAATCGAATGGCCGCGGTTTGAGCGCCCGGACGATTATGGGTCTGTTTATGCTGATCTGCTTTATGGCCAGCCCGATTTCACTGCTTCGGGCCCAGACAAGTGATCAGTCTTATATCATCGGAGTCGGCGATATCCTGACTATATCGTTCTGGCAGGAGCCAGAACTCAATACGGCGGCCAGGGTCGGGGAAGACGGGATGATTACCCTGCCGGTAATTGGCGATATCAAGGCCGGAGGACTTTCCACCTCGAGATTGTCGAAAAATATAGTGGAGCAGATGACATTTTACCATACTCCCATTTCTCAAGCTACGGTAGTGGTAACCGAGTATCATTCCAGGTACGTGGTGGTGACCGGAGAGATCACCAACCCGGCCACTCAAAGCTATGAAAAAATCCCGGATCTCTGGAGAGTGATTCTCGATGCCGGAGGACCTACCAGCATGGCCGATCTATCCCATGTAACCATAATCCGGAAAGTCGGCGATAAATCCGAGGTTCTCAATGTCAATATGTACGATATAATCAGGAGCGGCGATCTCGGCCGGGCTCCTGAACTTAAGCCGGGAGACCTGGTTAATGTCCCGACCTCATCCCTGGGCGTAGCTTTCGATCTCGGCAAGGGTTCTAAATTCGAAGGCAAGAATATTTATTATGTCCTCGGTAATGTTTTAACGCCCGGCGTGCGGAACCTCGAAGATGGAATGGAC
Organism: Candidatus Zixiibacteriota bacterium; assembly: GCA_024641335.1. Taxonomy (GTDB): domain Bacteria; phylum Zixibacteria; class MSB-5A5; order UBA10806; family UBA10806; genus JAHEDG01. The sequence continues at coordinate 90,402 of JAHEDG010000001.1, forward strand.
GTATTAGATGCCATAACCGCGGCCGGAGGGTATACGCCCGAGGCAGATTTGAAAAATGTCAGGGTGATTGTAAAGGGCACGACTTATTCCAGCATCGTGAAATTGGATATGGAAAAATATATCGAGCAGGGTTCGCCGGCCAGATTAGTTCTCGGCCCGGAGGATACGGTAGTTATCCCGGCCAGGAGATCAAACGCTTTTTCAGGCGCCTTGAACGCGGCCATACAGATTATCCCGTTGATAACGGCCTTAGGGACTTTGGTCCTTTTATCGAGATAGGAATATTTGAGCAACTCCGAAAAACAGGTTGATATCAGGGAATACTGGGGAGTAATCGTCAGGCGCAAAGCCGTACTTATTTTGCCCTTGATTATTGTCCCGCTGATCGCGCTGGCCGCCAGTTATTTTCTCGCGCCGGTATATATGTCGTCGGTCAGTATTATGCTCGGGGAATCACGGATTCTGCCCCCATCGGTGGAACGTCAACTCGAAGGACAGCCGTCTTATTCGAGAATCTCCAATCTGGAAAGGCAGAGGTCATACCAGAACCAGATAACTTCCACCAAATACCTGCGGCGGCTTATAGCCGTACTTGATATCCCCATAAACGACCAGATCAGGCAGGTAGCGGCTCAAACCAAAGCCCTATACCCTGAAATCTCCGAGAACGAACTGGCCGAGACTATCCTGGCCAACGGTCTCGGGAAAAATGTAGTAGTCGAGCTCAGCGCCCACGATCTGCTTCAGATCTCATTCGAGGCTTCCGACCCGGTTTCGGCTCAGAAGAGAGCCAAGGCCCTGGCTGATATCTTTATCGAGGAGAGCCTGGCTAACGAACTGGCCGGGATCAGATCGAATATCACTTTCTCGGAAGAACAACTGGCATTTTATCGGGATAAACTGAAAACCGCCGAGGAGAAACTGACCAATTTCCGTCAGCAGCTTTTGGTCAGCGGGGTGGCGGAAGATACCAGCGGATACAGTCTGCTGCAGATAGTTTCTGCGGCCGAGGCTCTGGATCTGGAGATCTCTGTTCAGGAGAGTAAACTGCTCGATTTGCGGGCGAAGATGATTTCGGATAAGGTCGATGTCGGCAAGCTGAATATCCCCAATGAGCTGCAGGCGGCCAAAGATCAACTTTTGAAAACTATAAGCAAGCTGACCGATCTTATAACCAAACACAGCTGGCGCGATCCCAAGGTCCTGAATCTCAATGAGGAAGCCAGAATCATGCTGGCCGATCTCAATACCAGAATCAAGGGGGACGTGAACCGCAGATACGCCGATCGTTCGGAATCGATCAGGGATAATATCGCCGCTTATCTGATCGGGCAGTTGAATCTCGATTTCAACCGGGAAAAAAGGATTACTCTGGATAAAAGCATCGGACGGATAAAATCCCAGCTTTCGAAAAATCCGGATTCAGAAATTACCATGGAGCGGCTGCGCAGCGAAATCGATAATTACAAAACCCTTTATGATCTTTTCGTGCAGCATTCCCAGTACGCCGCCATAGATCAATCGGCCAAGAAAGTTGAGGCCGAAGCCAAGTATATTATTATAAAGCCGGCGTCTCTTCCGCTGATCCCTGAGTTCCCCAATAAAATCAAGCTTCTGCTAATGGGTTTTGTACTCGGTTTGATATTGGGGGGAGGAGTGATCCTTCTTTTGGAGATCATCGACAGCTCGTTTAAGAAAGTAGAGGATGTCGAGGAATATCTGAAGCTAAGGGTGGTCGGAACTATCCCGAAAATCGCTCTGCCTTACGGTTCAGGGTTTAAAAAGAAAATACCTGTTTTGATCGGCGCCGGTATAAGTTTTATTTTGGTGCTTTTGATCATATTTTTAAATTTTAGGAAGAACGGTTAATTTATGTCCGGCACAGGTTACTCCGATAAAATAAAACATCTCGACCGGGAGTATCTCGTTCAAACTTCAATCAACGGTCAAACCCGGTCTATCAATGTTTCTATTTTCCATTCCGGGCAGCTGATAAGCGGTCGGGTTTTTCCGCACCCTGATAATCTGGACGATCAGGGTCTGGCTGAATACACCCTGGAAATTCACAGACAATATCGCGCTGATTTCGCTTCGCTACTCGGCCTGATCGAAAAAATGAAAGAATCTGACCGCCCGGATATCATAGGCAAAATAGGTATGACACTTTATTCTCGGAAACTCTATAACGAGGGACTGGAATTACTGGCATCGGCGGTGGAGAAGCACCCTGAGAATTCCGGGCTGAAAATGATCATGGGGAAATTGCTTTTGGCTACCGGACGGTTCGCGGAGGCTCAGGCAAGCCTCAAATCTGCGGTGGATCTTTCGCCGGAATATCCCGATTACAGGAATCTTTTGGGCGTTGCCTGCCTCAGATCCGAAAAGCCCGTGGAAGCTATTGCCCAATTCAAGAAGGCGGTGGAGTTGAATATCTATTTCGACCAGGCTCATTTCAATCTCGGACTGGGGTATATTCTTAACGGCATAGTCAAAGAGGATTTCGAACTGGCCAGAAATCTCAAGGCAAACAGCATCGAGGCGTTCGGCAAAGCGGCCATGTTTAATCCCCGCCTGATCTGCGACGAGTATAAAAAGGGGCTGGCTCTGCTGGAAGAAGACAAACTGGAAGAATCATTCGCCATTCTTGCCGATATAGCCGAAAATCCCGATATCGAATCGCCCAAAGAAAGACTGATGGAAATGTACTTGCGGTATGTTCATGGCGAAAACGGTGTAACGGAAGATGGAATCAAAGATTATATCGAGAAAATTCAAAATCTCCTGAAAGCCAGCCCGGCTTACGCCGATTTGCAGAATGAACTGGGTATGGCCTATACCATAATGGGGAAATTCATGAGAGATAAGGCTATCGAACACTTCAAAAAGGCGCTCGATGTCAATCCGCGTTTTTCCCGCGCCAATAAAAATCTGAGGCTTTCGGAGAACGACTTGAAAGGTTTCGAGGTGCTTCTGGAGGCTATCCTCAAATGAATCACATAAAGAACAAACCATCCATAATATCGCTCTATGATAAGGAATCGGCGGTAGCCACCGAACTGCGCAGAATAGTCTCGAATCTGAAATCGGTCGGCGAAAACAAAATCCGCAGTCTGCTGGTGACATCAGCTACTGTGGCTGAGGGCAAATCCATTACCAGCTGTTATCTCGGGATTACCGCCGCCAGCCTGATGCAGGCTAAGGTCGCCGTGATCGATTTCGATTTACGCAAGCCGAGAATCCACGAATATTTCGGTATTGCTCCCGATGGCGGTTTGGCCGATGTTCTCTCCGGAAAAGCCGGCATCAAGAATGTTTCCAGGTCTACGGGAATTCCCAATTTATCAGTCATCACCGCGGGAAAAGTCAGCTCTTTGCCGACCGATATTCTGGATAGAGGAGATATCCCGGCCTTGTTTCAGGAGTTAAAGTTCTATTTCGATTTCATTGTTATCGATTCACCGCCGGTGATCCCGGTTTCCGATCCCCTTCTTTTAGCAGACAATGTCGACGGTGTATTGATAGTTATCAGAGCCGGATCCACCCAACGGGAAGTGGTCAACCGAGCCGCCAATCTTTTGCGGAACGCAGGCAGTAATATCGTTGGAGTTGTCCTCAACGACTATGAAGACGTCCTTCCTTATTATTATAAGGACAGGTATTACGGTTATCATTACTCCGATAAGAAACCAGGATAATCAGATCCGTTAAATTATCCGCATGCATTCTTTTTGCAATGTTTTGCATAATGGAATTATATGATCTATGTTTTAGTATTGGCCGCAATTATCGTTTTGGATCTGGGGAGCCTCCCTGTATTTTTGTGCCACCATAAGGTGTTATAAGATATAAAGATATAAGCGTTAAAATTATCTTGGGCGGTTAGATATATATTCTTTTGTCAAGACAGCGTTGTGGCAGCGAATTTGCGATTACATTTCCATAATTAAGGTGAAACTAATTTTGGAGAGTAATTTTTGAGATACCAAAGTCCTGTCGCAAATCCACTAGCCCACTACTGGGAAGAAGAGTTTATAGGGTTTTGGGGTCAATGGCTGAGATTCCGTGCAGGATCTCAACGGTTGCTCTACTATTTTCTCGGTGAGTTGGTATTTGCCAATATCTATCTGCTTTTGGAGAGTATTGCCAACCATACCGTTATCTCCGCAGGACATTCGATAATCGTCAGGGTAAAATATAAACTTCACCCATCGGTAATGGTCAAAAGGGCTCTTGATATCGCCGGATCGCTGGTCGGTCTGGTTATCAGTCTTCCGTTTTGGCTAATAATACCGGCACTCATCAAACTCGACAGCCCCGGGCCGATCTTTTATACGCAGGTTAGGGTAGGACGTAACCGTCGGAGAGCAAGCCGTCGCCATGTGGCCGTGGAAGCTCCTCAGAAGCGCGGCCGCGGTGATCGTCGTCAGGAATCGGGATTTGGCAAGCCGTTTAGAATAATCAAATTCAGGACTATGAAACTGGATGCCGAAAGTCAATCCGGCCCTGTCTGGGCTACCAAGAGCGATCCGAGGATTACCAGAATCGGACGTATTCTCAGAAAGACCAGAATAGATGAAATCCCTCAGCTTCTCAATGTGTTGACCGGAGAGATGAGCATTGTCGGACCTCGCCCGGAGAGGCCGTATTTTGTGGCCAGGCTCGATGGCGTTGTAGAAAATTACCTGGAACGTTTCAATGTCAAGCCGGGAGTTACCGGTCTGGCGCAGGTCGAGCATAAATATGATGAGAGCATCGATGACGTAAGCCGCAAAACCAGGTATGATCTGCGGTACATCAGAAGCTGGAGCGTTATCCAGGATATCAAGATCATGCTTAAGACGGTGATTGTTGTTATTAGCGCTCGCGGAATGTAGCCAAAAGAAAAATTGGAATATGAACGGGGAGATATTATCCCCGTTTTTTGTTTGGGATAAACTGCTTGCGTGAATTGCCGATATTAAGTATGTTTCCATTTTGAAAAGACTTAGGGGGAAGCCGGGCCTTTTATGACAGGGTAATTCACGTCTTAAGGCTTCTTTTAGGAGGGAATAATTGAGTTTGATTTCCAAAGTTGGGAGTATAAAGACAATTGACAGATTTATGATCTGTTTTGTTGGTGGGATCGAGTTAACAATCGCGATTGCCGCGTCCATGAGGGCTAATTCGCTTTTCGGGGGAATTTAATATGGTTGGAAAAATATCCTTAATACTAATTTCAGGCTTTTTGCTTATTAGTCCGCCGCCGGCTGCGGGTCAGGATGATCAGCAGATTACTATTGTCACCAGCCCTCCGGGAGCAACAGTATTTCTTTATGGCGAAATGGATCTAATCGCCAACACTCCCGCCAGGCTGCCCTTGAAACTTTCTGGAAGATACCAGGCCAAAATTACCCGTCCCGGATACGAAACCTGGAAAGGCGATTTGACCTTTGTGCCGGGAAGCAATAACAATTTCGAAATCAAAATGACCAGGAAAAGCCGTTTAAAGGCGGGTCTTCGTTCTGTATTCGTGCCCGGTTGGGGGCAGATATATTCCGGCAAGAAGACCGGCGGAATCATGCTGACATCCGGGGCGGCCGTTTCGGCAGTGGCCGTATATTTCACAGACAGCAGATATAAAGATAAATTTTCCGATTACAATATCGCTATCATGAACTACACGAACGCGGTTTCTATAGAAGACAGGATCCGTTATAAAACGATCCTCGATGATAAACAAAGAACGGCTTACAGGGCTGAAACCGACAGACGGATAGCCATTGCCGCGGCCGGGGCATTATGGGTATTCAATGTTCTGGACGCCGTTTTGTTTTTCCCCGAGACCGATCTGTTTTATCCTACTGTGGCCTCCATAGATGGCGGCGCGCAGTTGACTTTTACGGTCAGGTTTTAGGGGGCGGATATGAAATTAGAAATGTCATCTAATATTCTGGCAGCGGCTCTTGCCGTATTGGTATTGGGACTGGCTTGTTCCCGAGAAATAACCGAACCGGTATCGGCGCCCATCAGCGGGGATATCCCACCGACCCCACTTCATCTTTCAGCGATTGTCGGGGACGCGACAGTCACTCTTAGTTGGGACATTTCCGACACTGCGGAGATATCCAAATACTATATTTATTCAGCCGATTCATCGGCCGGCATCTATACCAAAATAGGACAGACCGTGGCCATGAGCTACACGGTTTCGAACCTCGAAAACGGTATTGTCGGATATTTCAGCGTTTCGTCTGTCAGCCTGGATGGTTTCGAAGGATATAGATGCGATCCGGTGGAAGCGGTACCCGATCTCTACGGCATAATTATCAGCGAAGGGTTGGAATTTATCGATACCAGAGACGTTGTTCTGATTTTGACAGCTCCATCACAGACCGGTCTTATGCAGGTATCGTCGGACTCGAGTTTTTCCGGCTCGCAATGGGAAGTATTCAATACAGGGAGAAACTTCCGGCTTCCGACGGGCGACGGTGTGAAAACAGTTTTCGCTCGATTCCGGGATTCATCCGGCAGGATGACCATCGGCCATTACAGCGATACTATTATACTCGATACGCAGGCGATTATCGATTCGGTCAGGTTTTCTCCGTCTGGCGCACCCTTCACGCCGGGCGATAACGTTCATTTCCGCTTATTCGCGGCCGAGACCGACGGTCAGGCCGGAGTTCGGATCGGAAATGGTATCCTGACATTTTTGTTGAACGATAATGGCGAAAGAGGAGATGTTACCGCCGATGACGGGATCTATGAAGTTGACTATATACTCGATAGTTCACTCGATTTCGAAAATCAGATAGTTTTCGGGACATTTACCGATCGCGCCGGCAATGATGCCGGGCCGGTCCAGGCCGGTTCCGGTATTTCGGTTCGACGTTTTCCCGACCCGGTTACCCTTTATGATGTAAATACTCCCCAGGGGCAATATGATCGTCTGGAGCTGTCGTGGGGACGATCATCCGCGCAGGATTTCGCGCAATACAGAATCTACCGCGGTGTTTCGGCCGGAGTGGATTCCAGCGATTACCTGGTCCGTGTACTGTCTTCATCATCCGCCACTACGTTGACCGATACCGGGTTGAGTGAAAGCACCGCTTATTTCTATAAGGTTTATGTGGCCGATAACACCGGATTATGGACCGGTTCCAATGAAGCTGACGGTACAACCGGGCTGGATTTGCCTCCCGATCCCGCGAATCTTTACCCGCTGGTGATCGAACCCGATCGATATTCGGATATCGCTCTGGAGTGGAGCCGATGTCTCGATACTGATTTCGAATCCTACAGGCTGTTCCGCTGGCAGGAAGATATCGGTCGGGCCGATAGTGTTATGGTAAATTTCACTACCGATTCGGGACGTTTGACATTCACAGATAATCCGCCGTTTAACACATCGGAAGATACCCTGAATATCTGGTATATTTTGCGTACTTATGATCGAGGCGGACAGAGTTCCGCGTCGGACAGCATCAGAGCGCATCTAATTGATAATTTGCCTCCGCAGGTTGACGGCGTGGTAGCGCCATCGGACAGCGCTCTGGTCATTACCTGGACTTCGCCCGATCTTCCCGATTTCGGAAGCTACCGGCTGCTGCGGGATATAGACTCTGATCCTGCCGGCGCATTGACCGTGTTCGTCACCACTCTGCAGGCAACCGGGTCATACACCGACAGTTCAGCCGTCGAAACTCAAGTATATTTCTACTGGCTCGATCTGGCCGACCGGAGAGGCAACAGCTCCAGAACCCTGTTGGGCAGCGGATCCTGGTAGTATGAAACTGACCGCCCTGGACAAGATCAATCTTTTTGTCCGTATTTACGGCAGGATGTTCGCGGCTGTTTTCAATTTTGCTCCCTGGGCGCCATTTTTAATTCTGGCTTTTTTTCAAGCCTTAGGCCTGTTCGGTCTGATCAATTTTCATTTGAGCGGATGGTCAGCGCTGATATCGCCGTTAATATCGCGATTCATTTCCGAGGAGATGATTCATTATCCTCAATATTATCTGGCTCTTCCGTCTCTTTATTCCAGCTATAGTACTTTTATTCTCGGTCCTACGATTTGGGTGATTCTCTCCGCGGCGGCGGTCCACAAGCTTTCCGGATATCATTCGGGGGAGAAGATTTCTCTAAAAGAGGCCTTGAGATCCAGCCGACGTTTATATTTCCCGCTTTTGTTGTTCTGGATTATCGAGACCGGGATTGTTTTGGTTGTCATGCTGGCCCCATCGGTTGTCCTGGCTCAGGCGGCGGCCACGAGTCCACTTCGTAAACTTGTTTTGAATACCGGTTTGAATTGCGCGGCGTTCGCGGTTTCTGCCTTTTTTGTCTATACGATCCCCGGAGTGATTATAGGGGGTAAGAAAATATTCTCCGCTATCGCTGGAAGCGCCGGACTTTGCGCCCGAAATTTCTTTTTGACCTTCTTTATAGTAGCGGTTCCCGGATCGATCGGATTGGTCTTCGATCTGATCTTGACAGAATTTTCAGGCAGGATAGTCACTTTGCTTAATCCCGAGCTTATATTGTTGATACTTTATATCAGGATCGCCGCCGGGATATTCGTCAATCTCTTTATTTACGGAGCGGCCGTTTTCGTTTATAAAGAACTCGAATAAGAGCCGCCAAGATAGAAATTATTCGGGCTAACTTTCGATGCCTAATATCGAGGCGTCATTGAACCACCGGTTGTTCCAGCCATATTGAATAAATAAAACAATCAAAAATCTCCATATTTTTCTGAAACAGTTTTGAGCATTTTGCCGGCCGGAATTTTCGCAATTCGCAAAGTGCGATGGATTTTTGGCTTATTCAGCCGTGCAAATCAAGATCCGCCATAACTCCGGCCGCCCGCGTTCCGGAGGCGTATCCTGTTGATAATATGACTGTTACGGATCAATGTTTTCATGGCCGATCAGTTTTAAGAGGTTACGGCATGCCGTTTGCCATATTACGGGTCGGAACTTTGAAAACAGAATGAATTTCCGAAGGAATTGCCTCGATATTTCGGGAAATTAAAGTTGCCGAAATAATATTCGATAAGAAACAGTGAAGAACTAATAACCCAATAAACAGAGAGGTGAGCAAATGTTGAGGAATTTCCATCGTAACAATAAGGGTTTCACCCTTATCGAGCTGATGATCGTCGTGGTCATTATCGGTATCCTGGCCGCACTGGCCATTCCGCGTTTCATGCGTTCTACCACCAAATCCAAGCAGTCAGAAGCCAAGCAGCTCTTAAAGCAGGTCTACACCATGCAGAGAGCCTACAGACAGGAATTCAATACTTACACCCTTAACGGTGTAACCGCCAGCGCCGCCGCTCCGCAGGCTTTCGCTACGATCGGCGTCGATGTAATGGGTTCCGCCAGATACTCATTCGCCATGGTTTCCGACGTAAACACTTTCACTTGCACGGCTACCGCCGATCTTGACGATGATCCTACAATCGATACCTGGACAATCGATCAGAATGGTACTCTGACCAACACGATCGACGACTCTTCGCTCTAACGTAACGAATTCGAACGGGGGACGGTATTCCGTCCCCCGATTTTTTTTAGCCGGTTTGACCGGATAAATTGGAGGAAATATGATCATGGCCGGAAAGAAGAGGAGTTCAGGATTTACCCTGATTGAATTGATGATTGTCGTGGTTATCATAGGCATCCTCGCGGCTCTGGCCATCCCCCGATTCATGATAGCGGCCGCCAAATCCAAACAATCGGAAGCCAAAGAGCTTCTCAAACAGATTTACTCTATGCAGCGGGCATATTTTATGGAAAACGAGACCTATACCCTTAACGGGGTAACGGCATCGGCTGCCGCGCCCGCGGCTTTCGATCAGATTGGAGTGGAAATTATGAACAGCGCCAGATATACGTATTCTATGGTTTCCGACGTTAACACTTTCACATGCACAGCTACAGCCGATATTGACGAGGACCCCACAATCGACACCTGGACAATTAATAATAACGGTCTGCTGGTCAATCCTATAGATGACGCTACTATGTAATTTTCTCGCGGCTGTTCTCAGCTATTTACTTTTTTTATAGATTGGTTTATAATATGGCGATGCGCGACCCAGTTATTCTCGCCCTTGTTTTTGTTTTCGGAGCTGTATTCGGGAGTTTTATCAATGTCCTGATATACCGGATTCCGAGGAAAATGTCTCTGCTGAAACCGCCGTCGACCTGCCCGAATTGCCTGACAAAAATCAGATATTATGACAACATCCCCATATTGTCCTTTATTATTCTCAAAGGCAGATGCCGTCATTGCCGAACTAAAATTTCCAGCCGCTATCCGATGGTGGAGCTTTCGGCCGGATTGCTTGCGGTCCTGGCTATATTCGTATTCGGAGTGACACCGAAAGGCGGTATTGCCGTTTTTCTTACGTTCATTTTCATAGCCGTGTTTTTTATCGATCTTGAATTTACCATAATTCCCGATGTTTTCACTCTGCCGGGAACGGTTCTGGGATTTTGTCTGAGTTTTATACCGGGCGGTTTTGTCAGCTGGAAGCAGTCGTTGATCGGGCTTATTGTGGGCGGAGGAGTATTTCTTCTGGTCGGTCTGCTGGGCGAATTCATATTCAAAAAGGAAGCCCTCGGTTTCGGCGATGTCAAATTCGCGGCTATGCTGGGGGCGTTTCTGGGATGGCAAAACCTGCTGCTGATCCTGGTATTGGCATCTTTCCTGGGATCAATAGTCGGGATAACCATGATTTATCTATCCGGCAGGAAAGATAAATCGTCGTATATTCCATTCGGTCCATTTTTAACCATATCGGCCTGGCTGGCGATCTATACGGGTGATATCATTATCATGGCTTATCGGCGTTTTATAGGTCTTTAGATCCTGATCAATTGAACGTCGTCGGTTTTTTGCCGATAATCCATAGTGATGGCCAAAAAATATGATAGATACGAACTGGAGATTATTATCTCGCTGGGATTTCTAATCCTGTTCTTAATCTCCACTAATTTTATCTCTGGTTTTTCTTTCGAACGGGCCGTCCGCGGTCAATACTCCCAATTCGAGATTTCAATCAATATGGCCGCTAATCTTATAAAGACCGAACTCGAGGATAAAGCTCCCAAATGGACACGCTCCAGCGCCGCACTCTTCGAGAATTTGCAGGATCTGGCCATACTGACCGACGTCGGGGCTTTGAGTGTCACCGATACCGAGGGGAACGTGGTGGCCGAAATAAATACCGCCGCCGTTCGCGATTCGGAAAATTCTCTTGTTGTTAAACGTCCTTTAGTGAATTCCGACGGCAAGACCATAGGGTATCTTCTAATTTCGTCCGTGAATCCCATGGAGAGGGCTTTTCGGCGCTTATCCCGCTGGGATCTGATATTCAGGATCGGCGGTTTGTTGGGCGCTCTTATCATGGGGGGATATTTCCTGCGGGCGATATTATATCCATACAGACGAATCAAACGGGAAGCTATGGATTTCAATCTGGATATCAAGCCGGAAGGGCGGGAGCAGGGAATCGAATATATAGTCGATACCTTTAAAGATATAATTCTGGAATTGGAAGAGGGACGAGAGCAGCTCGAAAATATGTATGCCGATTCCGAAAAACGAGCCGATTCACTCGCCAGGTACAATGAATATATCCTTGGCTCCATCACCTCCGGCGTGGTTATTTGCGATTCCAGCGGCAAAATATCGCGATTCAATCCGTCAGCCGAAAAAATCCTCCAGTATTTCGAAAAAGACTGCCGCGGCAGGCACTACAAAGAACTTTTCGGCGCGAACCACAAGCTGTCGGTCCTGTTGGACGACGCTCTAATCCTCGGCACGGTTCATTCCCGTCTCGAATTCGAGATAAAACGTCCCGATAACGAAAAGTTATGGCTGGGATGTTCATCATCCATGATAAATGACGAGAATGGAGAGGGGATGGGGGCGGCAATACTGATGATCGATCTGACCGAAATCAGACGTCTTCAGGAAATCTCGTCTTATTCTGAAAAAATGGCCTCGCTTGGTGAAATGTCCGCCGGGCTGGCCCACGAAATTAGAAATTCCTTCGCGGCAGTAATAGGATTCGCCAATTTAGTGAAAAAATCTCCGGTTCTCGACAAGGGAACCGCCGATCTGGTCGATTCATTGAAAAACGAAAGTCTGGCCGCTGAAGCTCTGCTCTCCCGATTCTTAAATTATGCCCGTCCGCTGGAAATTGTACCCGAACCGATAGATTTGCGTCAGCTCGCGGAGTCAGCCATCGGCAATCTTTCCTCGATGGATAATATCAGCCTCGAAACCAGGTTTGAAGAGAATCTACCGGATATCACCGGTGATTTCGCTCTCTTAAAACAGGTATTGTCGAACCTGCTGCTCAACGCTTGTGATGCTGTACAGGGGGGAGGGCATATTATCCTGGAGATCAAAATGAATCCCAGAAAAAATCCTCGAGAGAGAAACGAGATGGTGATCTCGGTTTCCGATAACGGAATCGGTATCGATCCGAGCAAAAAAGAGAAGATCTTCGAACCGTTTTATACTGATAAGGCCAATGGGACCGGTCTTGGTCTTGCTCTGGTCAAGAAGATAGTCATACTGCATAGAGGCAGAATAGAAGTTCACAGCAAACCGGGAAAGGGCACCAGATTTACTCTCTATTTGCCCCAGGATCACTGTTCCAACGATTCATCCGGGATTAAAACCGCCGCATCAGCGTTGCCGGAAAAAGCTCCGAGATTAGATACTTCGGATAAATTGAGATGAACTTACGCGCCGCTCACGGTCATCCGGGCTACCCGGAACGACGGTGATGATATCGGTCCGAGGAATTCCAGATCATTACCCACCATATCGATATTCTGAAGCATCTCCAGTATATTGGAGGCTACCGTTATTCCCTCGACAGGATAAGTTAATTCTCCGTTTTCGATCCAAATACCTGACGCTCCCAGCGAATAATCGCCTGTTACCGAGTTGGCTCCGAAACCCATCAGGTTAGTCAGAAAGAGCCCCTCTTTTACAGATCCGATAATATCGGCAGGCGCGTGTTCGCCGTTTTCAAGGTAGAAATTGAATGGTCCTATCGAGGGCAGTGATGATGATTCCCTTTGGGCATTACCGGTCGATTCGACTCCGGATTTGCGGGCGGTGTAGGAATCGTACATATACGATACCAATTCCCCGCGGGAAATTATCTGTCTTTTCGACGTTGCCGCTCCTTCGCCGTCGAACGGGGCTGAGGCCAGACCTCGTTTCAAAACCCCGTCATCGACTATCGTAATCAGTGACGAGGCGATTTTTTTGCCGAGTTTTCCTGCCAGGTATGACGCTTTTCTATAGATCAATTTACCGTTCAAAGCCTCGCTCAAGCTGTTTAGCACCGATAGTCCTGAAACATTATCGAAAACAACCGGGACCCGGGCGGTGCGGGGTGTTCTCGCTCCTAACATCCTGACTGTTCTCTCGGCGGCTCTCTCGGCTATTGTTTCGGGAGCCTGGAGATCGGAGAAATTACGTTTGAACGAGAACCACCATCCCCCCTGAAGCTTGTCGTTTTCTCTGGCTACCGGCTGGCAGACCATATAGCAAAATGATGATTTGTACGAGAGATTTCGCCCGAAAGAATTGGCTATGTAAGTCGTTGTCGAACCGTCGAAGAAACCGGCCCCTTCGGAATTCGATATCCTGGAATCATACTCGAACATAGCCGATTCCATTTTTTGACAGGCCTCGATTTTCCATTCGGTGGTAATTTTTTCTATTTGCGGGTCGAACAGATCGAAGTCGGCGGATAGAGGTTCTTCGTCCTGATCGGGCAGTCCGTTGAATTGGTCTTCGGTAGTCTGGGCCGCTAACCTGACCGCTCCTTCGGCCGCCTGCTCCAATCCGGATTTGGTAAAATTGGAACCGAAAAAGAAGCCGAGTTTTTTATCTTTGAAAACCCGTAAGCCATACCCTTGAGAAATAGCCTCTTTGATATTTTCCAATTCCCGCATCCTGGTCTTCACTTCGGATTCGCGGCCGCTGGTGATGAAGACATCGGCCTGGTCCGCTCCTTTATGGATGGCGGCTCTGATTATATCGTTGGCGAACTGCTCCGGATGTATTGTCATTATGCCCCTCCGGATGTCATCGATTTTCCCGCGATGGCTGTACCGCCGACAGTAATCTCGGATATCTTACATGTCGGCAGTCCAACTCCCACCGGTACGGATTGATTGTCTTTGCCGCAGGTTCCGACTCCGGAATCATATTCGAGATCGTTGCCCACCATAACCACCTTTTGCAATACCTCGGGGCCGGAACCTATCAGGTTCGCTCCCTTGACAGGATAAGTCAATTTGCCGTCTTCGATCATATATCCTTCGGTAACCTGAAATACGAACTGCCCGTTGGAAATATCCACCTGCCCACCCCCGAACGACTTGGCGTAAAAACCTTTCTTTACCGACGACAATATCTCATCGGGCGTATTATCGCCCGGCAGCATGAATGTATTGGTCATTCGGGGCATCGGATAATGCTGGTATGATTCGCGACGGCCTGAACCACGGGGAACGGCGTTCATCAGTCCGGCGTTTAGTCTGTCGGTCATATATTCTCTTAGAATCCCGTTTTCTATTAACGTTTTTCTCTCGGAGCGGCGCCCTTCGTCATCGATATTGATACTTCCCCTCAAATTCGGAATGGTCCCATCGTCGATAACCGTACATAGCTCCGAGGCCACTTTCTGCCCGATTCTTCCAGAATACAGGGATGTGCCCTTTCGGTTGAAATCGGCTTCCAGGCCGTGCCCAACCGCCTCATGCAAAAGAATTCCGGCCCAGCCGTTGCCCAGGACTACAGTTTGCGGTCCCGCGGGCGCTTCCCTTGCGTTAAGAAGAACGAGAGATTGTTTTACCGCTTTAACGGCGAAATCTTCGGGCGTGTGATTTTCAAAATATTCGAATCCGACTCTGCCGCCCCCGCCTTCCCGTCCCGATTGCCGGTTATTTCCTTCCATAGCGTAGGCAGCCACATTAAACCTGGTCATGATTCTCTGATCGCCGGCCATTAATCCATCGGAATTAATCACCAGGACTAATTTTACGCCGTCCCAGATGGAGGCTTCGACCTGGTATACGCGGGGATCCTGATCGAAGGCCGCTTTATTCGCCCGCCAGAGCAAATCGGCCTTTTTGGAAGCCTCGACGCTATCCGGGGGAATTTTCACCGGAGAGATATCCCCCGCTTTCTCCGGTCTGATATTCACGCCATCTATTTTATTTCGCCGCGACCCTGCGGCTATAAAGGATGCCGTTGCGGCGGCCTTCAGCAGGTCTTTTTTATCGAAGATTTCTGTATAAGCATATCCGGTTTTTTCTCCGTGGATCACCCTGATACCGACGCCGTTGGAAACCCCGGATTGGGCTTGCCGTATCTTGTTTTCTTCCAGAGAGATACCGCCGATAATCGAAAATTCGGCGTATATTTCGGCGAATTCTCCACCTCGCGAGAGGGCCTCGGAAAATACCCTGTCTATGGCGGCGGAGGTTAAGAGGGATTCGATTATGGAATATCCATCTTTCATGGATTGGGCTATTTTAATCCCGCTGAAGACATCTTTTATCATTTCCGGGTTTGCCATCCTTCCTGGCTTTATCAGTGTTCCTTTTTTAACCGGTATTCAGTCCCGAAAGTTCGAAATTCATCAATTTAATTACTATGAAAAGCCGGGTAATTCAAGAATTAACAATTATGAGAATTTTACCGTTTCATTGAATAGAGCCGCTTAAAGGGCTTGGAAAGCAGGCCGATAGAGTAAGGGAATGGAACTTGGGAAGGAATACTATGTCTTTGAGAAATAAGATATTCAAAAAACTCGATTCCCTGGAACTGATTGTCTCGCCGCCGGCAATTATCGCCCAGGTGCTGGCTCTAATTGATAAAGATCAGTCTTCGGCTTCCAAACTTTCCGAAATAATCTTAAAAGACGCCAATTTGACCGCCAGAGTCTTACGGGTGGCCAATTCGTCATTTTACGGATACCGCCAGCAGGTAACTAATGTCAATCAGGCGATAATGGTCCTCGGACAAAACGTTGTTCGATGCCTGGTTCTATCCATTTCAATTTATAATCAAATCGCTTCCAAACAAACCAGGAATGAAAAAGAATTTGCTAATATCTGGCAGCACCTGATCGAAACAGCGGTATCAGCTAAAGGGGCCGCCACCGCGGCAGGGTACAAGGACGAGGACACCGCCTATGTCGCCGGGCTTCTCCACGATATAGGACGTCTTTTTTTATTTCAGTATTTCAGCAAAGAGACTTTTCAGGTGCGGCGTCTCATGGCCGACGGTCTGACTATGACCGAAGGAGAACGCAAGATATTGGACACCAATCATCAGGAAGTTGGGGCGTATATTGCCAAACGTTGGGATATGCCCGAAGCTCTCGTGGAGGCTATCGCTATCCATCATCCCGCGAATGAACGCGATCTTGAGAAAATGTCGGTCTTATCCAGAATTATTGTGCTGGCCGATAATCTTTCTCCCGCCAATTCCGAATATCCCGAGGATCTGAACGGAGCCGGAATAAAGATCAGCCTGCTGGATTTGGCTGCCCGGTCTCTCGAAATCGATATTGAAAAAATCCGGAAGATCTATAAACTGCTGCCCAAGGAAGTTTTGAGCAACGCCGAAGGGATGGAATTGAACTTAGGCGACGCTTTCGAATATCTTTCCAGAACCAATGATGAGCTCTTCGGGTTATATTTGGAGTTAGCCAAGGTCTTTAGGGAGAGACAGGATTTGAGCAAACAGATCCTTTGGGAGGAAAGACTGGAAGGAACCCAGGAATCTCTGCGGATAGCCTTAGCGACTCTTTCGCACTATATCAATAACGCCACCATGCAAATCAGCGGGCAATGCGAAGTTGCCCAACTGCTATATGAGCAGGGTCATAAAGACAAGGTATTTCAGAAAATTCCTGTCCTGACCGAATCGATAAGATCATCGATACGAAAGATATCGGCTGTTTTGGAAGAGCTTTCCGGGGTGGCCAGCGTGGAGAATATGAATTTCTTCAAGCACTCCAGGGCCATAGATATCGAAGAGGCTCTCAAAAGACGCCTGGAGCCTGAAAAGATCAAAGCCTGATAATAATCAGCGGAAATACTATTTTATAACTATCGTTCCCGGCGTAAAGCGGGGCGTCCACGCATGGACACCGTCAGGAGAGCCGAGATAAGTTTCTTTCTGCCTCGGATCGATGGTCGATTCGAGGGCATAGACTCCCGGTTTGGCCTTTTTGTTTACGCTGAAATAAATCCAGGCTGCCCTTTCCGGTTTTTTCGGGGAGAGCAGAGGGGAATTGTCCTTGCCGCCCAAATCGTAAATTCCGGCCATCGAAATAAATCCGGTATCGATTTTACTGTTGGTGAATTTTTCGTCCCAGCCTGTCAGGGAATTAACAAATACCACCGAATCGGCCTTCATCGCGCCGACATCATATTTTACGGCGATGCAGAAACTGCCAATTCCCTCCCAACGGTCGTCACCATTGCTCCTGTTATCATCGGTGAGGATACTCATTCCCACCGCGACTTTCCCGCCGGGGGAGGCGTTGACCGAATCCAGAATAACGTAATCGGGATTGCCAGTATCTATCCTCTGGTTTTCGGCCCGGCCCGATACCGCGGCGCTCAGGAAAACAGAAATCAGAATGATTGTTGATATCCGCGTCCTCATTATTTCTCCACCGTTTTCCCGCTTATCGGGATGCTGAAACGAGAATCGGGGTTTCCATCGGCCGCGATTGTCACCGAGGCCACAAATGATCCGGGTTGTATATGACCCAGATATTCGAGAACTAATTCGGCCGATTTTCCGGGTTTCAATGATGCTTTCGAAAGGGAAGTTTTGACTATTTTATCCGACGGTTGGGACAGAATTTTAAGGTCGGCTGTCTCCGTACCGGTATTAGTGATCTTCACCTTAACCGTTGATTTCCCGCCTTCGTCGATCGCCCCGAAATCGACTATCGCCGGTTCCGCCATCAAGGTTAAGAGGGGATTATTTATATTGGCATTAAAAGAAATTTTGAAATAGGGATTGATCGGATCGTCGCAATTGATATTGATATATTTTCTCACCAGACCCTGCAGTTTTTTAGTATTCAGCGATACCGAGAGATTAGTCGATTCTCCCGGAGCGATTCTATCGGAACTCAAAGGTGCGGTGGTACAACCGCAGGTCGGCTTGACCTTGGTGATAACCAGCGTATCTGTTCCTGTATTTCTAAAGATGAAATCATGGGTCACAACGCTTCCTTTGGGTATCGATCCGAAATCCCAGAAGTCCTCGTCTACTTTTATCCTGGCTTTGGATGCCGGATCGACCTTGATTATCGCCGGGGAGTCCTCATCATCGGTTTGAGCCGCGAGCGACGGAGCTAAAACCAAAAAAATCATCATGGCGATTGAAAAAGCGGACAGAGCGAATTTCAGGTATCTCATTGCTACTTCTCCTTTTTGGGTCAAGGTACGCGGGCTCGACAAAATGTCAAGTTTATTCCAGAAACCCCAGATTTTTCATCCAGCTATCATTATATATTTTGGATAAGTAGCGGTTGCCGGAATCTGCCATGATAACCACCGGACAGCTTATTCCCGGATCATCTTTAAGTAATTGGTCGGCCGCCGCTATAACAGCCCCTGATGATCCGCCGCTAAATATCCCTTCGGTTCCGGCTATTTTTCTCGAAGTCGAAAAAGCCTGCCGGTCGCTTATGGTTACGAAACGGTCTATAATATTGAAATCGAGCGCTTCCACCAGTTTGTCTCCCCCGATCCCCTCTATCTCATAATGCTCCGCCGCGGGCAGTTTTCCGGTTTCGAAATAGGGGCCGAATACCGAGCCTTCTGAATCGACGGCGACAATTTTTACTGTCGGTTTTTTTTCTTTTAGATACCGGGCCACTCCGGAAATAGTGCCGCCGGTTCCGGCTCCGGCTATCAGGCAGTCAATTTCACCGTCGGTTTGTTTCCATATCTCGGGGCCGGTAGTATCGTAATGGCAGCGGATATTGGCCGGATTATTGTACTGATCCAGGTAGATCGAATCGGGTATCATACCGGCCAATTTTTCGGCGGTTTTATAGCTGGAGCGCGGATCATCGGCTTGAACGGTATGAGGAGTCAGGATCAATTCGGCTCCGTAGGACCGCATCATATCCTGTTTCTCCTTAGAATTTTTATCGCTCATGACAATAACCGCTCGGTAGTTTTTCACAGCGCATATCCAGGCCACAGATATGCCGGTGTTGCCCGATGTCACCTCGATGACCGTGCCGCCGTGCTTCAATCTGCCGTCCCGTTCCGCCGCTTCGATGAGCGATATGGCCAACCGATCCTTGACAGATCCGCCGGGATTGAACATTTCGGCTTTGGCCAGGATTGTTTTTCCGGGAATGACCTTTTCCAGCGGCAATAACGGCGTATTGCCGATATGGCTGATCAAATTCGCGTTCATTTTCAAAGTTTGCCGAATCAGCATGTCATTTTATACCGTATTTTACAGCTAAAGTTCAAGTATTTTTTAGTCTCGAAAATGAAAATGCCCGACGAAAATCAGCTGTTTATCGGCCGCCTGGCGGGCACAGTTGACAATAAAGCCAAAAAACATATTGATATTCGGCCTCTGGCGGTATAATATTGCTTAACTAAATTTGGGAGGAGTATGAAAATCCTTGTAGTGGGAAAAGGCGGCCGCGAGCACGCCCTGGTATGGAAATTGTCCCAATCCAAAAGGGTCGATAAAATCTATGTGGCCCCGGGCAATGCCGGAATCTCCAGGCTCGCGGAAGTTGTCAATATAGAGGTGGATCAATTGGACGCCCTTGCTGATTTTGCCGAAAAAAACAAAATCGGTCTTACGGTGGTCGGGCCGGAGCTTCCCCTGACTATGGGTATTGTTGATGTTTTCGAGGAGAGGGGGCTGAAGATATTCGGCCCTAACAAAGAAGCGGCCGAAATAGAGGGATCTAAATCGTTCGCCAAGAATTTCATGCACAAATACCATATCCCAACAGCCCGTTTCAAAGTCTTCGAAAACCATTTTGAAGCTTTGGATTTTGTCCAATCGGCCAGTTATCCTCTGGTAATAAAAGCGGACGGTCTGGCGGCGGGCAAGGGAGCCGTGGTGGTTAATAATCCGCGGGAAGCCAAGATTACGGTCGAGAATATTATGGTGGACAGAGTATTCGGCGAGGCCGGCTCGAAATTGGTGATTGAAGAGTTCCTGACCGGCGAGGAGGTTACGGTCATGGCTTTCACCGACGGCGAGCGGATCATTCCGATGGTCTCGGCCCAGGATCATAAGAGGATTGGAGAAGGGGATACCGGGCTTAATACCGGAGGCATGGGCGCCTATGCCCCGACCACTATTGTCGCGGAGCGGATGCTCAAGCAGATAACCGAAGAGATTCTGGAGCCGACCATAAGAGGACTGGCCGAACAGGGCAGGGTTTACACCGGTGTTTTGTATACCGGTTTGATGATCACCGAACGGGGTCCTAAGGTGCTCGAATATAACTGTCGATTCGGCGATCCGGAGACTCAGGCGGTTCTGCCTCTGCTGGAGAACGACCTGGCTCAGATTTTTTCGGATATCGCCGACGGGTATCTGAATGTCGATGAGATTACCTGGAAGGACGCTTACTCGGTATGTGTCGTGCTGGCGGCCAAAGGATACCCGGTTTCCACTGAAAAGGGAGCGCAGATAGAGGGTCTTGATAAATGCCAGAATGATGATTGCGCTATTTTCCACGCCGGTACGGCCTTCTCCGATGGCAAATATGTTGTCAACGGCGGGCGGGTATTAGGGGTCGCGGCCACCGATCATACTGTCAAGGGAGCTCTGGCCAGGGCTTATTCCAACGTGAAGAAAATCAGTTTTGACGGCATGCAGTATCGCGGCGATATCGGCTGGCGTTCAGGCAAGGTTTCTAACAGTTATTTTTAGGGGAGTCCATTGAAAGTTCTGATAATTCTGGGAAGCAAGTCCGATCAGGACGGCGTCGCCGGGTGCGGTGAGTTGCTGAGCAAGTTCGGTGTCGCCTACAAACAGGAAATAAGCTCGGCGCACCGTCAACCCGAAAAAACGGCCCGTCTTATTAAAGAAGCGGAGGATTCCGGAGTTCAGGTCATTATAGCCGCGGCCGGAATGGCCGCCCATTTGCCGGGCGTAGTGGCGTCGCAAACAACCCTGCCGGTGATCGGCATACCGATGGCGGGTTCGGCTCTGGCGGGAGTTGACGCTCTATATTCGATAGTCCAGATGCCTGCCGGAATCCCGGTAGCCTGTATGGCAATTGGCTCCCACGGAGCCAAAAATGCCGCCATAATGGCTATCGAGATATTGGCTTTGAGTGACGATACCCTCAAGGCGAAGCTGAAATCATACAGGGAAGAGTTGGCACGCGGCTAAGATAGTCGGCCGGAACCCTGACTTATGATTTTCGGATCGCTTATGTCCGTTGCCCGCGGAGAAAATAGCGGGGGAAAAGAGAATATTCGATTCTACGGGCAACAATGCGAAAAAGAAATTTAAATACCCCGGAAGACTCGACAAAAATTTCCATTGCCGCCAATATCGTACTTCTGATTCTGAAGATTTACGGAGGTTTTTTCGGCGGCAGCCGGGCGTTGATCGCCGACAGTTTAAACTCGGTCCTCGATCTAATCGCTAATTCGGCGGTCTGGATTGGTTTGAAGCTGGCCAAGAAACCGGCCGATGCCGACCATCAGTACGGCCACGGCAACGCCGATGTTCTGGCGGCCTCTTTTGTAGCGGTTATTATTTTCGCCACAGGGATATATATCGGATATGATTCCATACATGTAATCTTCAATCATGAATACGCGGTCCCCGAGTATTCCGCAACCGGTGTCGCGTTTTTCACGATTGTTCTCAAATGGATCTTGTATGGATACACATTGAAAATCGGCCTGAGTTTCAAAAGCGCGGCGGTTCTGGCCAACGCCCAGGATCATAAATCCGACGTTTTCGCCTCGGGCGGAGCGTTATTCGGTATTCTGGTTTCTCAATTCGGCTATCCCGTCCTGGATCCAATTGGAGGTTTGTGGGTATCATTCTTTATCCTGCGCAACGCCGTGAACCTCATTCGGGATAATGTTCATACCCTGATGAGCGGCGCCCCGGATCGGGAAATGGTGGAGAAAGTAGCGAAAACGGCTGAGGAGATTAAGGAGGTCCTGGGAATCGTGACCACCAGGATCAGAACCTTGGGATCGAAACATTATGTCGATCTGGAGATATTTGTCGATAAAAACCTGAGCGTGATAGAGGGACATCATATCGCCCACCAGGTCAGAGATCTGCTGATCAGCCGGTATGACGATATTACCGAGGTTATGGTTCATGTAGAACCATACGTGGAGAATTGAGATGAAGCTGTTTTTTTTCGAGGATCATCTGTATTCTAATTTCGAGCCGCTCTCGCAATCGCGTCCAATTTATACTCTTTTATATGGCACGTCCAAATTATACGCCAAATGGACGACCGGTTTGAAATGCCGGGATTATTCGTTTCTTTGCCGTCCCTATCTTGCCGATATCCTGAAATGGGAAACCAAAAAAGAGGTCAATACAATTCCCGCCGATGACTCTGTTTTGATCAACGGCAGATATATTTACTCGCCAGATCTCGGGGCCGCTATAGAAGACTTGAAAGCGGGCGGCTCTCTGGTCTGCGGTGATGATCTGGTCGCCTGCCGTATCGGAGGAGATCGTCCCGCCGGCTTGAACGGCTGTCTGCTGAATCTCCACGAGCCGGAGGCGCTCGAAAAAGCGAAATCCTCTTTCAAATATAAAAACGTAACGGCCTCGAAAGTACAATACCTCTGGAATATGGTCAGCGGCAACGGAGATATGATCGCCGAAGAGTTCGCCGGATTCGGACAATCGCGAACAGCTCCCGGCGCTTTCGCCAGAGCGGATTTTATTAATCCTGGAAATATTTATCTCGGTCAGGGGGGGGCTATAGCTCCGGCAACCGTTATCGACGCTTCCGACGGGCCGGTGATTATTGAAAACAATGTCATTGTGGAACCATTGAGCTTTATCCAGGGGCCGGTCTATATTGGCCCAGGCTGCCGTATAACCGGAGGCAGAATCAGAGAAGGTTCATCCTTTGGCCCGGCCTGCAGAGTGGGCGGGGAGGTGGAAGAATCGATTATGATGGGATACTGCAATAAGTATCACGAAGGTTTTCTGGGGCACGCCTACCTCGGTGAATGGGTTAACTTAGGAGCCCTGACCACCAATTCCGATCTGAAGAATAACTATGCGGTTATCAAAGTTGATATCGGAGGAAGTCTGGTGGATACCGGTGAAATCAAAATCGGATGCTTTATCGGGGATCATACCAAAACCGGCATCGGGACAATGCTGAATACCGGGATATCTATCGGATTCTCATCCAATATTTACGGCGCCGGGCTTTTTATCGATAAACGAATAAGGCCGTTTAGTTGGGGAACTCCCGGAAACATGGTGGAATACCGTCTTGACAAGGCGGTGGAAACCGCCGGGAAATCGATGTCCAGACGGGGAATAGAGTTTTCAGCTATTCATAAGAAGTTGTTCGCTGAAATCATGAAGCTAAATTCCGGTGATTCTCAGGCATAGAGATAATATTCAATTTGTGTTGACAGTTAACAGGCTATTAGATAATAATTTGTATTGTCCTGTCCGGTCAAGGATAGTCTGGATCTGACGATAAAATGATGGGGGAAGGTTCGCGCTTGACAATATCTCCCCATTCGAGCTGTTATTAATCGGAGGATAAATGCCTGAGCTTCGCAAAGACCCGGTTATCGGACGATGGGTAATTATATCCACCGAACGGGGCAAACGGCCGTCGGATTTTCCAATCGAGCCTAAGAAGCGGACGGCTAAACTGTGCCCGTTCTGTCCAAGCAATGAATCCTCGACCCCGCCTGAAGTTTTTTCCCTCAGGACAAACGGCGAGGGCCCGAATTCGCCCGGCTGGACATTGAGAGTTATCCCCAATAAATTTCCCGCCCTTAGAATCGAGGGTGATCTCAACAGGGAAGGGGAGGGGATATTCGATAAGATGAACGGCGTCGGAGCCCACGAAGTAATCATCGAAACTCCCGACCACGCCAAAGATCTGGGCGATCTGGAGGTCGATGAAATAAAGGATATTATTAAAGCCTTCAGGGAGCGGATTCTCGATCTTAAAAAGGACGCACGTTTTAAATATATTATGATCTTTAAAAACCAGGGCGAGGCCGCCGGAGCGTCGCTGGAGCATTCCCACAGCCAGCTGATCGCCACTCCTATTATTCCAAAGAGAGTGATAGAGGAGCTCGACGGCGCCAAAAAATATTTTGATTATAAGGAACGCTGCATATTCTGTGATATCACCAGGCAGGAGATCAACAGCAAAATCAGGGTCATTATCAGAAACGAGCATTTCGTTTCCATAGCCCCTTTCGCCTCCAGGTTTCCCTTCGAGATCTGGATAATGCCGATAAATCACAGCCCGGCTTTCGAGAATATCAAGGATGATTGCGCGGCTTCTTTCGCCGGGATCATCAAGGAGACTTTGACCCGGCTTTCCAGAGCGTTGAATAACCCGGCCTATAACATGATCATACATTCATCCCCGGTGGGCAGCGACCATCACAATTTCTACCACTGGCACGTGGAGCTGATACCCAAGCTTACCAAAGTGGCCGGATTCGAGTGGGGAACCGGATTTTATATAAATCCCACTACTCCGGAAGATGCCGCCAGGTATCTGCGAGAGATGAAAATCGAGGCCTGAAAATCAGGTCCGGTCGCAAGATCGACGTTAAGGAGAGTTGTTTTATGGAATCGTTGAAGATATTGCTGGTTTCGCCCGAAGCTGTCCCATATGCCAAAACCGGGGGCCTGGCCGACGTGGCCGGAGCCCTGCCCAAAGCTATCGCCGGGCACGGTCATGATGTCAAGCTGATCATTCCGCTTTATCGTCAGGTGCACAGGAATAATTACGGGCTGGAAAAAGTCGGGCAGGATCTGAATGTCACCACTGCCGGCCGGGTTGAAAATTTCCGAATACATAAAGCGCCAACCGGTATAGATCGTTTCGAAGCCTGGTTCGTCGAGCATGACGGTTTTTTCGACAGGCCGGAGCTTTATCGCGATCCCAAAACAGGAGGCGACTGGGCTGATAACGACGAACGATTCAGCTTTTTCGCCAGGGCGGTTTTGAAGGCTTGCCAAAGTTTCGATTTTATCCCGGATATTATCCATTGCAACGACTGGCAAACCGGTCTGATACCTGCGCTGCTCAAGGTCGATAAAACGTATAACGATTTCAACCGGACGGCCTCTATTTTCTCCATTCATAATATTGCCTACCAGGGGAATTTCCCGGAGGAGAGCTTCGCCAAGCTCGGTCTATATAATTCGCTGTTTGCGCCAGGCCAGGGTTTTGAATTCTGGAATAAGGTCAGCTTTCTCAAAGCCGGAGTCTGGTACTCGGATATGATCAATACAGTTTCCGAAACCTACGCCCGCGAGATTCAATCGTCGAATGAGTTCGGCTATGGTTTCGAGGGGATACTCAAAGAAAGGTCCGCCGATCTCCACGGCATAATAAACGGTATCGATTACGATATCTGGAATCCGGCTATCGACACTCTTATCCCGGTCATGTTTACTCCCGATAAACCGGCGGGCAAAAAGAAATGCAAGGCCGCACTAAGAAAAGCGTTAGGACTTCCCCAGGCGCGCAAAGACGTGCCGATCGTCGGTATTATTTCAAGGCTGGCCGATCAGAAGGGATTCGATTTGATCGCCGAGGCGGCCGACGAGCTTCTCTCTCTGGATCTGCAAATAGCTCTGCTCGGAACCGGCGACCAGAAATATCATGATCTCTTCCAGGCCCTGAATAAAAAATACCCGAAAAAAATCGCGGCCCTTCTGGAGTTCAATAACCAGATTGCCCACCTGATCGAGGCCGGAAGCGATATGTTCCTGATGCCATCCCGTTACGAACCCTGCGGATTGAATCAGCTCTACAGCCTCAAATACGGCACTATCCCGATTGTACGACGAACCGGAGGATTGGCCGATACAATCGAGAACGCTAATCCGGTCAAAGGCACGGGCACCGGTTTCGTATTCAATAGATATGATTCGAAAGAGATGCTGGCGGCCATAAAATTCGCTCTCGAGGTCTACCGGGATAAGAATATCTGGGAGATCATGATGCTTCGCGCCATGCGGCAGGATTTTTCCTGGGATATGTCGGCCGTAAAGTATCTCGAGCTGTACGAAAAAGCGTTGAAGAAAAAGACTATGATTTCTTTATAAGGCTTATTTTTCTCGTTTAATCAACCTATAGATACAGTGCCGCTTTTCTAAAACCGAATGCTAAATAAGGGCGAGTATTCGAAGGACTGTTTTCGGCCTGGAAATTATAATAATAACTGATTATTCCGCAATAAGATACGATGCAACATGTCCATTACACTCGGTAAATTTGAAGCCGATAATTATTAACATAGGCCGGCCGCAGTAAATCCCGGATTAGAACATCATCCAAACGGATTACTTTTCAGACGGCCGGCGGCAATAGCAAAGCTGATTGAAAATAATAATACTATGTCAGATCTGGAGGCGTTATGACTGTCGCATTGGAAGTGCTCGAATGGGTGGATATGTCCGGTACGGATATGATCCATCGTCTGCCGGAATCCGGCTCGCTGGATATCAAAGCCGGGGCGCAGTTGATTGTCAGAGATTCGCAGAGCGCTATATTTTTCAAATCCGGTAAGGGGTATGACGTTCTCGGGCCGGGAAGACATACCTTGACATCATTGAATGTGCCTATATTGACCCGTGCCTTGTCTCTTCCATGGGGATTCAAATCTCCCATCCGCTGCGAAGTTTATTTCGTCAATCATAAGGTCTTCACCAACTTGAAATGGGGCACCCGCGATCCGGTGGCCTTCAGAGACAGAGAACTCGGTCTGGTGCGGCTTCGGGGTTATGGCGTCTATACCTGCCGGGTTGTCGAGCCGCTTCTTTTTATCAACAGTCTGGTCGGCCGGCAATCGGCCTTTAATACCGGAGACATATCCGATTATTTGCGCGATGTGATTGTCGCCAGGGTTAACGATCTCTTCGGGGAGAAGCTGGAAACCATATTCGATCTGCCTCAAAAATACGACCAACTCGGACTGGAGATTAAGGAGAAAATCTCCGGCGAATTCTCCAGATATGGGTTGGAGCTGATAGATTTCTACATCACATCGATTACCCCTCCCGACGAGGTTCAGAAGATGATCGATGAGAAGTCGTCGATGAAGGCGGTCGGGGATCTCGATAAATTCCTGAAATTTTCGCTGGCCAAAGCGATGTCGTCAAGCGGTGATTCCGCGGGGGCGGGAGCGGGAATCGGCATGGGCGCAGGTATAGGCCTTATGGTGCCGGCGATGCTTTCCAACGCCTTCTCTTCGGATGAGAAAAACTTGGCCGGGGAATCGATACCTACGGTTACATGCTCGAAGTGCGGGATAGACACTCCGCAGAATTCCAGGTTTTGTTATAAATGCGGTCATCATATGGTCGCTTCCGACCGTTGCCCGGATTGCGGAGTCGATCTGCCGATGGAGGCAAATTTCTGTTTTGGCTGCGGACGGAAGCTCGGAGAGAAACTATCCTGTTTCAAATGCGGCAAAACGCTGCCTCCCGGCTCGAAATTTTGCACCGATTGCGGTGAGAAACTTTAGGGTGGGGGTCCGATCGGATGTCTGATTATTCCGCTGTATTCAACTGCCCGGGGTGCGGTTCCCCTCTGCAAACTCCGGAGGGGACCATCAGCTTAAGCTGCTCTTACTGCGGGCTGATCATGAGGATCGGCTCGCCGGGAAGGATATTGAAGTATCTCTATAATACGTCCATGGATACTTTCGCGGTTAAATTTTCGGTCGAACGATATTTGAAAACAAAAGGACTTTCCTTAAAGTATACCGAGCTCGGCTCCAATCTTTATCATCTGCCATTTTATCGATTCCGCGGTATGTCTTATTCTCTTTTCCGGGAGCAGAAATTCGAAGAGTACGATGACCCGGAGATACCGCCCACAACGCCGATCGATATATTCGAGCAGAAGTGCCGGAATTTCGATCTGACTATTCCGGCCTACGATAACACGCAGTTCGGACTGGAATCGCTGGGGATCAGGCCGGAAGTCATGCCTTTGACGGCTATGTTTCAAAACAACTTCCCCGAAGAATCGATATCGGTCGATATCACCCTCACTCCGGAGCAGGCCAGAGAAAAAGCTATGGGATTTTTCTTCTTCAACCTGGGCAACGCCTCTTGCAATAAGGAATTGGTATCATCGGAAATGGTGGGCGAGGGTTTGTCGGTTATCTATTACCCGGTCTGGAGCTATTGTATGGAACTCGGCGGAATGAAAAGCACGCTGTTTATCGACGGCTTGAATAAGCGGGTCTATAACGAGGCGCCGGGGGAATACTACTACCGGCCGTCCGATACCGATTTCAGCGGAGCGTCCGAAATCAATCCTGTTTCGCATAAGTGCCCCAATTGCGGGTTCAATCTGCCGACATCGGAATGCTCTCTATTTTATTATTGCGCCAACTGCCGAAGATCATATATGATTCACAACGACAGCTATCTCAGCGCTGAAGCGCGGGGGGCTGTTTATGAAAACGGAGAGTATTATCACCCGTTCTGGAGATTTCCGTTCGCCGCAGGCGATAAATTCAATACTGTTTCTGAATTTTCCAGGATTCTAACCGGGGAGATTCCTTTGGTAGCCAGAAAAAAAGCCGAAAACCTTTTCTACCTTTATGCCCCGGCTTTCAAGACAGCCGATCTCGGATTCCTGACAAGTATCGGAACAGCGGTTTGCAGAATTCAGCCGGAATTGAACAAGCGGGTCGAGGGGTTCGACAGAGCGGCCGAAATGATCCTGCCGGAGAGCGAGGCTTTGGAGCTGGCCAGACACTACTGGGACCTCATGCGTCATAAATACCGCTACCTGACCGGCCCGGATTATCATTTTAATTCCTGCCGGCTCGGCCCCGGCGAGCTTTACTGGCTTTCTCTTTCCCGGCCCTGCGGATCACCCGGATCAGATTCATATTCAGAAAGAAAACAGGCGAAAAAAAATCGCAGTTATGCCTGACATCCGACAACTGGTAATCGATATAGGCACCAATTCCGTGCTGGCTCTTCTGGCCGACAGGCGGCATAACGAAATCTCGGTTGTATTCGACCGGATGATTACCACCAGGCTGGGGGAGAATCTGGTAAATACCGGGGAAATATCCGACCAGGGAATCGACAGGACAGTTGCCGCTATCGAAGATATCATCCGGGATTCGCGGTTCGATTCGGCTGTACTGATAGGCACGGAAGCTTTGAGGATCGCCCGAAACAGCGCCAGCTTCACCGGATTGATCCGTGATAATCTCGGCCTGGAAGTGCGAATCATCTCAGGTGAAAAGGAAGCGGAACTTTCTTTTACCGGAGCGCTTTACCGATTACCCGCGATCGACCGACCTATCCTGTTGGCCGACGTGGGAGGAGGGTCCACAGAGTTGGTTATAGGCACGACTGACAG
Organism: Candidatus Zixiibacteriota bacterium; assembly: GCA_024641335.1. Lineage (GTDB taxonomy): Bacteria > Zixibacteria > MSB-5A5 > UBA10806 > UBA10806 > JAHEDG01. The sequence continues at coordinate 120,052 of JAHEDG010000001.1, forward strand.
CCTGACATCGGCGGAGAGTGTGTCGGTGGGGGCCTTGAAGCTCAAAGAAAAGGGACAAGGGCCGGATAGGCTGGACGTTTACATAGATAGCGTCATCGATGATATCAGGGCGGTCCGAAATCTGTTTTTGGGGGAGGCCGTTGAAACATTTATCGGCACAGGGGGTACAATAACATCGATGGCGGCCATCAAGTTAGATCAAATTGCCTTTGAACCGTCGGGAATTCACGGGATCTCCCTGACCGCGTCCGATATTCTGGCGATAGCTGAAAAGTTCGAACGAAATTCGCCGCAGGATCGGGAAAAGCTGATTCCGTTCGACCCTCGAAGAGCCGATTTAATTCTGCCCGGCGCGGGAATATTTCTGGCGATTATGAGTATATTTAAAATGGAATCTGTTTTGGTATCGACCGGCGGACTTCGTTACGGGGCCATGCTCCGGCCGGATTTAATCGATGATTGAGGAAATTTCTCAAATTTTAGCTTTACGTAGAGAGAGAGGACGCCTATTTTAGAACTCTAAGATTTTTTGATCTGTAAACTTTGAGGAAAATAGGCGGTCCGATGCTAAGAAAAATCACTTTATCAATTGCCTTGATTGTCCCGTTGATTCTTATCTCCTGCGGTAAAGATACCGAGACCATTGTGCAGGTCAGGTACGCTCCGGTATTGTTCGATCTATCGGCGCCCGATTCTCTGCAGCAGGGATCTCTGCAAATAATCCATATTTATATCAGCGCTTATGATCCCGACGGCAATGATGATGTTGATTCTGTCTATTTCATTTCCACCCGTCCCGACGGCTCATCCAGCGGGACTCATTTGTATTTGGCTGACGACGGGGCGACCTATGATGATTCGGTTGCCGGTGACGGTCGTTATACCATAGGTATACAGCCTCCCGATACCTCCAGCCAGACCGGCGATTACACGTTTAAATTTTACGCCCTGGATATGCTGGAGAATCGATCCAACAATCCGCAAAAGATAGTAACAGTTTATTAGAGGGGATAAATGAGAGCTTTAATTATCGCGCTTGTCGCGGCGTTAACCGCCGGCCCGGCCTTGGCTGAAATCTCCATCAGTATCGAAGGAGGCGTTACCGGGCTGACATCCAACGCCGTGATAGATATCGGCCACGATTCATTATCGGTCTGGCTCGGCACCGGCGGAGGAGCCTCGGTATCAACCGACAACGGAACCAGCTGGACCACTTTCGGGACCGCCTCCGGTTTGCCTACAGACGATATCTCGGCGATGGCGGTGAATAACCGCGGAGCCTGGATCGCGCACTCGCATTCTGATAATGTCAGCGGAGAGAGCATACCGTACGGCGACGGTATCTCGTTGACTCAGGACCAGGGACAGACCTGGACCACTTTTACGCCGAAGCAGGCTACATTCCCCGGAATGTTGGCCTACGATATGGCCTTGTATGATTCTATCGCTTTTGCCGCCTGCTTTTACGGTGGCCTTATTCGTTCCACAGACCACGGTCTTACCTGGGAAAATCTGTTCCCGTCCCAGCTCGATACTCTCAATACCGATTCTTTGGATTATCATGGTAATCTTTTCCGCAGTTTTAACAATCGATTTTTCTCGGTTCATGTGGATACGACCGGTCTGCCCGATACCCTCTCGATCTGGGGCGGAAGCGCCGCGGGAATTAACCGGTTTATGTTCTATCGCGATACCCTGACAAGCATCATGGATAATTATCCCGATTCGATCGTACATATATTCCACGAGGATACAACGGTTGTTGATAGTTTAAGGCTTCCGGGCAATTTTGTGGTCGCCATGGGGGTCTGGGAAAATGCCGGAACCAAAAGAATCTGGGCCGCCTGCAGACCGGCCTTCACCGGAAATCTCAGAGTCGCTTATTCGCAAAATAACGGCGCTACCTGGCATGAAGCCGAAATAGGAGGCTTCTCCAACGCCGTCGAAGCCTGGGATTTCTCGTTTTACCGCGACACGGTTTATGTCGCCACCAGCGACGGTCTTTTCCGATCGCAGGGGAATTATACCAACTGGACTCTGCTTTCCGGTTTCAGGGATATCAATAATCAGTCATTTTACCAGGATAACGCCGCTTTTTACGCTGTCGACATAGTGAGCGACGTGGTTTGGGCAGGCGGCTCTGACGGCGCGGTCAAACGGCAGACCGGGGGAGGATGGAGTGTTTACAGATCGGCTCGTGACGCCAACGATCATTTCGCCTACCCATCGCCGTTCTCGCCGTATCATTCCACCCGCAGAGGAACGACCATTCATTTTAAGCCGGCGGTTGATACCAGGGCAACGATTACCATTTACGATTTAAACCTGGAGCTGGTTAGAAACGTTGTTAACCGGATCTACCGCCTCGGCGGAGTGGAGTCTGACGATATAGTCTGGGATGGCGCCAACGGAAACGGCGATATTGTCGCCAATGGTATATATTACTACCGGATAGAACTCGATTCCGGCGAGGATCTCTGGGGAAAGGTCGTGGTGATAAAATGAAGAAGATAATCGCAATATCTCTTGCTTCCCTGATGGTCTCGTCGGTTTCCAATTCTTCTGACTATGCCGGTTATGCCGGCGCGTTCCTGCGAAGCGGAATGGGAGCCAGGCCATTGGGAATGGGCGGCGCATACACGGCTATTGCTGAAGGTCCGGAAGCCACCTATTACAATCCCGGCGGGTTAGGTTTTCTTACCCGTTCGAGCATATCCACCAGCTACCAAACTCTGTCTCTGGACAGGCATTTCGGGCATGTGGCTGTCTCCTTCCCGATAAGAAATGAAGCCGCTATGGCCGCCTCATGGGTATATTCCGGGGTATCCGATATCACCGGACGGGGAGAGTCCCGCCAGATATTCGGCCAGATAAGCAACAGCAGCAACGCTTTTACGCTGTCCTTCGCCAAAGCTTTCAATCCTGATGTTTCGGCTGGGGCTACTCTTCGTTATCTGACCGAAAGGCTGGATGATCTGGAAAGTTTTACGGTAGGGGTTGACGCCGGTGTTATAGGTCGGATTTATCAAAATTTTACCGGCGGAGCCTTTATTCAGAATTTAGGCTCGCAGCACAAATGGGAAAGCAGCCGTTACTGGAGCGATGGTTCCACGTACGAAGAGCCCTTTCCGATAATCGTGAAGCTCGGTTTGGCCGGTGAATTTTATTCCGGCAACCTGATCGGCGCGGTTGATTACGAAACCAGCGATCAAGGGGGCATGCGTCTGAGGGCCGGAGCGGAATATTGGTTTACCAGGAAAGTAACCCGCGAGGTGGAGGACGAATATGAAGAGGGAGTTATGCGTATAGTCGAGGATAATATCCGGCAGGCCGGATTAAGAATCGGCCTGGACAGGGGAAGCCCCACTTTCGGCGCGTCTTTCTATCATGACGCCGGCATCGTCTCCCTCGGAGTGGAATACGCTTTTCTTTTCGGTCGCGAGGGAACATCGAGCGGACACCTTTTCACCCTGGGCATAGGTTTCTAATCTTATGAAAACTGCGAAATTAACAATATCGATACTGATGCTATTTGCCGGCATTTCTCTGGCCGCTGTCGGCGAGAGTTCTTTTGAGTTTATGCTGATCGGCGCAGGTTCGAGGGCGTCATCTATGGGTGAAGCTTTTACCGCAGTCAGCGGTGACGCTGGCGCTGCTTTTTTCAATCCTGCTTCCATCGGGGTTATGAACGGCAGCGAGATATCTCTGGCTCATGCTGAATATCTTCAGGATGTAACCATGGAGCAGGTTTCGGTCGTATCTCGTTCCGGTTCCCTCCGCTTAGGCCTGAGTCTTAACATCGGACAGGTGGCCGATATCCAAAGACGGGATACCAACCCCAGCGGGGACCCGTTGGGATTGTTTAACGAGCATAATGTCACCCTGTCGTTTTTCGGCGGCCGCCCGGTTTCGGAGAAGCTGTCGCTTGGGTTGGCGGCCAAAGTAGCCTATGAAAAGTTAGATTTGGAATCGGCTTCGGCTCTGGCGTTCGATCTCGGAGCCTTTTATTCTATTACCTCGCAGATATCCGTGGGGGGATCGATCCGTAATCTGGGAACCAAACCGAAGTTCGTGAACGTGGCTTACGACCTGCCCCGTGAAATGCGATTGGGTTTTTCCTACAGGACCCCCGTGGAATCACGCTGGGCCGGCATTCTGCTGGCCGCCGATTATCTGCTTCCGAAATGGGGCGACGGCAGCTCCAAATTGAATTTGGGGGCGGAATACAACTACGATAATTTCGTATTTCTCCGCGGCGGATACGACCTGGGCTACGATTCCCGATCGCTGGCCGTAGGAACCGGCCTGGCCTATCGGGATTACTTTTTCGATTATGCCTTTGTCCCCATTAAGCATAATCTGAGCAATACGCACCGTTTTACGCTGAGGATCAGGCTATAGTCTCGTTCTCGGGTTTCTTTTCCGGCGATTTTTATTTTTTTCCATTGACCTTATAATGTATCGATATAGATTAGCGCTGAAATGGGATTAACCTAACGGGTAAGAAGGAGAAGGACGTGGCCAAATATAAGATAGCCTGGATGCCGGGTGACGGAGTCGGAAATGATGTCATGGAGGCCGCCCGGATTGTGCTGGATAAAATAAAACTCGACGCTGAATATACTCATGCGGATATCGGCTGGGAATTCTGGCGGACCGAGGGGAATCCTCTGCCCGACAGGACCATAGAGATCCTGAAAAATACGGATTGCGCCCTTTTCGGAGCCATAACATCCAAGCCCAAAGAGGAGGCCGAAAAGGAACTTATCCCCGAATTGCAGGGAAAGGGGATGGTTTACGCCTCCCCTATCGTCGGATTAAGACAGAAATTCAACCTGCGAACCAATCTCAGGCCGTGCAAAGCTTATCCGGGCAATCCCCTTAACTACCGCGATGATATAGATATTACGGTTTTCAGGGAAAATACCGAAGATCTTTATTCGGGAGTCGAGTTTTTTCCGCTGCCCGACGAACTTCGTCAGAGCCTCAAAAAACACAATAAGAAAATGTCTCGATTCGACTGGTCTCCGGCCGACAAAACAGCCCTTTCCTGCCGGATTATAACGGAAAAAGCCAGTGAGAATATAGTCAGGGCTTCCTTTGAATACGCCAAAAAACACGGCAAGAAAAACGTAACGGTTGTTGAAAAACCGAACGTCATCCGCGAAACATCGGGGCTGATGGTACGAACCGCCCGTAAGGTTGCCCGGGATTATCCCGATATTCCTCTATGGGAGACTAATATAGACGCTATGTGTATGTGGCTGGTAAAAAACCCTCAGGATTATTCGGTCATGGTGACCTCTAATATGTTCGGCGATATTATTTCCGATTTGGCCGCTCAGCTTGTCGGAGGATTGGGATTCGCCAGTTCCGGCAATATAGGCGACGATTACGCCGTCTTCGAGCCGACTCATGGTTCGGCTCCGAAATACGCCGGGCAGTACAAAGTCAATTCCATGGCTATGCTCCTTACAGTCAAGCTGATGCTTGACTGGCTGGGTGAAATGGACAAGGCCGAAGCTCTGGAAAAAGCCATCGCCGATGTTATCCGCGAGGGGCGGGTTCGTACATACGATATGGGCGGATCCAACAGTTCTCTGGAAATCGGCGAGGCAGTCGCGGCCAGGCTATAGAGTTGTTCGAAGGTCATAAAATTACCATCGGCGATTTCCCCGGATGGTCATACACTGTCGGCGTCGATCCGGTCTCCGGAAAATAGAGGATTATCGTGGAACGGATCGCCCGGGCCGCTTCCGGGCTGCAACGCAACGCCATTGTTGTCAGGAAATGGCTGTATGTTATTACTCTTGAAGGGGCTTTTGCCACGGTCTTTGTTATTTTTACCGGCGGCGCCTTTCTCACCGGTCTGGCCCTTAGTTTTGGCGCGAACGATTTCGAAATAGCTCTATTGGCCGCCATTCCTTTTCTCGCTCAAGCATCTCAAATTTTCTCCGCCTATCTGGTCGATCGTACCGGCAGGAGAAAGTCGATCACTTTCTGGGGATCGCTTATCGCCAGACAGATCTGGTGGCTGATGCTTCCCCTGATTTTTTTCCCGCCCGGCTGGAAATTGGAAGCCCTTCTGGCCGTAGTCATTTTCTCCAATATAGTCATCATGCTGGCCACTCCGGGATGGTTGGCCTGGATGGCCGATCTGGTACCTGATAAGATCCGCGGACGATATTTCGGTATCAGGAATATCTCGGTAGCTGTCGCCACAATAGGTTCCACCATGATCGGCGGCGTGATAGTCGATAGATTCAGAATTACCCATCATGAGAATCTCGGTTTCGCCATCATTATAGGCATTGGAGCGCTTTTCGCCCTGGTCGCTCTGCTTCTATTGAACAAACTTCCTGATAAACCCGCCGAATTGATAAAAACAGGGGGGGACTGGAAGCACCTGCTTCTGCCGCTGAAGGATCGCGGATTCAAGCGGCTTCTAAAAATATTCTTTTTCTGGAATTTCGCCATAGGCATATCGGCGCCGTTCTTCGCCCCTCATATGCTTAGCAATCTCAAGATGACATTTACCCAGATATCTCTTTATTCCAGCGCCGCCGCCCTGGTGGCTATCGGGCTGAACAGGTCATGGGGAAAAGTAATCGACCGTTTCGGATGCAAACCGGTGATAGGTTTTACAGCTTTCGGTATCGCTTTCATTCCCATGATTTGGTTTATTCCCAGAGAGGGACATCTGGGTATTCTGATTATTGAGTCGATATATTCCGGAGCTCTCTGGGCCGGATTCAATCTGGCCGCTTTCAATATTCCGATTTCCAACAGCCCCAGGCAGGGACGTACCATTTATCTGGCCATGTTCTCGGTGATGACCGGCC
>JAHEDG010000022.1 GCA_024641335.1 Candidatus Zixiibacteriota bacterium
GTTTGCGCGATGTCTGATAAAAACGAGGGTACGGCCGCTTTTCTGGAAAAACGCAAACCGGAGTTCAGGGGGAAATGATTGATTAAAGAACAGCTGTTTGAATTGTAAGTAGATTTATGGGGAGAAAAAAGCGGAGATTATCGAGGGGGAAATAATGGATAAACATCATGACAACGATCAGCCTGATGAGCCTCTGGCTACCCGCTCGGCTTACCTTGATTATTGTGTAAAGCAGGGCTGGCTGATTAAATCGGGGGCAGGGGAGCAGGCCACCTATTCGGTGACACCGTTAGGGGAGAAGAAGCTGGCCGACGCCCCATTGAATTTTGATCTTTCAAAAGTTACCAGGATGGCCGACCAGCCCAAACGAAAACGTCGGAGCCGCAGAAAGTAATCGGCGGAGCTCCGGGGAGAACCGATGACAGAACCAATAATTTATTTGGCGGCCTGATATGAAAGTAGCAGTTACAGGGGCCGGCGGATTCTTGGGGCGCGCCTTGGTGGAGCGTTTGCTGGAGGCGGGGCACGAACCTCTGGCCATAGTCAAAAGCGAGATCGATACCGCCGATTTCGCCGAAAAGAAAATAGAATCGATTTGTCGGGATCTATCCGATGAAAAAAGCATTTCCGGCATATTCAAAGGATGTCAGGCTGTAGTTCATTGTGCCGCTTTCAGGATGGATTTTGGTCCATGGACGGAATATCAAAAAGCCAATATAGATATTACCAGAATGGTCATGGAGTCAGCTCTTAAGGAAGCGGTTGAAAGGGTCGTGCATATTTCCACCGCGGCTATTTATGGCAACGAGCGGAGCCATTCGGGTACCGACGAGGAGTCCGATTACGGGGAGAGGGTAATAGATCATTATACCCGCTCCAAGATCGAAGCTGATAAAATAGTATGTGGTTTTGTAAACGAAAAGAAATTACCGGCGGTGATCCTTCGGCCGGGATATATCTGGGGGCCGGGCGATCAGAGGATAATTTCGTTTCTGGTCAGATCGCTGAAAGCAAACAGGCTGTTCCTGATCGGCGAGGGGGAGAACCTTCTCTCACTGACCTATATCGATAACGTGATCGAAGCCATATTGCTGGCCCTTTCGAACAAGGACGCCGTCGGCCGAATATTCAATATCACCGACGGTTCCAGGGTGTCGTCCAGAAAATTCATCAACGATATAATATCGGTACTGGGAATAAAATACGAATTGAAAAGCTGGTCATATCCAATCGCTTACAGCCTGGCGTATTTCGTGGAATGGTATTTTCGTCTGGTGAGAAGGACCGGAAATCCTCCACTGACGCGTTATGCCGCCAGGTTTCTTTATTACAACGCCGTATTCGATATCTCCAGGGCTATCTACGATCTGGGTTATCAGCCGAAAATATCTTATAAGGAGGGATTGACCCTGGTAACTCCTTATTTGCGATCTCTTTATTACGGCGGCAAGATAGCCAGATAGCTCGGGCCCGATCAGCCGCGGCCGGATATCTCCAAAAACTCCTTTTCTATATTGGCTTTTTTGCGAACACAGCATATCCCTGTAATCCCGAGACGGCATCTCATGGATAAGTTCGCGGCGGCGGATAAAAAAATCAGAATCTATTTTGAAAATGCTTGCGCTAATCAATTTCAATTATTATAATCGGAGTCTATTTAGGATTTTAATCCTGATTTTTTTTGGGTGAAAAGGCGTAATCTGAAATTCCGAAGGAGCTTAAGGGCGCTAAATGAGAAAGGAAATCCGTTGATTAAAAGTAATATTATTCTATGAGCGGCCTTAAAAAAATCTTTCAAATTTTCAATGATGGTTTTATAATAGCGTTTTGTCGAGAGGGTCGGGAGATTGGCACAAATTTTTCCGGAATGGACTAATAAAGTCCCCATTGTGATTATTGCTGTATTGGGGCTGTTGCTTCTTGGCGGAGTGGGATTTATCTGGTACTATTTCTCGCCGCGCTATACCGATGTCGGATATCGTCCCAGACAGCCGGTGGCCTACAGCCATAAGCTGCACGCCGGAGATCTGGGAATGGATTGCCGGTATTGTCATACCGGCGTGGAACGTTCGGCGGTGGCCGGCGTGCCACCGATCCAGACCTGCATGAACTGCCATAAGCTGATAAAACCGGATAGCGAGAAGCTTTTGCCGATCAGGGAAAGCTGGCGGACTGGGGAGCCGATCGAGTGGATTCGGGTGCATAAGATTCCCGATTACGCTTATTTTAATCATAGTTCCCATGTCAGGGCCGGGGTGGGCTGCAAGAGCTGTCATGGCGACATAACCGAAATGGAAGTTGTCACGCAGGTCGAGCCTTTGAGCATGTCCTGGTGTCTGGATTGCCATCGTGACCCCGATATGGCCTTGCGTCCTTTGGGGGAGATAACCAATATGAAGTGGGAGCCTCCGGGAGATCAGCCCCTGTTGGCCGGGCAATTTAAAAAGGAAAGAAAAATCTCGCCGCCGGTGGATTGTTCGGGGTGCCATAGATGAGTAAAAATATTAACCTGAACGGCAAAGAGTACTGGCGCAGTCTCGATCAGCTGGCCGATACGCCTCAATTTCGAGAGTTTCTGCAAAGAGAGTTTCCGCAGGGAGCGTCGGAGTTCGATAACGGTATGAAGCGCCGGGATTTCATCGCCCTGTTGAGTGCCTCGATGGCGTTAGCGAGCTTGGCGGGATGTCGCCGGCCGGTGGAGAAGATAATTCCTTATGTCATCGCCCCCGAAGAGATAGTTCCGGGCGTTTCTCTTCATTATGCCACTACCATGCCGTTAGGCAACAGCGCTTACGGCCTGATCGTGGAAAGCCATGAGGGTCGGCCGACCAAGATCGAGGGGAATCCCGCTCATCCGTCGACAAAAGGACGCTCGAATGCGCATATCCAGGCGTCGGTATTGGGCCTTTATGATCCGGGCCGTTCCGGAGATGTACTGTTCAAACGGGAGAAATCGGATTGGTCTCGTTTTCTGTCATCGTGGGAGGCTGATTACGGCGATTATATTACAAGCAAGGGAGAGGGGTTGGCGGTTTTATCGGAATCGTTTTCCTCGCCATCCCTGGCTCGTCTGGCCGAATTATTCCGGAAAAAATTCCCCCGGGCCAAATGGGTGACCTACGAGCCGGTCAGCGACGAAAATATATATGAAGGGACCAGAATCGCCTCCGGAAAGGGTTGCCAGCATATTTATAATCTGGATAAATGCAGAGTGATTCTCTCATTGGAATCAGATTTTCTTCAAAACGAAAGCGAGAATATAGCCAACTCGGCCGGTTTCGCCGACGGCCGTCGGGTCGAATCTGAAAAAGACGAGATGAACCGTCTTTATATAGTCGAAAGCGGTTATTCGCTGACCGGTGGCATGGCCGATCATCGCCTGCGGACTCAAAGCGGGCAGATCGGCGGTTTTGCCGCGGCATTGATGCTCGAGTTGGAATCTCAAGGTTTGAGGATCGATATCGCGGATAGTCCGGACAGGTTCAAGAGTCTGGATTTCAACGCTATTCCGGGATATGATAAAGAGTGGGTCGCTGCGCTGGCCAGGGATCTTATGGCCAATAAAGGCAGGAGTTTGGTGTTGGCCGGTCGCTCCCAATCGCCGGCAGTTCATGCCATTGTTTACGCGATTAATCATGCTCTGGGGAATATAGGCCGGACGGCGGTTTATCGTCCTATAAAAGATTCCGCGATTTCCAGCCGGGACAATCTGATTGATCTCGTCGGTCTGATGAACATGGGGCGGTTATCAACCTTGTTTATTCTCGGAGGCAATCCGGTTTATGACGCTCCGGCCGATTTGGGATTCGAAACGGCTATAAAGAAGGTAGAGCATACTATTCACCTGAGCGGTTTCGCGGATGAAACGTCGAAGCGGGTCGAATGGCATATTCCGCGCTCCCATTATCTCGAAAGCTGGGGCGACGCTGTTTCTGTCGACGGAGTCAGAAGCGTAATCCAGCCAATGATACAGCCGCTATACGGCGGCCGCGGTTCTCTTGATCTTTTGCATTTGATTGTCAACGGGAATGAAGTATCGGCTCATGATATCGTCAGGGAAACATGGCAGGGGATATTAAAAGGAGATTTTGAAAAATCATGGGAGCGGGTTTTACATGACGGTATTTATGATCAGAAATCGTCGTCTGTAAGCGACCCTGGTTTGGATCGCCGTGGGTTGGCTTCTTATATCAATCGTCATCTCGTCATACCGGAATCTTCGGTCGATAACCTGGAAATTATCTTTCGACCGTCACCCAACCTCTTTGACGGCCGGTTCGCTAATAACGGCTGGCTGCAGGAGCTGCCCGATTCCATGACCAAGCTGTCGTGGGATAACGCCGCCTTGATTAGCATGAAAATGGCTCGGAAGTTCGATCTTGCCAACGGTGATATGGTCGAGTTGGATTACGACGGCAGGAAACTGGAGCTGCCGATTTGGATCATGCCCGGGCAGGCCGATAATTCGATCACATTGACTTTAGGCTATGGCCGGATCGCCGCCGGGCAGGTTGGCGATAATGTCGGTTTTAATGCCTATAAATTGAGAACATCCAAAGCTCCTTATTTCGGATCGGGTCTTTTGATTCGGAAAACGGGAGCAGTTTATAAACTGGCTACTACTCAGGATCATTCCAGCATGGAAGGCCGTCCGCTGGTTCGCGAAGCGAGCCTGGAACATTATAGGGAAGAGCCGAATTTCGCCCCGGAGATGGTGGAGAGTCCGCCGTTGAAATCTCTCTGGGCCGAGCATAAATACGATGAGGGCAACCAATGGGGGATGACTATAGACCTCAATGTTTGCACCGGCTGCAACGCCTGCACTATCGCCTGCCAGAGCGAAAACAATATTCCTATTGTCGGCAAGGAGCAGGTTTCTCACGGACGAGAGATGCACTGGATCAGGCTCGACCGGTATTTCGAGGGGGATATCGACGATCCCAGCGTTGTTCACCAACCGGTAGGATGCCAGCATTGCGAAATGGCGCCGTGCGAGCAGGTTTGCCCGGTGGCGGCCACGGTACATGATAAGGAAGGTCTCAATACGATGGTTTATAACCGTTGTGTCGGTACCAGGTATTGCTCAAATAACTGCCCTTATAAGGTTCGCCGGTTTAATTTCTTTAATTTCACCAAGGATACGCCGGAAGTGACCAAGATGGCTCAGAACCCCGATGTCACTGTCCGTTCCCGGGGCGTAATGGAGAAATGTACTTATTGCGTGCAGCGTATCAGCGAAGCCAGGATCAAATCCAAAGCGGAGAACAGGGAAATCGCTGATGGTGATATTGTCACTGCCTGTCAGCAGAGCTGTCCGACCGGCGCCATTGTTTTCGGCAATGTCAACGATTCCGGCAGCACGGTATCTAAAATGAAAAATCAGAACCGGAATTACGGACTGTTGGCGGAATTCAACACCCGGCCGAGAACGTCATTTTTGGCCAAAATCCGCAATCCCAATCCGGAGCTGATTTCGTCTGATGAGGGCAATAAGATCGAAAATCTCGAAAGGGAGAAGAAACAAAGTTGAGTTCGGGAATGGATAACCGGATGGTGTCAGTCGCGGCGGAAGAGCCGTTGATAATGGGGAATCAGACCTTTCACGCGGTCACCGATACGATCAGCAAAATTATCGAAGGGAAAACTCCTAAGCTTTGGTATCTGGCTATCAGCATTTCCGGCTCTGTAGCTTTGATGTTTTTCGGCCTGATAGGTTACCTCGTATGGCAGGGTATTGGGATCTGGGGGTTGCAGATTCCGGTTGCCTGGGGATGGGCCATTGTCAATTTTGTATTCTGGGTCGGTATAGGCCATGCTGGCACATTGATCTCGGCCATACTCTTTTTGCTCCGTCAGCGCTGGCGGACCTCGATAAATCGTTTTGCCGAGGCTATGACTATATTCGCGGTGATCTGCGCCGGGGTATTCCCGGCAATCCATGTGGGACGGATGTGGGTTCTGCACTGGGTATTCCCGTTGCCCAACCAGATGTCGCTCTGGCCGAATTTCCGCAGCCCGCTGCTTTGGGATTTCTTCGCCGTCGGCACCTATTTTACCTGTTCTTTCCTTTTCTGGTATCTGGGCCTGGTGCCCGATCTGGCCACCTTAAGAGACAGGGCCACCAACAAAATAAAGAAGATAATTTTCGGTATTCTTTCCATCGGCTGGCGCGGCGGGAACCGTCAATGGAAACATTACGAGCTGGCCTATCTGCTTTTGGCCGGTATTTCTACGCCGTTAGTGCTTTCCGTTCATAGCGTGGTCAGCACCGATTTCTCCGTCAGTATACTTCCCGGCTGGCATACAACTATCTTCCCCCCGTATTTCGTAGCCGGGGCGATATTCTCCGGATTCGCTATGGTGATGACCCTGGCGATAATCACCCGGAAGATCTTCGGCCTGGAGAATTTCATCACCGTCAATCATCTGGAAAAAATGAATAAGATCATGCTGGTAACCGGCATGATGGTCGGTTACGCTTATTCCTGCGAGTTCTTTATCGCCTGGTACAGCGGGAATATATACGAGCAGTTTGCCTTCATTAACCGAGCGTTCGGACCATATGCCTGGGCTTACTGGATAATGGTCACCTGCAACGTGGCAGTGCCGCAGATTTTCTGGTTTAAGAAATTGCGTCGGAGCGTGCCGGTTATGTTTGTGGCTACGATTTTTATAAATATCGGTATGTGGTTCGAGCGGTTCGTGATTGTGGTGACCTCGCTTTCAGCCGATTTTCTGCCGTCGAGTTGGGGATATTTCTCTCCTACCAAATACGATATCGGCCTTCTGATCGGCTCGTTCGGCCTATTTTTCACTCTGTTTTTGCTCTTCCTTCGCTTCCTGCCGATGATCGCCATGTCGGAGGTCAAGGGAGTATTGCCCCAGGCCGATCCGCATCATCATGGACATGACATCGCGAACCGCCGGAGAGATTCCTGATGAACGTTCAGAATAAAATGAAAGTGGTTATCGCCGAATTCGATTCGACGGCCGAGCTGATGCGGGCCGCGGAGAAAATCCGAGAAGCTGGTTATACAAAGTTCGACTGCCATTCCCCGTTCCCTATACACGGCATGGATTCGGCTATGGGTCTGAAACGTTCCGGGTTGGGGTATATAGTCGGCTTTTTTGCCTTCACGGGATTGACAGCCGCTATAATTCTCCAATGGTGGGCCAGTGTTGTAGCTTACCCGCTGGTTATATCAGGCAAACCGTTTTTCAGCTATCAGGCCTATCTGCCGGTTACATTCTCTCTGGCTGTGTTGTTCGCCGCCGCGGCCGCTATTTTCGGCATGTTGGTCTTGAACAAACTGCCGAGACTCAACCACCCGGTCTTTTCATCGGAGCTGTTTAAAAAGGCCACCGACGACGGATTTCTGGTGACCATCGAATCCGATGATCCCAAATTCGATGAAAGTGAAGTGAAAAAGTATCTTTTGTCTTTAGGGGCCAAGCGAATAGAGGTGGCCGGATGATGATCGGGCGGGGCGATTTAGCCAAAGCGGTATCGCTTTCCATAGCTTTATCTTGTCTGCTTTTGACCGGCTGCTATCGAGGACGGCCATCGGAAGATCCTCCTATCCATTTGAATCCCAATATGGACAGCCAGCCTAAATATAAACCGCAATCCGAAGGCGATTTCTTTCTCGATAAATCGGCCATGCGCGAGCCGGTCTCCGGCGCTATTGCCCGCGAAAACGCGAAAGACGACAGCGAGTATTATTTTGGCAAAGATAACAGAGGCAGATTCATCGCTGAATCTCCGATTCCCCTGACCGAACAATCGCTCGATCGGGGCAGGGAACGGTTCAACATATATTGCGCTGTCTGCCACGGACGTGTGGGCGACGGCAAAGGGATTGTGGTCGAGAAAGGGTTGCTCCCGCCGCCGTCATTCCACGAACAACGGATTAAGGAAATGGCCGAAGGAGAGATATTCAACACAATTACCAACGGCCTGCGGAATATGCCATCGTATCGGCATCAGATCCCGGTGGAGGATCGCTGGATGATAATTCAATATTTGAGGGCGTTGCAGCTAAGCCAGAACGCCGGTATCAACGATATTCCCGGCGAAATGAGGGATAGCTTAAGATAGATATGAAAATGGATCAAAAGACATACAGTTTGACCGACCCGGGATCATTCGGGAAAATAGCGTTGATACTGGGGATTATCGGCCTGGCCGGGTGCGCCGCGGGATATTTTGTGGATCCCGGACGGTTTTTTCATTCTTATCTTACGGCCTTCTCGTTCTGGACGACTCTCGGTCTCGGGGCTTTGTTCTTTCTCATGCTTCATCATCTGACCGGCGCCACCTGGAGCATTGTAATCCGCCGTATTCCCGAAAGTCTGATGAGCGTTCTACCGTATATGGCTTTGTTTTTTATTCCGATAATTTTCGGAATGAAGGAGCTTTATCACTGGAGCCATCCTGAAATTGTGGCCGGGGATCATCTCCTGCAGGGGAAAGCCTCGTATCTGAATGCGCGGTTTTTTATCATAAGAGCGGTGGCCTTTTTCGTCGTATGGTTTTTCCTGTCGCGTATTCTATATAAGAATTCCATAAATCAGGATTCGGGATCTGATGGCAATTTGACTGATAAGCTTCGAAAAATCAGCGCGCCGGGGATGATTCTTTTTGCCTTTACTGTTACCTACGCGGCCTTCGATTGGCTTATGTCTATGGACGCCCATTGGTATTCGACCATTTTCGGCGTCTATATATTCGCCGGAGGCCTGGTCTCGGCCCTGGCATTTTTCTCCATTACTGTCATCAGCCTTCAAAAGAATAAGGTTCTCGAAACCGAGATAACTTCGGAACATTATCATGATCTGGGGAAACTGACATTCGCTTTTATGATATTCTGGGCGTACGTGGCTTTTTCGCAGTATTTTCTCATCTGGTACGCCAATATCCCGGAGGAGACTATCTGGTTCGACCACCGTTATCAGGGAGGTTGGAAATACGCGACATTGCTTATTGTTTTCGGATATTTCGTCATGCCGTTTATAATACTGATCTCCAGAGGGGCCAAGCGGAACCTGACCTTGATGAGAATTATGGCTTTTTGGCTTCTTTTCATGCACTGGCTCGATCTCTATTGGATAATAATGCCCAATCACGAACATTATCGGGCCATGATCTCCTGGATAGATATAGCCGCCATGATGGGAGTCGGCGGAATATATCTCTGGTTATTCTGGCGTAAGTTCAGTTCCAACCCGATTGTGCCTGTGGGCGACGCCCGACTGGGGAATTCGGTTAATACTATCAGCAACTAAGGTATATGATGTCGGAAGATTTAAAAAATACCAATGAGCACGGCGACGACGCCGGATACGAGGAGCAGGATGTCAGGATCGGCAGGACGGCTCTCTTTATTCTGCTGGGCTCAGTGATGCTTATTGCGATTCTTGTTTTGCTCAATGAGTATTTTCTGGCGGTCAAGGAAGAGGTGGTTTACGAAGAGGTCTTGAAGCCGGAATCCAGGTCGCTGATGGAGCTTCGCGCCAGGGAAGACTCGATATTGACCACCTACGGTGTGGCCGACAGTGTAAAAGGCCTTTATAGAATGCCGATCGACAAGGCGATGGAAAAGATGATTACAGAACACAATCAGATCAAAAAAAGCGAAAAAAGCGGGAAATGATCTTTTTCGGGAACTTTGATGATCCCGGATCATTTTTCTTATGTCTGATGAGATATTTAAACCAGAATAAATCAAAGAGCGGATGCCGACTCCCGGTCGCGGTTTTTTTGACCCTGGTTTTAGCATTGCTTCCATTCGGATACGGCCGCGCCCAGGTTGCCGATCTCAATCCTCCGGATCTCGAGAAGATCGACGTCGTGGAGCATTCGGGCGAATATATCCCTCTGGATTTGACATTTACCAACGATTCCGGCGAAATAATCAAACTCGGCGATTATTTTAATCATGGCAAACCTGTTGTTCTGGTCTTGGCTTATTACGAATGCCCGATGCTTTGCACCCTGGTGCTTAACGGTCTCTCAACGGGCGTTGATCAGCTATCGTGGAGTCCGGGCAAAGAGTTTCAAATGATCACAGTCAGCATCGACCCGCTGGAGACGGCCGCCTTGGCGGCGGGCAAGAAAAAGACCTATCTTGGAAATATGACCAGAGCCATTGATGATAGCGGCTGGGTTTTCATGGTCGGGGAGGAAAGCCAGTCGAAAGGATTGGCCGAGGTCCTGGGATTCAAATACTACTACGACGAAAAAAATAAGCAGTACGCTCATCCGGCGGTTGTGTTCGTGTTGACAGAGGACGGCAAAATATCGCGATATCTCTACGGGATAGAATTCTCGCCCCGGGACCTCAAGCTGGCCCTGCTGGAAGCTTCGGAAGGAAAAATAGGCAATACCATAGACAGGATAATTCTCTACTGTTACCACTACGATCCGGACGCGCAGGGTTATGTGGTCTTCGCCGCCAATGTCATGCGTTTGGGCGGCGGTGTCACTCTTGCCGTGTTGGCCCTGTTTTTAACAGGACTCTGGCTGAAAGAACGAGGAAGGAAAGCTAAAGCGGCTTAGAGCTTTTTAATTATGGATACCACCGGAACATTACTTATGCCGCCCGCCGGATCAACCATCGCCGGCGAGGTGGACGCTATATTCAATCTTATATTGTATGTCAGCATTTTCTTCTTTATCCTGATAGTCGGTTTGGCCGCCTTTTTCGTATTTAAATACCGTCGGCGCGGAGAGCCCGGCCTGACATCGGGAGTGGATCACAATATAAAGTTAGAACTTCTCTGGACAATCGTGCCGTCGATAATAGTAGTGATGTTTTTCGTCGTTGGTTTTCGGCTGTTTCTCAAGATGAATATAGTTCCGGCCAACGCTATCGAGATCAAGGTTACGGCTCAGCGCTGGATGTGGACATTCGATTATCCCGACGGCGCCAACAGCGTAAATACTATGGTCGTACCGGTAAATCAGCCGGTAAAAGCGCTGCTTTCATCCACCGATGTCATCCACAGTTTCTTCGTCCCCGATTTCAGGATCAAGATGGATGTTTTGCCCAATCGTTATACAGTAGCCTGGTTCGAAGCGGTCCGTATAGGCGAATACAATCTTTTCTGCGCGGAATATTGCGGCAAGGGACATTCTGAAATGCTGGGAAAAATTAAAGTTGTCTCTGAAGACGACTATAAGGAATGGCTGGAAGAATCGTTCAAGGTCGATGAGAGCATGCCGCTCGAAGAGTACGGCGAAAGTCTCTACCGGTCCAGGGCCTGCAATACCTGCCATACGACCGACGGCAGCGGAAGCGTCGGGCCGACCTTCAAAGGCATTTACGGGCACCAGGTAATATTATCCGATCTGAAGACCGTGACGGTGGACGAAAATTATATCAGGGAATCGATTCTGGATCCGCGAGCCAAGGTAGTAGCGGGATTCCAGCCGGTCATGCCGACCTACCAGGGAAGGCTCAGGGATCGCGAGATCGACGCTTTGATCGCCTATTTAAAATCGCTTAAGGAATAAGAGAGCAGATTATGAGCAGTATGCCGGAGAAAAATTATCTAACCGAAAAACGAGGTTTGAAGTCGTGGCTTTTGACCCTGGATCATAAGCGGATCGGAGTCATGTACCTGATAGGGATCTCGATTTCTTTCGCCCTGGGCGGGATTTTCGCTCTTTTGATCAGGCTGGAGCTTCTCAATCCCGGACGCGATATCGTCGGAGCGCAAACCTATAATCAGCTTTTTACGCTGCATGGAGCGGTGATGATATTTCTTTTTATCATCCCCGGTATTCCGGCGGCGCTGGGAAATTTCGTGCTTCCTCTTATGCTGGGAGCCAAAGACGTCGCGTTTCCCCGGCTGAACCTGGCCAGCTGGTATATCTATGTTTTCGGGGCGCTTTTAGCGGTGGTCTCGATCTTCACCGGTTCGGTGGATACCGGCTGGACATTTTATACTCCCTACAGCACTCAAACATCCGGGGCGGTGGTCACCATGACCCTGGCGGCCTTCATACTGGGATTCTCATCCATTTTCACCGGACTGAATTTTATAGTTACGATTCATAAGCTCAGAGCGCCGGGGATGACCTGGTTTAAAATGCCTCTTTTTGTCTGGTCGCTTTACGCTACCGCCATTATTCAAGTTCTGGCCACGCCGGTTCTCGGTATTACCTTGGTACTGCTGATTCTGGAGCGTGTTCTCGGAATGGGCATATTCGATCCGGCCATGGGAGGGGATCCGGTTTTATTTCAGCATTTCTTCTGGTTCTATTCTCATCCCGCTGTTTACATAATGATCCTGCCGGCTATGGGCATAATCAGCGAGCTGATTTCGACCTTCTCACATAAGAGGATTTTCGGTTACAGAGCCATTGCGTTCTCCAGTTTCGGAATAGCTTTTATCAGCTTCCTGGTCTGGGGTCACCATATGTTCACCAGCGGGCAATCGGAGCTGGCCTCGATGATATTCTCATTTCTGACCTTTTTCGTGGCCATACCGTCGGGCATCAAGGTATTCAACTGGCTGGCCACTTTATATAAAGGATCTATCAGCCTGGATACTCCAATGCTTTACGCCTTATCATTTCTTTTTCTGTTCGCTATCGGCGGATTAACCGGCATGTTTCTGGCGACCACGGCGACCGATATACATTTGCATGACACCTATTTTGTGGTGGCGCATTTTCATTATGTCATGTTCGGCGGAACTGTAATCGCGTTTTTGGGGGGGCTGCATTTCTGGTGGCCGAAAATCTGGGGACGCATGTACAACGAAAACTGGGCCAAAATCTCCGCCCTGCTGGTATTCGTGGGGTTCAACGTTACCTTCATTTCGCAGTTCATTATGGGGATAAAGGGAATGCCCCGGCGGTATTATACTTATCTGGATCAATATCACCGGATGCACGGTTTTTCGACTATCGGCTCCTGGATTATGGGCTTGGGATTTTTTATCATGGTCGTTTACCTGGTCCATTCCATATATAAAGGACGGCCTGCGGGCAGCAATCCGTGGGGCTCGCTGACCATGGAATGGGAGACCACATCGCCGCCTCCCACGGAGAATTTCGCCGGCGACATGAAACTTACGCATGGGCCTTATGATTACGATAAAATCGTACCACGGACAGATTAGAGAGAGCTGATATTATGAGTCATTCGAAAGACCGTCCCTCATACCTCGCGCATCATTTCAGCGATCCGGCCCAGCAAAGCGATTCAGCCAAGCTGGGGATGTGGATTTTCATTCTTACCGAAATCCTTCTGTTCGGCGGGCTGTTTGTCGCCTATTCCATATTCAGGGCCTGGAATCCGGATATGTTCTATAACGCCCATAAATTCCTCGATGTCAAGATGGGCGGCATTAACACAGTGGTTCTTATTACCAGCTCGGTGACCATGGCTTTATCGATCCGCAGTATGCAGCTCGGACGCAAGAAACAGACAATAGGCTTTCTTGTCGCTACGCTGCTTTTTGCCGCCGTCTTTCTGGTCATCAAATATTTGGAATACAGCCACAAATTCCATCTCGGTCAGCTGCCGGGGAAATTTTATACATTTACCGGGGTCAAGGGGAACAATCCCCATATCTTCTTCTCCATCTATTTTGTTATGACCGGGCTGCATGGTGTCCACGTCATCGCCGGTATGACAGTGATAGTGATGATGCTTGTCAGAACTATGAGAAACAGGTTTTCCAGCGAGTACTACACGCCTTTGGAAATGACCGGCTTGTATTGGCATCTGGTCGACCTGATCTGGATTTATCTTTTCCCTCTGCTATATTTGATAGGATGAAAGAGTCATGATAGAAAGTACAATGATAAACCGAAACAGCCATCATCATATCGCCCCGCTGTGGCTCTACCTGGCGATCGGAGGGGCTTTGCTGGTTCTGACCGCCGTTACTATTACCGTCTCGTATATCGATCTCGGAGGTTGGAATATAGTCGTTGCCCTGGTGATAGCCTCCATAAAAGGAAGTCTGGTGGCTATGTTTTTCATGCATCTTTACTATGATAAGAAGATCTATACGATAGTCATCGTGATGGGGCTCTTATTTCTTTCTATTTTTATTTCGCTGACCATGTTCGATACCGGGCGCAGAGGCGATATTTATGAGATTAAATCGGAGCCGATTAAGCCCGAAGCCGACTTTTATAAGGAGCTGCCGCCGGCCGACAGCCTCGATCAGACCGGTCATTCCGAACATTAATAGACAAGCTGACTTTTAAGATTAAATACCGGTTGATTTAATATCTTCCGTTGGATATTATAATGTATTGATGATAAACGCCTTTTGAACAGGAGGCCGGTGTTGAGTAATTTTCGCAGGTTCGCGTTTTTAACCGCTATCGCCACATATTTATTGATATTCATCGGAGGGTTGGTGCGGGTATCCGGGGCGGGCTTGGGATGTCCCGACTGGCCGAAATGTTTTGGCCGTTGGATTCCGCCGTTGAGTATAAACCAGCTGCCCGCGGATATAGATCCGGCCTCCTTTAATATCACCCTGGCCTGGATAGAGTATTTCAATCGGCTGATGGGTATGACTGTCGGCATTTTGATTCTGATTACCGCGGTTCTGGCCATAAAGTATTTTCGCAAATCCCCTGTGATTATGTACACATCGATTTTCGCGGCGTTTCTGGTCGCGTTCCAGGGGTGGCAGGGAGGTCAGGTAGTGGCATCGGAACTGGAGCCGATCATCATTTCAGTTCATATGATACTGGCTCTTATTATAGTCAGCATGCTTATATTCGTTGCCCAGCAGGCGTATTATCTGGAGAAACCGTCGGAGGAGAGCGGTGTCGAATACCCGGCGAAGATCGGACGAGATATCGGCATTCTCTGGGTCGCCGTGATATTGCAGATTCTGGCAGGGACACAGGTGCGGTCGCAGATCGAGATTATAGGCGCGCGGTATCCCCTGCTTTCTGATAAATTGGTGCTGGGTATGATAGGGTGGGTAAACTACTTACATATTATTCTGGGAGTTATGGTGATAGGATATACTTTTCATATCGTTTATAAACTATTGGGCAAAGGGAGGAGCCTGCCGGTCTGGATCAGACAGGCGATTACGGGTATGGCAATACTGATGGGGGGCCAGCTGATTATCGGCCTGATTTTGATTCTGGTAGGCACTCCTGAGTTGATGCGGGTACTTCATCTCTGGGTGGCTTCGATTTTCCTGGGGCTTTTGCTTTTGCTTTTTTCGGCGGTCAGACATTCCAAAGGAGGGGTCGATGCGGCCTGAGCGCAATACTATGTCGCCCATAATATGGGGTATGCTCTTTATGCTGCTGGCAGCCTTAGGCGGAGCCCTGGTGATCAGCCAGGCCAGCAAATCCAGAACTGATCTTCCGATCCTGTGGCAGGTTCCCGAATTCGAATTTACCGAGAGATCCTCCCAACCGTTCGGGCTGGACGATATGAAAGGCAAGATAAGCGTGGTCGATTTCATATTCACCAACTGTCAGTCTATTTGCCCGACCATGAGCGGCGAGATGGCCGGACTATACGAGTATTATTCGGAAAGCGATCTGGTTCAATTCGTCTCTATCTCGGTCGATCCGGCGAGAGACACCCTTGAAACTCTCAACGCCTACGCCGAATCGTTCGGGGTCGATGATGATCGCTGGGTGTTTTTGCGAGCCCCGATAGAGGAAGTAACCAGATTATGCGAGGACGGTTTCAAACTGCCCGCGGGCGATCTGCCTATGGGACATTCCAACCGTTTCGTCCTGGTCGATCAAAATGGATATATTCGCAGTTACCACGACAGTTTCGACCAGAATGAAATCGAAGAGCTGAAAGCCAATATCCGGATCCTGGCCAGGTCGAACTGATGTCGGTGGGAGATCTGCCTACCCTTAACGCGTTATTGAACGCGACCAGCGCCGTTTTGCTCTTTATCGGGCGAAACAGAATAAAAAATCAGAAACCTGATCAGCATAAGAAATTCATGATCGCCGCGTTGATATCGTCGACACTCTTTTTCATCAGCTACGGGATCTACCACAGGGCGGTCGGCTCGGTTCCTTATCCCCATCACGACTGGACCCGGCCTTTATATTTCGCCATACTTATTCCGCACACGATTCTGGCCACGGTGATGACTCCGTTTATAGTGACAGCGGTTGTTTTCGCCTTAAAGGGTAAATTCGAGAAGCATCGGAAGATCGTCCGCCGGCTTTGGCCGGTTTGGATTTTTGTCTCCATCAGCGGTATCGCGGTTTATCTGATGCTGTACAAATGGTAAGATCGTACTAATCCTGGTCTATTTTGCCAGTTTTCCGGACAACTATCTTAATTCTATTGATATCGAGCCCTAAATTAATAAATTTTATAAGCGAGTCATAATTTATTATGACCGCTTCCGGGCAGAGAATAGCAGCCACAACAAGTTGTGACACGCTATAATATCCGTTGGCAGACGAGGACGTCTGCTTACCACGAGGACGGTCAGGAAGGGGTTCCCGAGCGCGCGGGGAATAGAGGGTGGCCTGCTTTTTCCTACATTATGTCGGAATAAGCATGTTCGCGTTCAATATCCTCCCCCCCGAAAGCTGTTGACTTTCCCGCCCAAATGCATAAATTTAACACTTTGTATTGGGATTTAACGAACCACCTGATGAGGTTCCGGAATGAAAGGTTTGAAACCTGAAGATATCAAGGTGATCCTGGCTACTGATTGCGGATCAACTACCACAAAAGCGATACTCATAGAATACCACGACGGCGAATACCGTCTCATTGTCAGGGGTGAAGCCCCCACAACGGTCGAGGCTCCATTCGAGGATGTGACCATGGGAGTGCTTAACGCCATCGGCGAGGTGGAGGAGCTTTCCGGCCGGAAGATACTCGACGAAAACGATAAAATCATGTCTCCGGCAAAGGATGTCGACGGCAAGAAGATCGGAACGGATATCTATGTCTCCACATCTTCCGCCGGTGGTGGATTACAGATGATGGTGGCCGGTGTGGTCAGGAAAATGACCGCCGAATCGGCCGAGAGGGCGGCTTTGGGAGCCGGAGCTATAGTTATGGACGCTATCGCATCCAATGATAAACGTTTGCCGCACCAGCAGATAGAGCGTATCAGACATCTCCGTCCGGATATGATCCTGCTTTCCGGCGGTATCGACGGCGGAACCACGACCCACGTTGTCGAGCTGGCCGAGCTTATCTCCGCGGCCGATCCGAAGCCTCGCCTGGGATCCGGCTATCAATTACCTGTAATTTATGCCGGTAATGTCGATGCCCGCGAAGCAATTAAGGATACTCTTGAGAAAAAGACTTCTTTGGATATAGTAGAGAATCTTCGCCCGGTACTGGAGCGGGAAAATCTGCATCCGGCGAGGGAGAAGATTCATGATCTTTTCATGGAACATGTCATGGCCCAGGCTCCGGGGTATCGTCGGCTGATGGAGTGGACCGACGCTCCGATTATGCCTACGCCAGGCGCGGTAGGGATAATAATCAAGCGAGTGGCCGACGAGATGAATATAGAGGCGGTCGGTGTCGATATCGGCGGAGCCACGACCGATGTCTTCTCTGTGTTCCGTCCCGAATCGAATCCTGACGGTGAATTCAACCGCACTGTCTCGGCCAATCTGGGAATGAGCTACTCTGTTTCCAATGTTTTCGCCGAAGCCACGTTACCTAATGTCATGCGCTGGGTGCCGTTCGATATGGACGAACGCGATCTCCGGAACAGGGTCAAGAATAAGATGATCCGTCCCACAACCATTCCGCAGTCATTGGAAGAGCTGGTATTCGAGCAGGCTATCGCCAAGGAGGCCTTGCGGCTGGCTTTTATTCAGCATAAAAATTTCGCTACCGAACTAAAAGGAATTCAGCAGCAGCGAACGATCGCCGACGCCTTCGATCAGTCATCGGCCGGGGCGACCATTGTCAACATGATGACTCTCGATATTTTGATAGGTTCGGGAGGCGTGCTCTCCCATGCCCCTCGTCGTCAGCAGTCGGCGCTGATGCTCATCGACGCTTTTCAGCCGGAAGGGATCACCCGGCTGGCGGTCGATTCCATATTTATGATGCCGCAATTGGGCGTGCTTTCGGAGGTCCATTCCAAGGCGGCCACGGAAGTATTCAATAAGGACTGTCTGATTCATTTGGGTACTAATGTCGCTCCGGCCGGAACCGGTGTTAAGGAGGGTAAGGAAATGATGGAATACAGCATTACACTTCCCGACGGCAAAGTGGAGGAGGGAACCATCAGATACGGCCAAATGAAGCTCATCAAATTGGGGTTCGGCAGTGACGGCCTTCCCCTGGAGGCCGGGGCGGTATTGAAACCGGGCCGCAATCTCGATCTGGGAAAAGGACCCGGCGATACGGTGGAAACGAAGTTGAGCGGCGGGGTAGTCGGGATTATCCTGGATGGTCGAGGCCGTCCGTTCGACCTTCCCACCGACGCCAAAACACGCGTTGCCAGGCTCAAAGAGTGGATGCTGGAATTGGATATCTATCCGCGGGAGCGGCTGGAGAATTTGTAGACTATTTATAGCTATTTGCGGCCGGACTCCCCTTTGGGATCCGGTTCATAGACTCATAATACCGGGATCTTTTCTTTGCCAGGCCGGGTACAAGATCCCGTCTGCAGACCGCACCAATCATCATCTATAAAGGGAGAGACATCTAATGAGCACGCAACAATGGTTGAAAGATATTCTAAGCGCTGTCGACAATAAGGACACAACCAAATTCCTGACCTTCCTAACTGATGACGCCTCCTTCAAATTCGCCAACACCCGGGCGATCGAGGGGAGACAGGCAATCAGCGAGATGCTCGACGGGTTCTTCGGTTCGATCGCCGGGTTGAGCCATACATTGACCGAAAGCTGGAAAACCGATAACGCCATAATCAGCCGTGGCGAGGTCACCTATACCAGACACAACGGCAGCGCCTTGACAGTGCCATTCGCCAACATCTTCAGAATGAAAGACGAATTGATCAAGGATTACCTGATTTACGTCGACGCGTCGCAGCTGTACGCGTAGGATAACCGGCCACTGTCGAGTACGCGATCAGAATTCTATAGATCTATATGGAGAGGTGATGATAGGCGAGCAATCCACGGCCGGTTGCCGGCGTTTTTCCAACTGTATCAGAAAATCGCCCGGTAGGCGAAATACGGCAAAATTACGTAGAGAAGCAGATCCCGGACGAGGTAAAACAAGACGATCAAGATCAAATAGTTCAGGCCCTTTTGTTTTGCCTCTCTGATTGACATCGGAGGTTTGAGGAACCCCCAGATCTTTTGCGAAATTCGTTTCATCTGATTGTCATAAACGTCAAAATGGGCAAGATATGTTCCTCAGGAAAAATCCGCAACCGAAAACTCAAACGTATCCTGTTGAGTCGTTGATATTTAAGGCGACAAATAGAGGGTTCTTAATAGGACACATCACATTTTTTTTGGCGAAGGGCAATGCTAATTGGAATAAAGGGCCCCAGAGGCGCTTTCGTCCACCAGTATTTTTGATAAGCTTCCAACAACTGTGGACTGAACTCTGTAAGTCATTCGATATTTTACGATTAGTTCGATTTTACGTCGCGATCGATTTATGAGGCTGTTTCTTCGGGGCCCCCAAAGCCGTTAAATGAGTTTACATTACTACGAGGTTGGTGTATATTTAGGCGATTATTGACGGTGATTTAGGGAATGTTTTTTAAGGAGGATTGATTTTGTTCGATATTTTATTAATGACGGCTCCCCAGGGCGGCAGCGGAGGGGGAAGCGGGATGCCATTTTTGGTTATGATGGTCCTGATTCTGATGGTCATGTACTTTTTCATGATCAGGCCTCAGCAAAAAAGAGAAAAAGCCCGTCAGGGGATGCTGGCCGATCTTAAAAAAGGGGACAAAGTAGTAACCAGTTCGGGAATGCTCGGTACCGTCTGGGGCCTGAAAGATAATATTGTAGTTTTGAAAATAGATGACGAAGTAAAGGTGGAGATTCTGAAAAGCGCCATTGCCAGCAAGATGGAATAGGCGGCGGTCGGGGATAATCCAAGCATGGCCATATTACCGATAAAAATCTACGGCGAAGAAGTGTTGCGGGAAAAAGCCGTGTCGATCACCGATATCGACGGCGATATGATCCGCTTTCTGGAAGATATGAGCCGGACCATGCTTCATGCCAGCGGTTTGGGTTTGGCCGCCAATCAGGTCGGACGAGCGATCAGGGCATTTTCAATCGATATGTCCCATTTCGATGTTTTACAGAAACCGATGACCATAATCAATCCGGAAATCGTCGAATCCGCCGCGGGCAGGATTACAGGCGAGGAAGGATGTTTGTCGTTCCCGGGTCTTTATCAATTGATAGACCGGCCGGAAAAAGTTACTATCAAAAGCATTGATTTCGACGGCAGGGAATATTTTTTCGAAGCCAGCGGAATGGTCGCCAGGGTAATCCTGCACGAGATAGATCATCTCGACGGGGTTCTTTTTATCGATAAGCTCAGCCGCGCGCAGAGAACGCTTATAAAAGGAAAACTAAACAGGATCAGGGCCGGTGAAAGGGTTTAATGAAGGTTGTTTTTTTCGGCACCCCTGAATTCGCTTCCCGGACTTTAGAGAAAATCCTCGCCTCGGCTCACCAGGTTGTTGGCGTAGTCAGCGCCCCCGATCGTCCCAGAGGGCGCGGCCGAAAATTGGAATATCCTCCTGTAAAAAAACTCGCGCTGAATAGAAACCTCGATATTTATCAGCCCGAAAACTTGAAAGACCCGGCATTCCTGGATCGGCTGAAATCATCGGGAGCCGATTTTTTTTGCGTGGTAGCTTTCAGAATATTACCCGAGGATGTATTCGAAATGCCGTCCTTAGGATGTGTTAATCTGCATGCCTCCCTGCTGCCCAGATATAGAGGGGCGGCGCCTATCAATTGGGCGATTATCAATGGGGAGCGGGAAACAGGACTGACGACCTTTTATATCAGGAAAAAAGTCGATACCGGCGATATAATTCTTCAAACCGGGCTGGCTATCGGGCCGGACGAGACATTCGGAGAGCTTCACGATAGAATGGCCGAGGACGGCAGTGTGTTGATGCTCAAAACGATGGACTCCATCGAATCGGGTAGCGTCAAGACATGGCCGCAGAACGACCAGGACTTGTCATCGGCTCCGAAGATTTACCCGGGCATGGGGAAGATCGACTGGAGCAAAAGCTATCATGAAATCCATAACCTGGTCAGGGGATTATCCCCCCGACCTGGAGCGTACACATTTGCCAATGATAAAAAAATTACGATCCTGCGAACCAGGATCATAGGAGAAATCGATTCCGATTTGAAGCCCGGAACCCTGGCCAAAGCCGATCCGAAAGAGGGTATGATTGTCGCTTGCGGAGACGGCGGGCTGGAAATTCTATGGCTCAAACCCGCGTCGGGAAAAACCATAAGCGGGGCGGAATTTGTCAGAGGGCATCGGCTCGAAACCGGTGTCTGTTTTGGAGGATAAGAGTTGAGCGGCAAATTAGAAACCAGGATTTATGTAAATGTCACCGATTTCGAAACCCGCATAGCGGTTGCCGAGGACGGCAAGTTAGTGGAGCTTTTGACGGAAAGACCGGAGAAAGAACGGATAGTCGGCGATATTTATAAGGGAAAAGTGACGGCGGTTTTGCCCGGTATTCAGGCCGCCTTTGTCGATATCGGTCTGGAGAAGGCCGGATTCTTACATTTCTCGGATACCACCGACTATAGGGGCGGGAAAAACCTGTTGTTCGATCTGGAGTATCTCGACGAGGACTCCATGGAAACCCCCAAGGTTTCCGATCGCCGCAGGAAAACCAGCATTACCGAATTCATCAAAAAAGGGCAGGAACTGCTGGTTCAGGTAATACGCGAGCCGATTGCCGACAAAGGTCCCAGACTGACATCGGTAATATCGCTTCCCGGCCGTTATATTGTCATGATACCGGGAGGCAAGCATACCGGGATCTCCAAGAAGGTCTCGGATCAGACTGAAAAGAAGCGGATGCGCAAGATAGTGGGCGAGCTCAAACCGTCGAATTTCGGGATTATAGTCAGGACAGTGGCCCAGGGGAAGGACAAAAGAAGTTTCAAAGCTGATATGACAATGCTCACCGATTTGTGGGCCAAAATGAAAAAGCAGGTGGAGAAAACCACCGCCCCCGCCCTGGTACATAAGGATCTGGAACTAACCGGAGGAATCATCAGGGACCTGCTGACTCCCGACGTGATAGAAGTGGTCATCGACAACAAAACGGAATATTCCAAGATAATGAAGTATCTCAAGGCTCTTGATCCGAAGCTTCGCTCCATAGTAAAGCTTTATAACGAACCGGAACCGATATTCGATAAGATGGGGTTCGAGCCGGAGATAGAGAAGATGCTCAGCCGTAAGGTCTGGATAAGAAGAGGCTCGAACATAGTCATCGATCAAACCGAGGCGCTGGTTACTATCGATGTCAACACCGGCCGGTTCAGCGGCAAGGGAAACTGGGAGAGCGCCCTTTACAGAACCAATCTCGAAGCCGCCCGCGAAATCGCCCGCCAGATACGTTTGAGAGATATCGGAGGTATCATCATAGTCGATTTCATCGATATGGATGACCGCGAGAACAGAAGGCGCGTTTACGACGAGTTCAGCAACGCTTTATCCCATGACCGTTCGGAAAACTATATATCATCCATCTCCGATCTGGGCCTGGTGGAAATGACCCGCAAACGGATCAGGCCGTCGTATATGCATTCGATATCCGATCCATGTCCGGTCTGCGGCGGTGTCGGCCGGGTACTTTCGAGAGAGTCGATGGCTGTTAAGATCGAGCGGTGGTTCCGCCGGGCGTCGGCCTCGTCTCCTGTAAAACATTACCAGTTGATAGCGCATCCTCAGACCGCGGATATTCTCCAGAGTGGAAAACCGTCGCGAATGAAAAGCATGGAGAGAGGAACGAAAGTAAAAATCGATCTGATCATCGATACCTCGCTGCATCCGGAAGAATTCAAAGTGCTGGATTCATCCACCGAGATAGATATCACCAAAAAGTATTTAACCGAAATAGCCAGGGATTGACGTCATCCCCGAGCTGTCCGAGTAAAATTGGGAAAAAAGCATTTACCTGTCAGGTTATTCTCATATTCGGTTTATTTCTTCGCTTTATCCGCTCCGATATCCATCGTGGCCGCCCAGATCGCGGCCGGTCTGGTGCTCGTATTCGGTCTGATCGGCCTTTTCACCGGCGCTCGAAGATCTGATCCGCCGTTGGCCTCGTCTGTGTTTTTATTTTCCTTCATAGCCGTATTTCTGCTTTCGATAATTCTCTCGCCTGTTTTCGACGAGACTATCCCGCAGATAAGAAAAAGCTGGGTTCTTTTGTGCTATCTGCCTCTGGTCATGTTCCCTTCGGCTTATTCGGTCAGGAAAACAGTTGAGTTCCTTATCTGGGGTGGCGTGGCGGCGTCGGTCATAGCTGTTTTCAGAGTATTAATCGGGGAGGTCGGGCGGGCGGCTCCTTATTCCGGAGGATATACTACGTTGGCCTTATTCGAGGCGGCGTTGATTCCCGCGGCCCTGGCATTCGCGGTCGGCTGTAAATCGTCGAAAAGATGGCTGTACATCGGAGCCGCTCTGGCGATGTTCGCCGGGTTGGTCCTCTCGCAAACCAGGGCCGGATGGCTGGCCTGCGGATTGGGAGTTTTGATTTTCGGCAGTTTCATTGACTGGAAAAAAACAATCGCGGGAATAATCGTTGCTCTGGCCGTGCTGGCGATGATTCCACAGACCCGGAATATTATTTTGAGCAGGTTCGAATCGGACCGCAGGGGGGGTATAACCAGCGGAAGATCGAGCATCTACAAGGCGGCTCGAGAACCGCTGGCCCAACTGCCGTTTTTCGGGCACGGTCCGGGGAGCTTTAATCGGCTGGTGCCTGATTCGGTTTTGGAGGAAGCAGGCGATACCGGGGTCAGAAGCTGGCATTCGATGCCGTTGGAGATACTGATGGAATCAGGACCGCTGGCCTTGGCGGTCTTTATCGGTTTTGCCTTTATGCCTTTGAAGTCCTGCTGGGAAAAAAGAAAAATCGTATCCGGCGGGATAATGATATCGGGGGCGCTGTTTTCGTCACTGATGGCGCTTTATTTCGCCGGGCTGACCACCAATCCGGCCAGAGATTTTCTTTTGTTGTCGCTTCTGACTATTTTTTGGTCGATCGGGCTGATCTATAATGAAACCGGCCTAGAAGCGACCAGCGGTTGAGCATAGTTGAGAATTCGATATCCTAATAAAGAGGTGTTTTGTATGAAAGATCATGGATCTTTGCTGGAATCAGGTGTGCTTCAGGTTGCCGGGATGATGGAAATAGCCGCCCGGACAGCTCCCAAATCGAAGGGAGAGGATTATATAGAAACCCTCACTCTGACCGGAGACAAAATCTCAGAATTGGCCGAAGCCATACTGGAGTTCGGACGGGAAACCGGACGGAAGAATTTCGACCGGGATTCCAAGAATGTCAGGGAATCATCGGCGGTAGTATTGATCGGCCTTAGGAAAAGCGAATCGCTGGGATTGGACTGCGGGGCCTGCGGATACCCCGATTGCGCCTCTCTGGATGCCGCCGATGTTAATGACGGCGATTTCCGGGGGCCGATCTGCTCGTATCGTCAACTCGACTTGGGCATAGCCCTGGGCTCGGCGGTCAAAACGGCCCAGATTTTCAATGTTGACAACCGGATTATGTATCGGGCCGGGGTAGCGGCCCGGCATATCGGGCAGGTGGATTGGGATTTTGTCATGGGAATCCCGCTTTCAGCCGCTGGAAAAAACATTTATTTCGACCGCAAGTAGCTGAAACAAAAGGCCATTGCGGGTGTTTAATTATTTTGAGCGACGATAAGGGTCTTGACGAACGGCGTTCATTAGTTATATTTGATATTTTTCAATCGCTCAGGAGGAAAGATGCGTGCGATAATCGAAGCACAGGGAACACAGGTACCGGTCGAGGTGAATGCCAAATGCCGCGTGCCGAAATTGGATATTGAAGTCGGTCAGGTTGTCGATTTCGATAAAGTCCTTTTTCTTTCGGAAGAAGATAAGCCGGTAATCGGCCAGCCTTACATCGAGGGAGCCTCGGTAAAGGGCGAAGTTACCGCTCACGGACGGTTCGATAAGATCACGGTTTTCAAATTCAAAAAGAGAACCAAATATCGCAAAACAACCGGCCATAAACAAAATTATACGGAAATTCTGGTCAAAGCGATAAAGCATTGATAAAAGGATTTTCGTTACTGGTATTTTTATTGGCGGCTCCGGCCGGCGTATTGGCCCAACCCGGCGAGTTGGCCGCCGGAATTCCCCAGGAGACCTACTGGCAGCAATCGATCATATCCGTGGGTGTCGAAGGGATTACAGCCGCTGATACGTTTCTGGTATTGAACTCTTCGGGGCTGGTCGCTGGAGATATCCTGGCCCCGGGAATGGTTCAAGACGCCGTCAAGGGAATTTTCGGGCTGGGGCTTTTTTCCGACGTGGAGATAAACGCCGAGCGCGGCGATTCCGGCGTTCACCTGGTTATTAAGGTAAGAGAATACCCGAAACTCAGAAAGCTGAAATTTTCGGGCAATAAGAAAATCAAGAAGAAAAAACTTCAGGAAACAGTTACTCTTTTCGAGGGACGGCTGGCGGCGCCCAGAGAGATCAAGAATAACATCGAACGGATCAAGTCGTTATACTCCGAAAAGGGCTATCTGCTGGCTGATATCGAGCCCAGTCAGGAGCCGGTGGAAAACGATTCGGACCTGGTCGATCTCGAATTCAAAATATCCGAGGGCTCCAAGGTGAGGATCGGGCAGATCCTGTTTTCCGGAAACAAGGAGTTTACCGATAAGAAACTGCGCGGCAAGATGTCCTCGAAACAAAAAGGCCTTTTCCGTTCGGGATCGTTTGAACGTGAAAAGTACCTGGAAGATAAAGATAAAATAATAGATTTCTATAAAGAGCAGGGGTATATCGACGCGGTTATATTGAGAGATTCGGTTTGGTATTCCGACAATAAGACCCGGATGTTTATCAATATGGATTTGCGCGAAGGCCGCAGGTATTATTACGGTTCCATGGATTGGGAAGGCAATACCCTGTTTACCGACGACGATTTCAGGGGCAAGATAAAGCTCAAAGAGGGCAAGATCTATAATCAGAAAAAATATGACGAGACCCTTTTTAAATTCCACGAGTTATATCAGGATCAGGGGTACTGGTACGCGCAGATAGAGGAAAATACCATCCCTCGCGGCGACACGCTTGATTTTCATCTGAAAATCACCGAAAACAACCCGGTTCATTTACGGCTTATAAATATAGTAGGCAATACCAAGACCCGCGAAAAAGTGATCAGACGCGAGCTTCTAATCAAGCCCGGCATGATCTTCAAGAGATCGTTATTGGGACGGTCGCTGCGAGAGGTCATGGTCCTTAATTTCTTCGGCGACGTTACTCCCGACTGGGATATCCTGCCCAATGGCGATATAGACCTGAAAATCAAGGTTCAGGAAAAACCGACCGGTCAGTTTACCATAGGAGCCGGCTATTCTCAGCGTGATGGAATGGTGGCTACTATCGGTTTGGGAGTGCCCAATCTCTTCGGGACGGGCCAGACGGCCACGCTGAACCTCGATATGGGAAAACGAAGAAACACTTTTGATCTTAGTTATCAGGAGCCCTGGCTTCTGGATACGCCCACGTCGCTCTACGGACAGTTCTATCTTCAGGATCGCAACTGGAACGACGCGTTTGTAGAGCGCCGGCTCGGCGGAAGTATCAGGGTTGGACGGCGTTTGCGCTGGCCGGATAACTATTTCAGGGTTTTCGCCGGATACAGGCTGGAGAATGTCGATTATTATGATATCTCATCGAGTTATATCGAAGCCAACAGAGATAATCCGAATTCTATAGATAAGCTGAACTGGCCATTGACCACCTCGGCCGCTTCTATCACCATTCTAAGGGATTCAAAAGATTTGCCGCAGTTTCCGACGAGCGGCGCTCTGGTTTCCTGGAGAGGAGAGCTGGCCGGAACCTTGCTCGGGGGAGACTGGGATTATTTCAAACAGGATTATACCGCGGAGTATTATAAAACTCTGATCTGGAAAGCGGTGGGTATGATCAGAGCCAGGTTCGGGGAGATCGACGGTATCCACCGAGGCGACAAGGATATTCCCTACAGCGAACGGTACGGTCCGGGCGGAGTCGATCCCGATGGGACTATCAGAGGTTATGACGACGGACAGGTGGGGCCTTATAACAGAGGCAGGTTCAACCTGATTTATAATTTGGAACTCTCCGTGGCCGTCGCCGAGCAGCAGTTCTATGTGATTTTATTCGCCGACGCCGGGAATTCCTATCTGGCTTTGGATGATATCAAGCTCACCAGGGGATACTATCGATCAATTGGGCCGGGCTTCAGAATAATCATACCGTTTGTGGGAGTAATGGGTTTTGATTTCGGTTACGCCTTCGACGGTCTCGATAAGGGCAAATGGAAAACCCATTTTCAGATCGGGAGAGGTTTTTAGGTTATGAGAAGAGGGAACATTAATATAAATTTCAGGAGCGGATTATGAGAAGAATATCGATACTTTTGAGCCTGATCATTCTCGGCGCGTCGGGGGTATGGGCCCAGGGCGGTAAGATCGGTTACGTCGATTCTCAGAGGATTTTCGCCGAGCTGCCGGAGTTTCAGGAGGCCGAGGCCAAATTCGACGGAGAAGTGAAGGATTGGGAAGCCCAGGCTACGGCCATGAAAGAAGTGGTCGACAGCATGATTGTCGAAAGAGACAAAAACTCCCTGGTCTGGTCAATGGCCAAGAAGAACGAGGTGGAGACGTTATTAGCCGCCAGACAGGACAGCCTGCAGCGTTATCTGGATGAGACCTTCGCCCAGGGCGGAAAGGCCGAACGACGGATGGCCGAGCTCTCCAAACCGCTGAAAGACAGGGTTATTTCTATTATACGACGGCTGGCTATTGAAAATGATTACGATATGGTTTTTGATGCCGCAGTGGTCAGTATCGCGTTTGCCAAGGAAAGTCTCGATTTGACCGATGAGGTCCTCGCCGAATTAGCCAAAGAGAAATAAATGGCGTTTACATTAAGTCAGGTAGCCCGGGAAATCGGGGCGGAACTCAAAGGAAATCCCGACCTGGAAATAGCGGATCTGGCTCCCATAGAAACGGCCGGGCCGGGCCAGCTTTCTTATATCGCCTCCGGAAAATTCAAGAAATACCTGGCCACCACCAAAGCGTCCGCTCTCATTGTTTTTCCGGGGCTGGAAAGCGATAAGCATTCGTTGCTGGTAGTTGGCGATCCATATCTGGGTTTCGCTAAAGCGATGCGCCTTTTTTACCGCTCTTTTCTGCCGACGACTCCGGGAAAGCATAAAACCGCGTCGATAGCAGACGATGTCGAGATTCCGAAGGATTGCTATATAGGGGAATTCGCGGTTATTTCCAGAGGAGCGAGGATCGGCGAAGGTACGGAAATACACGCCGGTTCTTTTATCGGAGAGGATACGGTTATCGGCAAGAGCTGCAGGATACTTCAGAACGTGACCTTAAGAGAAAGAGTAACTATCGGCGATAATGTCGTGATCTATCCCGGTGTGGTCATCGGATCCGATGGATTCGGGTATGCTCGTACGGCCGACGGCCATCTCAAGATTCCGCAAGCCGGTACCGTCATAATAGAGGATAACGTTGAGATCGGGGCCGGGACGACTATCGATCGGGCTACTCTCGGCGAAACAGTTATAGGCAAAGGAGCGATCATTGATAATCTGGTACAGATTGCCCATAACTGCAAGATCGGTCCCGGAGCCGTGATCTGCGCCCAGGTCGGGCTGGCGGGAAGTACGATTGTCGGCAGTAATGTGATTCTGGCCGGCCAGGTCGGGGTTGCCGGACACCTGACAATCGGCGAAGGAGCGGTAATCGAGGCCCAGTCCGGCGTTGCCGGGGATGTGCCGCCCAGGGCTGTGCATTTCGGTACGCCGTCCAGAGAAGTTTATCTGGCGCATAAGATTGAGGCCGGCCTGAACCGTCTGCCGGATCTGATCATACGGTTAAAGAAACTCGAAAGACTGATAGAGGACAAATAACATTATTATTCGGCGGGAACCCGATCAGGGTCATTTTCGTTTAGAATCCCGATATTGAATTTTGACCAAAAGGAGACAAAATGACAAAAATAGTAGAGTTGACCGAAGCCAATTTCGATAGCGAAGTGAAGAAGGCCGAACTGCCGGTTCTGATAGATTTCTGGGCTACCTGGTGCGGCCCTTGCAAAATGATCGCCCCTTTCGTGGATGAAGCCTCGACCGCTTATGACGGCCGTTTGAAAGTAGCCAAAGTAGATGTGGACAACAATCAGAAGATCGCCTCGGAATTCGCTATCATGTCGATTCCGGCGCTTTTATTTTTCAAGAATGGCCAGGTTGTAGATCAGGTAATTGGAGCTGTTCCGAAAAAGATACTGTTTGATAAAATCGATAAGATTCTGGCGTCATAATGTCTGATTTCAAGAACCTGGATACGGTAAAAAAAATCTTGCGGGACTACCGGACCATCGCCGTGGTCGGACTTTCGGATAAGCCTGACAGGCCAAGCCACAGGGTGGCTGCCTACCTGCAGTCGAAAGGATATAAAATCGTTCCTGTTAATCCGCGCATTTCCGGCGCTCTTGGCGAGGACGCTTACCCTGATTTGGTTTCGATACCGTTCGGAATCGATGTTGTGGATATATTCCGGAAGAGCGAAGATGTCCCGCCGATAGTCGAAGAGGCTATTGCCAGGGGAGCTAAAGCGGTCTGGCTGCAGGAAGGAGTAATCAGCCCGGAAGCGGCGGCCAAGGCGGCTACAGCCGGGCTCGATGTGGTGATGGATTTGTGTATGTTAAAGGAGCATGTCAAAAATGAAGGCGATAAATAACAATTTTCTGTTCTTATCCGTACTGACGATTATGATGGTCTTCGGATTCTTATTTTCCTGCGGCAAAGGGACGGCGCTTGTCAATGTTGATCCGGCCAAAGCGGATATGATGATAAAAAGCGATAATCCGCCGGTTCTCATAGATGTCCGATCGGCCGAGGAATTTACCGGAGAACTGGGCCATATCCCTGGAGCCCGTCTGATACCGTTGCCGGATCTTCGGGATAGCCTGAGTGTGATAGGAACGTTCGGCGATCGCGATCTGCTTATAGTTTGCAGATCGGGGCGCAGATCGACATTGGCCGGGAATCAGTTAATGGATTCCGGTTTTAAGAGCGTTTATAATTTGCGGGGCGGGATGAATGCCTGGATTCAATATGGCGGAGATATCGAAAAATAATGAGAATCTCGACGTCGATTTAGAGATTCTGAAACCAGGGACAGTATGTCCGAACTGCGGCTTTTTGAGGCTTGTCTTCGAAGGGTCGTTTGTTTTTTGCGGTCTTTGCGGTTACGGCCAAAAGAGATGCGGCTGATAGAATTTGCCTGATCCGGTCCGGATCGCTTATATCAGTATTTGAGTCGAATCTCTTAATGCTTGCAGGCTATATGCTGATTCAGTATATTGATCCGGCAACAGCATACGATAGCGCGAGAAGAGATGAAGATCAGGGAACCGTATAAAAAACTTCCGAAAATTGTCGAGACTTCAATCGAGTGGAACGGGGCCATGGGTTTCAAATGCAACTCCGGCTCCGGCCATGAGATACTGGCCGACGCCTCGGCTCATCATGGTGGCCAGGACGGCGGAGCCCGGCCTATGGAACTTCTGCTTTTGGCTCTGACCAGCTGCACCGGTATGGATGTGGCTACTTTTCTTAAGAAAAGAAAAAGAGACTTGCGGGATATGAAAATATCCGCCCACGGGCGGAGAACTCCTAATCATCCTCATGTTTTCGAAACTATCACGCTCGAATATGTTTTCGCCGGATCGGATTTGACCGATGACGATATCCGCTGGGCCATAGATCTTTCCCTGGATAAATACTGTTCGGTAGCCGGAATGCTTCGCAAGGTCTGCAGGATAAATTATCATTGGAAAGTTAATAAAACCGCTCCGGGAGCAAAAGCTTGAATTATTACAGGCCCTTTTCTCAGGGAAACTACAGTGGAAACAGTATGTTTCCTCCGGCCATAAAGTGGATTCTGCTTCTTAATGTCGGCCTGTTTCTCGGTCCTCGGGTATTTTATTTCGATCTGAATACTTTTCATCAGTTGTTCGGGCTGGTTCCGGTGCGGGTATTCGGGAATTTATTCTTCTGGCAGCCGGTTACCTATCTATTCCTCCACGGCAGCACCTGGCATCTGCTGATGAATATGTTCATTTTATGGATGTTTGGCGCGGAACTGGAGCGCAACTGGGGAACTAAGGAATTTTTAAGGTTCTATTTTATAACCGGTATCTGCGCCGGGCTGGTGAATGTGCTATTCGCGGCTTTTAATCCGGCCGCCCGATATATACCGATAATCGGCGCATCGGGAGCGATTTACGGTATCCTGGTGGCGTACGCTGTACTATTCCCCGACAGGCTGGTTTATATCTATTTTCTGATCCCGGTCAAAGTTAAGTTCATGGTGATTTTTCTGATAGTTATAGAATTTTTATCGACTTATAAACCCGACGGGGTGGCGCATTTCGCCCATCTGGGGGGCGCCCTGATGGGGTTCGTCTACCTGAAATATAACCTAAGATGGCGGTTTCGACGATGGTCTCCGGTTGACCTTATGCGTAGAATAAAAGCCGAACAAATGGCTAAAAAAAGAGAAGCCGGGGAAAAGATCATGGACGAGGTAGACGCTATCCTGGACAAAATAAATCAAGTCGGCTACGAAAATCTCAGCCGCAAAGAGAAAAAAATCCTGGAAAAAGCCTCGGACAAGCTATCCGATCACCAATGATATTTAAATATCCGGGACTTTTGGCCGATTAATATCTTATGCCCCGCGTACAGCGATGGCTGCCTGATTCCAAAGGGAGGGGATTATGAAAAAAATAATTGTTGCCGAAGGGTCCTCGACTATAAAAAGTGTCGCAGATTCGTTGTTGCGGCAGCATGGGTATGATGTGGTGTGTACGTCCGACGGCCTGCAGGCCTGGGAAGCGGTTCAGGCCAATCGGCCGGATCTGGTCCTGGCCGGAATAGGGCTTTCCGGTATTTCAGGTCTGGATCTTTGCCGTCAGATGTCCGGCGATCAGAACGCCAAACAGATTCCTGTCGTGCTTATGATTAGTGTCAAAGATAATATTTCCGAGGATCAGCTGTCCCGGATCGGCGCCAGCGAACGTCTGAAAAAACCGTTTTCCCCCCGCGATCTTCTGGAAGTTGTGAAAAAATTAATAGGTGAGGGCGAAAAAGTCGCCCAAGCATCTGGCACTACAAATGTTACCAAGTATAAAGCGGATGTTCTTTCCACAACTCGTCATTTGAACAGTTCTGAAAAAGAGGTTTATAACCTGGACTGGTCGGACCTGGTGGATACGAAAGATATCGATACGAGTGAACCGGAGAAGGTTGCCACGCTGGGCCAATCCGATAATGATAATGATAATGACAATGAGCTTTTAATCAATAATGATCAATTCGGCCTTGTAGGCGCCGATTTCGAGACAGACGCTCCTGTTAAAGCTCCGGCGAAAGAGGATGATGACGAAGATTATAATTGGTTTATCGGAGAGATGAAAAGGGAGATGGAAGGCGGACCCCGTCCGGCTGATAAATCGGAGAAGCCGGCGGAATCAAAACCGTCCCAGCCGGAAAAGGCTCCGGCCCCACCCGAAAAAGAACTTAATTTCGAGGATTTCGGAGCCAATGACGGAGGCGCTTCGGTCCTTAATCTGGACGAGCCTATAGCAGATGAAATAATCGATGATGTTACCGATGAAGTTCCCGACCAGGTCGCCAATACTGTAGCGAGCCAGGTTGAGAATCTGGCTGCCGAGGTAAGCGGCCGGGAATTATCCGAAGATGAAATCTCGAAGATCGCCGATAAAGTTACAGAGAATCTGGCTTCGGCCATAAGCTCCACTCTGGATAAAGATAATATCATTCAGGCGATAAAGTCGATTCTGGAAAAATAGTTCGTTTTATTGCGCCATATAGCGTTGGTTTACGCGAAATATACATGACTTGATATGTGGGGATAATTCCGGGTTTTTTATAATTATCGGGAATATCAGTCTTTACTGTTGCTTCCATCATGGTCATTTTAGTATAAACTATGGGATTCGAAGTTACTCGGACGGATCAGGAACCGCGAAATATAATGTGCGGTTAGAATTCGTAGATTGGCCGAACTATTTAATGACGATCCGATTTACCGGGAGTTGCAACGATAGTCTATTATCAAGATTACGAAGGGATCAGGAAAAAGATGAATAAGTACCTAAAATTCACTATCGCCTCAATTGTAATTATTGGTTTATTCTCCGCTTCGAATTCGGTATCGGCCAGGGAAGACTCGGCCGGACCGGACGCTTTCTCATCGGAAGAACCGGTGTCCGTAGCGGGGTTTTCGTCAAGGCTTGAAATCGCCCCCGGTGAGGAGTTCAGAGTCGCTCTCAAGATCTCAATAGACGATCAATGGCATGTCAATTCCAATAGCCCGACACAGGATTTTCTGATCCCCACCGCGGTTACTCTTGATGATAATTCCGGGTACAAGATCGTAAAATTCCGCTATCCGCAGGGGGATAGAAAGGCGTTCGAATTCAATCCGGATGAGCCGCTTTCTGTCTATGGCGGATCGATTTGGATAGATTTACTTTTGGCATCGGACAGCCTGGCCGAATCGGGGGATCTGCCTCTTTCGGTGAATTTGACCACGCAGGCTTGCAACGATCGGTATTGTCTGGCCCCGGTAACTCAAATCCTGGAATTTCCGATTAAAATAGATCCGGCATTCGCCGGCCATGAGATACGCCACCCATCCGTTTTCGAGGACGCGTTCTTCAAGGATTCTAAGCCTCCGATTCCCGCAGCCGGAGCGGATTCCAAGTCTAGTGAGGGTTTTTGGGGAATGATTCGGAATTTTGACGCTGCTGAATTTGTCGGACGTTTCGGATATTTTTTGGCCTTTATCGCCATGTACATATTGGGACTCGGTTTAACCCTGACTCCCTGCGTTTATCCGATTATACCGATAACCATCGGATATTTCGGTTCTCAGGCGGGCGGCCATTGGGGTCGTCAATTCCTGATTGCCGTTGTTTACGGCGTGGGGATCTCGATCAGTTACGCGACCATCGGCACGGTGGCTGCGTTTTCCGGCGCTCTCATGGGGGCGGCCCTGCAGAGTGTCTGGGTGCTTTTGGCCCTGGCCATTCTATTAATTGCCATGGGATTTAACGCTTTCGGAGTCTATGAAATACGGCTCCCGACCTGGTTGATGGGACTGGCCGGGGGCAGCGGCCGAAAAGGTGTGATCGGAGCGGCTGTGATGGGGCTGACCATGGGTATCGCCTCCGCCCCCTGTCTGGCGGCGTTTATAATCAGCCTGTTAGCTTTTGTCGGCCAGAAAGGAGATCCGGTTTTAGGTTTTTCGATGTTTTTCGTTCTTGGTCTCGGACTGGCTACTCCGTTCGTCCTGCTGGGAACATTTTCAGGGATGGTCAATAATATTCCGAAGTCCGGGGCCTGGATGGTTTACGCCAAGAAACTGATGGGATCATTGCTTTTCGGCGCGGCTCTGTATTTTTTGCATACGGTGATCCCCGTTCGGATATTTCATTCGATAGTCATGGTTTGTCTGACAGCCGCCGGGCTTTATTTCGGGTATTTCGAAAATTCCCTGGCGACTTCTCCGGTTTTTAAATCGATGAAAATATCTGTCGGTGTTATATTTATCGCCGTAGCTTTATGGTGGGGTATGCCGGCTGAACAGGGCCTTCCGACGGACGGCGTAAACTGGCAGCCATACTCGGAGACTGCCCTCAAACAGGCCATCGATTCGGGCAGGCCGGTGGTTATCGATTTCTACGCCGATTGGTGTATCCCCTGCAAAGAGCTGGATAAGTACTCTTTTTCCGACGAAAATGTCATCGGGCTGAGTCGGGAGTTCCTGATGCTCAAATCGGATCTGACCCGCGGGAATGATCCCGGTGTCAAGGATTTGGTCGAAAAGTTCGGGATCAAGGGTGTTCCGACAATATTATTTATAGACAAGCATGGCCTGGAACTAGCCGATATTCGGGTAGTTCAGTTCGAGAAGGCCGACGAGATTAGCAGAAGATTGCAAAAAGCTGTTTCCGAATGATAGTTTATCGGTCAAATACCGTTTTTTTCACTATCTAAGGTTTACGTGGGGAACTATCCTGAAAAAAACAATGTTTTATTTGATGGTCTTCGGATAGAATAATGATAATTTGGCCGCCATCATCCGGAGACACTGGATAGCATCGGAATTATGAGTTCATTTGACACTTTTGCAATGAAGTGTCGAAACGAGTAGGCAACTTGATGGAGGCCGATAGTTTGATCCGGAGCGATTTCCTTCAGTCTGACCTTATCATCAATTCTATCGCTTATCAGTGCGGCCGGTGTTATGAAATGAGTATCCGGGAGACAGCAAATGACTATCTGGGGGAGATTCCCGACCATGCGGCCTGATGACTGCTTTGTAAGCGAAGAGGAATTGAATCTCTATCTTGATCATCAGATCGGGTTGAGACGGAAAACGATTCTCGATTCCCATATGCAATCCTGCGGGGAATGCGCCGTCAGGTACGGCATAGCTCTAAAACTGGCCAATATTCTGAAGAATCCTGTTATCCGTACCGCTGCCCCGGCATATCTCAATGGCAGAATATCTGCTCTGATAGCCGAGGGAAAGCCTATTGCCGGCGAGGGGTTTTGGGAAATGCTGAAGAATCTTCTCAGCGATAGGCCTTATATTCCGGTGGGAGCGGCTGCCGGGCTGCTGGCGGTTTTTGTTTTTGCCCTTTTCTCCGGTCATAGCCCGAAGGGAAATATGCCGTTTATAAAAGAACTGGTTCATGAGCATTATGAATATATCGAGGAGCCTGAGCGGTTAGGAATCAGAAGCGATGATCCTCAGGAGATCGTCCGCTGGGTATCGGATAACGCCGGTATGGATATCGGATTCTCGGCCACGGAAGATGCCGATATGCCCAGCCCCGAAGGAGCCTGTGTTCTCGAGGAAAATGGGGAGACAATCGGGTATGTATTCTTCGATCAGCTGGGCCAACGGGTTTCTCTTTTCATGATCGCCGATTACCGGGATAAGCTGTTCGGGCAGACATCAATGAGTCTTGATGATATATCGGTATACTGCGGGAAATGCACCGGTATGAATTATGTACTCTGGAAAAATAACGATCTGGTCTGCGTGCTGATCGCCGATCTTTCTCCTGATAACCTGGTCAAAATAGCCAGGCATATCATTTAGTTTCGTCAATAGCCATCCGCCCCTTGGTTTCGCCGACTCTCGAAAATTATCATCTCAATCAATTTCCTGAATCCCAGGTTTATTCTCACCGGCATCCGATAGAAAATCAGGTAAATAGGCTTGCGGCGCCGCCGATAAATATTATCTTATATCC
Source organism: Candidatus Zixiibacteriota bacterium (assembly GCA_024641335.1). Lineage (GTDB taxonomy): Bacteria > Zixibacteria > MSB-5A5 > UBA10806 > UBA10806 > JAHEDG01. The sequence goes on from JAHEDG010000022.1 coordinate 36,600, forward strand.
CGATACTATCTGTCTCGCTGTCGAATAGATTTCGACGGTTTTCTTAAATTCGATCCCTGCTGATGACGATTACCCGGCAGGAGCGACGAAGGTTAGCCGGTGAGTGATAAAAACGTAATCTGCATTCTGGCCAAGCAACCCGTACCGGGATCAATTAAAATAAAACTTCAGGATAACCTGGGGAAAAAACAGGCCGCTTTTCTGGCCAGGGCGTTCCTGATGGATACCATCGCCACATCGCTAAGCGTTCCCCGTTCCAGGACTATTATCGCTCACTGGCCCTCTGATTCGGTCAAAGCATTCGAGGATATTATTTATCTTTATGCTTCGGAGGAACCCAGGAAAAAGATCTCCGGGAAGGCCGATTCCATCAGCCTGATCCCCCAGACCGGTGATGATACAGGCCAACGGTTCAGCTATCTTTCGGAAAAGATATTCGGAATGGGCGCCGAGAGGGTTCTTTTTGTAAGCTCCGACTGCCCTCAACTGGAGCCAGCCATTTACAGGGCCGCATTCGAACTCTTGAAGAAGAAACAGGCGGTTATAGGTCCCACGTTCGACGGTGGTTTTTATATGATGGGATTAAGGCAGCATTGCCCGGATCTGTTCATGGAGATAGAATGGGGATCGTCCTCGGTTTACAAAAGTACGGTAGATAGAATCGATGATCATAATCTCGCCTGGCAGGAACTTGAGATCTCCTATGATATCGACAGCCCTGAAGAGTTGGAACAGTTATATCTGGATATAGATAATCTTCGTCTTTCGGGCGACGATTTTATCTGTTTTCATACGGAAAAATGTCTGGCCAACCTGTCTAAAAATTAGGCTAAGCCTCCATTCCTTCATAACTTCCGAATAACTGGCGATTATGGATATTGACCTTAGTATCGCCGCTAAAACCGAATTATTTTACAACTGGATATTCCAAGTTTTCGATTCGATTCTCCTGTAAATATAGATCCTTTATTACAATAGAGAAATGCCCCATTCAGAGTGAAAATCAATCCGTTCATACGGCTCCAGGGGGAATTAAAATGGGTTGGGAACATGCCGATATTAATAGCGGGATGGTTACAGGCGTGTGCCATCCGGTATATATATATATGCGCTCTTGATTAGAGGGAGTAGATTTGGCTAAAAACCGGTATTTCTGTTCGGATACGTTCGGCGATTCGGGTAAATGCGTCCTGTTCGGGGGGCTTCATAGCTCATGAGTAACAGCCTGCTTAATACCACAGCGGTCCAGCATCTTTCCGTATCCAATTACAAGGTCGTCGAGCTGATTGGAACGGGAGGGATGGCTAATATCTACAAGGCGGTACAGCTTTCACTGGATCGGCTGGTGGCTCTGAAGATAATGCATCCTCATCTTACGATGGATGAGGGTTTTGTCGCTCGTTTTGAGAAAGAGGCCAAGCAAGCCGCCCAGCTTCAGCATGAGAATATCGTTTCCATAATCGATTATGGCTCCGAAAACGGAGTTTATTATATCGCCATGGAACATATCGACGGTAAGAATTTAAGGCAGATATTGGAGAAGCAAAGACGTTTGCCGTTGGAGATCTGTCTTTTAATATGCCACCAGGTGGCCGAAGGTCTTAAATACGCCCACAGCCACAACCTGGTTCATCGCGATATCAAACCGGCTAATATAATTCTCTCGAGTGACGGAAGAGTATTGATCACAGATTTCGGGATCGCCAAAGGGAATGACGATTTATCCATTACCGCCACCGGCCAGATGATCGGATCCCCGGCATATATGTCGCCGGAGCAGGCGGCGGGCAAGCATACCGATCATCGCTCGGATCTGTTCAGCCTGGGGATAATACTGTACGAAGTAATCGCCGGCGAAAAACCATTCAGGGGCGAGTCTTATCAGGCTATGGTGGCTTCGATAATGTCGGCCAGGCCGGAACCTATGCAAAAACTTCGCGTGGATGTCAATCCCGAGTTGGAAGAGCTGGTGGCCAAGTCTCTGGTTAAGGACGTGGATTCACGGTATCAGAACGCCGAGGATTTTGCCGATAGCTTATATACCCAGCTTCAGCGTTTCAAAATTCCGCCGGTCAAAAAACTCATATCGAGTTTTCTGAAGAATCCGATTAAGGTGACAGAAAAGCTGAGAACCGAGAAAATATCGAATCATATGGAGTCGGCTCTTTATTTCCTGACCATGGGCGAAGGCAGATTGAAAGAGGCCAGGAAGGAGTTCCAGGAAGTTTTAAGGTTTGATAAAAACAATAAATCAGCCCGCGACTACCTTGCCAAGCTGCAGAGCCAATCGCCGCCTGGAAAGAAAAGCGCTTCACCACAAACCTATATAAAGTTGAAACAATGGCATCTGGCCGTGGGCGGCGGGATTATACTGGCGCTGATCCTGATTCTGCTATTTTCATCCGGCAAGGATACCGCCGAAAAATCAACAGATTCCTCGAAAACATCCGAACAGATATCTACTCCGGTAGAAAATAACACCGTTGACGCAAACAACGATAAAACCAGCGGCGCCGATTCGGATAACAAGAATTCCGCGGAGGATACAAAAACAACCGATGATATCGGGACTGAAGATTCATCGGCCAAAAAAGATAACAAAACAACGAATGATAATGCTGTCGATAAAAAGAAAACCGAAACAACGACTAAAAAAACGACCAAAACAAACAATACGACTACTAAAAAGTCGGACAAGAAGAACAGCGATTTTAATTATCCCAACCAGGAGATCGGCGAGTACGGCATGGTAGCGGCGAAAACCAATGTCCCGGCCGAGATATATATAGATTTGACCAGGTATGGCAAGACCAACGGCCCGCCGATAAAGCTCGCTCCGGGACGTCATTTCGTTGAAATCAAGGCCGACGGATACAGGCGTATGACCCGGCGAATATTCACCGAAAACGGTAAGACGATAAATATGGAAATCGATATGATATCCGACCGGTAAGCTGCCGGCAAATGACGGTTGATTATCTCTCATAGCGCCAATTAATATAGGAGCAGTTCGCGGTAATATTCTCTTCACTTTTCTCTAAATCGGATATATATTTATTTTGTTATTCAGTGGCGGTTGAAATATACGGGGGGAGTATTGAAAAAAACGGCGGCGGCGGGCAGAGAACGATATCTGGCGGATTTCTCATTGCTTTTGACTACCGCAGTTTGGGGTCTTACCTTCACCGTACTTAAAAGTATTCTCGGCAATCAGGTTTCGTCGATATTTTTTATAGCTATGCGTTTCGCGATTGCCGCGCTGGTACTCTATCCTTTTTGCAGGAGAAAACTTAGGGATCTCGGCAAGGGCGGTTTTCTCGGTGGAGTGGTACTCGGAATTCTGCTCTTTACGGGATTCGCCACACAAAGTCTGGGTATAGAGATAACCACCGCGTCAAAAGCCGCTTTTATCACCGGACTTTCAGCTATCTTTGTTCCTATGTTTCTATTTATGCATAAGAGAAAATTGCCTTCTTTGATCAATGGGGGGGCGATAGTCGCGGCTTTGGCTGGAATGTACTTACTGACCGATCCGGCCGGAGGAAGTTTCAATCGAGGTGATATTCTGGTATTGATATGCGCGGTCATTTTCGGGGCTCAGATTTATGTCATGGAGATAGTAACTCAGGGGCGGAACGCCACTGCCCTGACTTTCGTGGAGCTTGCCACCACGGCCGTCCTGGCTGTCCTGTTTTTACCGCTCGAAAATGTTCAGTTCGAGTTGTCTTTAAAATTCGTAATTTTGATTTTTCTTATGGGTTCAGTGGCTACCGCCGGAGCTCTCCTGGTTCAAACCTGGGCGCAGAAAAAGACCTCGGCTGTGAAAGTAGGGCTGATCCTGACCGCGGAACCGGTGTTCGCTTATATGTTCGCGTCGGCGATATTGGACGATTATTTTAACCCGACACAGAAAATCGGCGGCGCGATAATTATCGCGGCCGTGCTGGCATCGGAAATTGTCCCTCTTCTGATGAGCCGCCGGGCTAAAATCTGAATATCCCTGCCCGGGTATTATTTCAACATAACCATTTTCACATGTTTTGATTCGCTTGGGGTCACCAGTCGGGCAAAGTAGATCCCCGACGGCAGATTGCCGGCTCTCCAGATAAGCGTATATTCACCGGCCGGTTTTTCCTCGTTAATAAGAGCAGTTACCCTGGCGCCCAGTATATTATAAATTGATATGTCGATAATACCGGATTCGGCCAGCCTGTATTTCAGCACGGTCTCGGCGTTGAATGGATTGGGATAATTCTGCGACAGCTCCGTCCTGACCGGCAGGCTTGATTCGGGATCGACGATATCGACCCTGGTCTCGCCGAATTCGTCGAGGATACGATGAATAATCTGAAACGATGTCGGTTCCTCGGCATAATACAGAGGAAATTCCAGCAACGCGGTATTGTATGATTCGGTCTGGTGTACGATACCTATCGGTTTTCCATGGAAATGCGAGCTATCCGGATCGGGGGAGATATAATTATAGATGACCTCCGAGGAATCGTTGGGTATAAGCGTGCCTATTCCGAAAAGACGGCCGTTCGCTTCCCCAGGAAACACTATTCTATCGATCCTGGCGGAATCTAACTGAAAATCGGAGAACGGTTCTCTCTCGTGTTCTCCTCCGATGAAATCGTTAAAGGTATAATGAGGGTAATCGATCCCGGCCAGATTGAGGTAGTTATAAGGAAACTGGCCGGGTTGAAACATCAAGGTTCCCTCAAAGCCGCTGGCTGGAACGATCTGTCTGGTTCCGGCTAAAATAAGGTTGCCCCCGGCTTCCAGATATATTGAGTACAGATTCCGGGAATCCAAATAATCGAATGAGTTTCTGCCCAAAATGAAATCTCTGAGCCAGATTATCGTAGAGAATGACGTTATTTCAAAGAGATATCGGGGTTCTTCGAAAACAATCAGATTTTGGTAACCGGAAAAAGCGTTCTGGTAAAATACGATCATGGAATCGTAATCGGGGTTGTAATTCGTTCGATTATCATTTATCAGTAGAATTCCGGAATCTAACGCCATAGGTAAAGTCTGAACCGTATCTGATATAAAAGACAAATTCCCGTAATCATCGATAGCCTGAATGAAGTACCTGTAGGAAAAACCGTTAACCACGCCATAGTGGGTATAATCCGCGGTCGAGGCGGTATCGATCACCATAAACGGTTCATCCCGTTCCGACATGTAAATCAGGTAACCGTGAATGTCGGTATCGGGATTATCGTTCCAACTCAGGTCGACCAGGCTGTTGCCGCCGTGCGCGATCAAGCCCACAGGAGTTTGGGGCTGGCCCGAGTTGACCATCAGCTCCGGCGAGGAGCCTCCCTCCACCCCGAAGTCGTTGAATGAACGAACGACATAATAATAGATGGTGTTGTTTTCCAGTCCGGCATCTATAAAGACGGTATCCCTGTAATTTTCGGGAGTAACAGGATCGGAATCGTATATCCCCGGTTCCGTCCCTCTATAGACGCGATAATCCGAGAAATGTTGGCGAGCGACTGAATTCCATCTTAATTCGGTGTGATCCTCGCCCCACCCGGCAATCGCAAATGCATGAGGAGGGCCGTGAGGGATATAAGTATATCCCCTCTGATAGTAGCTTTTAGCCGAATCAGCTTTGGCCAGAAGATCGGTGAAATCGAGATTGGCGTAATATTGGGCTATGTAAATAGAGTCATACGGGTGAATTTGCAGGTTTTGAGAATAATTTTCCGGATCTGAATGAAATCCGTTTCCTCCGAAAAAGGCCACGGTCAAAGTCTCGACCGCTCCGGCTGTTATTTGCAGAGGTCCGAAGGATATCAGGTATCTGGTCTCGTATCCCTTGGCGATATCATCGCCGTAGACCACTCCCGGAATCCACCCGTCGCCGGTGTGATCCAGAGCCGTCCAGATCTGATCATAGTCATGCTCGCCGTTGGACATGATCTGGTATTTGGCCTTATCGCCTCCGGGCGTACCGCGGCCGCCTCCTGGAAACGGGCCCCAGATATCGAAATTACTTTGCCATTGGGGTCCCCAGTCATACTCTGAAAAGATCTCGGAAATCCACCAGTTAAAATTCGTTTGCAGATCGCTCTGCGAGGCGCCGAGCAAAGCCAGAGCCATCAGCCCGGTAGAACTTGTGTAATCATAAGCACCGTTATGAGGTTGACCGTCATTATCGGCCAGCCAGGCTATCTCCAAATCGTCATGCTCGATGAAACCGCATAAGTCGTCCTGGCCGCCTTGATCGGGAGCGTATGGCATCTCGGAGCTATGCCAAACGTCACCATCATAATAGATTCCAATCCAGACATCATGCAGGTTTCGACCGCCGATATTTTCAAGATTGAATTCAATAATAAAGGTCTCGTAGTAGTCGGGGGACGCCCAGCAGAAGCTGTTTTGAGTTATTTTGAGACCCAAAGGTATATGGGGACGGCCGTCAAAGGGGTCGGGGAGAATGTAGTTTGGATCGGTAAGGGTATCGTTAAATACAGCGAAAAATTCCTGGTCTCCGAAAATATTATCCTCCCACAGGGAATTATTGTCGCCGGGTGTCGGGTTAAGCTCGGAGATACCG
>JAHEDG010000023.1 GCA_024641335.1 Candidatus Zixiibacteriota bacterium
TTCTTGATTCTTTCAGTATTTGTAATCGGAAGTATAAACTGGAAAAAAATCCTCCATGTGTTTCAGGATCCAGCTTCTCACAGATTATTAATTACGATTGGGTTGTTGATACTGCCATATCTTGCCTTACCAGTCGAAACGTCATATTTGATCTCCGCTATTCCATTTGTTTATTTAGTTGCAGTTCATTGGCTTTCAAAACGCTGGCTTCGAGTATTTGTCGTTTTGGCGATACTTAATGGAGTCGTATCATTCGGAATTATTGACACTTTAATGTACCGCGAACATAAAACAATTGAATTCCACGCTGTTTCTACGGGGTTGATAATTCGCGATTACCAGCAACGCAACCGACAGCTGATTCGGGCAAAGCAGCTTGCTGAGCTAAATTACCCGGATAGTTCATTTATTTATGTTGATGCTCTCCCAATGGCAATTGTAGCGGCAAATCCATCTATTTGGGAATTAAATGGCTTTAGTCAAGCATGTGACACTATGAAAATGATTACTTTATCCGGTGGGTTGTCCAGGGATAATATTAAGATAGCCAGGGCAAACGGATTGTCTGTTTATTATTTATCCAATAGAGGTTTAAAATACCAACTTGAGCGGATATATGGTTACAAAACTGATTCTTTAGACGTAAAGGAAATTGAAATCGGCAACAATCCAGTCAAATAGGGCTTATGAGTTCGTGCAAATTAAATAAATACAGATTTAGAGATGATTATTACTCGAATATCAGAGGACGTAAATCATGAAAATCCTCATCGCCAATAAATATCTCTACCCTCGCGGGGGCGATTGCCTTTACACCCTTCGCCTGATGGATCTCTTGAAATCGCGTGGGCACGAGGTGATACCGTTTACCATGAACCACCCGGAGAATATAAAAACAGGATTCGAGGAATATTTCGTCGATCATATCGATTTTCGGGAGGAGCTGGAGAATTTTAATTTAAGCGGGGCTGTCAAAGTAACCGCCCGCTCTATCATCAACAAACAGGCCGCAGAGCGGATGGATCGAATATTAGAAGATCATAAACCGGATATCGTGCATCTTAACAACATCCACCATCAGCTTACCCCATCGATATTAGAGCCGGCGGCCCGGCGGAATACTCCTATAATATGGACACTGCACGATTATATCCTTACCTGTCCCGATCATAATCATTTACGCGATGGTTCGGTTTGCGTGAAATGCGCCGATGGGAATAATTCTCACGCTGTTATTAATCGATGCAAGAAGGGTTCGTTTGGGGCGAGTTTGTTAGCGGCCCTCGAATGTACTTATTTCAAAAGAGAGAAACTTTGGGCGATGATCAATAAATTTATCTGTCCCAGCCGATTTATGGCTGACTTTCTAATAAGTAAGGGATTTCCGCCGGGCAGAGTTACAAATATCTCCAATTTCCTGCCGTCGGTGCAAACCGATTCGCGCGGCCAGGATTATTTCCTCTATTTCGGACGACTGTCACAGGAAAAAGGTGTTGATGTCCTTTTGCAGGCTATGTCGATTTTGAAAAAGGGAAGGCTGGTAATCGCTGGTGACGGCCCCGACGAGGATATGCTAAGAACGAAAACTTTGGATATGGGGCTGGAGAATATCGAATTCGTTGGAAGGAAAACGCCTTCAGCGATTATGAAGCTGCTTTCCGGTTGTCTGGCCGCGATCGTACCCTCGATTTGGCTGGAAAACTTCCCTTATTCGGTAATGGAAAGTATGTCGTCGGGCAAACCGATAATCGGTTCGCGGATCGGCGGAATTCCGGAGTTGGTCGAGAATGGGCAAACCGGTCTGTTGTTCGAGCCGGGCAACGCTATTCAGTTGGCGGAGCGGATGGAGCGAATTATCGGAAATCCCGAAGAGGCCGCGCGAATGGGCTTGGCGGGAAGAGAGAAGGCGCTTGGTCTTTATACTTCTGATAAGCATTATAGCGCGATCATGGATCTTTATTCTGAGGTCCTTCCCAAAAAAATATCCGAAAAATCGATTCTTATCGGTAACTTATAAACGTTTCATTCCGATACAATTGATATAGCATCAGAGGGGAGCGATGAGATGACGATTAACAACTGCGCAAGAGTTTTCATCACAGGGTGCGGCGGAATGCTTGGCCCGGCGGTATACCGCGGATTTTCAGAGAGTTACGAGGTTTTAGCCAGCGATATAGACCTGAACGAACCCTGGCTCGAGTATGGCGATGTCAGGGATTTTGCCGCTATTGAAAAGCTGGCGAAGAAGTTCGAGCCGGATCTGATAATAAACCTGGCCGCTCTGACCAATCTGGAATACTGCGAAAAGAATCCGGATGACGCCTGGAAAACCAACGCCTTAGGCGCGGAGAATATGGCCTTGATTTGCCGGCGGCTGGATATTCCTTTGGTTTACATCAGCACGGCCGGGATTTTCGACGGCCGGCAGGAATACTACAACGATTTCGATCAGCCCAATCCGTTGAGCATCTATGCCAAAGCCAAATATCACGGTGAACTGGCGGCTCAGCGGATGCTCGATAAATATTATGTTTTCAGAGCCGGCTGGATGATGGGCGGCGGGCCAGCCAAAGACAAGAAATTTATCAATAAGATATTCAAACAGATCGCCGCCGGAGAAAAAATTCTGCGGGTAGTCGACGACAAGCTCGGCACCCCTACTTACACCGAGAATTTCGCCGAGAGTATGCTGCGGATAGTCCAGACCGATCTTTACGGCCTTTACAATATGGTCTGCGGCGGCAGCTGTTCCCGTTACGATGCAGCCGTTGAATTCATCAGGCTTCTGGGGATGGAGAAGGAAGTCAGAATCGAAATAGTGGATTCGGACTACTTCAAGAATGAATATTTCGCTCCGCGCCCGTCATCGGAAAAGCTGGTTAATCTCAAGCTCGATTCGCGTGGTATAAATTTCATGAGGGATTGGCGGGAATGTCTGGCCGAATACGCCGAAGAATTCAAAGCCGAACTGAAGCCCAAACGGGGCAAGCTGATCCTGAAAGAGGAAGCCGCGACACTTTGAAAATAGCCATTACCGGTATCAGGGGTATCCCGGCCAATTACGGCGGGTTTGAGACTTGCGCCGAGGAAACGGCGACTCGTTTCGCCGTCAGCCACGACGTAACCGTTTTCTGCCGCAAGCATAATTCCACTTATCCGGAAAAAGTCTACCGGGGCGTGACGCTGGTCAGGTTGCCATCCATAAACAACAAGCATTTGGATACCCTGTCCCATACATTTCTTTCGATTTTGAGGATAATATCGGACCCGAAGATCCGGGTGGTGCATCTTTATAACGCCGCCAACTCCATTTATATCCCGCTGATGAAGATATTCGGCAAGAAGGTGGTCGTTTCGGTGGACGGTTTGGAGTGGAAACGCGAAAAATGGGGATTGGCGGCCAGAATGTTTCATCGTATTTCCGAACGGATCTGTGTTTTGGCGGCCGATAAGATAATCGCCGATTCTAGAGTCGTCAGGGATTATTATGTGCGAAAATACAATGTCGAGCCGGAGTATATCCCTTACGGCCCCCAGGTCGATCAGTATTCCGATCCGGCTTTGCTCGAGAAGTACGGGCTGAAGTCTCGCGGATATTTCCTTTTCGTGGGGCGGCTGGTGCCGGAGAAAGGCGTCCACAATCTAATCGCCGGCTATAACAAGGCGAATATAAACATCCCCCTGGTTATAGTCGGTGACGACAGCAGCCAAAAGGAATATATAAAATCGCTGCGGAAAATAGCTGACGATCGGGTCAGGTTCTTAGGATTCGTTTACGGGCGCGATTATCAGGCCATAAACAGGTTTCCCTACGTTTATGTAACCTCGTCCATGCTCGAGGGCACCTCACCGGCGCTGATCTCGGCTATGGGAGCGGGAAACTGCGTTCTGGTCAACGGTATCGAGGAGAACAGGGCTGCCATCGGCGACGCCGGGTTTTGGTATAGCGAAAACAGCGTCGATGAACTATCCGGAAGACTGAAGACGCTCGCTGATAATCCCGGTCTGGTCGAGGAATACAGACAGAGGGCTCTTCTGCATGTTAAAAGCAATTATAACTGGGACAATATAGCCGATCAATATATCTCTATCTTCAGCGAGCTGATCGGCATATCAAAGCCGTCCGACGATCCGGTAATAGGCATTCCTGAAAGCGAGCGTGAGCTTGAGCCGGTTGGCTGAAAAAAGAACCCTGATCGCAAAAGCGCGAGGGTATCGGGATTTGTTTCGATACCACCTGGGGCAAACCCGCGATTTCGCCAGACACGATTTTCAAACGTTTTCAGGCATAAACAATAATATCGGTAAATTTATCGACACTGAAAAAGGGAGCCTTAAGGTGCTCGATGTAGGCTGCGGGCAACGTTACCCGAACACCCTGCTGTATTCCAATCGCCCCAATATAGAAGCGGTAGGTATCGATACCGATATAGTCGGGCCGGGAATCGGCAAGTATGCCAGGATGATAGCGAAAAACGGCCTGGAACGCGCCATGAGAAGCGCGATCAGAGAGACCTTGTTCGATCCCGTTTATTTCTCAACGCTGGGAAAAGAATCGGGCGGACAATTGAAAAAGAGGAAACCAAGGATCATCAACGTCGACGCGTCGAGCCTCCCGTTCGATGACAATCACTTCGATCTGGTTGTCTCCAATGCCGTATTCGAGCATATCGACGATATCCCGGGAGTACTCGATGAACTCAACCGCGTGTCCAAACCGACCGCCGTTTATCATATTCTCATTCATCTTTACCCGTCGCTTTCCGGAGGACACAATCTCAAATGGGCTTTCCCTGAACGGGCGGTCCCGGATGATGTCCCGCCCTGGGATCATCTGCGGGACAACATGTTTCCTACTCATATTTACCTGAATAATCTCAAGGAAAAAGACTATCTCGCCATTTTTGAAAAACATACCGAGATCCTCGAATGGATCGACGGCCCCTTTGAGGGCGAAAAATTGCTGACCGACGAGATCCGCCGGGAACTGCCCGGTTATTCCGACGAGGAACTTCTCAAGCGATATGTAACCGTAGTATGCCGTCCGGGCAAAATCCGCTGATTTATTCCGCCGCAAAAATCCGAAAAGAAACCGCTATATTTTTTATCCGGGTCGGCTTGCGCCTATAATGATGACAGATTTTATTTGCCGGCCAGTATAGCCATGTTATTATACCGGCTGTCGTATTTCTCCAGAGGAATCTCCCGCGGAACGCTTATACCGAGTGTTTTGACAGGAGCGGCAATAGTCAGCGATATTTTTTTCAACGCCTTATTGCCAAACAACCTGAATTTATCGCTTATCTGGTTAGAATTCCGCAGCATGGAGATAGTCTCCATCCTTTTTCTGTAATTTTTCGGTATGGTTGAGTATTTATGTCCGGTAATAAAGCTATCTTTAAAACCCGCTTCAATCAATATCCTTCTGAATTCAGAGCCGTTGAAGAAGAACAGATAGGTTGCCGGGGCCATCGAGGCCATTTTCGGGCTGGCCAGCTCAAAATCCTGGCTGGGGATATCGATATACAGGCAGCCGCCGATATCGAGAAGATTGTCGTAGATATGACGCAATATTTCTACGGGATTTTCAACATGCTCCAACACGTGCGACATAATAACCAGATCGAATTTCCTGTCGAACACAGTTTCCTCGATATAGGCATTGATAACATTAAGATCCGGTATCTGGCGTAAACCGCGACAGAGATCTTTGCCCGGCTCGACAGAAAAAAGCTCTATATCGGAATGTTTCTTCCTGATCAATTTCAAAAGCGCCCCGTCTCCCGAGCCGATCTCGAGAATACTCGATATTCTCTTAAAACCGATATTTTTTTCTATAAAATCATAATGATGACGAGCGAACATGCGTGCTTCGAAAAATGTCGGCATGGCGATCTTCTCCGAATAACTTCGGGCGATGCCATTATCGGGGGATGTCCTGAAAGCGTGGAAGCACTTCAGGCAGCGATCTATCCGAGGATAGTGACAAATCGTTTCCAGGCTATGATCACCGCATAGCGGGCAAACGGGACCGCGATGGAGATCAGACACTTCCTCTTCGATAATTTCAATTTTCTGTTTTTCGACTACGTCCGGCATATGCTCTCCTGAATATCTTCCATAATTATATCGGAAGATCGGCTGAAAAGCTGAATCACCGGAAAACAAATCATGATGATAGCGGGAGAGCCAAAAAATCGCTTTCCGGCCTCACGGGGATTGTCCCTACGAAGCCGAGTTGAGCTGTTGTTCGAGCATATACCGTTTATACAGCCGGGCGTAATGGCCGTCGGCCGTCATCAGCTCGAAATGGCTGCCCATTTCGATTATCCGGCCCTCATCAAGGACTATTATTCGGTCGGCCTTTTCGAGAACGTCAGGACGATGGGTGATTAGAATAATGGTCATACCGGGCATAACCCCGCCAAGGCTGTCCCATAACCGCTTTTCGGTGCGCGAGTCCAAAGCCGACGTGCAATCGTCGAGAATGAGGATTTTCGGTTTCCCGGCCAGGGCTCTGGCCAGAGCCAGTCTCTGTTTTTGTCCGCCGGAGATGGACATTCCCCGAGTGCCTATCTGGGTCTCTCGCCGTTTCGGAAAGGTCTCGATCTCCGCTTGAAGTTGAGAGATATCGATTGCCCGATCGACATCGGATTCGGTTATGTCACCTCGGCCGAAGAGAACGTTGCTTTTTACAGTATCGGAAAACAGGACCGGTTCCTGAGGCACGAATCCTATCGCGTTACGAAGATCCTCGAGCCTGTACTCAGACAGATCGCGGCCGTCGAGACGGATGCTTCCCCGCGTTGGATCGACCAGCCGGGCGATCATGGCGGCTAACCAGCTCTTGCCCGAACCGACCCTGCCGACCAGGGCCGCGGTCTGACCCGGCAGAATCTCGAATGAGACATCGTCGATTATCTTCCGCTCGCTTTCGGGAAAACTGAATTCCACATTGGAGAAAACCAGATGTCCCCTGATATCGCCGTTATTGGGTATTGTGCCGGCATCCGCGACCATCGGCGGGACTTTTTCGAATTCGACCAGCCTATCGATGGATACCGCCGATTGACGTGATTTTACCAAAAACTGTCCGATATCAAACATCGGGAATACGAGGTAAACTACATAGTATATAAACGCCACTAACTTGCCTAATGAGAGATCGGACTTGATCACCATGTAGCCGCCGGCCAGCAAAACGATTATAATCCCCACCTGCCAGATATACATATAAAGCGAATCTACGATGGCGACCGCTTTGATTGTGGATATCTCGGCGTCGCGCCTATCGGCTGCCGCCTCATGGAATTTCCGTTTCTGGGCGCTCTCCTGGACATAAGCCTTAACAACCCTTATCCCCGAAAAGCATGATTCCATTACGGCGTTGAACCTGGATATCCGGGTTTGCAGATAGTCGTAACGTTTATCCAGAGCCGCCGAGCTTTTGAAAAATATGAAAATCAATATCGGCAGAGGGCCGGCGGTCCAGAGTGTCAATACCGGATCGATCGAGATCATCATGGCGATAGTGAATCCGGCGAGCATTAAGGCCTCATAAAACCGGAAAATTCCCGAACAGGCAAACCATGAGAGCTTCTCGGCCACGTCATCGGTGAGCCGGGTAATAATATCCCCGTTCCTGAATTTGTTAAAGAAATCGGGGCCTTTTTCGGTAATCCCGCAAAACGCCTTTTGCCTGAAATCCCATTCAAGCCTCGTATTCATCCAGGCCCTGTGCGATTGGATAAAAGAGTATATCAAAGTCGCCACCGCTCCGAATATCACCAGAGCCAGGGCGAATGAGGCGGCGCCGGTAAGGCCCCATCCGGTTCCTGTTTTGTAAATCCACTGAGCCACGCGGTTGGGGGATACCTGTCCTGTCTTCACCAGATCGATTGTGAACTCGGCCAGACGAGGTATAAAAACATGGAGGAAGGTCTGAACCGGAGTTAATATCAGAAGAACAAGAAGGATATAGGGATATTCTCTGTAATATCGCCAGATCCATTTTATCTTATCTATCATGTGGCTGTCACCCCATTCTTGTATTGCAGATGGAAAAGCCGGGAATAGTACCCGTTATTCAGAATCAGCTCCGTATGAGTTCCCCTCTCGATAATCTCACCTCGCTTAATTACCAGGATCTCATCCGATTCCAGAATAGTGGAAAGACGGTGCGCTATCACCATCGACGTTCTGCCGGCCATCAGCTTCTTCATCGATTCTTGTATTGTTCTTTCGGTTTCGGGATCGACCGAACTGGTGGCCTCGTCGAGAATCAACAGGTCGGGATCGTTGACCAAAGCGCGGGCGAACGATAAGAGCTGACGTTCTCCTCGGCTGAAATTGGCTCCTTTTTCGGAAACCTCTGTTCGGTATCCATCGGGCAGTCTGCTGATAAAGCGATGAGCATCGACCGTACGCGAAGCCGTCAGGATTTTCTCCTCGGTTATGCCGTCGGAATCGAGAGCGATATTGTAATTAATATCACCGGGGAAAAGCACGATATCCTGAAGCACCAGCGAGAATTTCCGGCGAAGGTCTTCCCGGGCGATATCTCTGATATCTATCCCGTCCACGGTAATCCTCCCCTTCTGCGGATCGTAGAGACGGTACAGCAGGGAAATAACTGTTGTTTTTCCGCCGCCTGTCGCTCCGGCCAAGGCCAGCTGTTTTCCCTTTCGGATTTCAAAGGTGGCGTCCTTCAAGGCGTAATTCTGATCGCCGTCATAGGAGAACCAGACATTCTCGAATCTGATACCCTGTTCGAGACCTTTCCAGGCTACCGGCTTGAGCGGATCGGAAATGATCTGTTTTTCCGAGAGGAGCGCGAAAATCCGTTTGGCTCCCGCCAGCGATTTCTGAATGACCGTAATCTGCTCGGAAGCGCGGTGGATCGGCTCGTAGGAGCGCCAGATAAGAATGATAAACATGCTGATAGTTCCCACTGTCATATCGCCCGACTCTATCCAAAGGGCGCCGAGATACAAGACCAGGCCGATCATCAGATATTCGAGAAAAAAGACGACATTGGAAAACAAAGTTCCTGCGATGTGAACAAAAGACTCGTCTTTGAATTTCATTCTGTTGGCCGTATCGAACTTCTGTCTGGCATATTCCTGCCTGTGAAATATTTGAATAATCGACATCCCATGCAGAAACTCGGTCAGAGCGGCGGTAATCTCAGCCATCTTCTTTCGCACGCTTAAGAACCTGGCGCTGGTCATTTTGTGGAATATATATACCAGGGTCCCTACCAACGGCACGATCCAGAAGAGGATCGCGGCCAGTTTCCAGCTGTAGTAAAACATAACCCCGAAGATTCCGGCCACGAGGATCATATCCCCGATCAACATGATCACGGTATTGGTAAAGAGCATCCTTAATGAATCGGTATCCGATTCCACGCGCGCCATCAGTCTTCCCGTGGGATTTTTATCGAAAAAAGATACGCTGGATGAGAGTATATGGTTGAACAGTGTCTCCCTCAGATCGATCAATATATCCTGCCCGATTATCTCCAGCCTGACTCTCTGAATATACTGGAGGATCAGATTGGCTCCCTGCATGAGGGCGATAAAAAAGACAGTCACCAGCAGACCGCGGTAGTCTCCGGCGGCGATAGAGTTATCAATCCCCATTTTGAGCAGTATCGGCCAGGAAACCGAAAGCGCGGTGGCCCCGGCCAAAAGCAAAAGGCATATGAATAAACCGATCTTGAACGGTTTTAGGAGAGGCAGAAGCCGGTTGAGGGCTTCCCGGGCACTAAGATCCCGTTCTTTATCTATTGTTTTCTCATTTTCGTAAAAAGCGCTTATCATGGTCTTTCCCTGTTTTCATTTTCCAATTAACGCGGGAAATAAAAACCCGCCGAACATCTGGTGCGCGGCGGGTTAAAAATACTATCTTCTGAAATCTTAGTTCATAGATACACTTCTCCCGCCGCGTGCACACCCGGAAGCAGAACAGTTTTATTTTCCAGGTAGTTAATCATCTAAGTATCGATCCTCCGCGACGGTTAAAACTTTAATTTTTCTTCTACCTACGAACTCTTTATTTATTTGTTTCGAAAAATACTAATATTTTATCGGCCAGGTCAAGGAAAATTTGGTTTAATTCGGCCGGTTTTCTAAAATTTTAATTTGAAGCTCTGCCCATATTCCGGAATAACCACGTCCCATCCGAAATGCTGCCTGATTTTCTCCGCCAGGGAGACGGCCGCCTGGGGCTCTCCATGGACCAGAAAGGTTTTTTCCGGAGGATGATTGAAAGCCATGAGCCAGGCTAAAATCTCATTGTAATCGGCATGGGCCGAGAAACCGGTGATCATCTCAATTTTGGCCTTTACAGGAACCTGCCGGCCGTGAATTTTGATATATTCGCTGCCATCCAAAATCGCTCTCCCGCGGGTACCTTCGGCCTGATACCCTATAAACAAAACAGTATTCTCTTTATGGGGCAAACGGTTCTGCAGATGATGAAGTATCCGTCCGCCGGTAACCATACCACTGGCCGAAACTATAATAGCGGGATTTTTTACCTGGTTAATCGCTTTCGAATCATCCCTCGATTTGCAAAGATGAAGCTCCCGAGGCTGAAATATCTTTTTCCCTGTCAGGGTCAGCGCCCGCCCGGTCATATTCTGATCGACGATACGCCTTTTGAATATCTCCATAGCGTCAATGGCCATAGGCGAATCGACATAAACCGGCAGTGACGGTATCTTCCCCTTCTCCTCCAGTTCCCTGATCATATACAAAAGCGCCTGGGTTCGTCCCACGGCGAAAGAAGGTATAACCAGGACTCCTTTTCTTTCCACGCTTTCGTTGATCACTCTCGCCAATTCCAAATCAACCGGCCGGTCGTCGTGGAGACGTTGTCCGTAGGTCGATTCCAGCACCAGGTAATCGACATCGTAAACCTGTGCCGGGTCTCTTAAAAGCAGGCTGTTGGGCCGTCCCAGGTCTCCGCTGAAAACTATCTTTCTCGAATCGGCGCCGTTGACTGTTTTGATATCGACTATCGACGATCCCAGAATATGTCCGGCATCCTTGAATTTCAGGCGCAGATCATCGCCAACATAGGAATCTTCCCCGTAATGCAGAGGCGAAAAATATGTCAACGCCTTTTCGGCGTCGGCGGTGTCGTACAGAGGCTTGGCCGGTTTATGTTTTGAAAATCCCTTTTTATTGGCCCAGCGGGCATCCTCCTCCTGGAGATAAGCGCTGTCTTTCAGCATTATTTCGCAAAGATCATAGGTAGCGTCGGTACAGGCGATTATCCCTTGAAAACCGTCGGCGCAAAAACGGGGCAGATACCCGGAATGGTCTATATGGGCGTGGGTCAAAAGAACCATATCGATATCCGCCGGGGAAACCGGAAACGGATCCCAGTTTTTTAAACGAAGTTCCTTCGGCCCCTGAAAAAGCCCGCAATCGATCAGAAATTTCCGGTCCTGGATCTCCAGAAGAAATCTTGAACCGGTTACTGTTCCGGTGGCGCCATAAAATGATATTCTGTCCATGGATTAACATCCCTTGTTTTGTTCCTCGTCCCGAATCGCCTCTCGTAAAACCAGGGAAATATACTATTTTATCATGAAATTCTCAATATTTCAGATCGAATTCCTGGTATTCAAGGGTTTTAGTGATGATATTCAGGGTCCCGGTCTTTTCTCCGACACCGAATATGGGGCAATGCCCATGTTTTTCGTTCACCTAAAATCGGCGGTAGAATCGGGTGTTTCCCGATGGATCCGGAAAAATCCGATATGTTTGAAGCAACTCTCGGTTTTTCAGGCGATTCGGCCGTTAAGCTGACAAGATTTCAAATCTATTCTTCTGAAATGATGACATCAATTTCGGACTGTTTTACTTGACAATTTATCGTTTATTTATTATCATATTATACCGATACCTTAATGTGGGGTAACAGCTTTTTGTTTAACGTTATGTTATCAGGACATTATGGATTTTTCAGAATTATATTACCGGGGAACAGATTTAACAGATCGACCGAGGAATACCGCGGGACGACTTCGAGAATGACTCCGGATTATCGCATATAGGGGGTTAACAATGTTATTTTCTTCACTTGAAATGATCTGGGGCATAATCGCTGTCATAGCTATTCTGCTCGTATTGGCGGGAAGTATCCTGACCTCTATCATTGTTCACAGCCGGAAAATCCGGGAATCGGAAATAAAGTTCGAGTTATTATTTAACAGCGTTTTTGATATTCTGATCCTTATAGACGGCGAAGGAAAGGTAATCAGGGTCAACGATTCCGCCTGTAATCTTCTGGGGTACAACAGAAAAGAACTCTTGAGCGTTAATTTCAACGATCTGTTCCCAGAAAAGATCAGAACCGATCTCAATTCGGGTTTCAGGGATGTAATTCTATCCGGTGATGAGTACTTAGGCGAAGCAGAGCTTTTGAGTAAGAATGGTCAAATGATAGTCGCTGAGGTCGGCGGAGTCCGAATCAATATCGGCGGAGATTTTTATGTTCTCGGAAGTTTCAGGGATATTACGGAACGTCGAAAGGCCCAGGAGAAGATAAAGGAAAAGAATATAGCCTTAAAGGAGCTTCTGGCGGCGGTGGAACAGGAGAAGATGAAGCTGAAAAACCAGATTGCCAGCACGGTCGATCAGATTCTCCTTCCCGCTCTGAATAAGATGATTATGGATGATGGAACGTACAACAAGGTTTATTACGATCTTTTGAAAAATAATCTCCAGGAGCTGCCCGCCTCCTCCGGGGGAAATCTGCGCGTTTACTCCAAGCTCACCCCCCGGGAAGTGGAGATCTGCAATTTGATAAAAAACGGCGCTACATCCAAGGATATCGCCAATACCATAAATATCTCGATCGTCACAGTCAATAAACATCGGGAGAGAATCAGAAAGAAACTGGTTTTATCCAATAAAGATATTAATCTGGCGTCGTTTCTAAACAATATCTGATCCTTTCGGATGAATCCAATTCCATAAATTGCGTTCAGAAATTTAGTTTCCATCCGCCAAACGCGGTTATTGCTATCCACAATTCGAGCCCGACCACTCCTTTCAGGATTATGTCCTATATATGGAATTTCTGACCAATCCAGGGAAAATGCTCTATTATTCTTAAAGCTCGCGGGCAATCGTCTAAGAATGCAACGTCTGATCGGTTTCAAATCCTTTTTCATGGCGGTTTTCGACATAAAAGGCAGCCATTTCCCGATAAACTCATAGAGGGGACAACACGATTATCGTTCTTTCGTCTTTTATGTTCGAAGAACTTCGAAAAACAAGGAGTCAGCAGAAATGTATTTTAGGAACGGCCGCGGATTTACAATTCTGGAGCTTCTGATAGCGCTTCTCATGGCCGGTATCGTAACCTCTGCCGCCATGTCACTGTATATTACTCAGCACAAACAGCTGCTTGTACAGGAAGATATTACCGATATTCAATCAAGCGCCCGGGCGGCCGCGGAATTATTAGCCAACAAAATCAGGCAGGCCGGAATCAATATTCCGCAAAGCCTTGATCCGATCAAAACCTACAACACCGATCCGGACACTATTATTCTTTATTTTGACGCCAACCCGGTTCAGGGGGTTCAAATTGAATTCGATATGCCGTTACCGTCGGCAGAATTGAGATGCGACGGCCATGACGTGAGCGCAATTCTGAACAACGATTGGATATATCTTTATGATCCATCGGTAAACTTCGGAGAATATATCCAGATTACGCATTCCCAGACTGACGCCTCTCATCTGCAGCATAACACCATGCCCCTCTCCAGGGCTTATCGAAGAGGAAGCAAGGTCATCAAGGTCGACTATATCAAATATTACATCGATCAAACCGATCCGGACCACCCCAACCTGATGATTCAACACGGCGTCGCAACACCCCAGGTATATGCCGAAAACATAGTCAATCTCGATTTCAGATATTTCCTGACATACGGCGCTGTGGTGACCGAAACCAATACTCCACATTTGATCAGAATGGTGGAGATCGATGTCACCGCGCGATCAGACAAACCGGATCCCGATTTTATCGACGGTTACAGAACCAGGAATTTTTCCCTGCGCGTTAAGGTGAGAAATCTCGGCATCAGCTGATAGTCGCTATTATCATTTATATATTTTATATTACTAAAATTATATATTTCTCCTCAATTTGCTTTTGACATTATTTGCGGCCAGCATTATTTTGCTTTACTTTTAAGGAGAGGAGATGGAATGAGTTTCAAGAATCTGTTTTTGGAGACCAGGCCGCAATTTTTGTTGCTTTCACCCATATTGGTATTCCTTGGTTTTTCTATCGCGCTATATCACGGGAACTATAATGGTCTGTATTTCGCCTTATGTCTGATCGGCCTTTCGCTTCTGCACACCAGCGTAAATACGCTCAACGATTACAGTGATTTTGTTACGGGAATAGATTTAAAATCCAAACGCACACCGTTTTCGGGCGGCTCCGGCTTGTTACCGTCCGGGCGGCTGAAACCATCCGCGGCGCTGGCCCTGGGATTGACATCTTTTATATTGGCAATCCCCATAGGCGTGTATTTTCTATTAAAATTAGGTCCTGATATTCTGCCTTTATTTTTAATCGGGGCCTTTTTCGTTTTACTTTATACCACCTTCATCACCAGGCTGGGGTTCGCCTTGGGAGAAATTTCCGCCGGCCTGGGATTGGGGACCCTGCCGGTTATCGGCGTATACTTTATCATGATGGGGAATTTCTCTTACGACGCTCTTTATGCTTCTATACCGTCCGGTTTTCTCGTTTTCAATCTGCTTTTGTTAAATGAGTTTCCCGACAGTGAAGCCGACCTGGAGGGGAGAAGAAAAACTCTGCCTATCGTACTGGGACATAAAAGGGCCGCGATGATTTATTCGACTTTGGTATTGCTGACTTACTTGTGGATCATTATAGGGGTCCTGATAAGATTAATGCCTTTCTGGACACTGTTAGCTATTCTGACCATGCCGATCGGCCTCAAGGCTATCAGGGGTTCGCTGACCTTCAAATCGCTCGAGGATTTAATCCCGGCTCAGGGGGCCAACGTCGCCATTGTACTATTGATTCAGCTTTTCATGGGAATCGGATATACCGTAGCGTATTTCGTGAAATAGAAACGGCCGGCGATAAGCCGGCCGCGTCATGGTTTTGAATCTCGAAAAAGCTCTTATTTCAGGAACATCATTTTGCATGTCCGCGAGGCCGAACCGGCCTGTATCCTGTAAAAGTATACTCCCGTAGGCAGAGAACCGGCATCCCAGAGTACCTGATGCTCCCCGGCCCCCTGCTTTTCATTGAGCAGGCCCGCTACTTTGTCGCCGAGCAGATCGTAAATATCGACCGCCACGTTGGAGTCTGATGTCAATCTATAACGGATAGCTGTTTGGCTGTTGAACGGGTTGGGGTAATTTCCGAGTATCTCGAAATGAGCCGGGATTGCGGAAATATTTTTCTCATCGATATCGACCATATACAAAAGCCATTCCATTACCTGTCGGACGAATTCCGCGCGGCTATCACGGCCGCTATCGGTCAACGACGAGATCCCGAACGAGCAGATCATTGCCCTGTAAGGAGTCTCCTTATAAACAGCCTTAGCCGGACAATCATCGGGGTTTTCGAACGCGATTCTCTCCCCGCTCATTCCTGGCGCGCTCATAGAGACAGTCGACATCGAGAGATCGAGTGGACCGACATCGACAGAGTAAAGCACTTCAAACGGATAATTGATACAGGTGGTAATATCAAAACCGAAAATCGTATCTCGATAATAATCATGAAAGAGCGCCGAATGAACTCCTTCCCAGTATATCGAACCGCCATTCGCGACGTAATTAGAGATATCATTTTTAATCTCCTCAAGCAAGTTCCATGGAATGGCCCGGCCATGAGGATCGTCAAAAACGAAGAGTGTGGAGTAAAGATCGAGATTGTCGATAAAAGAGCGGATATCGTCGGTAACTGTTCCGCTGTAGTCGGCGTCCAGCAGAAGGCTGTTGAGGATTTCGGCTGACGGGGATTCGCAGGCGTCCCAGATCAGATAATCTTCGGCCGTCGCCGATGATGCCGGCAGACTCACTATAAAACATACAATAACCGGGGAAAATACGTTTTTAATCATAATCAACCTCCTAATAATATTCCCTGTAATATCACATCATATAAGCAAAACCGCCGCTGCGCATAGATAAAATAGGGAAATTTAAAATCGCCGTCAAGAAAATATTTCAGTCACTTTCCGCTCGCCGCCAGCCGGGTCAGCTTTACGAGTTCCCAGTAGGGCGGCTTATATCCGTGATTTTTTTCGAACTCTCCAGCCAGGCATAAAAGTTCACCTTTGATACTCTCATGTTTTGTCGAAAAACGATCATTGCGCAGAGCCGCCGCCGCAGGCATACCTTCAGGAATCGGCCCGACTGCGCCGAAAACATTCAATATTACGCTGTAAACTTTCAAAATTCGGGCTATAGGGAGCTTATACCAGTCGTATTCCAGTTGATCCCCTTTCTCTGCCCCCTCCAGCATGACGTCGATAACCGCGTTATCCAGATGGTCTTTATACAAGGTTTCCGGGTCTCGCCATTCGGCAACCACCGTTAACTGAGGATCATACTCGAGATCCGACGGTTCCTGAGTTTCGAAATATTTAACCCCGAAAGCCGACAACCATGACCTGACACCGATCGAGGAAATGTTGGATATTCCCATCCAGAGATCAACTCCCAGGTTATGATAGGGCGACGAGGCCACTTCCGAGCAAAAAAGGCCGGTGTTATCGTTGAAGTTCATATCGAAATCGTACGGTATATGCTCGGAATTCGCTCTTTCGAAAGCCTGTCGGGCGGCCTCATGCGGAAGCATCGGGTTATCGGCCAGGGCCGGATGATCAGATCTGAGCCTTAGAACCATTACCCGAAGTTTGGTATCTTTTAAATATTTATCGATCGAAGATATCGTTACGCCGAGCTCTATGTGGGCTTCCACAATTGACACTTGTCCGGTTTGATCATTGATATATACCAGGGCGACATGCGAGAAATTACCCGGATAATCGTTGCCCCTGGCGATCAGGGCCGATGTCGGCGCTCCGCCCCGCGATACCAGGATATCGCCGCTATGGATTTTTACCCCCAATATCTCCGAAGATGGTGTTGATGATTCTTCATCATCGCCGTTGATCAGGTCCGGGACTATCTCCCTGTCGGCCTGGAGCATTATCTCCTCGATCGCGGCCCGCCCGCCGTAAATCAGACGGTATATCCGGTTTCGAACTATTGACGAATTCATATCCCAGTGACCGGACTGCTCTTTTATCAGGTAACGCATCCGTCCGAACAGCCTGATATACACCGGTAACCGATCCGGACAGGCCGCTAAGTCGGCGGCGACATAGAACATCCTCTCCTCCAGATCATTCAGAATCGGGGAATCCGGCCCGACATTTTCCGACGCAAGCCTGCTCAGGAGGTCCCGAATGTATTCGAATCCTTTCTCAATCTCGGAATCGAGCCCGGCGAGGTCATTCCGACGGCCTTCCTCGAATCGGTTCTGAAGCTCTGTCCAGAAACTGTCCTGATTCCAGAGGAACGGTTCTTTCCTTCCCAATTCCGGGACAGGAATACCCGGCCCTGGAATCAACAAGATCAGATATATGATTATAATTCCCGCGATCAGGCCGATTAGCGATTTTCTTGAAAAATCAGGTTTTATCAAGATCGGTTTTCTCTGATTATTTCCGAAGAACCCGTGGCCTTCAATAGTTTCCCATAAGTCTTAGACCGTCATCGATTCCCAAGAACCTGGTCTTCAGCAATCGTTCGGCCTTATCTATTTTCAGCCCGTTTTTAAGCGGACGATCCGCGGTCTGACCCAACTCGGCGGTGCTGACAGGGGTTATCAGGCTTGTATCCAGATGGAAATACTCGGCTGTTTTGAGCGCCAGATCATACCTGGAGAGATATTCGGAGCCTCCTATATGGAGAGTGCCGCTGATATCACATTCGACAGCCTCGACAGCGGCCTCGGCCAGATTCGAGACGTGTATCGGATTGTTGTATTGGTCGGTTACTATTTTCAGTTTCTGCCCACCGCGAAGACTATCGATAAGCCAGGTCACGAAATTCGGGCGGACATTCGACGCTGTCCCATACAAAACATTGGATCGGATCACCAGGTATTTTCCGGCCGAATTCTGAAGAATATATTCCGATTTTAATTTGGTTATTCCGTAGTAACAGATCGGATTGACCCGGTCGGTTTCGGCGTATGGCCCATTCTTGCCATCGAAAACGTAATCCGACGAAAACTGAACTATTTTGCCTCTGGAAATAGTCAAAAGCTCTTCCAGAAGATCGACATTGAGAGCGTCGGCCAGATCATGGTTTCTCTCGCAGCCGTCGACATCGGTATAGGCGGCGCAGTTAAATATGAATTCAGGCTTGAACTTCTCGAGTCTGGGGCCGTATTTTTCAAAATTCGTCAGATCGGCATTATAATATTCGATATTCTCCGATTGTCCGAAGGGGTTCGAGGCGATATCAACCGCTAAAACCGAGTATCGATCTTTCAGACGGTCGACGAGGCTCCGGCCCAGAAGCCCCGCCGCTCCCGTCACCAGGACTTTTCTCATAACCTTTCCCGATTATTGTCTTCTTCCCGGTAATGTTTTTCGTAAAATTCCAGATACGCTCCGTCCAGAATATCCCGCCACCATTTCTCGTTGGCCAGATACCATTTGGCCGTACGAACCAGACCGTCGGCAAAATCGGTTCTCGGCTCCCAACCCAACTCCATTTTGATTTTGGAACAATCCAGGGCGTAACGGCGGTCGTGGCCGGGACGGTCTTTAACGGGCGTTATAAGACTTTTGGGTTTTCCCAGTATTTCGAGTATTCTATTGGTTATCTCTATATTAGTCATCTCGTTTCCGCCGCCTATATTGTAAAATCCGCCGTCTGTTCCGCCCTCCAATACAGTCAGCAGACCATCGCAATGATCCTCTACGTAAAGCCAGTCTCGGACATTCAGACCGTCTCCGTAAAGCGGCAGGGATTCATCCCTGATCGCTTTGGTAACGAAAAACGGAATCAGCTTTTCGGGAAACTGATACGGTCCGTAATTATTGCCGGCCCTGGTTACTATCACCGGAAACCCGTAGGTTTTGTGATACGCCCCGCAGATAAGATCGGCCGACGCTTTACTGGCGGCGTATGGAGAACTGGGAGCCAGCGGCGATTCTTCGCTGAAGTAACCATCGGAACCGAGAGAACCGTAAACCTCATCGGTGGAAACATGAAGAAACCGCCTTACTCCGCTTTTTTTCGCTTGCTCCAGAAGAATCTGCGTACCGACAACATTAGTCTTGAAAAACAGTCCGGGGTCATAAAGAGATCTGTCGACATGAGATTCCGCGGCAAAATTAACCGCGTAGTCGAAACCAGAGGCGAATACCTGTTCGACTTCGTCGACATTAGATATATCTCCTTTGACAAACCGATAATCGGGGTTATCGTCAGCCGCAGTCAGGTTGGCCGGGTTTCCGGCATAGGTCAGAGCGTCGAAATTGACAATCTTCCAGCCCGGCCTCTGTTTCATCAGATAATGAATGAAATTGGAGCCGATGAAGCCGGCCCCGCCTGTAACAAGCAGTTTCATAGCAAATACACCTGTTTGTCAGGAGTCGTTGCGGTTCCAGTCGTAGGGAATCTCGTCGGTATCGGCGTCGAGACGGTACTCATCCGGTTTTTCATAATTATATAATTCCGTCGGGACATTTATCATCATCGATTCTTCGGTGGAGATAGCCTTGAAGCCATGATATACGAGAGGCGGTATCACCACCAACAGAGGATTATGTTCTCCTATGAAGAATTCGTTGATTTTCCCAAACGTGGGGGAATCCTCCCTGGAATCATACAGAACCAGTTTGGTCATCCCTTTTAGGCAGAAAAAATGATCGGTCTGCAGTTTGTGGTAATGCCATCCCTTGACAACTCCGGGATAAGCGGTAGTAAAATAAACCTGCCCGAATTTTTTGAATATATCCCAGTCGGAACGGAGAATTTCCGCCAAACGGCCCCTCTCGTCGGTAATTATTTTCGTCTGTCTGACGTTGACTCCCTTTATAAGCTCCATTATCTACCCGCCGCCGTTGAATTTCCCGAATGACTGTCTACTGTTTTTTCTGTATTTACGAACAAAATTTATCGTATCGTTGTAAGCGTCGATGGATTCGCCGGCATCCGCCCAGCGCCCCTTGAGAATCGAATATGACATCGATCCCGCGCCGATATAGGCGTTATTGACATCGGTAATCTCCAATTCTCCCCGCTTCGAGGGTTTCAAAGTTCTGACTATCTCGAAGACCCTGTTATCATACATATAGACCCCGATAACCGCCAGATCGCTTTTGGGCTTTTTCGGTTTCTCGATTATATTTACGACCTTTCCGCTTTTCACTTCGGCTATTCCATATTCGCCCGGATTATTAACCTTCTTCAAAAAAATCATGGCTCCGTCTTTTTGTTTTTTGAACCTGGCCACGTCGTCTTTTATACTCTTTTCCAGGATATTATCTCCCAGAATAATAACCACTTTCTGACCCTCGGAAAAATATTCACAAAGTCCCACCGCCTCGGCTATACCCCCCTCCGACGATTGATAGGTGAAATTCAGATGCTTTAATCCGAATTCGGAACCATTGCCCAGGAGTTTCAGAAAGTCTCCGGCGTTGTTTCCTCCGGTAACTATCATTATTTCCCTGATACCGGCGTCGACCAGAGTTTGAATAGGATAATAGATCATCGGCTTATCGTATACCGGTAATAAGTGCTTATTAGTGATTTTAGTCAGGGGAAAGAGTCGGGTGCCCAGTCCCCCGGCGAGCACGATACCTTTCATCTTGTCTCCATCTGGGGAAAAATATAAAGACAGGCTAAATTCGTGTCAATCCTTTTTAACCTGTTTCCACCTGATGCCTTATTTCCAGAACGGCAACCGGACATAGATTTCGTCTACGAACTGTTTTTCAAATTGATTCAAGGCTTCCAGGCTGACAGGATCGTTGTCGCAGACAATCCGGATAAAAGCCATATCATTCGGCTGAAAGGTCAGCGAACTTACCATACTGTCGAATTTGAATCTGTAATCGTTAGCCGTTTCCCCCCGGCGGCTGACATACCAGAAATCCATCACCCGAGTCGATTCCTTGAGCTGAAGAAAGAACCGGCCGGCTTTAATCGATCCCCGGTTAAGTTCTATCTCTCTTTCTTCCGATCCGGAGATCAGCCAACCCGAGCCGGGAAGGCAGTTACGAGGCGAGTGAGGGCCACCTATATTGTTCAAAGACGAAAAATAATCGAAGAACAGCTGAACCTTGATACCGTCGGCGTTGACATAAGCGGCCGAGAAAATGACTGTCGGGTTGAGCATCTGTATTATCCCCGGAGTCAGGTTATCGACCTGTCCTGTCCATTCCCCTTTTTGCAGAGGGAAATCGTTAATATCGACTGTCGCCGTTACCGACGGCTTATAATTCTTAACCGCCAGACCGAACAGGAACGTAGCCATCAATAAAATGAGTATGATTACGAAGCTCTTTTTGGCCATCGCAATAATGCCCCCAGGATGAAGATGAGAATCAGCGCGGTAACAAATACCAGCAGGCCGGAGACTTCATGCAGGAATCCTTCGGCTAATTCGGCGCTGACCGCGTAAGCCCCGATCCCGGTAATATAGAGCCGAACTATATTGGTGATTATGGCTATGGGGATAGAAGCGGCGAAAAGTATTATCGGCCTGGCTCTTCCCGGAAGGGTCAGATAGGCGTATAGAGCGCTCAGGGCCATCAACGTTACCAGGCTGCGAAGCCCGCTGCAGGCCTCGGCCACCTCGAGAGCGTAACCCGGAAAATAGATAATATTCCCTTCCAGCGCGGTTTGCGCGCCGCTGGCCCGAAGCAGAAGATCGGTCACCCCGCTCGAGAAGAGCTGCATCGGCAATGTGGCCGAATAATAAATCACCGCCGGAATCGGGACCATGAAAAATAAGAATACGAACGCGAACCAGACCTTCTTGAAATTGATAACGCCCAGATAGTAAAGGGATATGCCTGTGATTACCGCGATAAACGATACCCTGGTGGTAAAAAACTCGCTGGCGGCCGTACCGAAGACCAAACCGAAACAGCCGAGCGCCAAGATAACCAGCCCCATTCCGCAGTTCTTCGATGGAAAAACCAGTTCTTTCCTCCGCCGCAAAAACAGGTAAACCGATACGGGGATAATTAAAAAGCCGTGCGAATAATTGCTGTCGCTGTACCAGTCGGCCAGAAGATCCCTGAATATTCCGAGATTAAAAACTACAACCGTTCCCAACAGAATATACCCGTATTTATGTTTTTTCAAATGCCCGGCTAACAGGCTTGAAGAAAGGGCCAATTGTCTCTCCTTTGAATACCGCGGCTTCATAATACTATCTCGCGGGTCAAATATCAACCTGACAGACTAAAATTCAGCTCAAAAATAGATGCTTTTATATTGAAAGGCGATTGATTACCGGGTATAATCTCTCTCGGGAGGAATGTTATGAACCGTTTCTGGCGGTCTGTGCTGATCGTATCTCTTTTCGGAAACCTGTTTACCGTTTACGTCGGATTCAAGGCTTTAGAATATAGAAACCATATTAATTATTTTCTCTATAAATATCTGAACGTGGCCGAGGAATTCGGCAATCGCAAAGTATTCGAATCCGAGAACGAGAAATTTATATCAGCGCTCCCTGTCCATGACCGAGTAGTATTTTTCGGTACTCAATTAACGGCGAACTGGCAACTTGATAAGTACTTCCCCGATTATGAAGCTATCAATCGAGGCATAGAGGGCCAAAGGGTCTCCGGCTATCTATTGCGATTTGTGCCTGATGTTGCGGAGCTGGCCCCGGAGGCCGTAGTTATGGAGATAAGCTCTTATAATTTCAGACCATACAACTCCGGCAAGGAAATAAGAGATTACACAGAGGCCATGATCGGCCTGGCCCGGGCCAATAACATAAGACCGATAATGACGACAGTTCTGCCGGTCCCGCGGGATATCGAGGTTCCGGATATCGGTGATTATTCGATATTCGACAGCCTGGCCTCATACAACCGCTGGCTTGTCTCGTACTGCCTGGAATATAGTATTGATTTGGTCGATTTTAACGCTCTTCTTCGGGACGATGACGGCTATTTCCGTCAGAATCTATCGGCCGGGCCAATAACCCCCAATGAAAAAGGGTACGAGATGATCTCGTCGGCCCTTAGCCAAACACTCCTGCAATCGCCAAAGACCGCCGCAACGGATGATGAATAATTATTGCCTAAGAGGTATTTCTGTATCAACCGCGGGAAATCAGACGGCGCAGCATGGCCAGACCCTTGACCAATGGACCGGGGAAATAGGCCAATATTTTAATCGGCAGCGAAACCGAGTCGGCTGATTTCAGTTCGAGTCGGGCTTCTTTTGTTCGGCCCACAGCGACCAATCCTCGAATTTTCAATAGCCGCTGTTCATTCATTGTTCTTGAGTATATAGAGCCATGCTGTTCAAGGAACGCCGGATCGTTTCCCCAGACCCGCTCCATTAAGATCATCCGAGTTCCGGCGCTGGTGGCTATATCGGCGTCGGTCAGCCTGGAGCCGCCGTGAGAATTCTGCCAGGCCGTTTCCAGATCAAGATAAGCCCCCTTCCCTTTTCGCGCCAGACGGCCGAAACATTCCCAGTCTTCATAAGTGGGCAGACCTTCGCCGAAATGCAGAGAATTGCCGGCCTCTTTTCTTCTGACCATCAGGGTACCGGTGAAAATAAAATTGGAGACCAACTCCAGCGGATAGAGATCTCCGATATAAAATCTAAAATCCGAAATACCGTCCGGGAGCGCGTCGGCTGACGAATATAAAACTCCAGGGCCGATTATCTCGTCCCATTCCCTAAGATCATTGTGCCAATTAATCAAGTAGTTATGCTTCTCTTCGCCCGTCCGGGACCGTACAGCGAAATTGCTGAAGCAAAACAGGATATCCGGCCGGGAGACCATCAGATTGCGCTGTATTTCGAGTTTCCCCGGCATCCATTCATCATCGGAATCGAGAAACGCGACCAATTCGTTTTTGGCCTCGGCCACCCCGCGATTTCTGGCCTTTCCGGCTCCTGAATTGGGGATTTTCAGGTATTTTATTTTATCTTTGTATGAGCGAAGGATATCCGACGTGTTATCCGTGGAACCGTCATCGACAACAATAACCTCATCCCCCGAAACGCATTGCGAAAGTACGGAGGAAACGGCTCTTTCTATCAGGGCGGCGCGGTTGAAGGTAGGAATAATAACTGAGACATTAATACTGTTTATTTCGATCCCCCTCTTGCCAGTCCTTTTATTCGTTCATAAATCGGGCGAATTCCGGGTATCGAGCGAACGAGATTTCTGGTCAGTCTCGGCAGGTAGCCCAGAAACAGCGGAATTGGACGAAGAGGATAAACCCAGATATTATAATAATCGATTTTTTGCATTTTCCAGTTATCGTGCCAGCCCATGTCGGTCAGGCAGTTGATTTCATCGGTGTCGCCGGATTCGAACGCCCGCTCGACAACTCTTTCGAAAAGAAAATTACCAGGCGAATAAGTTGAATAGCGCTCGTCATATCCGATCTTTACGATCGTCAGCACCCTGTCTATCTTCACCGCGAACTGGGCCGCTATCGCCTTATCTCCCGATTGTAAAAAATGCCATTCCAGCCAGCCGAGTTCCGAAAATCTTCGGACCACTTTTTTATAAAAATCTCTGAGCAGTGGCGACATCAATATCGCCGAACCACCCAGGCTTTTCCAGCCGGACGCTTCCACCTGCATGAAAATCTCCAGACCCGAATCAAGAGCCTCACCTTTGGAGTAAAACACCGTCTGCAGATCTTTCAAGGTGCCCAGTTTGTTATTCGCTTTACGCAGATTTTTCCGGAAATTCGAGCTGAGGCCGGCCTGATATTTTTCGAAATCCCCTTTTATCCTCAATATAGAACCCAGGCCGTCAAACTCTCTCACTACTGATCCGGCGATTCTGTTTTCGGTTAATACCGATAAAGTCGGGGAGTTTTCAGGGATACGGGTCATTTTCCAGAAAAATTCTCGCGGCTCCATGCCGCCAAGGCACGAAAGGAGAAAAGGGATGATCTCCGATTCCCGGCCCCGCGAGGCCAGGATGTCCACCGAATAGGCATGTTTGCTGTGGGGCGCGGACAATCTGGGATGATAGAAACTGTAAAGATCTCCCGGCTTGACAACCACCGGCAAAACACCCACCAGCTCGGAACCGTCAAACGCCAGCAATGTAAACCAGGAATCGGTGTAGTCGAGCATAATTTGGAAAAATGAGGATACCCAGGCGTATGATGTGAATGGTAGCTTTTGGGGGGATTCCATGGTCAATTTATCCCAGGCATCCGCATAAACTCCCAAAGCGTCCAGCGAATTTACCCGTTCTATTCGCAACCCGTGTCGAGATTTTATCTTACGCGATTTTGGCGATGGTGTTTCAATCATGGCAAATCTCTGTTTTATCCAGGGCTTTCTTCCGGCATTTCAACGCCGGCTGCCCGGTTTCGGCTCGATCGTAAAATAGAAAAAAACTTCGCCGGAGTTCCCCAAAAGAAATATCGGCCTAAAGTAGACTATATATTCGCGTAATTCTGTTTTTTGTCAAACAAAATTTCCCGGATAACCGCGGGTTCACGGTTTATTTTACAATCATAGTTATTCGGATTACTGTCAACAGGCCTGTGATTATTGAGGATAACAGTGAATTGCCGATAGATCAGGCGACTTTTTTTAAGCAGTTTTCGACCAATATTCCGAACAAACCGTGAGTAAATACGGTTCTAATATAAAAGATCTTTCTAAATAAAGAATGATCACAAGCCGATTTACTTATTAGATAGAGAAAATCCGCAATCCGCTAAGCAAGCAAGAGGGGCTGCCTTTTAAAGGTAGAATGGCGAAAGATATGAAAACGAGTATTCCGACGACTATTTTTTATTTTTTGTTCTTTTTAATTCCGGGCGCGGTTTTGGCCCAGGAGACTGTATTCCCGGCAGGTCATAATATCGACGCCGCCTACAGTTTATCCGCGTTCGATCTGAGCGTTGACGATACTCTCCTGATAACCAGATCTATCGCCAACCATGAGAGCTTCAGCCTGCCTAATCTATATATGGCTGATAATCTCCCGCCGCAGTTTTCCATAATCTCCTATTCGCTCGAGATCGACGGTGTTCCGGCGTCCCATTCGTATACCGGCTCTCTGGGAGGAGAGGTCATTCCGTCCTGCGATTCATACCGATGGATCATAGACGAACCGTCCCCTTCAGATACATCCAACAGGCCTCTTTTACCGAATGAGACTCTCACTCTCGAGTATGCTGTTGTTTGCGCGGTCATCGGCAGTTACACTCTCCCATATCACACTTTCTGCGCCTACGGGGATACCTCGGGGATTTTTTCGACGGCTGACAGCCTTTTCGTAACTTTTTCCCCGGGATCATCGGCAGATGACCGAAACCAGCCGGTACCGCCGAGGCCATTGGTAACCCTGGCCTATCCGAACCCGTTCAACAATGATCTCTTAATCGCTGTTCGGGGAATGGCGCCGGGAACATGGCCGGTGAATCTGGCTATCTACGATCTCACGGGAGCCATGATATACCAAGGCGCGCCGGTATTTTCGGGCGATAACGGACGGATCCGGTGGAGCCCCGGGAAAAACGTTGCCGCCGGCGTATATTTTTATAGATTGATAAGCGGGAGTTTCGAGTCGTCAGGCAAGATAACATTTTTAAAATAACGAAGAGGTCAGGACTTTGAAAAGAACGATAATAACTTTTGTCATAATCTGGTTGTCGATCATAACCGCAGGCTCAGCCGCGGAGATCGAGGTTTCCACCATGATGGTCCATTACTCGGTCGGCACCCTGATCGTCTCCGGCAACCAGTATGGATGTCATCTCAGGGACATGCTCAATAATCCCCCAGTGGTAGTGGGAACCGATACCGCCAGAATAGTATTTAGAAGCTACAGGATGAACAACGATTTGGGAGGTTCGCCGTTAAGCGATACTGTCTCCAATGTCGATTGCTGGGATGAGAGATTCAGCAACTTCAGGTACAGTCTGGTGGACCCGTGGCATAACCGTATGCGAATATGGAACAGCGACGGCGGGATGCAGGGAAACGCTTACGCAGGTCTTTTGAACGATCTTTTCAATATACCGGGCAAGGAGGATTCGAGCTTCTGGCGGATGTTCACCACTCATAACGTCCCGGGTTCGTCAGGCGATTCAGTTGTCGAGCATTATGATTTAGTCCTGGTTAAGAATCCTTACGCCTGCTGGTACTACATGACTCCCGAACAGGCCGACAGCGAGAGAGTACTTTTCGAGGCGGTTCGTGATTCTCTGGTCAATCATCCTGACATCAATTTCGCTTTTCTTTTCGGCACGCCGGTCCGTTACGGGATCGCCGAGATTAACGACTCGACCCAACAGAAGATCACCTATGATCTGGCTTCGTGGTTCGCCGGCGACAGTTTTTTTACCCACTCTAATTCCGGCCCATATAAAAATATCTGGAAATACGATCCTTACAGGTTAATGTGCGAGATGAGTCCCGACAGCATAAACAGATATTTTCTCAAAAACTCGTACTGGCAGGGGCCGCCCGACGGTGGCTCTCATCTCAGCCCCATCGGTTCCGCCGTAGCCAAGGACAGCCTGGCCGCTTTTATCAGGCAGGCGGTCGAGGATATACTCTTGATCAGATCGGGAAATGTCACCAGACGGGATATCGATTTGAAGATCAAAGAATTCAAGGAAGGCTCGGCCACCGAAGAGGACGTTTTGAATCTAATCGAGATTTACAATAGTGGCGGAGGATGAACTTCAGCCGATAATACCGCGGCCTTATCGGCGGTCCGTTAACCTCTTTTTCCGCTGATTCCATATTAATATCTTGAAATAATAACGCCCCGTGCCATATTATTAACCGTACCGGTGATAAGGAAGTTTGTGAAAGTGGAATTTTGATGACATTAAGGTTGATAATCAAAAGGTCTCTCTTCCTGATCGGGATACTTATCGCTCTTCCCTTTATTATTCTGACCCGGCTGGAGGAATTTTTGACACGAAAACGGGCCGGTATCATTTTCGGATGGTCTAAAGAGATACTCTCGTTATGCCCGACCATTCTGGGCGAGGTGATCCGTTTAGGATACTACTGGGGCGTTTGCAAAAACATTTCGCCCGATGTTTTATTCATGTTCGGCAGCATGCTCTCCCGGCAGGATACAGTAATCGGTCCCCGGACAGTCATAGGGGCATACAGCATGATCGGTTACGCCAGGATCGGGGAAGGTGTTCTGATGGGAGCCAGAGTTTCTCTGCTCTCCGGCAAATATATGCACGGCCACCCCGGGGAAAGAGCCGAAAATGGAACTGCAGACGGACGGTTTGAAATAATTTCCATCGGCGATAACAGTTGGATCGGACAGGATTCCACTCTACTGGCCAGCATCGGCGCCAACTGCACGGTCGGCGCGGGAAGCGTGGTATTCAAGGAGGTTCCGGACAATTCTACGGTCATGGGAAATCCCGCCCGCAAAGTAAATATCGATACGGCGGCCAATCCGGCTCAATAATGGGAGATTTTGTTATGCAGTATTTCTGGAAGATCATCCTGGCGGTTTCCATAGTAATCAACCTTGCGGCAATCTGGGGATTTTATCATTACGTACGTTACGGCGGCTCTCCCCTCGGTGAGCTGAAAAGACGTCTGACCGGAAACACCCGGCAATCCGCTCCTTTGGTTTCCAATGCGGACGATAACCTGAGAATAATTAAGGAGATCGAGGACGGAACCGCCGCTCCCGATCGGATAGTATTCTTCGGCGCCTCCATAACCAGAAGATGGGATTTCGAAAAATACTTACCGGAATATAATATCATCAACAGGGGAGTCGGGGGCCAGCTGGCCCCGGCCATGATGTCCCGTTTCAAGAGGGACGCGCTCGATTTGAAACCCCGTGCCGTAATCATTAAATTCTGCTCTATTAATATCCGTCCCGAACTTCCCCTTTCCACACTGAAAGACTGTATGACCATGATGGCTATGATGGCCCGAACCAGCGGGGTAGTGCCGGTGATCTCGACTATTATCCCGGCCGGCAAACCGGAATCGCATATCGGCGATTTCAGCGTGGTAGATTCGCTTAAAGCTTTCAACAGCTGGGCGCTGGATTTCGCCGCGGAAAATTCTTACCCTTTGATCGATTTCGCGGCGGCTATCGGCGACGATCAGGGCTTTCTTCCCAGGGAATGTTCGGCAGACCCCGTTCATGTCAATGAAAAGGGGTACGAGATCCTGTCTGAAGCCGTTCGTCCGGTTTTGCGGAAAGTATTGGCACCCTGATGATTTCTCCTATTGATTCCATTCGTACAAGAAAAACCTATATCCGAGACGGTTTAGGTCCGGAACAGAGGGTCTGAAAATTTAAACTCTTGCGGCCGGACTGATATTATCAGTAAATTCATCATGAATATAAATCGAAAAAACCAGTCGGGTATCAGACCATGAACGATCCGAAAAGAATGCTGATCAGAAATATCTTCTCCAACTGGATGGGGATGTTTGTAGGTTTGATCGTCACATTTTTCTTAAGCCCGTTCTTAGTGCACACACTGGGCAAGAGCGCCTATGGAATCTGGGCGCTGGTTTTTTCGATTATTTACTATACCAACCTTTTGGACAGCGGGATGAAACAGAGCCTGGCCCGATACATACCCAAATATTACGCCGTCAAGGATTACGGCAAACTCAATGAAGTTATCAACTCCGGCACATTGGTTTACGCGTTCGCGGGATCATTGGTCATTTTGATGACCCTGGTTATTGCCTTCTGGTTTATAGCCGCTTTCAATGTCGAGCCGGAGATGATTACCGCCATGCGAATAACCTTAATAATCATCGGGCTTGATCAGGCTATCACATTTTTTGTCATGGCGGCCACGGCCATCGGCTTGTTTCACAGGTATGATGTCAACAACATAATCGGAATCCCCTTTACTATCATCAGCGCTTTGACAACGGTATTCTTCTTAAAGCGCGGATACGGTCTTGTCTGCCTGGCTATAATAACGATCAGCGGAACGTTGGTCAGAAGCGCGATAAAGAGGATTTACCAACAGCATCTGGTCCCGCAAATAAGGTTTCATATAAAATATATAAAGAAAGAACGGATACGCGAGCTTTTGAGCTACGGTGTAGTCAGTTTCTTCATCGTGGTTTCGTGGATGATAGTATTCAACACCGATAACATAATCATAGGCGTCTTCCTCTCCACCACGGCTATTACCTATTACAGTATCGCCGGTTCGCTGATCGGTCATCTGCGGGGGCTGATGAACGCTCTGGGTATTCCTCTGGTGCCGACCGTGAGTCATTTCGACGCCCAGAACGATTCCGAGGAAATCACTGTTCTTTTTACCAAGGTGCCGGAATACCTCTATTATTTTTCCTCGGCGATCTGTTTTCTAATCCTGATTTTCGGCGATAATTTTATCTATCAATGGATGGGGCCGGATTTTACCATGACCGTAAAAATACTGTATATTCTGATTATCCCGGCCTGCGTTTATCTTCCGCAGATCGCCTTTAATTCGGTTCTGCTGGGGATCGGCAAGCATAAGACCCTGTTCCATATCTCGATAACCGAGGCGGTTATGAATCTCATATTAAGCCTCGCTTTGGTTAAGCCGCTGGGGGTAATAGGAGTCGCCCTGGGAACCGCCATCTCCCAGATTTCGATTTATACCTATTTCTTCCCGGTAATATTCCACAAGATAGTTAAAGGTGATTTGAGGTCTTTTTATAAATATACCGTAAAAGCGATAACCACCTGCGCCGCCGCCGCTGTCCCTCTCGGTCTTATTATCGATAAATATAATCCGTTGGAAGGCTGGGCAGGGCTGATACTAGGGTTATCATCGACCGGAGCGGTTATATTATGGGTGTTCTGGCGATGGATACTTTATCCCGAGGATAAATCCCGGATACTGGCAAAATTCATGAAGCGAAAATAGGCTATGAGCAACACAGGCACGTTCTACCAAACCGAAGGCCGAGCCAGGCCTCTGATCACTCGGCAGCATCTCTTTTACCTGCTGTTCATTATTATCCTGACAGCTTTTTCCCTGATGCTGATCCTGCCGACTCCATATGACTTCGCTCCGTTATTTATTGTCGCCGGATTATGCTTTGTTCTGATCGCTTTCAGATATCCGATGGTCGGGATTTTTGTCTATCTGCTCATTTTCTTCATCAAACCCAACGAGCTGTTTCAGATCAGCGTGCCGGTCCCTTACGAGCGGCTGGTAGCCCTGATCATTATTGTCCGCATGCTTGTGGATATGGCATTCGTGGAAAAAAAGATACCGCTCTACCGGATGGATTTCGGGATTCTGGCGTTTTATGTGGCTGTTTTTCTATCCCTTCTGGGAGCTACCGATCTGGCCACCGCCAGAGCGTCATTCGATATATTTTCCAAAGTAATACTGGTCTATTTTCTCATCACTCGAATAGTCAACAGCCAGGCCAAGTTCAAATCAGTGATCTGGCTTTACGCGTTCTCGGTGGCTTTTCTGGGCGTGTATTCCTCCTGGAGCTATTATATCGGAGATTATGTGACCGCCCAGGGTATCGCCAGGGCTTATCTTCCGGGGGGAGGTTCTTATGCCGATCCCAATTCCCTGGCTACCTCGCTGATTCTGGGAATCCCCTTCATGGCCTACCTGATATTCTACCACCGCAATATATTTCTGAAGATCGTTTTGGCGGCTATGATCGCCGCCTGCGTCTGGACAGTCGTTCTCACCGGTTCACGGGGAGGCATGCTGGGGGTCATCACCGTATTGCTGCTCATGGGGCTTTTCAGCAGACGGAAATTGGGAACTCTGGTTATTGCCATCGTTTCTCTGCTGGTTTTGGCAGCCGTTGCTCCAAAAGAATATATGGACCGATTCGCCACTATCGCCGCCTATGACCAGGACGACGAGAGCGGCGCTGGAAACTCCGCCAGAGGAAGAATCGAGGGACTGAAATATGGAATTAAGTTCTTCCTGCAAAGACCGTTAACAGGGGTCGGAATGGGGAATTTCCCTTACCATTTTTATCAGGAGGGGAAAGGATGGTTCAACCCTCATAATATGGTCGCCAAGCTAATCTCCGAACTGGGGATTCTGGGTATAATCGGCTTTACCGCTTTTATCTACTGGTTCGTCAGAATTCTGAGAGAAGCCAAAGCGTATTACCGCGAAAAAAAGAAAACCTCGCATTTCATTTACCAGATGAGCACCGCTATCCAGGTCGCTTTACTGATGCTATTTTTCCAGGGATTATTCGGGCATAATCTTTATCGGTTCAACTGGTATATATTCGCCAGTTTCGCCGCCATTATCTATAATCTGGTCAAATACGAAAAAGAATCGGAAACTCCGGCCGCTGTTTAGGCCCCGCTCGTAAGCTTCTCGAAAAGATCCGCCAGCCTTAAGGCGCTTTTCTCAACATCGAATCTTTCCGCCGCCTGATTCTTAAAACCGTCAAACGCTGTTTTCAACTCCGAATCAGCCATAGCCGCGATCATGGCATCGGCCAGGGCGGACGAATCACCGGACGGAATCCTGATCGCGGGAGTATCCTCAGTCGCCTCGCGCAGCCCGACACAATCGCTGGCTATCAGGGGAATCCCGGCGCACAGACTCTCGCAGGCCACCAGCCCCCAGGCTTCCCATTTCGACGGCATCAGAATAGTATCGCACCCTTTCATGATCTCCGCCGGTTCGGGAGAAAAGGGCATAAACCTGAACCGTTTTTCCAAACCGCGTTTCCGTATCTCCTTTTTATATTCCCTTTCATAATCCCCCGTGCCGACCGCCATCACCATAAAGCCGGTTTTTCCTCGACTGTTGATAATATCGGCCGCTTCTATTATATAGGCGAATCCTTTTTCCGGCATGAATCTCCCGAAATACCCGAAAATAAAATCGCCGGC
The DNA here is from genome assembly GCA_024641335.1 of Candidatus Zixiibacteriota bacterium. Taxonomy (GTDB): domain Bacteria; phylum Zixibacteria; class MSB-5A5; order UBA10806; family UBA10806; genus JAHEDG01. Next base: position 33,151 of record JAHEDG010000023.1, read on the forward strand.
CTCGATTTCATGAGCGGATCGCAGTTTTGCCCCGGCCCGGGGCGAATCCGCGAGGAAAAGGGAAGCGGCGATCCCATGCTTGATTATCACCCATTCGGAATCAGCCTTCCCCAATTTGGGAAAAGCCCGCTTTAGATGATCGGAGATACCGTGGCTAACGCCGTGAAATATATCCACGTTTTTCATAGCCAGCGAAAATAAAAACCGTTTGATTCTGCCGGATTTCCCCTCGAAATATTTCTTTTCGAAAACACCGTGAATTGTCATGACATGAGTGATCCTGAAAATCAGATTGGCGGCCGCGGCATGGAACGCCGAGATGAAACCCTGGCTGTGGATAAGATCGTAATCGCCCTTAAATAGCTCCCGAAAAGCATAAAAGGCCAAGCTGTTCGCGCCCATAAAACCGGGCGCCCGAAGCACCCTGATTCCCAGAACGGCCATATCCTTTTCGAGGGAATCAAGTTCTATCGACGGCGAGGTCAGAACCGTGATTTCGAATTTATCACCAGAGAAATACCTGTAATTGTATTTCAGATAGGTTCTGATACCCCCCACCGGCCAATTGCAGACCGTCAGAATCCTGATTTTGGACATCATTCCTCCAAACAAAATCCGACTTCCAGAGACAAAATCATAATAGGGCGGTATAAAACTAATGTAAATCGAAATATCATGAAGCGCTGTTTAATCATAGCGGTTGACACAACAGCGGGAGACGTCTATAATTCCATGAAATTATGACGATATCTTCTTTAGATAGCATCAGTGGCGGGCTGCCGATATCCTTGTGGGACACGGCGTTAAACAAACGGAACATTAGCGGGTTTTGATAATGAGCAAAATTTATAACTACCTTCACAGCTTCTTTTACAGGTCTAAGGACGCGGTCAGGGGTTCCGGAATCTATTCGCTTCTGCGCCGGATAAAATCGGAACAGAGGCTGCCCCTGAACGAATTGCGGGAGCTTCAAAATGAAAGACTGCGCGAACTCCTCAAGCGGGCCGGCGAACATTCTCCCTATTACAGGGATCTCTTTAAGTCCGCTAATATCATTATAAACGATCGATTCGGGATAGAGAATCTCAGGGAACTCCCTCTTTTAAGCCGTGAGAAACTACAAAACAATTACAAATCTATCATTTGCGATAACGCGGGACAGGTATTTTCTAATTCATCCGGAGGCTCCACCGGGGCTCCGGTCAATTTTTATCATGACGAAAACTACCGGCGGTTTGCCGAAACAGCCAGCCTGCTATTCCTTGATTGGATGGGCATAAATTCCGGCGATAGAACCGCCGTTGTCTGGGGCGCCGATAGAGATTTCAAGGATTTATCGCGACGAGACAGGTTTTTTATCCGTTTCGATCGGGTCAAAGCTCTCAACGCGTTCTCCATGTCCGATGAGAAGATCGGACGGTTTATCAGCGATATTAACAGGTTCAGGCCGCTATATGTCTACGGGTACGCCTCGGCTCTCTACCTCGTGGCCCGTCAAATCAATATGAGTGAACCTTTGAAGTTCAAACCGAAGGCCGTCCGTTCCGCCGCCGAGATGCTCTATGATTTTCAGAGAAGAGAGATAGAAAAGGCGTTCGGCAGCGCAGTATATAATTTCTACGGATCGCGGGAGATAAATAACCTGGCCGCGGAGTGTTCGGCCCACTCCGGCCTGCATATTGTCTCGTCCGGGCGGATAGTCGAGATAGTCGATGAGGCGGGTAATCCGGTTCCCGACGGAGAGAGCGGGCAAATCGCGGTAACCGACCTGACCAATCTCTCTTTTCCGTTTATCCGTTATCTTAACGGCGACATGGGCGTGATGAGTACCAAGCCCTGCTCCTGCGGCAGAACATTCCCCTTGATCGAGAAGATCCAGGGCCGAACAAGCGACGTCATAATAGTCGACGGCCGGTATATTCACGGCGAATATTTCACCCATCTATTTTACCACAAGCCCGAGATAGTCAGGTTTCAGCTTATTCAGGAAGAGGCCAAAAAGCTGAAACTGCTGATCGTAAGCAAAGAGAAGGATCCTGATCTGAATGAGGTCATTTCGGCTATCAGAAGCAAGGTCGGCGACGGTGTGGCTATAGAGATAGAGTTTACAGATCATATACCGGTCACCGCTTCCGGCAAATTCAGATTTACCGTATCCAGGCTGGATCAATCGTCGAAGGAGAAGGTTTGATCGATGGTATGGATGGCAGGGAGGATTTTAGTATGATCGGTTATTCGGGGCTCTAAGAAATGTTTTTCCTGAAAGTCGAAAATACTCGCGGTTTGGTAGATCGCGATGGCAGACCTCACGCCGATAATCCGCGCGTTTTAGAAAACAGCAATGTGAGAATCACGATCCAGACCGACGCTTTATACTCATTTTTCTTCAGCTATAAATCCTCGATCTGCCTGGGAGAATCGCTCTTTCCCCAGACAGAAAATACAGTCAGGACCCTCTGCGAGAGGTTATCGAATGAACCCGGCAAACTTATTCTGCCCGCGGAGATAGCCTCCCTGGCGGCTGTTAATATCGAAAATGGACAGACCACGATCCTGAAAAATATCTCCTGCAACCGTCCGATTTATTTCCACGACCGCGAGGATCTGTTCGTTTGCGGGACCGATCCCCGGAAATTCGGGGAGTACGGAATCAAGATCGAATTCGATGACGCTGTTCTGCCGGAATATCTGACCTACCGATTCGTGATGCCTCCCAGAACCATGTTTAAGGGGATCAACTCCCTTCCGGGTGGATGGTCTCTTTCCAGAGATTTGAGTGAAAATGATTCAAAACTGCTTAGCCGTTGGGATCCCGGAATCCCCGCTTTTCAGGGAGATCTCTCCGAGGCGGCTAATAAGGTAACCGAACGGCTGGGGAACGGAATGAAACAGCCGCTGCTGACTCCGGAAAATACGACACTTCTTCTTTCCGGCGGTCTGGATTCATCCATATTAGGTTCGATATTCGAAAAATCGGGGCAAGGCAGATACAGTACATCGTCCGGATTTCACGGCATTACCGGCGATTTCGGCGAACGCGACTACGCTCTTAGCGCGGCCGAGAGTCTTGGTTTGAAGCATAATGTATTCGAGTTCGACGGCGAGATGTATCTCGATTCCCTGGTCGACAGTATCGATATGGCCCGCGAACCGATTCATCATCTTCAGTCGGCGGTTTTGTATATGATGTTCTCTCAAGGGATGTCAGAAGCGACCAGGTACCTGGTTTGCGGGGAAGGAGCCGACTCGCTTTTCTGTAACACCATGCATTATCAGTATTGGAAATTCAGATCGATTTTGAATGTAATCGAAAAACCGATCGTAAGGACAGCCGCTTCCCCGATATTCAGCCTTTTATCCAGATTCGATCAGAGATTCGAATACTTTACAATGGATCATTCCGCCGATTACAGCGGCAACGATCATTTTATCTGGGGACTGGGGGCTTATGGAGATAGCCGGAAAGTAATGAGCTGCCTGGGTATCGATTTTGATAAAATTATAGAGGGACGGCGACGAATGCTGGCCTTCCTGCCCGGATATTCGGTTCTCGATCATATTACCCTGCTCTCGTTTTTGGGAGAGGCGGACACGACCATGAGAATCTGGGGCCGGCTGGCTGAACAAGCCGGCATGACTGTCATCTACCCTTTCACCGATCCTGAGCTGATTCGTTTCTCTTTCGGTATACCGTGGGAGCTTAAGGCCAGGGAGCCGAAACATATACTAAGGTCGGCCGCCGCCCGATTGGGGATTCCCGAACTGATAATAAAACGTCCCAAACGCAGTTTCGGTTTTCCTATCGAATACTGGGCGTCGCCGGGCGCGCTGTTTCAGCCATTGGTTGATATGGCCTCCGAGACATTCGATAAAACTATGCTAAACTCCATGCAGTCGCCGCGTGGATCGGAAGCCATGATCCTCTGGAGTATGCTTAGTTTGTACATCTTTAGAAAAATCGTCGAGAAAAATACCGATCCGGATGAGATCAAAATGGAAATCAGGGATCGCCGGAAATCGCTGAAGGGAACGGCACGATGAAGATCCTGATAATCGACGAGGAATTTCCGTTTCCTTTGAACTCCGGAAAACGAATCCGCAGTTTCAATCTCTCAAAGGCTCTGGCCCGATCGAACAGCGTATCGTATCTGGCGTACGGCCGGGATGATTCCCCGGGATTTGGCTTTATAAAGGAAAATGGTATAACTCCTCATGCCGTGAAGCCTCCAGACCGCCGAAAAAGCGGGATCAGGTTTTATCTCCGGCTGCTGGCTAATCTCTTTTCTCCATATCCGTATATAGTGACCAGCCATTTCACCTTTGCCTTCAAAGAAAAACTCGAACGGCTGTTGTCGGAATCGAATTACGATATTGTTATCTGCGAATGGACGCCGTACTCTATCTTCCTCAAGGATATTTTGTCGGTAAAGAAGATAATTGTGGCTCATAATATCGAATCTCTGATATGGAAACGTTATGAGACCAACGAGAAAAACCCGTTTAAAAAATATTATATCGCCATTCAAAGAAAAAAGGTCGAGCGATTCGAGAGGAACTGTTTTGGCTGGGCTGACGGCGCTACCGCGGTAAGCAGTCGAGAGGCCGACCAGATAGCCGAATTCGGGGTCAGTTACCCGGTGGAGCTGATCGAAAACGGAGTGGATATAGAGTATTACACTCCCGGCGGCGATAAGGTTGATGAAAAAACGCTGGTTTTTACCGGCTCGATGGATTGGCGTCCCAACGGCGACGCCGCCGTCTATTTTGCCGACAAGATATTGCCTCTGATAAAAATGAAAATCCCCGGGATTAAATTCTTTATAGTAGGCCGTTATCCATCGAAGAAAATAGTCGATCTCGGACGGATCGAGGGAGTCACCGTTACCGGGACAGTGGATGACGTGCGCTCATATATCGCCGGAGCGGCTGTTTATGTCGTGCCATTGAGGATCGGCGGGGGATCGCGTCTGAAGATACTGGAAGCGCTGGCCATGAGAAAAGCGATCGTATCGACCTCGGTAGGCGCCGAAGGCCTTCTGGTCGAAAACGGCAACAACATAATTATCCAGGACGATCCCGATCGGTTTGCCGAGGCAGTCATCGAGCTTTTAGGCGATTCCGCCCTCCGGGATAAAATCGGAGCCAGCGGCCGCTCGCTGGTGGAGAATCATTACCGTTGGGAAAAATTGGGCGAAAGATACCAGGGCTATTTACAATCAGTGGCAGATCGAAAATGAAGATCCTGCACTTAAGAGCCTCGAATTTTTACGGCGGGCCTGAAAGGCAGCTTCATTTCCACTCCTTGAATACGCGCGGCTCCGAATTCGATATCACTATCGGCTCATTCAGCGAAAATGGCCGTACGCCGCAATTCCTCGATGTAATCGCCGCTGACGGGTTGGCCACTCATACTTTTCCTGTAAAAAGCGCTTACGATCCGGCGGCGATAAGCTCCCTTAGAAAATATCTGCGCGATAATATGATAAATATACTCTGCACCCACGATTATCGAACTCATCTGATAGGTTTTCTGGCCGCCAGAGGCTCGAATGCCCGCTGGATAGTATTCTCCAGAGGGTGGACCGCCGAAAACCCCAAGATAAAAATGTTCAATCTGCTCGATAAGATAATCGTCAGGTTCGCCCGGCATATTGTGGCGGTCTCGGATTCCCAGGCGAAACGGCTCAATCGGATCTTTATCCCGCGAAATAAAATATCGGTGGTCCATAACGCCATAGACCCGGATAAATTCAAGGATCATCCGCCGGTCGATCTGAAGGCGAGATTCGGTTTCCCGGCCGATTCTGTTATTTGTATCAGCGGCGGCAGATTCAGCCCGGAGAAAGGGCAAATATTTTTGGCCGAGGCCGCGGTTAGGGCTATTGGAGAAAACCGATCTCTTCGATTTATTATTTTCGGTGACGGTCCTCAACTCGAAATAATCAAAAACGCTGTTGCCAGACTGGGACAATTGTCTCATATTTATTGTCCGGGCTTTGAATCGGATCTGATAGGTTGTCTGAAGGGGGCCGATATGCTGGTTAATCCTTCGTTATCCGAGGGTTTGCCTAATATCGTGCTCGAGGCTATGGCCTTGATGATACCGGTTGTGGCTACCGGGGTCGGGGGGGTTCCTGAGTTGATTACCGATGGCCAAAACGGCTTGCTGATCTCTCCCGCCGATATAGAATCGTTAGCCGACGCCATTCTGAGAATGGCGGGTCAGCCGGATTTACGACATAAAATCAGACTGGCCGCCCATCAAACTATAAACGAGCGATTCTCCTTCGAGATTCAGACCGATAAATTGAAAAAAATTTACCTGAAGACGGCGGGTTAGGAACCGGAAATAGTTATGCTGGCGGGAATAATAGTAAAATCGATCTCCCTGTTTCTTTACTGGTCAGGTATCTGGATCCTGTTTCGAATTGTTAACAGGAAAAATCCTGCTGTTTTGATGTACCACGGTGTGACTGTCGATCGGATAGTAAACTGGACTCAGATCCCTCTCTCTGAATTCTCCTCGCAGATGAAATATATCGTCGGCAGCTGCCGCCCGGTTTCTATTGCCGAAACCGTGGAGATCCTTTCCGGGCGGAAAAAGTCTCCATCATATGCGGTAGCGGTTACCTTTGATGACGGTTTCAAAAACAACTATACGACAGCCTACCCGGTTATGAAAAAATATAATATCCCGTCTACTGTCTACCTGACCACCTCATTCATCGATAAGAACCCCCGCTATTCAGGGCTTCTCTGGACAGACTATATTTATTCGATACTGCAATCGACCGCGAAAAAAACTCTCGATCTTTCAGAATACGGTCTGGGATGTTACAATCTGGGAAGCAGCCATGAGAGATATGTCGCCAAGGGGGAAATCTGCCGGGCGCTCAAGGAACTGGATTATGAAAACAAGAACTCGATAATCGACGGAATCGAAAAACAACTGGAAAGCTCCGCCGCCCCGGCCGATATAGAAATATTCGGCGGACTCGATTGGGATGACATTAAAACGGCATGCGATGAGGGTCTGATGGAGTTCGGGGCGCACACGGTAAATCACGAAATTCTCACCATGCTTCCTCCCGAATTGATGAAGCGGGAAATTCTCGAATCCCGAAAAATCATCGAGGAAAAAATCGGCAAGCCGGTCAGGTCTTTCGCCTATCCCAACGGGACCTATAACCGATCGGTCAGGGAAACAGTCGCCGCTCATTTCGAATCGGCGCTGGCTGCCGCCGAAGGCTTGAACAAGATCGGCGGCCATGTCCATGAAATCAGGAGAATCAATATTTATAACGGCATGACGATGCGTGAATTCAAGCTGGCTATTTCCGGCGCCAGTCACTTTATTAGCTTTCTGACAGGGATATTCAAAGGAAACCGATCCAACAGAGCCGGAAACGAATTATGATCACGGTTGAAAAAATATCGACGGACGACGATTTCGCCGGCCTCAAGCCTGTCTGGGACGGCCTGCTGGCCCGAAGCGCTTTTAAGAATATATTTCTCACATTCGACTGGCTTTTTACCTGGTGGAAAGTATTCGGCGAGGATAAAGATCTATATATACTTGCCGTAAAACATGGCGGCGAAATTATCGGCCTTGCTCCTTTGGCGGCCGTTGCCGGCCCCGGACATGCGGTCAAGGGAAAAACGATTCGGTTTATCGGCTCCCCCAACGCCGATTACTCCGACGTCATCGGCCCGGATAAAGAAGCAATTATCGGCGCTGTCGTGGAATATCTCAACAAACATACCGCCGAGTGGTCAGTAATAGAGTTCGATCAGCTTTCCGAGCTTTCGCCGACAGTCGAGATGCTCGAAAAATATCTTTCCACAAACGGTCATCCGTTCGCGATCAGGGATATCGAGACCTGCCTGTCATATGTCTATGAGGGAGACGAATCAAAACGTCCCAGATTCAAAGTTAAAAGAACCCACAGTCTGAAAAGGGCGGCTAATCGTCTGGCCAGAGAAGGAGATATAGCTCTCGAGCGGGCGGATACTCTCGAAAAAGCCCATAGAGAATTGAATAACCTGTTTCAACTTCATATTACGCGTTGGGATCAGACGCTCACTCGGAGCAAGTTTCTGGATGAGAAACAATGTCAGTTTTATCACCAGCTGGTCGATTCCCTTTTCGCCGAAAACAAAATATGCCTGATGACTTTGAAAGTGGGAGATCTGCCGGCCGCCATATCATTCAGCTATGAATATGAAAATACCATTTATCATTATACTATCTCCTTCAATAAGCTGTTCGCTGATAATTCTCCCGGGAATCTTCTGGTGATTATGGAATCTGAGGATCTTGTCAGGAAGGGTTTCATTCTCGATTTCTCCAGGGGCGCCGCGGAATACAAGAAGGTTCTGACCAACAGATCTTATGTCAACCGCGGGATCACTGTTTACAAAAGCCGGTCCGCTTACCTGTTGGCGGAGGGTATCTGGAAATTCAAGAGTATCGGACCGGTCCGGGGACTTTTGAATAATCCCGGATTTCAGAGATTGAAGCTCAGAATATTCAAGCGGTTCAGCAGAGGGGGGTTGTCCGGCCTGATAAAGGCCGTTTTCGAGTATCTCCTCAGATCTGTATTTGACTACAGGGAATTTTATATTTTTCGCCATAACGGAAATATAGAAAATGAGCCTCCCCCGGTAATTGATATAATCCTGCGAGATATGGGGGTTGGCGATATCGACCGTATCGCTACCTTTTACGGAGCCCCTAAAGGCCAGGAAAAATACAAAACCATCGTCGATAGGTTCGAAAATGGAGCGCATTGTCTTGCCGCTCTATATGATGACAATATTATTTATGTCAGCTGGGGTCTTTTTCACGAGGATTATTCGCGCGATTACGGTATCAGTGTCAAGCCTGAAAAAGGGGAAGTTATATTCAGCGACGCGCTGGCTTCACCTCTGTACAGAGGATTGGGCCTGTATTCGTATATTATGGCTTACAAACTTAACAGGTACAGCCGGGACGGCTATAAAACCCTGATGGCGGTAGCGAGATCAAACCCGCCAGCCTTAAAAGCCGTGGAAAAATACGGTTTGATAAAAATCCGCACTGAACGGCGTATCAAGCTATGCACTAAATGGCTAATCAAGATATGATCAATATAGCGTTTGTGATCGATCTGATGTGGGGTCCCAACGGCGGCACCGAGGGGCAGCTTCTGATGCTTTTGAAAAATATCGACAAAACCAAATACAGGTGTCATCTGGTCTGCCTGCGAAATACCGAGTGGCTGGGAGATATATATCCGGAGTTCTCGATAACCATGCTCAACGTGGGCAGCCTGTTTCATTTGGGTTATATTTTCAAGCTTTTGGAATTCAAGCGATTTTGTATCGATAACAGGATCGATATAGTCCAGAC
>JAHEDG010000098.1:0-12500 GCA_024641335.1 Candidatus Zixiibacteriota bacterium
TCTACTTCGCCAGACTGGAAACCGATTCCGGCATTAAAAATATCAAGATGACCCTGCTGAAATAGCCATTTTCCACGTAAATAGAAAAGGGCGGATCGTATAATTCCGCCCTTTGCTTTTTTCAGTTAATCTTCCGCCCTAATTCGTCGGGGGACAGGCCGGACACGGAACCGGCGTAGCGCCTCCCTTAAAGTAGGTAACTCCGTAGGTGATATCCAAACCGTTGTACGAGCAGCTTCCATTGACATCCCCGCTGACAAACCAAACCCCATGCGGCGGGCAATCGCATTCGAATGTCGGCGCCGTCCCTCCTTTGAAATAAGATACGCCATAGGTAATATCCAAACCATTGTAGGTATTGCTGCCGTTGACATCGCCGATCGTATAATCGCATCCCGGCTCGCCGCCGCCTTCGGTCGCCAGCGTATCGCTACGCGAATAACCGACTTCCTGATAGCTGTTGGATGATGACGGATAATTGGTAAGATAGACCACGTGCAGGGTATCCCCGTCGGTCACCACGATATCGGGAATATAAGCTCTGTCGCTCGTATTGCCGTCATTATTGGTCACCGGATCGACTTCCACAGACCAGGTCAGGCCGCCGTCAAGCGAATACGACGCGTAAATCTGGCGGTCATCTGTGCCAGGGGCTTCTTCATCCAGCAGGGCAATCAGATTCCCCTCGGAGGTAACGGCGATATCGGGAGTATAGAAATCATAACCCGTGCCCACATAGACTGTGTTATTATTCCATGTGGCGCCGCCATCGGTCGTCCCTACATATTCGACATTATCGGCATTGGCGCAGACTACATGGATATCGTTGGGCGAATAGACCGCCACGCGAGGATATTCTATCGTCCCGGCATAGACCGAGGAGATGACGCTGTCGGCGGATTCCGAGGAAAATGTGATGCCTCCGTCGGTGGAAACGCCATAATGGATTGTCCAGCCGGCGCCGTCGTTGTTCTCTCTCCAAACGACATGGAGATTGTTGGAGTTATCGACCGCAATGGCCGGCATCGAGCCCGGGTTGCCGTCCGGGAAGGATATATACTTGTCGGCCGAAGTCCCGCTCCAGGTGGCTCCATTATCGGTGGATTTGGAATAGTGAATCTCCGCGCTTCCCGCCGTCGATGTCTGATTCCAGATCGCGTGAATATTGTCATTATTATCGGCGATTATAACCGGGTTATTGGCAGTTTCGACCGAGCCGATGAAACTGATCGGGTAATCGATGTCCGAATGGATCCATGAAGTCCCTCCGTCCGTCGACATGACCATAATGATCTCGACATTGCCGTCGATCTCTTCAGGCCAGACGACAAAAATCCGGTTCTGACTGTCGACCGCGATATCGGTCCTGCGCGCGCCGAATATACCCAAATTGTAGACCCCGGCGCCCAGACTGGCGCTGATCTGCTGATCGGCCGAAGTTCCGCTCCAGACCTGTCCGCCGTCCGTGGACTTTGAAAACAGTATCTCATAATGATAGCCCCCGGAATACCATCTCTGCACCCAGGCGGCGTAAAGCTGACCCGCCGGTCCGGCCGCGGCCGAGGTGGCGTAAACAGCTTGATTGATGGGGGTGAACGAACTAATGTACTGGTCGCCGTCAGCCCCGCTCCATTCGGCGTAAGTCATTGATACAACGCAGAGTAGTAAGGCGCAAACTAAGACAGGAATTCTCATTGCCTCTCCTTTCTTCCGTTTTTCTTAATTATTTTTAGATTTTCAAAACTAACGAAGCACAGAATTAACCGTAACAGTAATATAACAGAAAATCGCGATTTTTTGATCCAAAATCGTCGATCTGGTAAGTTTTCCTTGACATAATATTTCAATTTTTTATATTGTGGCAAGAATGAAGCTGATTACGAAAATAAAACCCCAGAGACGCAAGACGGGCTTAACTCAGGCTGATCTGGCAGCCGAAGTCGGAGTATCGCGGCAAACGATTATTTCGATTGAGAAAGGGACCTGTGTTCCGTCTACTTTCCTGGCCCTCAAACTTGCCCGGGCTTTGAGAAAACCTGTGGAAGAGCTTTTTACAATTATCGAATAATTGAAATATGATCAAATTACAGGAGGAGATGTGAGAAGGTTTTTATTCTCGGTTTTCGTATTACTATTAGTCGTTGGGATCGCCGCGGCTTTCGCCGGCGATAGCGATAAGGCCGCTTCTGTTAAGGACGCCAAGGCAGCCTGCGGCGCTAATAAAGTCGACGCCGCCTGCTGCGCTAAAGGCCAGACTCAAGCTTCGGCTACTCTGGCTGCCGCTAATACCGGTGACAAAGAAGAGTCCGCCGATCCGGCTGAGACCAAAGATCACGTTTGCCCCGATGTCTCTAACAGAAACTCGCTGAAAACATTCCATGAAGCCATGCATCCGATGCACATGGCCCTGGGCGAAGGAGATTTCGACGCCCTACGCAAGGGATTGCCCGTGCTGGTGGACGCTTCCAAAGGCGTCACCGACTACAAATGCGATGGTTACGATAAGTGTTCCGATACCTGCCGCAAGAATTTCGACGGTAAAAAGGCCGAGTTTTTGGAATCGGTCGACGGCTTGAAAAAAGCCTGCAAAGGCAAAGACAACGAAAAGGTCACCGGGGCTTTTAACGTCATGCATGAGGCTTACATCGTCTTCGCCAACACCTGCGCCGCTCCTGAAGAAAAGCCGGCCGAGGACCACAGCGGTCACGACCACGAATAGAATTCTTTCCGATATAATTTGTAGAAACGGCGTCATTATCGGCGCCGTTTTTTATTGGAGAAACTTTTCATTCCCGATCTGTCGAAGATCGGCAGGAATCCGGCTGCAAAACCCGTAGAGGGAATCCGGAACTTAAGGCCTCTTTGTGGCATCAGGAAATCTTAATATCGAGACGCCAGGAAACCTTTCTGATTGCTTTTCAAAAACGATCTATTCATCAAATGCGCGGCGACACTCTTATCCTACCTATCCTGGTAAGCCAGGTATAGATACAAGCTGACTGTGGCTAATAGCACCGCGCTCAAAACCGGCAGGAAAACCGGGCCCAAACCATCGGATATGTCCAGAGAGATCTGAATCTGCCTGATAACAACATACACCGCTATCCAGATTATCTCCGCTTTCAGTGAAGCGATCAAAAGCCTCATCAGCTCGTACTGACGATAGGCGTTGGCCGGGGTTATTTTCCAGATATAATTCAAGGCGTGAGGTATCCTCTGAAGACCTGAAAAGACAATATAAAAAACGATGCTGACCGCCGGCATGAGCAGAAGAATCCGTTTGTCGCCGAAGGAATCAGGACGGCCGTCACGCCCGAAATGTTCAGGCACAGAATCGGGCGCCGCGCCCCAGAACCTGATCAGGACTCCGAGCATGACTATTATACCCATAATCCCGGCCGCTTCGACAAATCTCTGCATGGCCGAGTAACGGATTGTCATTTGCTTTTGATCTGTTCCGGTCATAACTCATATCTATCCAACATCGGGAACAATATCAAGGCAAATCTAACACCGCGGGGCCTCCTGCGCTATTCGCCGAGAATCAAAAATATCCCGGAAAAGACCTTATAATCGACCGGTTATCGGCCTATCGAGAAACGTAATCCGGCGTTGAATGGCATAAAACGGTACTGGTCATCCAGCCCGACGGAAAAAAGAAATCTAAGCTCGACAAAAAACATTATTTTTCTATTAATATTCTTCTGCAACCCTGGCCCTATATAAAATGAAGACCCAAAATCACTCTCGCCTGGAATCTCGATGCTCCCGGATAGATTTCGGATTTCCATCTTATTTATTCTTGTAAACAAGAGCCCCGAACCGAAAACTAAATACATCCTCATAAATGCCATATCTTCAGGGATATTCGCTCTGAAATCCAACGAGATATTATAAAAATCGAATTCGCCCCCCTTGTGAGAATACATCAAATGGGTGAGGAAAAAATCCGATCTGCCGAATCTATAACGCCCGATCGACACTCCCGCTTTCAAATATGATTTCAGGGGAATTTCTATGCCGGTCGAAAGATCGTAGCCTACGGTCCATTGATCCGAAAAATCAGATTCGATAGGAATCGAAAAACCCCCTCCTAAAACCAATGTTCTATCCCCAAAATCCTGAGCTTCCGAGCCGCTGAAATTCATCGTCAAAATGAGGATTAGAATAAGTAAATACGCTGTCCTGATTCTAAGGGAAATCATACGGCTACCGACCTCCGAATCTCATACCGATTTTAATCTGCGCGTACTGGGCTCTGGCACCGGGCGTAAAGCAGATAGTGTGTCTGATCGCGGCATACCAATTATGATTAGAGGAAAACGCGAACTCTGTACCCGGGCCGAGAAACAAAGCGAAATTCGATTCCTCATGCTGAAAGCTGGTTCTCGTATGCAAGATATGTATATCGAACGCGTCTCCGCCAATCAAACTAAAATATCCTATCCCGCCCTCAAAGTAGTAATTCTTCTTTCGATCGGACAGGGTTAAATATTTCTTCATTTCCGCCGAAAAAGTCAAAATTACAATCTCCTCTACTCCGCCCGGTATGTTTCGGGAGCCGCGGCCAAACCGATTCAACTCGAAATAGGTGGAGAGCGTCAGACGCTCGCTAATAAACTGTCCTATTCCCACACCGACATTAGGGTTGATATTCCAGTCATTCATAAAAGCTGATGGAGATACCGGAATCGATCCCCCAGTGCTGATATAAGACAGATAATCCGGTTTCCCGGCGAAGACAATCGCGTTTATGCTCAATACCGCAAAAACAACAACCGCGGACCTAAACCTCATTCGGACACTCGATGTATCAAATTTCCAGCTTCGGGAACAGAGAATTTCCCGGCCCTATTACCATGATTAAACTAATTATAGCGAACCAAAAGAGGATGTCAACCGAATTGTGGTCTTCGGCCGAATGATTTTTCGCTATCTCTTTCGTTCCTATATTGTATATTCCCCGATCATGGAAGAGGCCGGACCCAATTGATCAGGGTATTTTTAAATGATTACCTTCGGCATATCCGGCTTTTTTCGCCGAACGCTCGGAGATTCCTTGTGGGATCATTCTTTATGGGATTCGGCTTATCTGTCTTCTGGCTCCTGCTTAACTTATATCTCAAACAGTTGGGGTTCGAGGAAGGACGTATCGGCAGTATAATTTCCGCCTCATCCGTAGGCACCGTCCTCATCGCCGTTCCGGCCGCCGTCCTGGTCGATAGGTTCAGGATCAAACATATCCTCATGCTGGCCGCCGCGGTCAACGGAACCGCCCTGATAACCCAGGCGATGTCTGTTTCTGTCTGGAATCTTCGCGCCATGTCCATGATCTCCGGGGCTATGTTTACCGTGCACATGATCGCCGCCTCGCCTTTTTTCATGCGTAATTCCACCTCCGAAGAACGCCCCTATCTGTTCGGAGTAAATATGGCCCTGAGCACATTCTCAGGCTTTATCGGTTCGATAGTGGGAGGATTCATCCCGACTTATCTGGCTCAACGAGGGGTGGCCCTGCTCTACGGATATCGCTATACCCTGGCGGGCGGAGCTTCCCTGGCCATGTTCGCCCTTATCGCCTACTCGGCTATCAAAGCCCGAAAACCGGCGTCGGATCAACGTCACCGGCTGCGAGACTATATCGGCGCCCGCGATTGGAAAACCACCGCCAAGCTTATGGTCCCGCATTTTATCATCGGAATGGGAGCCGGCCTGGTTATACCATTCCTAAACCTCTATTTCCTGAAAAGATTCGAGCTGCAATCGGACGCTATCGGACGGATATTCTCGATCGGATCGCTCTTCACCGCCACGGGATTTCTAATCGGCCCGTCGATAGCCAAAAAAATAGGATTGATCAAGACGGTAGTTTTTTCCCAACTGCTCTCTATTCCCTTTTTTCTCATCCTGGCTTTCTCCCAAAACCTATATCTTTCCATATTCGGTTTTTTATTTCGGGGCAGCCTGATGAACATGGCCTGGCCTATGTACAATAATTTCGCTATGGAACTGGTCAGCGAAAAAGATCAGGCAGGAACCAACTCGGTCCTCTCGCTGGCCTGGAACGCCTCCTGGATGGTCTCGGCCAACCTGGGGGGAGTGATGATCGAAAAATCAGGATTTACCAGGGTTATGCTGACTACGGTCGTATTCTATCTCTTCTCCACAGCGTCAGCCTGGCATCTCTTCAGGCAAAAAAGGGATATCGGAAGAAAAACTCTCCCCCTGAATAATCGTCCGACCGTCTGATCATAACTGATATAAATATTCAGAGCCCGGCCGACGCCCGGATAAACAGCTATAGTAAATTTCCCCGACCTTTAATCAGTTACCGCCCGAAACCGAATCCATCCTCATTACATTTTGAGCCTGAAGACCCTTGGGCCCGTCTTTCAGCTCAAATTGAACATCCTCACCCTCGAGCAAGGCTTTAAACCCGTCCCCATTAATTGATGAATAATGCACGAAAATATCTTCCTCAGAATCATTCGTGCTGATGAAACCATACCCCTTCTTGCGGTCAAACCACTTAACTTTACCGATGATCATCACAGGGGAACCTCCAGATAGAAATGGTTCTTAATTAAAAAAAATCAGTTCATAACCTGTCAAGATGCGATCCGGGCGTGGTATTATTACCGGATATACATCATACAATAAATAGCTTTAGCTCGATTCGTCAAGCAATATTTCATATTCGGTTAAATTCTCTGCAACAGTTTGCAACGCGATACTCAGATAATATCTTCCATATATACATAGCCGTCAGCAATCTCACCCTCGGATGAATCCCGGGGTCATCTCTCAATTCAAATAATATCGCGGATGAATCAGAAATGAATGGAAAGCGATACATCTCCACCGTTGAAATCGCCAGCTTATATCCAAAAACGACGGGGTAAAAGTGAAAAGAATAATTTACATCGAAAACAATTTCCTGCAGTCTTTGGCCGGCCGCGATTTCCAGGAACCCGATCAGGTCCTGACAGAAACTGTAAATCAGGCCGTCGAAAGCCTCCGTAAGGATCTGCGGCAGATTATCCGGGCACGGTATTTCGAGGCATTGAGCGTCGCCGCCATAGCTGAAAGAAACGGTATGCCGGAAAAAGAGATTATCAGGCTGCTATATGAAGCCAAAAGACAATTGAAAATGATTCTGGCCGATTTCGCCGCCGATAGATGGGGGATAAAAATCCGGGGACGATGCCGGATTTGCCTGCATGATCGAAGAGAGTTAATCGACTGTATTTTGCTGGGCAGGTCTTCGGATGAATCATGGGCCGCGACCAGCGAAAAAATAAAAGCGGCCATAGGCGAAAATTTCCAGCCGCCGCAGATCCTGAAAGCTCACTTGAAACATCTGTCGGATATCGGCAAAGGAGGGAAGTAACATGGCTGGCGACAAGCGGCATCTTCAACTGCGCCTGACTCCCGGCATGCGCGGGGAATTGGAAGAGTTATCTGTCCGATACAAAAGGTCGGTCTCCGATATCGTCCGGGGCGCTCTTTTTTTCGGCCTCCCCGTATTTCAAACCATGACCGATCTTCAGGGAGATCTCATCAAACTAATGGTCGCCAATCTTAAGAAAGAATCGAGGCTGGAGAATTAAAGAGAATATCGGTATCAAGGATAAAAAAAAGCCCCCCCGTCGTAAACGGGGGGGCCGATTTTATCGTATTTTTTAGTTCTGGGATGCCAACAACTCTTCAAAACGGGTGAGCTGCCTGGGATAAAACTCGCTGTCAGGATCTTCGGCTATGGCCATCCTGGTAAGTTCTACGGCTTCATGGCAATTCTTAAGAGAGTTGCAAATCTCCGCCAGGGTATCCAGGCACATCGCCTTGGATTTCCCCGGTTCGGCCAACTCAACCGATTTACGGGAGAGCTTCTCAGCTTCTTCGAGATTGATATTATTCTCGAAGCACCACCAGCTGAAGGCATTGAGCTGGCCGGAGTCATCCTGCCAACCTTCTGACATGGACGCTTTTTTATGCTTTACGGCCTTGGTATCGTCTTTTTCGATATAAAGAGCGTAGCTAACCATCAGACCGTCGTACTCACCCTTGAGATCCGGGTTATCGCTCTTTTCGCAAACATCCAGCGCCGATTTGAGATACGGACCGATATCAGGCATACGCTCATACTTTTTTGCCAAAGGTACCATGGTTTGAGCCAGAGATATGGCGACCTTGGGCGAACTGTTCGGAGATTTGAGAGCCTTATCGGCCGCGCCCAGAACATCATCGAAAGTGAATTGTTCTTTGCGGATTCCGTCGGCCATGTTATCGAATATTTCGTAAGTATAGTCGTCACCGGCGTTCTTCTTATGCTTCTCCGCGAAAGTGTAAAGCTCCACGGCTTTCTTATACTCGCTGGTAGCCGACGCGTATCTGCCTAATGCCGCGGCGTCAGGAGCCGTCGGTTTGGAATCGTATCTGGCTTGCTTTTCAGAAACGGTGGAAAGATCGACCATGGCTTTGCCTAAAGTTTTGAGATAGAAATCCTTGGCGTATCCGAGCCAGCGGTCGATGGTCTCCCCTTTGCTGTTAACCAGGGCAAAAGTAGGATAGGCCCGAACATTGAACTGTTTGGCCAACTCTATCCCCTCTCCCTGTTCGCAATCGACCCTGTACAAAACTATACTTTCCAGAGATTTTTGAATTTCTTTGTCTTCGTTCACCGCACGAGCGAACCTCTTGCAGGAACCTCACCAGACAGTATAGAAATCGACCAGCAGTGGTTGACCCAGCCTGGCCGCCTCCGCTTTCGCCTCTTCGTACGTACCGGTGGTTTCTATGGCCCACACGGTCGAGCTAAGGGCGATAATCAGCAGAAGAACAATCAATGCCGATTTTCTCATTTTTAGTTCCTTTCCAGGAAGAAAGAGTTTAATTGATTCATCAGTATTCCTATCATTATTAACATGACTTCCTATTACTAACGGTCCAGCCCTGTCATTTGTTTCTCAAACCGCGGCAAATAGAACCGGACAATAATCGTTATCCACTTTTCGGGCGCTTCGCGGGTCTTCAATGGGATTTATGGATTCTACCGATACCTTTTCTCCCTGACGAATAAACCGATAGTCTGCCCGGGTACGGTAAAAAATTATAATCGCTTCCGATAAAAAAGTCAATAGATCAAAGCCCTAAAAAAAGGTGAATGATAGAAAGGCTATGCCGGATCGTAAGCCCTGGAGAACTCATGCGTACAGTGAGGACAGACCCTGGCCGTGGCGTTGGCCACCTCCCCGCATCGATGGCATATCTTCGATGATAACTGGAGCTTTTCATTGTTGACCGTTATCCTCTCCTGCGCCTTGCGGAAAAGGGAGCGGAATTGCTCTTTGTTCAGCCCTTCCAACCTTAATGTCCGGCTGCCCAAACGGTACTCCAACTCGATCTTCGAGGAGGCCAGCCCCTCCTTTATTTTTAAATGTCTGAATTTACTCCAGGAGATATTGTCGAAATCTTTACTCCAAAGCAGACCGAGTTTGCAAAAATATAGTCTTTTATTGGTAGCCAGAATTACCGATCTTTTTCCGTCGATTTCGGCCCTGATCGGATCAGCGTCGTTCTTTTTCTCATAATCCGGGATCAGCGATTTAATGATCTCGAAGACCCTCTGGATTCTTTTTTTAGTCCATATCATGTCTATTTATTTAGTTTTTCGGCTGATTTATCCATTACTTAATCCCGCGGTCCAGCTTGAAATACCGTTTTACTCCAGGCCGGATGATTGAAAAACCCGGCAAAATCCGGCCGATTTGGCGAGACATAAGAGATGGAAATCACCCCTCCCCAAAAAAAACATTGACATTTCGGCCTGATCTGATTATCTCCCGCCTTTGGAAGAGCTGTTTTTATGGAAACTTAGTTTGATTTAAAAGTTAAGTTGCCTAATTATGGTGTCGATTATGAGGATGAAAAAAAATTATCAGATCCCGGGGCGAAAAATCAGCATCCGGTGTGTAAATCCAATCTAAGAGTCCTTCAGGAGGATTTTATGGAATGCGCGTTCTGCGGAGAGGAAATTTCAACCAAACCATTCCGCCGCGATGGAGAGATTTTCTGTAGCAAAGAATGCTCCGAGGCCGCCGCGGAAGAGCAGTACGGCTTGAATGAAACCGGCTATGAAGATGAGGTCGACGATGATTTCGAAGAATTGGAAGAGGAGGAGTACTAACAAACAATCGATATAATCCGCTTCCGATAAATTATTTGATTAAACGCCCCGACAGCGGGGCGTTTTTCTTTAAAAAACCTCAAATAGCCAATATCCTAAATATCTAAAACCCGTTTCCACCACGGAACGATACCCTTGAGGCGACGTATCCTCCCCAATTCCTTTTCAGCCGCCCGTTCACCCCGTTCCAGACAATACTTGACCCTTCCGAAATTGGCCCAGTGAATCGCGTGAACCTGGGGCGAAATCACCAGATCGGCCAGTTCCAGGTCCTTTAGTCGCAGGCGATCCTGGGCGATAGTATCGGATCGCAATACCACCTGCAGCCCGCTGTCGATATCTGTCTCCCTCTTGATCCTCATGGAAACATCGACCGCTATTACTGTCCTGGCTCCCATGCTTCTGGCCACTTCCACCGGAACAATCGCCACCGGGCCGCCATCACAGAGCATCATCCCGTAATAGTCCAATGGCGGAAACGCTCCCTGCACAGCGGCCGACGCGTATACGGCCTTGATTATCGATCCGGAACTGATCACCTCCTGCCGGCCGGCCAGAAGATCTATGGCCACCGCGGCAAACGGTATCTTGCAGTTCTCAATTTCGCTGTTTTCGAAAAACTCGGTGAGCGGCTCCATGAGAAGATCTTCCCCCTCCAGCGAAAGACTGGTAAGGGCTTTTATCTTCATGATATGTTTCTTCACATAGTAGGTAATATCGCGAAACATATCGCTCTTATCCTGATCTTCGCTCTCCCCCAAAAAACTCAGCCATTTGCTTTTTATCCCGAAACGCTCCACAAACGACGCTATCCGGGATTCCACCGAATCTATATCGAGACTTTGGGCATACATGCCCCCGACAACCGCTCCCATCGACGTACCCACAATAAGATCGGGCATTATCCCCGCTCTCTCTAAAACCCGAATCACGCCGATATGGGCCAGGCCCCTGGCTCCCCCGCCTCCCAATACCAGCGCTAACTTGAACTTCGTTTTAGACACTCGATAATTCTATCAGAAATCGGCCTGTTCGACAACCATTAATAGCGGCAATTAAACCGAATAGAACAATTTTCGTTTCAAACCTTCCGATATTGTTTTTATTCTAGTATCTCGGAAAATCTATCAATAAAAAAGGCCGGATAACTCGATATCCGGCCTGGTTTGATCGAACTTATTACTTAAGCGAAGTAGCTTCGGCCGCCGCTTTAGTTTGGGCGGATTGGCTTTTATCGCTCTTGGGAGCGGCTTCGCTCTTGGTTTCTTTGGAGTCTGTGCCGTGGACACAGGAACTCGAACAATCCGATTTGCTGAAATCAGCCTTTTGAGCGGCTGCCTGTCCATTCTCGTGGCAGGAACCGGTTGTCGCGTCAGTGGTCGACGCTTTTGCGGCAGATGATCCGCTGCAGGTCGAGCCGGCATTGGCCGCCTTTACGCCGCAGGATGACATCCCGGTATTAGTAGCGTCGGTAGTGACAACTTTGGCCTGGTCGGCTTGTGTAGTCGCGGCCGAAGTCTGGTTGGCGCATGTGGCCCCGGTATTGGCGGCATCAGCCTTGGCCGAACTGGCCTCGGCAGACGCTTTCTTCTCGCCGCAGGCATAAACATAAGATACAGCCATTAGCATTGAGAAAGCCAGAATGATCCCCATTGTTCTTTTCATAATCGAACCCCTTTCGTTGTGGCTTTCGAATTGATTGTCATTTTCATTACTTCCAACATAGTATACGCCATAAAGGTTTCCTTGTTCAACATATTTTTAAATTTATATTTGATTGTGGGTTAGACGGACCATTAATACATGGCTTACTGGCTCTATTTGTCGGTAATACCTGGATTGAATCCTCTAAAAAATAACCGGCGGTGATCTGCGCCGCCGGCCATATGTAAACAATTCGGAGAAACTGAATTACTTAAGCTCTGATACTCCTCCGAAAACAGGAATGTTCCCGGAATTCTATTCTTACGGTTTTCCATGACCCCGTACAACCTTTGAAAGAACTCTCATCGAAGATGACCTCAAACTTCCAGGTATTTCGAAGCAAATCATGACTGCGTATTGACACCGAAGTCGATTCGAAATCCTTCGGTTGAAACTCGGCGAGAAAATCAAAATTAATTATTTCCCTTGACATTCCAGCGTATTCATGGGTTATATGGCTCCATGTTTATCTTGTTTTCATAAAAAACTTGGGAGGATTAATGATCGTGGTAAGAGACGTTTTTCAGATGAAGTTCGGGAAGTCGCGCGAGGCTCTCGACCTGTGGAAAGAGGGGCAGGAATTGATCAGCAGGGCCGATGGGACCAACCG
>JAHEDG010000098.1:17500-42499 GCA_024641335.1 Candidatus Zixiibacteriota bacterium
TAACTTCCCGACCCACCTGCAGGTGGATCCGATAAAAACCCTCTACCCCGGCGCCACAACGTCTGCAGACTTTAGCGTGGCAACCGGTTTGGGCTGTTCCCGTTTCGCTCGCCGCTACTTCGGGAATCACGGTTGTTTTCTTTTCCTGGAGGTACTTAGATGTTTCAGTTCCCTCCGTTATCTTTATCCCGCCTATTTTATTCAGCGGGAAATAATCCGATATTACTCGGATCGGGTTGCCCCATTCGGAGACCCACGGGTCAAAGTTTGTTTGCAACTCACCGTGGCTTTTCGCAGCTTACCACGTCCTTCATCGGCTTCCCATGCCAAGGCATCCACCATACGCTCTTAGTAACTTGACTAAAACTTTCGGCGAAACCTCAAGATAACCGCAACATTCTATTAAATTGTCAAAGAACCGTCGGCATCGCCATACTCGCGATACCTCTATCTTTTATCGCCCGACGGCGATTTAGTTCATTCCTATTGGAGACGACCGGGATCGAACCGGTGACCTGTAGCTTGCAAAGCTACCGCTCTCCCAATTGAGCTACGCCCCCTGAAAATCCTTTTGGCCTCTCAACTTTCAGGGTCTTTTACCGCCAGCACGGCGTTTCTTCTCCTGAGAAACGGAAACACCGGCTGCAAAAACCTCTCGACTGAACCCCAGACCGGCAAATGCGATTGGCGATGATAAGCCTTCTCGATCGAAAACCCGTGGCCAATCAACTCGTCCGTAAGCTGCCTGAGAGTCTTGTACCCCACATGCCCCTCGTCTCTTTCGAGGATGATATCCCTCTGCTTGAGAAACTCGAAGACATGCCCCGGATTAGGCGTCCAAATCAACAACCTGCCGCCGGTCTTCAGAATCCTCCTGGATTCCTCGACAAACTTCCGGAATACATCAGGGTAGAGATGCTCGGTCAAATCGGCCGCGATGACCAGGTCAAACGTTTCGGCTTCCAAACCGGTTTCGGTGACATCAGCCAATCGAAACTCAGGGTTGAGACTCAACTCGCCGGCCAGCTTTCGGCAGATACTTAATGACTCTTCCGAATAATCAAGACCGACAACATCCACGCCGCGTCTGGCCAACTCCAGGGTAAAAGTCCCGACTCCGCATCCGAGATCCAATACTCTCTCCCCAACCATCGGGGAATAGATCTCGAAAACCATCCTGAGACGATACCGCATGAAGCGGTCCTGGGTCAGGTAGCCTTCAAGGAGCGGTCGATAGTATTCCTCGTCGTAATGCCCCTTGATCTCTTCTTGTTTTACAGAATCGATCCTGCTTCGGAGATCATCAGACAAAATTAAACCCGCTCATTTCGGCCATAATCAGACTCTTTATCGGCTCCGCCCTGGTTGATTCCAATGGTGGGCCTTAGTGGAGTCGAACCACCGACCTCGTCCTTATCAGGGACGCGCTCTAACCAACTGAGCTAAAGGCCCACGTCAAATACGCTTTTTCGGGGCGCTCTATGCCCAGCTCAGGGCACTCAGCCCGCTATCTGTTGTTTTAAAGAACAATGGTTCCGAGAACCGAATAGTGCGCACGAAACTCTGCGATTCGACCGACCTATCCCGCCTATGGCGGGATTAGTATGGATCCCGTGGTAACGAGATCTCACACCGTACTCCTTAGAAAGGAGGTGATCCAGCCGCAGCTTCCGCTACGGCTACCTTGTTACGACTTAGCCCCAGTCACCGATTTTACCTTAGGCACTCGTTCCCCTTGCGGGTTAACAAAGTGACTTCGGGTACTCCCGGCTTCCATGGCTTGACGGGCGGTGTGTACAAGGCCCGGGAACGTATTCACCGCGACTTGCTGATTCGCGATTACTAGCAATTCCACCTTCATGGAGTCGAGTTGCAGACTCCAATCTGAACTGAGACCGGTTTTTAGGATTCGCTCCACCTCGCGGTATTGCAGCCCTCTGTACCGGCCATTGTAGTACGTGTGTAGCCCTGGGCGTAAGGGCCATGAGGACTTGACGTCATCCCCACCTTCCTCCAGCTTGTCACCGGCGGTCTCCCTAGAGTTCCCGACTTAACGCTGGCAACTAGGGACAGGGGTTGCGCTCGTTGCGGGACTTAACCCAACACCTCACGGCACGAGCTGACGACAGCCATGCAGCACCTGTACAAAGACTCCTTGCGGAGAGGCCTCATCTCTGAGGCTTTCCTATGTATGTCAAACCCAGGTAAGGTTCTTCGCGTTGCATCGAATTAAACCACATACTCCACTGCTTGTGCGGGCCCCCGTCAATTCCTTTGAGTTTCAACCTTGCGGTCGTACTCCCCAGGCGGGGCACTTAATGCGTTAGCTGCGGCACCGGGGGGGTCGATACCCCCGATACCTAGTGCCCATCGTTTACCGCTAGGACTACCAGGGTATCTAATCCTGTTTGCTCCCCTAGCCTTCGTGCATGAGCGTCAGTATTCGTCCAGGAAGCCGCCTTCGCCACCGGTGTTCCTCCAGATATCTACGCATTTCACCGCTACACCTGGAGTTCCGCTTCCCTCTCCGATACTCAAGAAAACTGGTTTCGAATGCAGGCCCCGGGTTGAGCCCGAGGTTTTCACATCCGACCTAGTCTCCCGCCTGCGCACCCTTTACGCCCAGTAATTCCGAACAACGCTTGCTCCCCCCGTATTACCGCGGCTGCTGGCACGGAGTTAGCCGGAGCTTCCTCCGGAGGTACCGTCAAGCTATGTCTGTGTTATAAACATAACCGTTCGTCCCTCCTGACAGTGGTTTACGCTCCAAGGAGCTTCATCCCACACGCGGCGTTGCTGCGTCAGACTTTCGTCCATTGCGCAATATTCCCTACTGCTGCCTCCCGTAGGAGTCTGGGCCGTATCTCAGTCCCAGTGTGGCCGATCACCCTCTCAGGCCGGCTATCCATCGTAGCTTTGGTAGGCCGTTACCCCACCAACAGGCTAATGGAGCGCGAGCTCATCCTTTGGCGATAGCTTACAAGTAGAGGCCACCGTTGATTCCCAGATGATGCCATCCGGGAATGTTATGCGGTATTAGACCCTCTTTCGAAGGCTTATCCCCCACCAAAGGGCAGATTACTCACGTGTTACGCACCCGTTCGCCGCTTTACTCGCCCTGGCAAGCCAGGACTTTCTCGCACGACTTGCATGTATGAAGCACGCCGCCAGCGTTCGTTCTGAGCCAGGATCAAACTCTCCGTAAAATAGCTTTAGAACGAAACGCCAGTTAAACTTTTACGCTTAACTTTCGTTGTTCGTCTTATTAATTCGTAATCGAGACTTCGCCCCGATTACATCGAATCGACGAGTTATAATTCGTACGCACTATTCGGTTTTCAAAGAACCGTATCAGACCTTCCGGGGCTAAAAAAAGCCTGCCCCATCTCGCTGACAGACCCACAAAATACCCCGAAAAAAACTATTGTCAAGTAAAATTCTATTTATTTTTCAATTTTTTTTAACTTCTTACAAAACCCCGCGTTCCGCCCAAACCTCAGACCGTCCTCAAGCTAAAAATTAGCTGCCCCCGTGTCAAGACCTTTTTCAAATTACATCATATCTAAATACCCACGAATCTATCTATCGGAGCCGCTGTTTCATTTCTTAACAAACCGATCGATCAGCCAGGACCCTCAGTTTATCAAAACCCTTCCGCCGGCAAAACAGTTCCCCTCAACGCAACCCATTAAACCATAATATATTATATGGGCCGGGATCCCGCCATTTTCTCCTTGACAACAAATTAACTCCCATCTATACTTCCCCTTGGAAATAGAAACTCTATCGGGTTCCCGTATAAGCGAACAACAGCGGATTTTTGATATCCTTCAAGGGGGGATACCTTGTTTTCCATACTCGGAGAAAAACGCCAATCCAGTCCAAAAGCATACATTTCGACGAAAGGGGGAAAGGGGCGTACGGCATTGCGCGAATACGATTTCTCGTTTAACTGAAACGCACTACAAGGGAGGAGATTTTGAGACGAAAAAAGGTCTACCTGGGCTTCGCGCTGTTGATCCTGGCCAGCTGTAACGGTATCTGCGACAAAATTCCGCCATGCGGGGATTTCACCTTTACCGGAACGATCTTCGACACATCCACGAGTAACGGTATCAACATGAACCTGCGATTCAATTTCAATCCGGCCGACTGCGGCTCGGACTGTTCATGCGATACTGTCTGCTATGTTCAGATGGTCAGAACATACGCGTTCGACGGCGGAACCTATCTTTACCCGTCATCGGAGAAAAGCAATCGCGCCACAGCTTATGGCTGGTATATAGACAGACTGGAGGGAAAAATCTGGGGATACTACGGCCGTAACGATAACGGTTCATTCGCAAGCTCCCTGGTACCGGGAACGAATACTACCGACGCCATACTTTACGACTCCCCTCGTCGCGGCGAAGGCTCCCCATATCTCGGTATCTGGTGGCAGGCAGTCTCTGTCCCGGTATGTATCGACGGCGATTCCGGGTGCCACGATTTTATGCTCGGCAGTTATTTTTGGAGTTGGCTGGTTAATGATGCCGGAACCGTAACCGGCATTGTCAAAACCGAAGCATGGGAACCGCTCGATACTCATTTCGACGACGCTGTGGCCGAGTGGAATGTGCAGGCGCCGACACTCGGAAAAAACACTTTTCCGGTTTTTTCGAGCTTCTGATCAAAAGAAAGGAAATTTAGCTATGAAACAGACAAGCGCAAAACAGATTTCTCTCTTCGCCGGCCTGATAATACTCGTCGTAACCTCATTGGTAGCCGGCTGCGGGAAAGAACGTCCCAAAGAACCGCCGGCCGAAGTCAAAAGCATGGACCCCAAAATAGAACAGTTCGAAGTCAGACGTCAGGAAATTCAGCGGGAATTGAAGGGAATGAAGCTCGCCGATATATACGATAGATTGCGGTCGGAATCAACCAAAGGAGTGGAACAGTACAATTCACTGACCTATGAGGAGATTATATCCCGCGGTTCCAATATAGCCCCGGAACTGAAATCTCTGATCTTAAAATCTGATACTGCCTCCCTCTTGCCGCTGATTGCCCTGCGCGAAATAGACATCAAGACATACAATACGCTGGAGAAGGGTTTGCGAATACGAACATTGGTTAACAGCCTGGGAACCTCGAACTCCTTCAATGTATGGGGCATCCCTCATCTTTACTGGGAATCGGCCGCCAAAGCGATTATCGACGAAGGCAATGACGCCGTCGGACCGCTGAAGGAACTGCTCAGAGATAAACGTCCGGCGCCGGTTTGGGGTTCGGAAGAGGCCATGGAATACGAAAAATATAAATATCGTGTCTGTGATTACGCCATGGCCCTGATAAACGATATCAGCCAGACCAAAGCCGCGATTCCGGAAAATTCCGAAGAACGTGACAAGATGATCGCCGCCATGAACAATAAGTAATTGACGTATTTAATCTTACGCAAACACCAAATCATCTTCGCCTGCCTGGCATATTGCCGGGCGGGCGTTTTTAGTTATATTCGACTTTTAGGCGGCGATAATATTAGAATTTAGCCACCGAGCGGGATCGAACCGCTGACCTGCTGATTACGAATCAGCTGCTCTACCAGCTGAGCTACGGTGGCGTTGCGGTTTCAGTATATAATTCGGCAATTAAAAATCAAGATAAATGTGCGATAGCGGCCTGCTGGAGGCCGAATTACGATATTTCTAACTTCAGTAAAACCATCCGCCGGGTACCCTCGTATTTTTCGGCTGTGAGTTTATAAAGATATATCCCCGACTATTTCCTGGGGGCGTCTCCATGACGCCCTGATGTTCACCCGCCGATATTATCCTCTCGACCAGCGTGCTTATCTTACGATTCTTCAAAACAATCCATTATTATGCCGGGTAAATTCTGGCTATTTTCCTGATTTAGCGTGATGGTAATCGACGCTATAACAGGATTGGTCAAGAAATATCCGCACCGCAAAACGAAGCCATACTAAATATAAAAACTCATCAAGATCGCGGCGAATGAAGTATAGTCATTGATCTTGATTTCATACCCATAGGCCTTCGATTTCGCTTTAGCGTAACGAATTCCCCCCTCGCATCCCAGGCTGAATCCGGGGGCGAAATAATACTCCGCGCCGAGCGAAACCCAACCACCGGAATCACTACTCAAATCCTTATAATAGGCCCTGTCCGCTTCCGGCATAAACGAACTGTCGGCTTTGACCTTGCCGAAGCTCTTGTAATAGTGAATGGAGACAAAAGGATTGATCTTCATGGCGCTGATCTTATCGGCAGGAAAAAGACGGTAACGGTACCCTATGCTCAAAGCCATCCGTCGGGCATAGAATGACGTATCCCCCCGCTCTTCCTTATGGCTGTCATAATCGATCCCCAAAATGATATCATTCCCTTTTTCCCGCAAACCTCCGTAAATACCAAATCGTCCTTTGCTCTCGCCCTGCTCGACCCCCGGAAGAACAAACCCGCGGATATTGGTATAGCGAATCCCGAATATCTGGGCGTAAACGTTGCCGGTCAGAATAATCGGTAGAAGAAGTAACGCGGCGAAAGTAGCTTTTCTCAAACTCAATCTCCAGTCTTTAGTAATCATCAAATTAATAGTAGAACAGGACTCCTCAAATGTCAAGCCGGACCGGTTCGACAACCGGGCCGATATTGATCATAATCGATTCCATATCCTTAAAACCGTCCAACCCGCTGAAAGCAGCCTTGGCCGCGGCCCAACGGTTGGCCTGTATGGTCGACAGAACCATCTGACCGCTTATCAGATAGTTATATAGACAAACAGAAGCCAGCGTATCGCCGCAGCCGGTCGGATCGACGGGATCTGGAATGTCCACCGGGGGGATAAAATATACATTTGCCCCCGAATCCATGCATAGAACGGAACCTCCCGCCCCCAACGTTATTATCGCGGTTCTCGGGCCCGCATCATGCAGGCGGCGGCAGGTTCGAGCTATATCGGCCGGCAATTCGCCGATCTCGCCGGTAATGCTGCATAGCTCCTCCCGGTTCATCTGGATAATATCCACTCCGGCCAGGTAATCTCTCCAATCGGGACGGTGCCTGTAATACCGTTTCCCCTCCGGACCGCGCCCCAGGGACAGGCTGTGGTAATCGCAGTAAATAATGCCCTTAAAACGCCGCCGGAACGCCGTCAGCTCGTCAGGAAGAATATCGCCGCCGGATATATGGTTAATGAGCAGAGCGTCCATATCCGACCCTACCGCGTCCAGCCGCAAGGGGTCAGGTACGCGAGAGTTCCATTCATCCCGATGCTCCGAATCGCTGTAGACCAGTCGATTGACCACATTGGGCAATGACGTATATCTAACAGCGGAAATATCGATATTTCCAAAGCGTCCATAAACCGACTGAAACAGCTCCCGGATATCCTCACCCAGCTCGCAGACAGGCAGTATCTTCCCTGTTTTCATAATGGAGGTCATGGCCGCCAGATTATAGGATATACCGCCCAGGGCTCGGGTCGGTTCTTTTCCGCGGAATATGATCTCGTCCATCACCAGATGACCGGCGATAGCGATCGATGGTGATTTCACGGCGGTTGAGTTCATCGGCGAGTATTATAGGGGCGCGGCGATTATTATGAAATAAAAAAGGGCGCCGAAATTCGGCGCCCCGTTTTCTATCGAATTAAACAAATCTCAGGTTAGTTGCCCGCCAGGAACCATTCCAGCATATTACTGGTCACTGTCTGCGCGCTTGCCTGATCAATAAAGTACAACGGGAAGGAAAAGTACGATGTTTTGTATGTACCCGGATCGTAACGAGCCGCTACCGGGAAGGCGTGGAACCTCGACGTGAACGGATCGAGAGCCTGGAATGTATAAAGCGGCTCGCTGCCCGGCCGAAGGACAATATAGCCCACTCCGAAAAGTGCCTCGGCGTAATGGTTAAGGGGCCACGATGTATAAGAGACTTTGAGAGTGTCAACCGATAATTCCGGGAAACCGGCGACCAGCGGAGTCGCTCCCCTGAATTCAGCCGAATCACGGGCATTGGGCGTATTCAAATATGCCCCGGTCAGATTCATGTAGTTAAACGGTAACCCGGCATACTCGATTCTGGCCAGCTGAGACGGGTCGTCAAAACTGCGGCGGCCGATTACCCAGAGCATTCCTCCGACATCGAGATATTTGGCGTACTGATCCTGCTGAGTCGTGCTTATTTTCCTGTTCCAGTCGGTATCTATTACCACTACCAGCTTGTAATCGTATAGAACCGATTGATCGACGACAACAGTGAGATCATCATTGGCGTCGAAGACATCATATTGCGCGCCGGTATAGCCTGCCCCCTCGATCAGCGCGGTATAATAATCGGTTAAACTATCACGGAAAGCGACAGTCAATTCGCCGTAACGGGGGGTGCTGAAAAGCTTATTATGATCGACCAGGAGAATCTCTTTGTAATCCGAATGTCGGATCCAGCGAGGCTCGTAAACCTCGAGCGATCCTAAAACCGGTATCGACGGCACGAACGCGTCATCGTAATTCTTGACATAAACAATATACCAGCCGGTGACCAGATCCGTGATTATGCCGGATTTGGCAGTAGTTAAAAGATCCCCTGTCTCGAGATCGACCATGGGTACATAAGACCCGGTGGTATCCGCGGACAATGAATCGGCAAATGGACCATAAATTCTGACTTCCCATAAGAAGGCGGGAGGAATCCCCGGATAATCGAGAGAATCCTTGCCGTCCCACGAAACCGGAATACCGGTCCATGAATTAGTAGTCTCCGGCAGACACCATTGCGGCCCCGGAGGAAGAAATACCTCGCAGGTGGGCGGATGATTGTTTCTGGAAAGAAACAGGTAAATAGCGTCGGAATAAGCTTCTTTATCGTCCATGCAGCGCACGAAAACGAATTGCTCGACGAAAACGCTGGTATCCGGTGACGCGAACAGAGGAATCCTCGCCCGGGTTACATTGCCCAACGATATCCACGCGCTATCAGCAATATTATCCGCGACATCCGAGGGACCTCCCTGGGCATTGACCGTATCCGCCAAAATAACCGCGTACTCATACTCCATTACCTGGCCGTCGCTGTCCTTCGAATACCAATAGAGAGTCGGATTGTAGGAATAGGCCAGCGAGTCCTGAGGAAAATCAGCCCAGAGAATCTGGGGAGCGATGTTTACCGGCGCCGTCCCGGTCAGTTCGATCGGGTTGCATCCCGAAAGCAAAAGCAGGGAAACGAATCCGGCGGCGGCCAAAAGAACCGAAAGTAAAATCTGTTTTTTCATAAAGCCGATTGCCTCCCCTTAAAATTTGAAGCCGAGTGTGAAACGGTTGACGGTATCGAGGAAGCCAAGATCCTGGTAAGCGTAATCCAGGGTCAGACGGTACCCGGAAACGGAGAATCGTCCGCCGGCCCCGAATGTCATCCCGGCCGCGAGATCGTCTTCTTCGTAATAGTCATAGTTGAATTTTTTACCGGTCCGCAACGCGAACATATCGTTGTACCAGTATTCCAGACCGAAATTGTATTTCTCCAGGTTGTCGTTGGGGTGCGAAGCCTGAACGGCAAAAGTCAGCTTGGAACTCGCGGAATTGAGAACATCTATCGATGTCCCCACTCTGAAATCGATCGGCAGAGGATAAGGTTCGGTAATGAATTTCATATCCGGCCCGAAATTAGCCAGGGTCATGCAGATCTTAAAATTCCTGAAACCGGTATCATAAAGGGTACCGATATCAGCCGACCAGCCTAAGGCGCTTTCCTCTTCTATGTATTGAGCGAGATATTTAAAAGTAATACCTACAGAGAAACGGTCGGTCAGGCTGGCCCCGTACGAAAGGCCGAGAGCGTAATCACGAGCGGTGAAATACAGGCCGTTGCCGAACGCGTCGACGCCTCGGGAGTTATTGTAGGTGGTGACAGGCATATCGTCCATGCCCAGCATATAGAACGACAGCCCGATAGTCCCCGAAAGCTGCGGTGCCGGAACCACCAGACCGAAGAATTCGTAGTTTATCTCCGCGGGATAATCGACATGAGTCAGCACCATCTCCTTTTCAGTTAAAAGAGCCAATGCGCCCGGGTTGTAGTATAGTACTGAAGCGTCATCAGCTACACCCAGGAAGGCGTCACCCATTCCGATCGCCCGCGCGGACACTCCTATTTCCAGGAATTGTGCCCCGGCCGTACCCACTTTCGCCTGCCCGAAACACAGCGACGGGAAGACAAGAAGGGCAGCCAACGGTAATAAAATTAAGATTTTTCTCATCTAAAAGCCTCCTGAGCCTATTTAATAATCGCTATTTTGCCGAGTTCATGGTGGCCGCTGTCGGAGTCAACAGAGTAAATATATATCCCTGAAACCACTGCCTGCGTATTCCTGCTGATCAGATCCCAGTAGATAACGCCGGTCGGGTCGATAGCGGGGTCATAGTCGATCTGCTTTACCAGATCGCCGTCAAGAGTAAATATCCTGATAACGCACTTGCCCGGCAGATTGGCGAATTTGATCCTGCGGTCAAACTGGGTATTGCCCGAACCGTCAGGATCCTCGATGCCCTGGTCAACATACCGCGAGACATCCGAAATCTTGTAAGGGTTGGGATAAACCTGTACCTTGGTTACCGCCGTTCCCATAGCGATAGGATAAGCGAATTTGGCGTTTATGGTCTGCGACGACTCGAGCGGAGAAAGCTTGGTAACCGGGTTGCCGAAATCATAGGCCGTTACCGCGAACCAGAGACCGATCGTTTCGGATAAGCCATCGACCGTGTATGAATATTGCGCCGTACCGGGCTCACTGATGGTGGCTAAACCCCTGTTCCAGCCGGTGGCCACCCAGTTATCGCTGGTATCCGGATCGAAATCAGGACCATAACCGGGAATTGCAGCGAACTCTTCGAGTCTTCTCGGAGGCTGAGTCCATTTCTTCCAGACAGGGGGAGTTTCTCCGGTATCCAGCCAGGTGGAATCATAGTCTATTAAATCGTAATTGGCGATGAGCGTATAGTCTCCCAATTGACCCGTACGGGACATATATACCTTATAACCTTCGAAATCCGGTACCCTGGAAAAGATATCAGGTAGGGTCTCTGTGACAGTACCGTCCCAACTTAGGGTCACCGAACCGGGAGATGTTTCAAGGGTCAGCTGCGGAGATGGAGGCGGAGGCGGCCCCTGAAAATCGGGTACTCCGTCACCCTTAAACCAGAATGTATCGCCGGCGGGAGTGATGTTGAAATGAGTTCCCTCATCTCCCACATAGCCGTCGGCCGGCGTATAGACTCCGTTGCCGTCGTAATCTCTGTATGGCTCGCCCGCATTATATGTGCTGTCACCATTCAAATCAGCATAAGGTTCGGCTGTATCCACACCCGGATTATCATAGACCCAATCGGCCCACTGGGCGTTTGTGGCGAAATCCAGAAAATCAAGATTGTCGTAGAATCGAGAAACAGAACTCGAATCGCCCGTGGAGTTCTGGAGATTTCTGGTATAATTGCTCGGATCATTATGCAAATTCTCGCCGCATATATATCCGGTGGTCAGTTTTAATGTCTCTCCGATATTAATGGTCGGAAACGGCCCGAAAGAGAAAAGATAGCGGGTATCGTAGCCGTTGGCCAGATCGTCCGCTTCCGACGATTTCTGGATCCAGCCGTTATTCTGCCAACCGTTCAAATTGCACCAGATCTGATCGTAATCGAATTCGCTGTTGGACATGACCTGATACTTGGCTCTGTCACCTCCGGGAGTGCCTCTGCCGCCGCCCGGGAATATCCCCCAGCGATCGAAATTCGCCTGACGCTGTGGGCCCCAATCGTAGGTTGCGTTAGTATTGGAGATCCACCAGTTAAAACCATATTCGAGCGAATCGGACGGTGTTCGAACTACCCTGACACCCGATAGATCGCGAGGGGATCTATAATCATAGGTCCCGTCATAAACCTGGCCGTCATTGTCGGCTATCCAGGCGGTATTGATTGTCGTTGTGTCGCCGGTCGGCGAGATATATTCTCTTCGGAATCCGCAGATATCGTCCTGCGCGCCCTGCTCCGGAGCATAGGGATTCTCCGATGAATGGGCCACGTCGGCATCGATATACATCCCCAGCCAGACATTAGACAAAGGCAGAATCCCGATATTGGTGATATCGAAATCAAACAAAACAAAATCCTCCGCGTACTCATAGCTCCAGGAGTAGCTTCTTTGTTCGATTCTCAAACCAAGCGGGATATGCTCCCTCTGGTCGTTCGGATCGGGAACCACGAAAGAGGACGTCGATGTATCGAAATATACCGCCACATAATCCTGCTCGGATATGGCGTCGGCAGTATCTCCGAAAGGATAGACGTTGGACGGCCTGATCGAGCGTACCTCGATCTCTCCCGCCGGCAGACTCGCTGGGTACATTTCAAAAACATTGCCCCACCAGCCATCATTCCCTATCGAAACCAGAGTGTCGATGATCGGATTTCCGAAGCTGTCCAGGGTATCGCGTTCACGTTCGGCTCCGATCCAGAGCGCTCCCTGGAACAAATAGTCCTTATTTGAACCGCCGGGGAATTGACACCCTGGCGCCAAAAGGTACTTTCCGGATGCGTCCTCGAATTCTCCGTCCTGGCTGCCGAAGAATCCGAAATTAGTCACGGATAGCCAGAGCTTGCCGACATCATGTACCCTCAACTGGGTGTTGGGCAATGCCGACGGCTTGGCGAATCCGCCGCCGCCCGAATTCTCCCGCATAACTGTGGCATATGCCAGTCCGGGCATAAGCCCGATAAGCAGGATCCAGACAAATTTTCTCATAATTGAAAATCTCCCTTCCTCCTTGGAATCGCGGCCTTCGCACAGGCTGTCAAAGAGGAATAAATATTAATTGTTGATCTTTCTCTTTTCCCTTCCATCTATCTCTCATCCGAAAACAGGGACCGGAAATCCCGGCCCCGTATTCCTTAGAAATTCAAATTCAATCCTACCTGGACCTGCCTGCCCTGTTCGTATCTTACCGGATCTTTATCAAACGGAGCGCCGGTACCTATCTGCCCATTGAAATTCTGACTGGTATAAGCCAGACCGGTTCCACCGTAAACATCGCTTACGTTCCTGTTATTAAACAAGTTGTTGACACGCAAAGTAATCGCGTAGTTCAGCTTCCAAACCTGGAAGTTCTTATCGAATCTTATATCCACGTTGGAGGAATACGGCATCCTCTTGGAGTTCGCCAACGGATTCTCATCGCCGACCAATCCCAGGCCGGGATAATTGTTACTCGGCGTAAACGGCTTACCCGATTTAAACTGCCAAATGAAATTCAGAGACCAGTCGTCTGGAAGCTTGATTATCCCGATCTCCGGATGACGACCTTTCTGAGCGCGAACATCCCCTGTCACCGTAAATTGATGGCGAATATCACAATCCAACGGCCGCTCCTGAATAGGAATCTCCTGCCTGAGGAACCTGGCGTAATAATCCGCCGAATTCGAGGAGTTCTTGCCGAAAGCCCAGGTATATTCATAAAGGAATGATCCGGCGAAGAAACTGCCGTAACGTTTCTCGATTTCCATCTCCATACCGCGCGTTCTGGCGTAATCGATATTGCCGTAAACGTCATTGGAAATAGGACCGAGAACCTCCCTGATCGAGTTCAAAAGACCGTAATAGTCTTTGTAGAAACCGGAGATGCTTACGATGTAATCGTTGGCCATCCGGTATTGAACTCCCAATTCGTAGCCGATCGATTTCTCGAAATCGAGGTTCGGATTGCCCACGATACCTGCGGCGTTGGACGCCTGCGTCGGACGGCGATAGAAATAACGGAATGCCGGCAGCTGATAAAAATGGCCATAATTGAAATACAGCTTGGCCTTATCCGATACGGGAAACGAAAACGCGATCCTGGGGGAAAGCTGGTTTTGAGAGCTGATGATGTCTTTCCCCTGGTAATTTTCGCTGGCGAATGACGGATCCTTCACCTGATTGGCCTGGATATAAAAATCATAACGGAAACCAAGATCCGCTATCATCTCGCCATACTCCATTTTATCCCTTAGGAAGAATGCGCCCTGCTTGGGATTCCTGGTATAAAAATCGCGGAATATACCGCGGTCTCCCCACGGCCCGCCGTCTGCCGCCCCGTCGTATGGAGCGTAAGGATATTGAATCTCGTTCATCTCCAGCTTCATATCCTGAAATTTAATCCCGGATTTTATCTCGTGCTGTTTGCTGACCTGGCTGGTCAGGTTAAGATCAAAAGTCGTGGTTACTTCGCCTGTCCTATGATACAACGCCCACTGGTCGTAGCCGAGATCCCAGAAATTATCCGCTCCGTCCCAACGGCCGTTATTGTTTCTGTCAACGAACGGTTCCCCGTAGTCATAGTTTCTATTGGGGGCGTCGTAACGACCATTGTTGTTCATATCCCGATAAGGCACTCCGGCGCTCCAGGGATCATCAGGGCCGTCATATTGGCCATTATGATTAAGATCCCAGGCTCCGGAGAAAACGTCGACCGAATCATCGAATACGCCGTTCAGATTAACATCTATAAACGGCTCGCCGATAATTATATCGCCATCGGTATAAGGCTCGGCCATATCCTCGTTGATAACATCGCCCAACTGGCTGCTGTATATCCCGTCGCCAAGACCATTTGATGTTTGATAAACCGAATCGCCTTCGTCAAATACGCCGTTGTGATTGGTATCCACCCAAACCTGGTCATTGATTATCGGCTCCGCCGAATCCCACTGCCCGTTGCCGTTCAGATCGGAAAATGGCTCGCCGATATCATCGTCGTACTGCCCATTGCGGTTAAGATCGAACACCCAGAACGTATCCGGTCCGACAACTATGATAGAATCGGGATCGAAAACGTCCGAAAACGGATCGTAGACCCCGTTATGATTTTTATCGTCGTAAGGCTCGCCGAAAAAGCCGTCGCCGTTGATATCTATATAAGGTTCGGCCGGATCCCAACGGGCGTTATTGTTCATATCCACCCAACGTTCGACTTTATCCGACATGACGAAATCGCCCGGCAGTCTTCCGCCCGGCTTCTGTTCGAATCTCTGCACCAGACGATTGATCTTCAATTCGCCGTAAGTATCTTTGAGGAACGATGGCGTAAACGCGAAAGTCGCGCCTATAATCTCCTTGGATTCTTCCATCCTCGGGGCAGTGGATGGTGTATAGATAAATTTATAATTAAACTGAGTAAATTTCTGCCAACTCCTGAAATAATTGAATGAAAGACGATACTTGGCATTATCGTCCATTTTCCAGGTCAGCTTGGCTGATGTCGAATATTGATTCGATCTTCTGTTGGGGATCTTCATGCCGAGGAATTTCTCGTAACCGTAATAAATTTTCGAATTAGGGGAAGGATAATCATTGTAATCGACATAGTTATCGCTCTTGTCGGCCGAGAAACTTACGAAATAAGCCATCTTCTCACCGGGCCATTTCATCCCCAACGCCGGGAAAAGCCGATCAGAAATCGCCGGAACAGGACCGGAAAGATTCCAGTCAAGCCGATCCGAATTGAATGAATACTTGTTAAGATCATCGAATCCCAGATCATCGGTCAAATACTCTATTCTCCCTGATGTGGTCTTAATATCGCCGTCTTTCCTGACGATATTGATAACGGCCGAGTTGGAACCGCCGTACTCGGCGTCATAATTACCCTTCAGTACCGACATCTCCGAGATATCAGTAGCCGAAATGTCCAGATTCGATCTGAGAGCCTGGCCGTAACCGCCCAGATGGTCCTTGATCTCTATACCATCAACCATGTACGAGATCTCGCCGCCGCGGCCGCCCCTGGCATGAAACACTCCGTCCTGCCGGACAAAACCGGAGGTCGTACGAAGAACATCGCCGACATTGGATACCGGCATCCTCTGGATATCCTCGCCCGATTTCTTGATCTCGCCGCTCATTACATACTTATCGATTTTCTTCTGCTCGGCGATGACTATGATATCCTTCGCTTTGACAGCTTCCGACGACAGCTTGAAGTTGATTTCGGTCGTAATATCACTCTGGATTCTAACTTCCTGAACCGTCATCATGTGATAGCCGATAGTCTGCGCCGCCAGGGTATACGTCCCCGGCGGTACGTTCAAAATAACGTAGGAACCGTCAAAACCGGCTATAGCTCCCATCGCAGTGCCCTCGATACGGATGGCTACGCCGGGGATACCCTCGCCCGTTTCGTTGTCTATGACAGTCCCGGCGATTTTCCCTACAGTACCGGCATAAGCGCCTGAAACCGCCAGAACGCCAGCCAACACTATGGCCAGGAACGTCATAACTCTAAAGCGAACTAATTTCATTAACATCCTCCTTTTTGGCTCTCTGCCCCAAAGAGGGAAGCAGCTATAATTTATTCTTTTAATTCTACCGTTATCTCTGGAAAACAAGCCTTAGATATTCGCCAGTCGTGAATCCTCCTTTATCTCCCTGAGAGTTCCGGCGTTCACCCTAATTACAGGCGGCCCCGGATTTTATTCCCCGAATTTGTTTGTTTTCCGGAGCAAAGTCAAGCCCTTTTTCCCGGCATAAAAATATCCCCGGCAATAGATCCCCCCATGTCACCCATCATTTACATACCGCCTTTACAATCCTAACAATCGAAAAGATTACTTATGTTTCAACCAGGTAAATTTTCCGAATTTTCATTCAAAAAAAAAACGGGGCCGATACGACCCCGTCGGATATTTTTTTCTGATATCCTGCCTACTTTAATAAGAGCATCTTCTGAGTAAGACTCTCCCGGCCCTTTCGTAAAGTGCAATAATATACTCCCGACGAAACCTCCGCGGCATTCCAGTTGACCGAATGAGATCCGGCATTGAAATAGCCATCGGCCAGAACCGCCACCTTCGCCCCAGCGAGATCGTAAACAGTTAGCTCGATATCAGCCTCGGCCTCGAGCTCAAAACCGATGGTCGTCCGAGCGTTGAACGGGTTAGGATAATTGCCCGTCAGGTCAAATAATCGCGGACGCTTGCTGCCCTCATCGATCCCATCGCCGATATCCAAAGCCGCTGTTAAATAATATACTGTATCAGGGTCATCACCCAGATTCTGCATCACATATGTCATATCTGTGTAGAATTCCCGGCCTGTAACTTCGTTGGTAGAAATGAAATTCTCAGAAAGACAATCTCCTGCCGCGCAGCCGGGCGAATGGGAATCGGTTACGTTCTCCGGGCCAAGCCACCAGGTTCCACCATCTCGGCCGGTAACCATATATATATCTCCCAAACATTCCCCCCCGGCGGATGCGTCGGATTCATCATATCCTATGTAAGCCACGGTAAAAACCTCTGTAAAACCATAATCCGAGTAAGAGATACTCGGCATGGAAATGGGCAGGGTCACCGGACCGTATGTGCAATCCAAAAGCGGATCGGGAGAATTCGCTATCTCGTCGATAAAACCGGCCTGCTGCGAATAAAACCACAACCCGGTAACCTCATCGATAAAACTGCCGTCATCAGCGATATGACCGGCAACCCAGACGACGTTGATATTCCCGTCGCTGCCGAAAACCGCGTCGATACCCCAGGGGCAGTATATCTCCTGCTGGTCATTGCCGTAATCGGTGATATTGGTGGGATTGGCAAAATCCCAGCTTCGGCCGTCAGCTGAAACAAAATAACAGACATCATTCTTTATCTGGCTGAATTCGCCGCTGATAACCGGCTCGAGATAAACAATACCGACTTTGCCGTCAGGAGACACGGTTATGCATCCGCCCAATAAAGCCACATCGGCCGCTACCACCGGATCTGTCCAGCTCGCTCCGCCGTCGGTGGAACGGGTATAAAGCATGTTGGGATAAACTCCCACGTCCTGAGTATGTTCGGCCATTATTATATGAATATCGCCGTTGGTGGAAATAGCGATCTGGGGCCAGAACGCTCTGTTGCCTCCGGGCATCTGATCCGGAGGATCGAAATAATCGAATACTCCGAATCCACGGAAAGCGTCCTTCGCCATCATTACATATCCCGAACCTATATTATGGTAAGTGATGGCCGCCTGGTTTTCGGATGTCAAAGCCAAAGTGGAATAACCGGGGCCGCTGCCCTGATTGACTATCTGCCCCTGACCCGGGATCAGCCAGTCGCCTGTCTCGCTTTTAAAATTATAGAATACATTTCTCGGTGACGTTGGCGAGGCTTTATGCGTCCAGGTAATATGAACTCCGCCCAGAGTATCGCGGGCGATTCTGTTACCGGCCATTCCCGATGACTGATAAGGGTAGGCGGTAATCCCGACTACTTCACCCGGAGGATCGCCCGGTTGAGCGTTGCCGCCGACCGCGATTATAAAAATCCAAAATAATACCATTATTGCCGGTTTCATTCCGTATCTCCTGTCGTTTAATCTTATAGAATCATAAGTAACCATTCCGTTTCCTCTTCATAAGGAAGATAGTTAATACGGTATTTATGTCAAGAATTTTCAGCCGCGCCAATATCTTATAGGTTTCTCTCTTATATTATAAAAGTGGGCCTATTTTCCGCAAAATAAACAGCCCTCCATCAATCGACGGGCTATTAAGGAAAAAAAGACGTCGAACAGGATCTATTTCAGCAATACCATTTTACGCGACAACGATTCGCCGTTGGCGCTCATTCTGTAATAATACACTCCGGATGCTATATCCCCGGCATCCACTTTGACCGAATGGAAACCCGCGCTCATTAACCTGTCAACCGAAATACCGACCCGGGCGCCGGTGATATCATAAATCACGATCTCGACCTGAGAATCCTTTTCAAGCTCAAAATCGATATTCGTTCCGGCGTTGAATGGGTTAGGATAGTTTTGAGACAGAGAAAATGTCTTCGGCTCGATGATATCGTCTTCTATACCCACAACCGGATTGGGAAAGGCCAGATATTTGACCGGGTTTAACGTCACCGTGCCTTCGGTCTGAGGAACACCTCCGGCATCCTTATCCTCGATATAAACTATATGCAGATAATCGCCGGCCCTGTCCGCCATCGACGACCAATGGTCGGAATCGCAATCTCCCGGCTGGCACCCTGGAGTATGAGAGTCGGTCATATTGATTTCCGCGTCCCAGAGCGCCCCGCTATCCAGGGAAAACTGCATATATAAATCTCCGTTGGCGTAACCGCCCGCCGAACAATCGATAGTATCGAACTTCGTATAAACAGCCACTAAGGCGTTGGGCGCCCCTTCGTAAACCGCCAGCGACATCTTGCAAATCGGACGGTTCCAGACTCCCCATGAACAATTATCTGCCCAGGCGGAATCGGATGAGGTTATCTCGCTTATGATACTCGAGCCGTTGTCGTAATGAAGCAGGAATGTCTTGTAGTAGATACTCACCCCTTCAGGCGAGTCTATCGTCCATTGCGCGTTCCAGATGATATGCAGGTTGTCATTGTAATCATAGATCGCCGCCAGGTCGGTATAAGCCGCCAGGGAGTCGTCTGACGTATCATACCCGGTCACGTTAACCTTGTCGCTGGCCCAATTCCAGGTAATCCCGTCGAGAGATTCTATATAATAGATGTCATTGAAATACTGGGCCGCCGCCGGTGTCGAATCGAGAATAAACGGACGGGAATACACCATCGCGGTCTTATCGGAAACCCGGCTGGATACCGTCACAGCCGAAAGAGTGGTAGTGGTATCCACCGCCTGCAGCGCCGTCCACGTGCTCCCGGCGTCGACCGAACGGGTATATCCGAGAGTATGGGTAACCACCCCCGATGCCGGGTTGACTGTCCCGATAACATGAATATTATCGATCCTGTCAACTGCTATATAAGGCCAGTAAAACCTTTCGCTTCCGATTAGGTCCGGAGGATCAAAATAACTGAATATCCCGAAACCGGGAAACGCGTCTATCGCCAGAGTAATATAGTTCCCGGCTGATTCATGATAGGCAACCGCGGCCCGGTTATCAGTTGTTAATCCGATCTGATTATACCCCGCCCCATTTCTCTGTGAGACCTCCAGCCCGGCCTGTGGTACCAGCCAGTTGCTGTCGGCGTCCATGTAATTGAAGTAGATCGATCTGTTGTTCGGGTAGCCAATGCCGCTCATCCAGGCGAAATGTACCCCTCCCTCGCCGTCGTAGGCAACTCTTTTGCCGCTGGAACCGTTGCTCTGATAATCATACTCCGTGGTCCCCACCAGCATTCCCGGCGAATCGGTAATCAGCCCCCCTCGGAACGAGTCTTCCCGGAGTGGAGATCTCAAAAGATTCCAAGCCGATTATCGGAGCCCCTTCGGTAATACCCCGTTGAGCCGCGTCGCCGCACAAACCAACCGCTGCCCATACCAAAAACCATAGACAAACCGCTCCTGGTAAAACCTGTTTTTTCATAATATCCTCCTTTCGTTAGATACCCTGTGGAATTCCCCAGGTTAACCCGGTTATCAGTAATATAACGTTACAATAATCCGAACTATAGAACCTCGAGCGAATACTGCTTCGCCCATCCGGAAAGTAGTATAAGTTGTACATTCAAGCGGCCCGCGCTAATTACTTCCATTAAAAAATATATAGGGAGGAAAACCATGTCAAGATATTTCTCATTATTCGATATATAAAACTCCGGCATAAAAAAATCGGGACTCCCCGCGGAGCCCCGATTCGAAATCAATCGACAGAAAAATACTTACTTCAGAAGAGTCATCTTCCTGGTAGTGGTCTCGTCGTTGGCTTTCAGAGTGTAATAGTACACGCCTGACGCTACCTCATTGGCGTCCCAATTGATCGAATGGGAACCGGCCGAAAGAGGACGATTTACCAGCGTAGATACCCTGGCGCCCGTGATATCGTACACGGAAAGCTCCACATACGAATCGTTCTTAAGATCGAATTCTATGTTGGTGCGGGCGTTGAATGGGTTCGGATAGTTCTGGGACAAATCGAAAGTGGTAGGACGAGATCCATGACCGTCGATACCCAAAACAGGATTCTGAACTTCGAGATATCTGACCGCGTTGGTGGTTACGCTTCCCTCTGTCTGGGGGATACCGCCCGCGTCTCTATCTTCGATGTAGATGATATGAAGATTCTCGTCAACTCTATCGGCCAACGCTGACCAGTGATCGGATTCGCAATCGCCTGCGCTGCATCCGGGAGTGGGAGTATTGGTTACATTCTGGGGAGTTTCCCAGGTCCGGCCGCCGTTGATCGAGTACTGCATATAAATATCGCCGTTGGCAAAGCCGCCGGCGGAGCAGTCGGAAGTATCGAACTGGGTATAAGCCGCGAATATGGCATCCGGAGCTCCGGCATATGCGCCCATCGACATCTTGGTGATCGGACGGTTCCAGGCGCCGTAAGAACAGCCGGCCAACCACAGAGAATCCGATTCGTTCATGGTCGAAATATTCTGGGTGCCGTTATCGTAGTGAAGCAGGAAGGTTTTGTAATAAATACCTTCAGTGGTAACGTACTGCGCGTTCCAGATGATATGCAGATTGTCGTTGTAATCGTAGATAGCCGAAAGATCGGTGTAGGCGAAGAGAGAATCCGGCGCGCCGTAGTCGGTTACGTTAACCTTGGCGTTCCAGTTCCAGCTCAGGCCGTTATCGGACTCGATGTAGTAAATATCGTTGTTCCATTGAGAGTCGTAGTTCTGCGGATGCGAATAAACGATAGCTACTTTGTCCGAAACCGGGCTGGCCACGACGCTCTGAGAGATGGTCTCCAGCGTATCGACACGCTGCAGAGTGCTCCAGGAGACTCCGCCGTTGGTGGATCTGGTATAACCAAGCACCTGGGGATCACCCGCCGTCGGAGCGTTCTCGCAGCTGACTACATGGGTATTGCCG
Organism: Candidatus Zixiibacteriota bacterium; assembly: GCA_024641335.1. Classification (GTDB taxonomy): domain Bacteria; phylum Zixibacteria; class MSB-5A5; order UBA10806; family UBA10806; genus JAHEDG01. Next base: position 39,331 of record JAHEDG010000098.1, read on the forward strand.
TTGCGATCAACCGTGAGATACGGCCAATAACAGCGATAACCGAGCATATCCGGAGGATCATAATAATCAAAAATCCCGAAGCCGGTAAACGCGTCAAGGGCGTAGATCACAAAATTCGAACCGGACGAATGATATCCGACCGCGGCCCGATCGTCGGGGGTAATAGCCATCTGGCAATACCCGGCGCCGTTAACCTGCGAAAGAGCCTGACCCTGCTCGGGAACAAGCCAGCTTCCGGTGTTATCGACGTAGTTGAAATATACCGCTCTTGTGTTTGGATAGCTGACCCCGTTCATCCAGGCGAAATGTACTCCGCCCTGGGTATCCACAGCCGCCCGGTTGCCCGAAGTGCCGTTGGACTGGTAATCATACTGGGTCGTGCCTACTAATTGGCCCGGAGAGGCGATCAAACCGGGATTGTACGGAATCGCCTGGACCTCAGGAAGAGGCTCCTCACCGGTCAATATCTTATATTCCACTTTCGGACCGATTAAGTCGGCGGCCAGCGGGGCTGTTACCATCGCCAAAATCATCGCCAACACAGTCCAAAGCATGATCTTTCTCGTCATCTGTTTGCTCCTGATTCTGTTAAAAGTTTAAAAAATTGAAGATCTGAATTTCTCAGGTATCACCTCCCCGGCTGACTTTCCGTTACAGTTTAATATTAATCTCATCTATTCTGAATAATCTCTTTTCCCAATTCACTCCCGGCTGCATCGGCTATCGCTCCAAAACGCCTTTCGAAGGCCTTCTTGAATATCTCAACAATCTCCTCAGTAGAAAATGTTTCATCAATCAGAGAATACAAATTTCGGGTCGAATTTTCCAGCCTTTTTCTCATCTCGGATCTGTCGCCCCGGGCCAAATATCCGGCCAAATCGACTCTCGGCGCTCGCAAAGGCATCGAACCCTGCTGCAATACCGCCTCGGGAAATACTCGTTGAGCCGAAGCCATTAGCTTCCTGCCGCCCGCTATTATCTCGCCGCGATCAGCCTGAACAAAACAGGGCCCTTTAGATGGCCTCCTGTCGGTCGAAATTCCGCTTAATGACGCGTTAATGCCCATCTCGATCAATCCGTTCAGAAGAATACCGTTGATCTCTCCGAACAGCCGGTTAGCCTCAAGAACACCAAACCTGCCCGGCCAGATCACGCTATAACTCAAATCATGGCCATGAAGCAACTCCCGGCCGCCGGTCGGCCTGATAACAACTTCCAAATCATCTTCGCGGCAACGATCCAGATTTAGTCTCCGTGAGGCATCCTGGTTCCGGCCCAAACTGATAGCCGGGGATTTCCAGGTAAAAAACCTGACCATCGGAACTTCAGGCGGATCGCTTTCGCCAAAATAGCGGTCGATTTCCATGTTCTTGAAACCGCTTAATTCCGGCGTAAAACCAAATTTAAATCTATCTTTAGTTGTCAAAGCACAATTCCCGTTTACTTTTATCGCAAATAGTATGCCGTTCTACAGCCGCTTTCAGACAGGATATTGGCTGTCCGACCCTAACTTCTTCCTATACCCTACTCATTGTTATTGTTCATGTTGCCGTTTGAGCCGCACTAATTAGCGTAAACCCTCTTCTCCAGATATTTCCGCTGTGCAAAATACTGCAATTAGCCTAATTGACATTGCAATCCCAAATAAAATCTCTTTTAATCAATTTAGAATTAAATGAAAATATGTCAAGCTATTTTTACTGAAAATTATTTCAAAAACACCATTCGATAAGTGGTTTCGATACCCTCTACTTTATAAAAATACAATCCCGATGAAATCTCTCCCTCGAAATCACCCGCGCCCCATTCCACAAGATTCAAACCCTGCCTCAACGAAAGCGTCCTGGAGCCAACCTCCTGCCCGAGAAGATTATAAATTGTCAGTTCCAACGCCTTATCAACATTATAACCGGAATAAATCCGGATTATGGTCGAACCGTTAAACGGATTCGGATAATTGCCTTCGATTTCAATTTGGGCCGGAAAAACAGCCTCTTCTCCCACCGCCGTCATAACATTTTCCAGGTAAAAATCGATATCATCCGCTACTGGGTGCGTTAGAAGATCGAGATTGATAACATCCGGATATGTTTCGCCATAGTATTGGTATATGTCACAGATAACCGTAAAATCGCCCGGGATTAAACCTCTGATTATAGAATAACCGCCGGAGGCGTTAGTCGTGGCATAGGCCGCCGGCTGATCGCTTCCATCGGGAATCGCGTATACCCTCGCCCCGGCAAGTGGACCGGAGGCCGATGATACCGTTCCGTTAATGGCCAGGCCCATATTGCCATAGTCCTGAGTAATCGCCTCTGATTGAATCCCGCGAAAACTAAGGTTATGCAGATCTATAATTTCGGCGTCCTGCCAGCTTTGGGTCGAAAAATAGAAATACGGGATTATTCCCGCCCCTGAAAACATCAGCAGATACTGCCCGGACGGCAAGTAATCCAAACTGAATTCCCCGGCGCTTGAAGAAAAAGAGGACGCTACCGAATTGCCTGTTGAATAATCTATGACTGTCGCCGTCACGTTACCCAGACCGTTGCCGGATCCCTCGTCAATAATTTGTCCCGAAATAGACAGCTCGTACGAGATATCAAAATCAATCGCGAAATTCAGATTCTCAATTTCCTCACCCTCGGAGATCGTTAGCAGATCAGCCCGGAGAATATCATACTGATTATTGTAAAATACCGCTATCCTCCCGGCTTCCTCTATACAGAATTCGCAATTCACATAAAGATAATAATCTCCCTCGGGCAATTCGAATTCGAAATGACCATCGCCATCGGTAAGCGTAGTATAAAGATTGGGATCTTCCAGAAAATCCCGCCATTGGAACGCCAATACCGGCACCTGCGCAATACCTTCGTTTCGATTGACATCGATTACCCGGCCGGCAAGCGATCCCAAACCGGCGGGTTCCAGCCAAAAAGTTATATCGCTTACTCCCTCACCCGATTCGACTTCAATCAATTGCGCGTCATTAATATCCTGGACATCCGGGAAAAATACCGTTCTCATACCGGTACCCCTGGCCAGGATCTTGTATACTCCCGGTATCAGCCCGGATAGAATATACTCGTCAGGATACGGACCATTGCATTCGACACTCTTATACCATCCGGCATCAGGCTGATCGACCTTTAATGCCGTAATCAGC
>JAHEDG010000092.1 GCA_024641335.1 Candidatus Zixiibacteriota bacterium
ATCCTTGGTGGTGAAGAAGGGGTCGAATATCCGGGGCAGGACGTGCTTTTTGATGCCGCAGCCGTTATCGGTGAACATGATATTGATATGGTTATTGGTTCTTTCCGTGGTAATCGTCAGAACACCGGGCCGGTTGGCGTCTTTGATGGCAGCTTCGGCGTTGAGGATGATATTCAGGAAGACCTGCTGTAACTGGAACTTGTCTATCGGCGTTTGCGGGAGGTCTTCCTGAAGGTTGGTGACTACATTAATGTTATTTGTTTTTTCCTCGTATTCCCGCAGTCTGAGGACATCTTTGACGACTTCATTGGCGGATGCCTGGCCGTTTTCGTAGTTATTGTTGCGGGTAAAGAGGAGGACGTTTTTCACGATACTGGCGGCGCGTTTGGCTTCGCTGTTAATGCACTGCAGGTCCTCTCTGGACTCCGGCGGGATATCGCTATTGATGAGCAACTGGGAGAGAGAGAGTATGCCGGTCAGGGGGTTGTTGAGTTCGTGGGCCAGGCCGGCGGCCATTTCTCCTATCGAGGCCAGGCGGTCGGTGAGGTAGAGTTTTTCTTCCTCTTCTCTTTCGCGGGAAACATCGGTGAAGGTAAGCAGCGTTCGCTCGCCGTCCATTTTTATGGCGACGCAGATAATGATTTTCTCGAAGGCCTGTACGCGGTACCTGAATTCCAGCGTGCCGTTGTCTTTCTGCCCGAGTTTCACGCTCCGGTACAGTTTAGGCAACTGGTCCGTGGGGACTATTTTTGCAAGGGGTTTGTTTATCAAAGAATTGCGGGTGCGGTTTAGAATCTTGTGAACGGACTCGTTAGCCAGTATCACCCGGTCATTACCATCAACGACAAGGACTCCCTCCGGCATGGTAGCCAGAATACTCTCGATTAGCTGTTTCTGGGCCTGTATTTTTGCTTCCACCTCTTTCTGGTCGGTAACATCACGTTGTACGTCTATGTAGGCATAGATATCGCCTTTTTCATCGAATAATGGAGAAATGTGGCAATCGCAGATAAATTTAGTGCCGTTTTTGCGTCTTTTGGTTGTGGTGCCCTTCCAGACTTTACCGCGGGTTACCGTGTTTAATATACCCTTGATGTAACTTTTAGATAGAGGTTTTTCATTATCGTTAAATATATCGAATCCTTTGCCCCGGACTTCTTCGATGGAGTAGCCGAATAAGTCCTGGGCGGCCCGGTTAATATAGGTCACTTTAAAATTGGCATCGGTAACGATAATCGAGTCCGATACCTGCCGGGTGACCGAGCTGAGCAATCGCAGCTGCTCCTCGGCCTGTTTCTGCTGGGTGATATCGTTATTCAGGACTATCATGCAGGGTTCGTTGCCGATATTAATTATTTCTGCGGACACCAGCCCGGTGCGAATGTAGCCCGATTTGGTGCGGTATTGCATCACTGCGTTATGGACTCTCCCGCCTTCTCTCAGGATTTTCATCATTTTCTCGCCATTATCGTGATCAGCCCAGATGTTAAAATCAAATGAGCTGCGGCCGATAAGTTCTTCGCGGGTGTAGCCCTTGTCCCGGAGGAAGCTTTCATTGACTTCGATGAATTTGCCGTCCCGGAGCCGGCTGATGGATATCGAGCCGGGGCTGGCGTGGAAGGCTTTAGAGAATTTCTCCTCGGACTCGGCTAACGCCTCGCGGGAGTTCTTGCGCTCGGTGATATCCGTGGCGACGCAGAGTATCGAGGGTTCACCGCCGATACTGATAGTGTCTGCCGAGCATAACCAGGTGCGGACCTCTCCGGACTTGGTGCGGAAGCGGAATTCATCCTGCCTTATTTTGCCCCGCTCTTTGAGGAGCCGGTCCATCCTTGCCGACTCTTCAGGATTCGCCAGAAAACTGATTTCATCTCTCGTGTGCCCGATAATTTCCTGGCGGGAGTAGCCGATGGATTGAACGAAACTATCGTTGACTTCGGTGAATTTGCCGTCCTTTATATTAAAGATGGTTATCATATCCGGGCTGGACTGGAAAGCGGCGGAGAATTTTTCCTCGGACTCCTGGAGAGCTTTCTCCGCTGCCTTGCGCTCGGTGATATCACGGACAAACACAAATAATTGTTCTTCGCCGACATCGGGATATTTGGCGCTTATCTCGATATCGATTATCCGGCCGTCTTTGCATTTGTGCTGCGTTTCAAAGCGGTCGGAGCCCTGCGCCACTATTTTCTCGATGCGCCGGGTGATTACATCCGGATTTTCTATGGCTTCAACATCCATTATGGACATTTTCAGGAGCTCTTCCTGCGTGTAACCCGTCATCGTGCAGTAGGAATCGTTGACCTCCAGGAATTTACCCTCTAAATCGCAAATCCAGAACCCGTCCAGGGCTGTTTTGAGAATTGCCTGGCGTTTTTCTTCGGCTGTCTTGCGTTCGGTAATATCCAGGGAGTTGATGAGCAAATACTGTAATTCCCCGTTGTGGGTTACCGAAGCCCAGTTCATGTCAATCCAGTAGAGTTCACCGTTTTTCTTGACGGCGACAATCTCCCCTTTACCGCTGCCCTGTTTCATGGCTTCTTGAAAGCCCTCGATAAACGCATCTTTGAATTGTTCCGGCCACCAGGGATAGGGCGCTTTCATGCCGACAACTTCAGGGAGCGTCCAGCCGTTGAGATGCTCCCAGGCCGGGTTTACGTACTTCACCGAGGTATCCGGGTTGATGACGACGGTGGCGTGGGGGGCGTTTTCCAGGAGGCTGGAAACGAATTTCTGGCTTTCCTGTAATTCTTTTTCCGCCTTTTTACGCTCGGTGATATCCCGGCACACGCAGAAGATAAGTTTCTGCCCGGCGAACATAGCGCCATTTGTGCTTATTTCAACATCATAAATACTGCCATCTTTACGGCGTTGTCGTGTCTCGAAATGGTCGCCGGTCTCATCA
>JAHEDG010000063.1 GCA_024641335.1 Candidatus Zixiibacteriota bacterium
AATCCGTCCGGAAGCGATGAGATCAGTTTATCTCTGTATGAATAGGCCCTGTCGGCTGCGGCCTGGGCGTCTTCAATCTTCAGGCAGGATAAATATATCATGGCGATAAGTACTGATGCTCTGTAAGCGAGCGGAATAAATCCAGACGCGCCGGCTATGCTCTCGATTGTCTTCAACCCGTCGAGAGCCTGATCGTATTTGCCCAGCCGGAACTGAATTGTCGAGCGGACCAGAACGGCCTCGATCTGGATCTTCCGGGGCTGCGATTCGCTCAACAGCGTCCTCTCTATCCACCCTTCAGCGCTGAAATTATCATTTTTTTCCAGATAAATATTGGCCAGCAGCATGGACGATGATTCGACCAGGTCCTGATGTCCCAATTTTCCCGCTTCGGCCACGATTCCGGAGAGGTTTTTCAAGGCCTCCTCCATCTTTATTCCCCAACCCGACTCGGTCGCGGCCAGTCGCGCTTCGAGCTTAAGACGGCTGTCTCCCGACGCCTGGGCGTCATTGAAAACACCTTGTGCCAAATCCCTCGATCTTTTGTATTCTCCGACCGCCAGGCACCATCCCGAACGATGCAGATCGGTCTGGGATCGCAAGGATCTATCCGTTCGATAAAGGGTGTCATCCTCAATCGAGAGGATAACCTCGTTCGCCAATGCGAAATTCCCCATAAGTGTACACACTTCGGCCAGATGAAGCTCCGATTCGGCCATCAGATGCCTGTTTCCGAACGATCCGGCCATCTCCCTGGCCTTCTGGTTGTAATCGGCGGAGCTGAAAAGGTCGCCCCGTCTTAAATGATAAAGGCCCAGATTGGATAGAGAATTAATAACCTCTTCGGTGAACCCTATCCGTTCCGATATCTTCAGGGCTTCCTCGAGATAATCTTTGGAAACCGACATATCCGCCTGACGAAGGCAGGCATATCCCAGATTATTGAGAATCAATGCTTCCAACCGTGGATTTTTGGCCTGGCGGGCATAATCCAAGGCTGAGACAAAATGCGCTCTGGCCGCCGATCCCGATCCGATGATATCATTGATTATGCCCATATTCGATTGTATTTTTGCTAATTCCCGAAAATTCTCGAGCACCAGATTTATTTTATTGGCCTCTTCGAATGATTCCAGCGCTTTGGAAAATTCTTCATTCACCCACAAGGTGAGTCCCAGGTTATTTAGACAGCTGGCCACTCCCTGCTTGTCGGAAAGACCTTTATAGTATCCCATGGCGCGGCGGGTATAATACAGCGCTTTTTCGGTTTTTCTCAAAGACCGGTAAAGATCTCCGAGATCCTTGAGAGTTTTAGCTTTCAGATTGACATCATTCTCTGTTCTTAGAATTGTCAGAAGCTCTATATACTTATCGCGGGCTTCCTGATAATCGCCCTCGCCTTTGGCGATATCGGCGTAAATCATCAGGGCCACAGCTTTCGGGCCTCCCCCTTTTTCGGCCAGTTCCAAAAGAGTTCTGGCGAAACCGAGTGCCCTGGAAATATTCCCCTGCCTTAAATACTCCGCCGCCGCTTCCCGATTGGTCTGGTATCCTCGTTTCAAGTCATTCGATTTCCCCCAATGGCGTGCGGATAATTCCAGGCTAAAATCCGAATCAAGCAGATGTTTTTCTGCTGTCTCGGCCCAGTAACGATGATATTTTTTTCTCTCCGTTGGAGGAATTTTAGAATAAACGCAATCCTTCAGATCCCCGGCCGGAAACGAAACCGCGTCCCTGGAGCGGATCAAATGTCCGGAAGTGAGCAGGTCGTCGATAATTTTTTGTTCGTCCTCTTCAAATTCCACGAAAAGCAGCATCGGGACACTGTTGCCCCAGACGGATAGTTTCGAGAGCATGGAAAACTCCCGGGCGGTCAGAATATCGGTCATCCTTTCGGCCGACGCGGCTATCTCCGGGGCAAGTTCATATGAGTTATTATCAGGGAGTTCTATAATATCGGAAAACAGATCGAGCTTGCCTGACGCGGTCGCGGAAATCAGGTGATAATAAATGAACTCTGGAATTCCTCCGGACGCTTCGGCCAGATGTTCGTATCCGAAATTAATTGTCTCCCGTTTGAGGAACGCCTTCAAGCAGACCCCGGCCGCGTAACAACCAGTATGCCCTGCCAGGGGATCGAACAGAACATAGGGCATCTCGATTTTCCGCCATTTTCGTACTGCGGCTATGATGGTCAGATTTTTCTGTCCGGAGGCTGATACTCTTAGTTTCTGTCCGATGTTTCCATCGAGGAGCGCGGAATTATCGATAAAAAGGTATTTCATATCGGAAGAAGCCTCGACGGCCTTGTGCAATCGTTCCAGTATTGCCGCGTTTTTTTCCTCTTCCAGACAATGGCCGACGACATAATACTCCGCCCCTGCCAGCCCTTTTTCCGACGCCAGGTAATTTACGGCGTCCGGGCCGTAATCGAATCCGCAAATCATGAATATCTTCCCGCTCCCGCCTCGTTCGAAATCGGCCAGGCTCGACTTCAACATATCCGCGAACGGGGGCAGGCCCGACGATAAATAGCAACCTGTCCTTATGGATCTTAAGTGTCTGAATTGATCGCCGACTCCTAAAACCTCCGCCGCCTCGGCAACATTCGCCGGACGATTTTCTGGGTCTCGCATAAGCAGCGCGGAAATCCCGTTTCGGAAACTCTCCGGGATATCGGAATAGTCGGTTTCTCCGGTTTCGGTAATCAGTTTGATGAGATCCGAACTTTGATCCGAACAAAAAGGAGGTCTGCCGGCCAAAAGAGTGAAAAGGGTCGCGCCGATTGAATAGAGATCCGATTTGACAGTCGGCGAATTTCCACTTTTGAGGATTTCCGGCGCGGTAAATTCCAGAGTGCCTCGCTTGGCAGTCTTCTCATCGAGCGGGGAAACGAGATTGTAATCCATAAGATATATACCGTGAGTCTCGTCAATACCCGGCGTTTTTTTCTCGGCCAGCATGAAGTTGGACGGTTTGAAGTCATTATAGATGTGCCTTGAAAAATGTATGAAAGCGGCACATTCGAGAATCTCCGCGATTACGCTTTCGGCTTTGAGTCTGATATCGGGAGCCTCGGCCGAGCGGTAGTATATATCCTTGATAATGCCCGAGTCAAAACCGTTGAGATGCGGCATGACAATATACCGTCGACCGGAGTCATGGATCATCATTTCATGGGGAACCAGGGTAGGGTGACGGTAGCGGGAGCCGAACCGGAATTCATGGATCAGGGCCTGCTCGGCGGATTCGTCGCCCGGATGAGCTTCTTTAAGTGCGACGATCTCTCCGGTGAACTCATCCTCGGCGCGGTATACGAGCGCTATTCCGCCTTCGCCAATAAGCTCTTTTATCCTGTAGCGCCTGCCGACGAGGCGATGTTTCATCGCTACCTCAAAGGAAGAGTGATCGTAAATAAGGCCCCGCCTTCGGGCTTATTCGATGCTGTTATCTCGCCGTTATGATTGTTGATTATCCGTTTGCTGTTGGAAAGACCCAGGCCGTGTCCTTTTTTCTTGGAGGTAATATGCGGCTGGAAGATTCTGCGAAGGACGTCATCGGGAATTCCGGGCCCGCTATCGCCTACGAGAATTTCGATATTATTCTCTTTTTGGGATGCCGATATCCTGATTGTCCCTTCGGCTGAGCTGCTTTCATTGATAGCTTCCGCGGAGTTGGCCAGGAGATTCAGAAGAACCTGGTGTATCTGACCCACGTCCACCATAAATGAGGGAACGTTAGAGGGAACATCGATCTCTATTTCGATACGGCAGAATTTTTTCTGCGGTTTGGCGAAAAATACAACATCCTCAATAACCGTTCTGACCTCGTGTTTTTCCTTTTTCGTCTCGAGCGCCGAATAATCCATTAATCCGGCGGTGAATCGTTTCATTCTGTCGATTCCATCGACAATGGACTCGGCTTTGGCCGGAACTTTATCGAGTTGGTTGTTTTCGATATACCTCGACAACAGCTGAGCGCTGGAAAGAATTGTCGTCAGGTAATTGTTTAATTCGTGTCCTATGGAAGCGGCCATCTCTCCTTTGGCCACCATTTTTTCCGATAAAACAAGATGCTGTTCGAGAAGGACCCGTTCGGTAATATCCTCGAGGACTATAATTCTGCCGCTTAAGCTTTCATCGACATGATGAAACGGCGAAAATCTGATTCTGATAATTACATATTCGTCGTTGGTTTTCAGCCGGTGCGACGGTATTTCCACGGGGAATTCCGACGATTTTTCTATGTTTTCTTTCCAGAATTTTATCTGATTTGGGGGCAGAAGATCGAGGAAACTCGTTCCTATGGCGTCATAACCGATATCTTTATTCAATAGGAATACTTTATACAGTATAGCGAAGGCGGCGTTATTGTAGGATCTCAAATGACCGTTCTCGTCGATCATCATAATGCCCACCGGGGTCTTATCCAGAATAGCCTCTTGAAAACGCTGCAGATCGAAAAGCTCGGTATAGAGCTGCGCGTTCTGGATCGCCATGGAAGCCTGATCGGCGAATAGCTCGAATAAATGCAGATCCGATTTCAGGAAAATATTGGCTTTGGAGGAGTTATCGAGATAGACCACTCCGATAATCTGTCCTTTGATTTTCAACGGCACACAGACAGCAGATCGGATATTCATTTCCAGGACGGACCGCTGATTGGCAAATCTCGAATCATTGATAGCGTCAGAGGTATAAATGGAATCGCCTGTTTTTATCACGCTTTCGGCGATAGTCATGGAGATATGAAGATCGCTTTTGGTCAATTCCTGTTTTTTAATATTATGAGCGGTTTTAAACTGAAGCGCCCCGCCTGCATCCAGAAGCATTAGAAAACCTCGTTCGGCTCTCAAAAGCTCTATGGATTTTTTCATCACTATGCTTAATATCTCGTCGAGAATCAGAGTGGAATTCACGGCCTTGGAAATCTCATAGAGAGCCTGCAAATCCTTGCTCCCCAGGATCTGATCACCCGTCTCGGCCGGATCGGCCATAGAAGCGGAAAATTTCTTGAGCTCTGAGGCTATATTTATCTTGGTGTTAGTCTCGTATAGCTTTTTTGCCGTCATAACGATCCCGTTTACATAGATTTAACAAGCCACCCTATCTTATGTTTAGTGATATCGGAATCCTGTCAAGGATCATAATGCCCGGATTTCATGATGTTTCAGTTTAAACCGTTCTAACAGAAAACGCGATTTTAGCGCAAGCCAACCCTATCTTATATTGTTATCGTATTATTTAGAAGAAACTTGAAAAATATTTGCTGTAAGTCCAAAAAACTTAGGCACTTGGGCTTTCTTAACTCATCGGGCGTTATTTTCTGGTCCAGGCTGGATGAATATCAGCCTGAATCGTATTTTTCCTTTTGGCCAGCATAATAATATCCCTGGCTTCAAAGGAGATATACACGGCCAAGGCCACGAGAATCAAAGAGACCCCTCCCAGAATATAACCTTGAAATCCTCCTGAAGCGAAGAAATCGATCATTTTATAGATCAAGGCCGCTATGGTGGTAATCAGCATGAAAATAGCGGGAATCACGGTATAAATTCGGGGTTTTCGGACACCAATCAAATAGGCCGAAACCACTACCAGGGTCAGGGCCGCCACAAGCTGGTTGGCCGCGCCGAAAATCGGCCAGATAATATTGATGCCGCCGGTAGAGGAAATCAATCCCGCCGCGGCGACTGTAATCGCGGAAGTCAACCATCTGTTGTTAAATGATTTATATCTGCCTCCGCTGGCTTCAGTCAGGATAAACCGACCCAGGCGAGTAGAGGTATCCAGGGTCGTGATGACAAAGGCATTAAGCATAAGCATGCCGAAATAAACGCCGGCCACGGCCGAAATCCCCGGAATACTTCCGGCCACTTTGCCAAACCCGACGGCAAAGGCCACGATCGGGCCACCGCCGCCGCCCGCGCCAATACCGGTCATCAGATATTGCAGGCCATAGCTTGAGCGGACACCTGACGGGTCCCAATTCAGGGCGGCTGAAGCAATCATGACGACAAGGATTGCCAACGCCGATTCGAGAATCATCGAGCCGTAACCGATTTTCCGTCCCAGGCTCTCTCTGCCCAATTGTTTGGCCGAGGTTCCGCTGGCAACCAGCGAATGGAATCCGGATACCGCCCCGCAGGCGATCAAGACGAACAACATCGGCCAGACCGGCCCCTGAACCGGATTATTCAAAGCTACCATGGCGGGTGCCTGGATATCCGGATGGACAATCATCAGACCCAGAAAACCGACTCCCAATCCCAGATACAAAAGCCAGCTCGATAAATAATCTCTCGGCTGAAGCAGTATCCAGACCGGCAAGACCGAGGCAATCAAGGCGTAAATCATCAGGATCCAGAACCAGACGCGCGATGCGGTTATGCCCAAAATAGTATCCGGCAAAACAACGGGGAAAATCTCTCCGAGATAAATAAGGCCGGCCAGCAGCGCCAAAGCGGGCAGAGTGGATAACAGCAGCGGTAGTTTCCGCTTATAGATGAAATGGCCGAATAACGCCGCCAGAAAAATCAGCCCGAATGTAGGAACCACTATTTCAGGTTTCTTGACCAGAGTCTGCGCGGTGGCATCTCCGAACGCCGCCACAACCAGCACCAGGGCGATCCAGAGAAATATGGAAAAGACTGTTTTGGCCCTGTTACCTATGGAAATCCGGGCTATTTCGGCGATGGATTTGCCCTTGTTTCGGACCGAGATCATCATTGCCAGATAATCATGAACCGCTCCCATGAAGATCGATCCGATAACAATCCATAAGACTGATACCAGCCATCCGAAAAAAGTGACCCCTATCAAAGGCCCGATAATCGGCCCGGCCCCGGCGATTGATGAAAAATGGTGACCGAACAGAACCGACGTTTTTGCCGGAGTATAATCGATTCCATCGTCTTCCGAGACGGCCGGAGTGGGGAATTCATCCCTCGGCGCGATCAGTTTTCTCTCTATAAATCTGCCGTAAAACCTATAACCGAGAAACAAAGCCAGAAGAGCTATCCCGCCCAAAGAGAGGGAATTCATAGAACCTCCGGAGTTTGAATGCCGTGCCGATGATATATTCCTATTGCCAATTTCATAGCAGTTTAATCGCGGCCGATGTTTCGCTTCATAATCCCGTAATCATAAACGGGGCATTCAGTCCTTTGATGACATCTGGAACAGGAAACAAAACGATAGAACCACCTATGCAGAATAAGAACTAAAATGTAAATCAGAAAAAGGCCATGAGGCTTAAGGCTGAATCCGTCGTCGAAGATTCCCAGATAGCTTAAAAGACCCAGGCCGATAGGCGCCAGCCTTAAGGGCCAGAACAGAATCGCAAAACCGTATTTAGCGGCCTGGGTTTCCCCTTCCACCCTGGGAAAGAGCCTGGCCACCATAATCCCCCATCCGAAATTGCATCGCTTGCCGTAATAGTAGCATCGAACACACCTGATCAACGGGAGCAGCACAAAGGCGGCGACTATGGAGTAGGTGGTAAAGATTATGCCCAGATCGAACTTGAACTTGAAGACGAAATATAAAGCCAGCCCGAGTTCGGCCGCCGCGAGAATCCATCTGATTAATATTATCCAGATCGGATATTTATCAATGGGCGGCCGTAAGATCTTTCTATCATGATAAGTCATCAGCGATTATAATAGCATTCATGCCGTCTTCAGGCAAGAATTCTCTTGACCGGATATTATAATTCTGGTAACAAATGAAAGATGGTTAGCGTAATCATAAGAGGGAATGAAATATGAATAGAACAACAAAAATAATCGTCTGGTTGATAATCATGGCCCAGGTACCGGTAACGGCTCTGGCCACCCGTTTTATAAACTCCAAGGAACACGGATTCAAGGCCGATCCGATCTATGATGATGATGTTTTTATCGCGGGAAATAAGATCAAGTGGGACAGCCGAGTGAAAGGCGATCTCTTTACCTTTTCGGCCGAAGTTGCCAAATTCAACACCGTTGAGGGCAGTTTCAACGCGTTCGGCAACGTGATTAAGGTGTTAGGACCGGTGGAGGGAAGTTTCCGGGGATTTGGCAACCAAGTCGATTGTCTGGCGCCGGTGGGTCGAAATCTATTAATCGCCGGCAATGAGGTAACCATCGGGCCCGAAGCGCGAATAACGAAAAACGCCGATATTACCTGCGCTGATGTTTCTTTCGACGGTTCGGTCGACGGCAATCTCAGGATCTTCGCTGGGAAAGCCTCGATTGCCGGAGAGGTCGGCGGCGATCTGATATTCGAAGGCAAAACGCTATATCTGGATTCCGATGCCGTAATCAAGGGCGACTTGATTTATAGATCGACCAGGAAGGCCGAAATCAGCAATCCGAAGTCGGTTAAGGGCGAAACTAAATGGACAATAAAGGAAATCGAGGAAAAAGACAGTAATATAGCCTTTGCGATGTTTAAATTTATCGTATCCTACAAAGGATATCTTCTCCTGGTTATTTTCTTTTCTTCGATCATTATCATATTTTCGCTGATTCCGTTTCCCACCCCCCTGGTGGTCATCGGTTTATGGATAATGATGTTCATCTCCGGCGGGATAACGTTGGCCCTGACCAAAAAGAAATCATCAGAGACCGAGGAGGTACTAAGCAAGCGGCTGCTTCCCAGTATCGGTCTGGGATTTATTATTCTGCTGTTGGCTCCCCTGGCGATTTTTGTTCTTATGATTACGGTGATCGCCGCCCCGTTGGGCGCGGCATTGATGTTCCTTTTCGGCGCGGCCTCTTTCGCCGGGCTGATCTACGCTCTGCTGTTTGCCGGCAGGATGATTTTCCGACTTTTCGGCTTGAAACCGGGAAACGGGCAGGGGTATTTTTGTTTTCTGGTCGGGATGGTTATAGCCGTGCTCTTATCGATCATACCGGTCGCGGGGTATTTAATAACTCTGCTGCTGTTAATGGCCGGCCTGGGAGGATTGACTCTGACCTTTTTCGATTTTAATTTAGGTGAGAAAAAATAGTAGTGTAATATTACTGTTGCCGATTTTCAAAACAAAGAAGCCCCGGCGGTCGACCGGGGCTTTTTATATCGAAAAAGGAAATCAGGGTTTTTCAGAATCTATTCTGATCAGGGAAAATAAGCCTAAATTCCACTCCGCAATCACGGCATCCCCAGATGCCTTCGCCATTGAAGAACATCCTCAAACCTATCTCGCGGGAACTGCACCGGGGACAATACAGGCCCGGATAAATCGCCGTCAATAGGATGTTCAGTTTGAGATTGTTCGCGTTCAAATCGGATCTTCTGTCGGGACTGAATCTCATATTCACCTCCATATTCTCCGAGTATTGTATACTTTGCTATATAGTCAAAGTTCCCAAGAAAAAGGCAGAACCAGCGGATGACGGCTATAAGCAACAGAGCGCAGACTGATAGAACGTAATGGTTTTGGGGAAATAAAAAGCCGATCCCGACTCTTGTCGTCAGGACCGGCTATTCCCTTCCGGCGGGATTTCCATATCCCGACCGTCCGGACCAACGATATATGTTTACTGCCGGGAACTCCCCTCGGAACCGACGACCTCAGAACTGCTTGGTTCAAATGCCGTCAGGCTCTCTAAATTCCCGTCAGGAAAGTGGAGTAAAGCGTCCTCCGCGCTCATCCCAAGAATAAAACGGATGATTCGAGGAAGCAAAACACCTATATCATAGGCTGTCGTTCGATCGAGATTATATTCCAACGGCTGGCCGGAAACAAAAGTCCACCCCTGCCCAATTCCCATTCCGATAAGAGTCGGATTCCCGCCTGTGTCGGTCATATAGACTATCGCGCCATAAGGAAGATCAAAAAATACCTCCTGGCTGGCGTAATTTCCGTGGAGGGTATCAGAAAGATTACTTAAAAATTCGAAGTTGGTGTTGATTACCAGATTGGCCTGATCCAGCAGATAAGAAACCCTGATATTTCCCGGCAACTCTAACGCGGCGTCAGCGATAGAGCCGTAGTTCCAGCCCATATCACAGGCGCCCCAGAATATCACGCCTCCTGCCCGAACGAAATCATCGAACTTCGATTGATTCAGCGCCAGAATATCGTAGAATTCCTGAGGCTGATCGTTGGAAATAATAACCATATCTGTTCCGGGCGAAAGCTCCACGCCGGCAATTTCAGCCGACGAAAAAAGTTCGAAATGCCCGGGGCCTGTTCCACTGGAAAGACCGATATTCAGAAGAATCGAATCCATGGCAAAGCTGTCCCATGGAGTTCTATCCCTGAACAGCTTCACACCTGTGGCAGTGCCGAAACCGAATTGTGCCGGTCTAAAATCGATGGTCAAGAATACTCCCGGAATTTTATCCCGAAGCATCGAATCCTGATATAAGAATCTCCCGGCCTGATCCTGAAGACCGACCCGAAACAGCCGAGCCGGGCCGGGATCTATTTCGAGTAGCGCGGAGACCGTTTCGCCTGATAGCGAATTGACAGCGATAATGGTATCGTACGGTGTTTCGAATTCGACGGCGCTGACCGTAATTCGCGCCAGGCTGATATCGGCATACAACGCTTCTCCGGGCGGGATAATATTTATCATTATAAAATCATTTAAATTTTCGGTGGGACGGTCGGAGCATGCCTGGAAGGCCAGTACGAGCAAACTCAAATGGAACATTCTCGATCCGCTTATCATGATACTCTCCCCTGATCAGCTTATATGGTATCTAAAATCGGGAGCGTTGCCCAGGCAAATAAGA
>JAHEDG010000093.1 GCA_024641335.1 Candidatus Zixiibacteriota bacterium
GGATAACAGGGCCGCTGATGATCGAGGGGGGGAAGAAAATGAGATCGATCCATCCCCGGTCGCTGCCCCTGTTGACCGACTGGTCTTTTTCGTAGGCCCATTTGAAATTCCGCATGCCGGGAGAGACATCGAAAGAGGCTCGCGCCCATCCGATTTCGCCGGACCATTGGGCCTGAAGGATATCGTCGATATAGAAACTCAAAAAATCATAATCACTTTCGGACGAGACCTTATAAAAGAAAGTCAGCGGGCCGGGGGAGGTTACCTCGTAATCGAGGCTGATAGCGGAGTTCTGATAATGGGTGATCGGTCCGGATCCTGCCGAATAGAGTCCGTTATGGGCGTTATTGAAATCTATTTCCCATTCGGCCTGTCCGGACATTTGCCAGGGGAATGAGGAGAAATCGCCGGATTCGAAATTGTCCATCATTCTACCGAATGTCAGGGTGAAGTAGGCGCTGTCGAGATAGCCGCCGTCGGCGGTAATATCTAACCGGAATTCTGTCTCATGATAGCAGGGACAGGCCGGCGAAATGGCGAAGATATAGTTGGTAAGAGAAAGGCCGGTTCCTCCCAGAGCCGGAATCATCGGATAATTCGATGTCGGCTGTAGAATGGTGATAAAGTTATCGCTGGTCGACAAAGCGGCGTTTACCCCGGAAGCGTCGCCGCCGCCGTTGTTTGCCAGGGTAATGGCCATCTCAACTGTATCTCCGGGATCGGTGTTAAGGTAATTAGTTCCGGAGAATTCGAGCATGGGCAAGTCGGATAAAGGATCGAGGAAAGTATCTACAATAACGGTGTTTCTCTGGCCGACGGTTATGCCGCTGATCAGCTGAGGATTATAGCCGAGGGCGGTAAAGCGAAGATCGTAAAGGCCGGGAGAGAGCATGCGGTGATAGTCTCCCACCTGGGGGTCTGCATAGACCTCGGAGCTATCGATATCATGTCCGACGACCGAGACAGTAGCGGCTACCGGGAGTCCGGTTTGGTTGTCGGTAACGATCCCCTTTATTCCGTAGTTTGCCTGTTCGATATAGTTTAAAAGCGAGGCGATGTTATAGTTCCAATATCCCGGCAGGTTCTGGGGGGGAACGAGTTTGATCCGGGAGAGCTCGATGGTGGTTTCCCGGCATCCTTTCCAGTAGTTCAGGTAATCCTGCCGTCCGCCGACGACTCTGTACCAGTCGTAACCGTTGGTTATTCCGTTGTTCAGGTCGTCCATATATCCGGACGGGCTGTTGGCCTGGGCGGTGTCTGCGTACTGACGGCAGAGATCGATGTACCAGGAATCGTCGGCATGGCGTCGCGACCAGGTATCCCAGGGATAATTAACGACTTCCACGCCCCCGTGGAAGTTGGCCGAAATTACGAAATTATGCTGATCGAAGAAGTTCATCATGGCGATAGTTTCCGGCTGCCAGGGGCCGGTGGGATTGGGTCCTTCGGCCGGATCCGGGAAATTGCGGTTGAGATCGTAACCGTTAGCGTTGTAGCGAATGGCCCCGTTAATGGTATTATTGCCGCCGTGATAAGCGCCGTCGGGGTTGGCCAGAGGGTTTATCCAGATTTCCATATTGTCCAGCAGAGCGGCAACCCGAGGATCGTTGCCGTAACCTGACAAGAGATAATCGATCAGACGGAGCATGAGTATGTATCCTGTGGTTTCGTCACCGTGGATGCTGGAGGAATACATGATCTCCGGTTCGTTTTCCTCGAGGTCGACGTTGGTCGAGAGCTTAGCGAAAAGAATCTGCCGTCCCTGCACCGAATTGCCTATATTCTCGATCCTGCAGAGATTCGGGTAATCGTTTTGATATTGAAGCATCATATCGATATAGACCTCGTAGGTGGGGTATGAATCCCAATCCATGGTCAGTTCTGGTGTGTCAGCCATGCGGGGATTTATGAGCGACCCGGGATCCGGGAGGCGGGTGTATCGATAGCCCAGAGTTTCGAACTCCCTTAATTGCCGGTCGGAGGCGTAAGCGTAAACCACCGATTCCCGGACATTATCTATGGAGATGATCCTGGTCAGTTTGTTAAGCTCGGCCGGCGAGGTTATCTCAAACTTGAAATAGGTCTGGTCGATTTGGGATATGGCGGCGATAGAGAGCGACAGAATCAACAGGATGGATATTATTATTGGTCGGATAGTCATATTTCCTCCGCCGGATCGAGTTTGATCGGGCTGTCAGCGACAGCAGGAACCCGGCAACTTTATAATATATCGGATGCGAGGAGATAAACAAGAATTCAATTTTCCTTTTAGGGCCGTTCGGTTGATTGCCGGGCTTGCCAGGCAAGGCGTAACTTGGTCGTTATCAATGTATTAACATGTTTTTATTTCCTTATCGGAACTTTCAGTTGATTTTTGTTGTATGGAAACGGGCGGCGGCTAATCGACGCGTTTATCCGGTTTTTGTAAGCTGTTGGGGGATGGGTGGGTAGTGTGTTAAGCAAGAGATTTGCCAATTTGAAGAAAAAGATTATGTTCGGGAGAAGAAAACTCTTGACACCGATTGTGGTTTTTTTATATTGCGAGTTTGTTATTAAGGGGTTTTTTACCCCTTGTTTAATTGTTTGGGTAATTCGGCCCAAGTAGCTCAGTCGGTAGAGCACGTCCTTGGTAAGGACGAGGTCACCGGTTCAATCCCGGTCTTGGGCTTGTAAAGAAGATGGAAAAGTTGAAATTTAGAAAGCGCGAGGAGTCTTGATGGCCAAGGCGAAGTTTGACAGGACGAAGCCGCATGTAAACGTGGGCACGATAGGTCACGTGGATCACGGCAAGACGACGTTGACAGCGGCGATAACGATGGTACTGGCTCGCAAGAG
>JAHEDG010000024.1 GCA_024641335.1 Candidatus Zixiibacteriota bacterium
CCCCGCCGCCACCCAGATACTCTGTTTGAAAAGAAAATACCATGTCGGCTTGGGAGGATTCTGAAACTGACAGAACGGACCCGAGGCCGAGTAAATGAATATTATTCCCAGCATCATCAAAGCTATCGTGGATAATATTATAACCAGGTCGGGACGATACCGTAAAAATGAAATCATTGAGTTACCCTCTTGCCGCTTTGCTTTGATCTGTCTGGCAATTTGGACACCGCTTCCTTGAATACCCTGCCTCGATGCTCAAAATTATCGAACATATCGAAAGACGCGCACCCGGGTGAAAGCAATACCGTATCGCCCGATATCGATCTCTCGTAAGCCATCCTGACCGCCTCCTCCATATCAACGGCCTCTTCGCATGATGTCAGTTCTTGCCACACCGACATGATTTTGGGAGCCGCCTCCCCGATTAGAATTACCGATTTCACTTTGCCCGATACCAATTCGTTCAAAAATGTGAAATCCCCGGCCTTATCTCGTCCGCCGGCGATTAATATCACCGGAGCGGAAACCGCCTTCAACGCCCAGTAAACCGAATCTACATTGGTCCCTTTGGAATCGTTTATGAAGCTCACCCCTCCGATGAGCCGCGCGAATTCCAGACGATGTTCCACCCCGGCGAATGACTCTAATGTCGTTGCTATTATCCTGCCGTCGATTCCGGCCCCCGATGCCGCCGATAATGCCGCGCAGGCATTTGATAAATTATGAATTCCCTTGATCCGTACCTCGTCGGATTTCATTATCTCAGTATCGTTGATAAATATCCCTCCGCCGGGAACGGCCCGTACCCCGCTGATATCCTCAGCCTCCACCGAAAACCATATTTTTTTGGATTTGAGACCATGGCATCTCTTTCTCAATATCGAATCATCATAATTAACCACCGCCAAATCCCCTTCACTCTGATTCTCGAATATCCGGAATTTGGCCTCGATGTATGATTCCATATCGCCGTGACGGTCGAGATGATCGGGAGTAATGTTCAGCAAAATCGAAATATCCGCCCGAAATCTATCTATCAGCTCCAGCTGAAAACTCGATAACTCCACTACAGCGTACCCGTCGGACGGCACCTGATCGGCGACAGCCACAAACGGAAATCCGATATTGCCGCAGACAAACGATTTTATTCCGGCGTTTTTCAATATCTCTCCGATTAATGCCGTCGTCGTCGTTTTCCCGTTCGATCCCGTTATCCCGATAATTTTCCCCTGGCAAAGACGATATGCCAACTCGATCTCCGGCCAGACTTCAATACCCTTCGATCTCGCCCGGGTTATCACCGGAGAGTTCGACGGTACACCCGGACTGACTATCATCAGGTCGCAATTGAAAACAGCTTCGCTATGCCCTCCGAATTCGCTTTTCGCGCCTGTCTTCGATAACGCCGCGATGGTATCCTTCCCTTTGGCCGGTCCCGAATCGCTGACCAGGACAATCCCGCCGCGAGACATGACCGCCTCCGCTGACGCTAATCCGCTTCGTCCGGCTCCCAGGATCGAAACCCGTTTATTTTTAAAATCGAGTTTCATCTTATCTTTAACGTGCTGAATGCCACCAACGCGAATATTATCCCTATTATCCAGAACCTGACCACCACTTGCTGCTCTTTCCAACCTGATAGCTCGAAATGGTGATGGAGCGGCGCCATTTTAAAAACTCTTTTACCCGTCGCCTTAAAGTACAAGACTTGAATTATAACCGATAACGCCTCCATAACAAAAACCCCGCCCATTATCACCAGAAGCATTTCTTTCTTCACTAAAAGAGCCACCGCGCCGAGGGCCCCGCCCAAGGCCAGCGCTCCGGTATCCCCCATGAATACTTTCGCCGGATTGGAATTGAACCAGAGAAACCCCAGACAGGCCCCTGCCAACGCCCCGCAGTATATGGTTAGTTCCCCGGCCCCTTTCAAATAACGGATATCTAAGTAACTCGAAAAATCCACCCTGCCCGTAATGTAGCAAAGACCCGCGAAAGTCAAAGCGCAGATACCCACTAGTCCAATGGCCAGACCATCCAGACCGTCGGTCAGATTGACCGCGTTGGATGCCCCGGTGATCACCAAAGCCACAAACGGTATATAAAACCAGTCGAACTCAAAATAGTACGATTTGAAAAATGGTATTCCGGTGGCCGTATCGAAATTGCTGTCAGGTGGATAAAAATACAGATATGCGCCGAATAAAAGACCCAGGACTAACTGCCCGATAAATTTCTTGCGGGCCACTAAACCTTTTCTCTGCCCCATCTTGACCTTCAGAAAATCATCCATGAAACCGAGCGCCCCCATCCAGACCGTAACCCCTATGATTAGCAGAATATACCGATTGGTCAGATCGGCCCAGAGTAATGTCGGCACTATTATCGATACCAGCACCAACAGCCCCCCCATGGTCGGAGTTCCCTCCTTGACCAAATGGGTCTGGGGCCCGTCCTTGCGGATGCTTTCCCTCATCTGGTATCTTTGCAGAAGCCTGATAAATACCGAGCCGAAAAGAAAACTGATCAGCATGGCGGTCACGGTGGCATAAGCGGTTCTGAATGTTATATACTTGAAGAGATTGAAACCCGATATATATTTGCTCAACGGAAACAACAGGTGATACAGCATATTATATCTTCTCCCTCACCTTTTTGATCACATCCTCCAGGGCAATTCCTCTCGATGCCTTGAACAATATGACGTCATTCTTGCCTATAAAGCCCGTCAATGCCTCTATAAGCTCATCCTTGCTCTCCAAATGACGGCCCTTCCTGCCGAATGATTTGACTATCGCCCGCGATAACGCGCCCAGGCCAAATACTTTGTCGATCCCGATTTTGGCCGCGTATCTTCCTGTCTCCTCATGATATCTCAACGCGTCTTTGCCCAACTCCAGCATATCCCCCAATACCGCTATCCGTTTACCGCCGCATTTTGTTCCGGCTAACGTATCCAGCGCGTAACGCATCGAAACCGGATTGGCGTTGTAGCAGTCTATTATCATGGTTATACCGTTCTCGGTAACTATCTGCGAACGCATCCCCTCAGCCCGGTAACCTTTAATCGCCGACGATATATCTGACGCTCCTATTCCGAATTTCCTGCAGACCGCGTAAGCCGCCAATATGTTGTAAACATTGTGGACGCCCGGAAGCGATGACTCGAACACGACGCCGTCGATCTCGAACCGAGGCAAACCAACATCGTCGAATTTCATAT
Organism: Candidatus Zixiibacteriota bacterium; assembly: GCA_024641335.1. Taxonomy (GTDB): domain Bacteria; phylum Zixibacteria; class MSB-5A5; order UBA10806; family UBA10806; genus JAHEDG01. Next base: position 3,224 of record JAHEDG010000024.1, read on the forward strand.
TGGCCGCAAAAATATCGTTCTCCGACGATAGCCCGAATCTGATAAGTCTCATAGCGTGCCCCGCCAGATGCTTGTTCAAAATTTCATCGTCTCCATTGACAATCAGCGCCCCGCCCGGTTTTATTCTCTCCGCTATCTCCAGCTTGGCCATAGCGATATCATCGATACTCTCGAAATATTCCAAGTGCGCCGGACCGACATTGGTGATCACCGCCAGATCCGGACGGGCTATTTCCCCCAGCCTGGAGATTTCCCCTCTACCGCTCATGCCCAGTTCGAATACGGCGAATTGATGCTTTTTCTCGAGCTGAAATATAGATAAGGGCAAGCCATACAAATTATTGAAATTCCCCGACGATTTTACCGACGGTCCGGCTTTCGATAAAACCTCATAAATCAGGTTCTTGACAGTGGTTTTCCCGTTGGATCCGGTCACCGCGGCGATCCGGGTCTTCATCCTTCCCCGGTGATAAGCGGCCAGCTCCCCGAGAGCCGATACCGTATCGTCAACAGCAATAAACCTCTCCCCTTTGAAATTCCGTTTTTCGGATTCCTGTTTTGATACCACCGCCGCTTCTACCCCGCGGGAGAAAGTCTCCTCGATAAAATCATGACCGTCGTATCTCTCCCCTTTGACCGCCACGAAGAGATCCCCGGCACTGACCAGCCTGCTGTCGATTCTTATCCCGTATATAGCCGCAAGGTGAAATCCGGGATCCCCCTCCAAAGACGATCCCAGGATTTCACCTGCCTCTTTAATAGTAAAGAACGGATCTCGTTTATCCGTCATTGTTATCATATCCCAGCTTTCTTAACGCCGATTTCGCGACCTCAACATCAGAAAAATACTTCTTAACTGTCCCCACGACCTGGTAATCCTCGTGCCCTTTCCCCGCGATTGCCACTATATCCCCGTCCGACGCTGAATTGATCGCCGCTCTGATAGCCAACGCCCTGTCCTCGATTACCTGGCAACGCTTCCTGTCGGTAATACCCTTTAACGCTTCGTTAATGATCGCCATCGGATCCTCGGTGCGAGGATTGTCCGATGTCAGATAAACCCGGTCGGCCAGGGTTGATGACGCCTGCCCCATTAACGGCCGCTTCTTCCGGTCGCGGTCGCCGCCGCATCCGAATACTATATGTATCATTCCCGGCTTGAATTCCCGCAGGCTGGTCAACAGCCTCTCCAACGCCCCCGGAGTGTGCGCGTAATCGATATACACTCCGAACGGCTGGCCCAGCCTGATAGGCTGAAGTCTCCCCGGCACAGGCGACGCTTCAGACAAACCTTTTACCGCCTCCTCCAGCGACAACCCCAGACCTATAGCCGATGCCGCCGCGGCGGCGGCGTTCTGATGATTGAATAATCCCGGTAACGGAAAATCAAATCCGATTGTCCGCCCCTCATACTTGAACTCCAAAGCGGAACTGTGAATGCTGATATCTTTTGATCGATATTGCAGGTCCGCCGGATTATCCGATCCATAGGTAATAATTCTGCCTGATGCTCTCGTTAGAAGCCGGCGGCCATATTCATCATCGACGTTAATAACCGAGATCGGCGCCTTTTCAAACAATATCGACTTGGCCAGAAAATAACTGTCCATATCTTTATGATAATCCAGATGATCCTGGGTCAGATTGGTGAACGCGGCCAGATCGAATTGAATATGCTCGCACCTTCTCTGATCGAGAGCGTGCGATGAAACCTCCATGGCGCAGCCGTCGTAACCGTTTTCTATCATCTCAAAAAAATATCTCTGAAGATCTATCGCCCCGGGCGTGGTGTTTTGGGCGGCAATAAACCGGCCTCCGGTCTCATACCCAATGGTCCCGATCTTGCCCCATCTTTTTCCGCTCGAGTTGAATATCGAGGAAAGCAAATAAGTAACCGTCGTCTTCCCATTGGTGCCGGTAACTGCCGCTACCGTCAATCGGGAGGACGGATGATCGAAATAACGGTCTGCCGCCAGCGACATCGCCCCGCGCAAATCCTCGATTCGCACCACTGGAACGCCGGGATAGGAACCCTCCCCCGGCGTTGTTATTATCGCCGACGCTCCCAGAGATACAGCCTCGCTGATATACTTGCGGCCGTCCGCGGAATGACCCGGTACGGCGAAAAATACATCTCCGGGATTGATTCGCCGCGAATCGTCTGTAATACCCGCGACTGGTATTCCAGCGTATTCCTTCGGCAGATCGAAATTCAGATTCTGCAATAGCTCGCCAAGACTAAGGCTTCGAGGTATTTTGCCCGTTTTATCCATGATAGAAAAAATCATCTAATTATTCCGTTAAGTTCAAGAACCCCTACTTTATGCAAACTCACTCCCGGAGACGGCTTCTGAGAATCGATAATCCCGCTTCCGGTCAACTCGTATTCCAAACCCAGAGCCCTGACCATGTACAAAGCTTCTCGTACTGTCTTGCCTCGAAAGTCAGGTAGATAATCAGCGGAGCTTACTTCCAGACCGGCGGCTTGATCATCCCCCTGAGCGCCTAGCGTCACAAATTCCGCCCCCTGGTTTTTTTCCTGTTTTCCATCTGCCGGTTTCGATTCAATGGCCGGATCTTCTTTATCCATCCCGGCCATCAGGTTGATCCGGGGTATCCCAATATATCTTGTGGCTATCCTGCCGAATACCGGCGCCGATATCTCTCCTCCGTAAATACTGGTCTGCGGCTCATCGAACATAACTACCCCAACCACCCGGGGATTGTCCGCCGGAAAATATCCGGCGAACGACGCTAACGCCCGTTTCCGATCGTATCCCTTCCCCTCTTTTCTGGTCCGCAATGCTGTGCCGGTTTTCCCGGCGATCGGGCAAAGGTCGCTTTTGGCTTTTCTGGCTGTGCCCATTTCCACTACTCCCAACAGAATATCCCGCAGTATATCCGACGTCTTCTGATCGAGCGCTTTTCTGACCACTGTTTTAGAATTTAGTATCTCCTTTTTTCCATCCGGAGAGACCGCCGATGCCCCGAAAAACGGCTTATGCAGTTCGCCCCCCGAGACTACCGCAGAATACGCCGATGCCAGTTGAATACCGGTAACCGCCATTCCATAGCCGTAACAGATATTGGCCAAAAGATGGTCCGACCAGCTCTCGGGCCTGCTTATTGACCCTGCTGTTTCGCCGGGGAAATCGATTCCGGTCTTGGAACCGAAACCGAGTTGAACCAGAGTTTTGTATATCAGGTCAGATCCGGCCGCCAGCCCCATTTTGGCCACACCGATATTTGATGAATATATGCCTACTTCGTCGCAGCGGAGAAAATCGTATGGATGATCGTCCCGTATGGTACGCTTGCCGATACTGAACCTGCCTCCTTCTACGTTTATCATATCATCAGGTTCGAATATCCCCGCCTGAAAAACTGTGGCCAACGGCACTATTTTGGCGGTGGAACCCGGCTCGTTCATATCGACTACCGTCCGATTCCTGATAAAATCCCGTTTCCCTTTTTCTATTGTGGCGCAGGCTAAAACACCCCCGTCTTCGACATCCAGAAATATCGCCGAACCCCAGATCGCTCCGCTCGAATCGAGCATCCGTCTTAATTCCGATTCCACTATCTGCTGAAGGTCGAGATCCAGAGTCAGATATATATCCGATCCATCCAGCGGAGCCGCTAATGTATGTTCCCAGGCAGTAACTTCATTCCCTCTCGCGTCACGCAGAAAAATCGACTGGCCGTCAACCCCGTAAAGGATCTTCTCATAATATTTCTCTAAACCGGATACTCCCTTATTGTCGATATCGGTTCGGCCGATAACCTCCGCCGCCAACTCGTCATAGGTATACATCCTCAAAGTTTCCAACCTGGGTTTCAATGTCTCGATACACGATTTTTCAAAACGGGATTCCATATTTTTCGAAACCCGCCGGGCCGCGTATAAAAATCCTGGATATTTCCTGAACTGTTCCAGCCAATAATTCTGAGTCTTGCCGGTGATCCTGGAAAGCTCCCTGGCCGCCCCCCTCTTATCCTTCATATATCTGGGATTGACACTGTACGATTTTACTTCCACGTCATAGGCTATCTTCCTGCCCTCACGGTCGTAAATCGTCCCTCGCCTGGCCTTCAAGGGCATCGATGATTGCTGCTGGGAATCGGCGTAGGCTCTGAACTGGCTGTGCCTCAATATCTGGATCTCCGCCGCCCTCAACACAAAAATAATACCGATTACCCCCAAAAGGATAAAAAGCAGTTTACCTCTTCTGGCTATCAAAAACCGGTCGGTCATCTCTTATTTTTTCTCCGCTTCGTCATCGAGACGCTCCCTGGCGTTTATCTGCCCCGATCTGAAAACAGCCCTCTCCATCCAATCGACCACCTGATCCATATCCACAAAACTCTTCCTGTCGAATCTTCCGGGCTTTACCGGATCATCGAAAATCTGTCTGCGCGGAATATTCTGGGTCAATCCGAAACGCTTGCCGACCGCCCTGTCGATTGACGACAACGACTTGAATTCCATCAGATCCGCGCCAATACGGGAATTCTCGGAAATAAGATCGCTCTTAATCCTCTCCAGATCCTTCATTCGGGAATATCGTGCCTTAACCATATCAGCCTTCCAAATCCATACCAGACAGAAAAATAAAAATAGGAGTCCCGCCGCGGCAGGCTTGTGCCAGCCCTTGCCTCTTTTCCCACGGCGGCCGTTATATCCTTTCCGCATACCTCAATCTCGCCGGCCGTGACCGGCTGTTTCTCCTGATCTCATCATCGCTCGGCCGTAACGGTTTCTTGCTTATAACCTTCAGATTATTCCCTTTCCCGCATTCGCAAATACCGACTCCCTTTCCGCAAAAACACTTTCCGGAATTCAATTGAAAAAGCCGCTTTACTATGCCGTCCTCCAGAGAATGATACGATATCACCGCCAACCTGCCGCCGCTGGCCAAAAGAGGAATTATGCCCGACAACGCTCTTTGAATCTCTGCCAGCTCGCTATTGATATAGATCCTGAACGCCTGAAATACCCGGGCCGCCGATTTGGCGAACCGCCCGGGGCCGACAGCGGACTTTACTATCTCGGCCAACTCATCCGTTGTGGACGGCGGCGCCGATATAATTTTCCGGGCTATCGAACGGGCGTTCCGTTCCTGGCCGTATTCTTTCAATATCCACACCAAACGATCCGAATCCAGTTTTCTTATCTCGGCCCAGAGAGGACTGCCCGATTTCCGGTCGAATCTCATGTCGAGAGAAGCCGAACCCCTGAATGAAAACCCTCGAGACATCTCATCTATCTGCTCGGAATTCAAACCCAAATCGAAAAGCGCACCAGTAACCGGACCGGGATTCCGCTCTTCCAACATAGACGGAATCTCCGCGAAACTCATATTTAAAAGCTCGATATTACTCGGCAGATCGCCTCCTGCCCTCGACAATATTTCACTGTCGCGGTCTATCCCCATAAAACGAAATTTGCCCGGATAGCTTCTCTCTATTTCCCTGGTATGCCCCCCCGATCCGAATGTGGCGTCCAGAAAAATACCTCCCGGCGATTCGGCGAATATCGATACCACCTCGGCTGCCATGACAGGAACATGGCCCGCCATCAGATCAACAACTGCCCGGCCACATCCTCATAGGAATCCGGCCGGCTGTCTTCATATTTTCTCAAAGCCTCGGGATCCCAGAGCTCCATCTTGTCAAGAACCCCTCGAATTATCACATCTCTCTTTATCCCTGCCAGATCCAGAAGATTCTGCGGAACCGCTATTCTGCCATGCTTGTCGATCTTTACATCAGCGGCGTTGGAAAGAAGCGTGCGTACGAAATATCGAGCCTTGGCGTCTGAAATCGTCTTCAATTCCGAGAGCTTGGCCTCTATTATTACCCAGGACTCATGAGGATATAAATAAAGACAACCCTCAAAACCACGGGCAAGAACATAATGCTCACCTTCGGGCGTGTCGGGCGCTCCCCTGAACTTGGCGGGAATATTCAAACGCCCCTTGTGATCTATTGAAAAACTGTAAGTTCCTTTAAAAGCCGCCATTGCTGGGCTATCCTCCCACTTTTGCCCACAATGTGTCATTTTATCCCACTGGAGTCAAGCGAAAAATTCTCCATAATCCTATTCCTCTCAAAAATATAGCGATAGGACGAGGACTATTGGATGAATCCCATAAATAACCTCTCCAAGTTCCACCATGAACCACACGAATGAAAACCGTCCATACCGCAAACCATTGAACCATAACAAATTATCGAGCCGTTTCAAGCCGATACACCCATAATTACCGACGGCACCCCCATTGCTCTATCAATCTGTCGTAAGCAATAATAATCGATCTGGAGGGGACAAATGCTAAAACTAAACCGACTGATACTATGGATGATCACACCAACTATTCTCTTATCTATCAATACATTGGCGGCTGAAGATTATATCCATACCGTGACTACGGATATCAGCGCCATTACCTTTGACGGACATATTGCGGCCGTGGAAGACGGCGAAATGATCTCCGAACCGGGCGCTCCGGCCTTGGGATACAGAATCGTAAAACTGGTTCTGCCCCCAAACACCGCCATTACAGGGATAACCGTCGAATCGGCGAATCCGACAGAACTGGCCGTAGGCAATATCGATTTCATCAAAGGAGATATAGCCACCGGCAATTATCCTGCGGATACAGTGTCTTCCGCCAATCCCGCGATTTTTAATTCTGATGATATTTATCCGGTCAAAAGAGCCGAGATTCTTAGCCGCGGACATTGGGGAAATATTAACCTGGTCGATCTGGCGGTTTACCCGCTGGCCTGTAAACCTCTTTCCGGCAAATTACTCTTCTACCCGGAAATCACGGTCCATATAAGCCTGAAATCATCGGTAGTTGCCAACGGGCTGGCTCCCAAAAACGACGCTTTCGCCTATGCCGCTCTCGAGCAACGGGTCGATAACGGCCTCGATCTTCCTCTGCTGGCCTCGTCATACGGCGGTGGTACACCTACAATCGCGGGCAATATACCCACTCCCGAATATCTTATCATCACTTCCGCCGAAATCGCCCCCGGCTTTTTCCCTTTCCTCAATTGGAAAAATCAAAAAGGGATACCCGCCGATATCGTCTTTATCGAAGATATTCTGGCCATGTCCGTCGGACAGGACCCGGCCGAAAAACTGAGAAATTATCTTATCCAGGCCTATAACGGCGGCGTGCGCTGGGTACTCCTCGGCGGCGACGAAGACGTTGTACCGATAAGATATCTCTATCCGGGCAATGTCCGCGATTATATTCCGACGCTGAATCGTCAGCAGGTTTCCGATATGTACTACGCCGACCTGACCGGCGACTGGGATGCCGACGGCGATGGTGTCTGGGGAGAATCGTACCATGATTTGCCTGATATTTATCCCGAGCTATATGTCGGCAGAGTTCCGGCAAGAACGGCCGAGCATGCCTCGGTTTGGGGGAATAAAGCGATTCTGTATGAGAAGAATCCGGGTAACGGCGATCCGTCATACCTGACGAAAGCCCTCTTTATCTGTGCCGATCAGATGAGAGATTACGGGCAGCATGAAGTCCTGGCCGGAATGCTCCCCGGGAATTTTTACTACGACGCCGACCGCTTAATAGAACAGCCCAGCGGAAATACTTACGAGCCGGTCTCACCGTTAGCCTCCACGGTAATCAATGTCATGCAGGAGGGATGGGGGTTTATCTCCAATCTTAATCATGGTGATATCTCCTGGTATTCGGCGAGATCATGCGGTTATAATGCCTACGGATATTCCGGAGTATGGGGCGATATCGTCCCCTGGGGAGGATGCGGCGCCCTGAGCAATCTGACCACATATAATCAACCGTCCGTTCAATACTCCATAAGCTGCGATCTCGGAGCCTTCGATTTCGATAAAGAGATCTTCAGACCGGCCCCATATCCGAGCCCGTACTGCTTCGCCGAATCTTTTATCCTCGAACCGGGGTCAGGTGTAGCCTTTCTGGGGAACACGCGCTGGGGATGGGTATCCCCCTCATACAACATGGAAAGAAAATTCTTTGATCATATATTCGTCGATTCAACCAGCAGGCTCTCGGTAGCCGAGGCCCTCTCGAAAATTGATTATCCCAACTATCGAGATATCGGTTATGGTCATAATCTTTTCGGCGATCCCGAGATGTCTCTATGGCTTTCAGTCGACGGCAACCTGGTTATCGAGGGACCGACCGAATTAGACCCGAATATCTTGCAGCAGGTTCAGTATCGGGTGCTGTCCAACGGCAACCCCGTTCAAGGTGCCGCTGTCTGTATCTACAGACCGGGAGAACTGTTCGCCAGAACCGCTACCGACGCCTCCGGGTACGTTTCCTTCGAAATCGATCCCCAGGCCGATGGCTATATTATGGTGACAGCTTCCAAAATCAGATACATTCCCGATCAAAACGCTGTTGTTGTCGGAGCCCCTCTCGGTACTGACAATGAAATCCATCTGCCCTCAAAGCCGATGGTTCATCAAAACTACCCCAATCCATTCAACTCCAATACGACCATCGAATTCAACATACCGGAAAGATCCTCGGTCGAACTCGATATTTATGATATCAGTGGACGGCTGGTCCGGAAACTCGTCTCCGGCGAATTTCCGGCAGGATCAAATCAGGTCACCTGGAACGGCGCTAATGACGCGGGCCGCGACGCGGCTTCCGGCGTCTATTTCTATAAATTTTCTACCGGGCCAACGGTACTGTTCAAACAAATGACTATGCTAAAATAGTCCTTTGTCCCCTTGAAAATACCCCGCTCCGATTTCAGATATTGCCGGAGCGGGGTATATTTATATCTTCGAAGTAATGCTCTTAAACAAACTATCGAATCGGCCGCTGATGATCCCCCAGCTGAAATTCTCTTCGATACGCCGCCTGGCTGCCGCCCCAAGTTCATCGGCCAAATCCCCATTCTCGAAAAGACGCTTGAAACCGTCAGCCAAAGCCGAGGCATTCTGCTCCGTTACGATCCCAGTCCGGTCATGTATCACTAACTCCGACGTTCCACCCAGCCCGAATGTAATCGTCGGCCGCCCGCAGGCCGCCGCCTCCGCCGCGGTCATGCCGAAACCCTCTGGTACCAGCGACGGCATAGCCAACAGACGGGAGTTCCGATATTTCTCCGCCAATTCCGCGTGATTCACAGGCGGCGTTAGTATAACACATCCGCCGAGATTCCTTTCTCGTATAAAGGTCCTTATATACTCCTTTTCGGGACCATACCCTATTATCTCGAGTATGGCATCGGGAAACTCCTTCCGCAGCGCGGCGAAAGCATCTATCAATAAATTTATCCCTTTCTGACGAATCAAACGTCCTACGAATATCACTTTATTATATGCCGACGGTTTATCCTGTCCGGGAAAGAAAAGCGAGGTATCCACTCCCATCGGGATAATTTCCACCTTCTCCGGAAGATGATCCTTATCCAGAAGACTCTTGATGTAAACGCTGTTGACCGTAACCGCCGCCGAACGCTTTAAGGCGCGCCGGGCGAAAAAGCTGAACGGAAATTTCATGGCCAGATGAATATCCGTGCCGTGACCCGTAAAGACTACGGGCATCCCCGTCTTCTTAACAAATCTCGAAACCCAAAAACCCGCCGGAAAAAGCCAGTGGAAATTGACAATTTCGATATTCTCACGACTCGCTATCCTCAACGCCGATGAATACGCGGAATATATATAAAAAGGCATCTTAAATATTTTCCACGGTTTCTTTTTCAGCCCCGGTATAAGGCCCCCGGAATATGCCATATCCTCAAAACGCTCCGGCAGATATTGAAACCTGGAAATATTTATCCCGTCCCATTCTTCGCTTTTCTTCAAACCACGATGATGCGGCGCCAAAACCCTGACCCGCCAGCCTTTGTCTCTTATATGACGGCAATATTCCCAGACAAACGGTGATAATCCATCGCCCGGTTTCAATGGAAAACTCGTGGTTACTATTAGGATTCCCGGCATTACTTCAACGATCTCCTGTACCCTCTCGCCAGACAGCTATAGAAAAGCCAGTCGTAGCAAAAATAAGGAAAAAGCGATCCGGTCTTGTTCGCCAGGTACTCCAAAATCGAAATGGCGGTATCGCTGCGAAGAGGCGACAACAGCGATCCCATTGTTTTCCTCAAGCCCGTTCTGCCCGGCAGACCCAGCGTCCACCCCGTCTCGAATATCGATTCGCCGGGATACTTCTCAAGCAAGACCCGGAAGCTCGAGCCGCCGTACCTGTCGTATTCAGCCGTCATTTCTTTTATCGTTTTCCTATGATAATGGTACGAAACCGCCTGCGGATTGAAAATAATTGGCACACCCTTGCTTTCCAGACGAAGACCGAAATCGGTATCCTCACCTTTCCATCCTTCGAAATTCAGATCGAATCCTCTCATCTCGGCGAATAATTCTCTTCCTATGGAAAAATTGCCGCTGGTAAAATATTTTCCCGCGACCGGTCCTTCAGCCTTCACCGCCAACCTTCCGCGGCTGAGAAGATACTTCTGAAGTTTATCGGACGGCCATTCAACGGGATATCCGACGGAGCCGACAATCACCGCCCCGGGATATTGCTCCCATGAACTGGTATAAGACTCTATCATATCATCCCCCGGCAGCATATCCCCGTCAAGGAATATGACCTGTCGACCGGCGGTCTTCTCGAATCCTTTGTTGCGGATTATGGATCGGCCTACATTTTTATCCTGCCGAATATATTTCAAAAATATCGGCATCCTCGATCGCTTGATAAATTCATCCGTCCCGTCCGTTGAGCAATCATCCGCAACCACTATCTCGAACGCTTTCGGGTTCTTTATCTGTTTGGCCAGGCTGTTCAACGCTCGCCCGAGTATCTCCTTCTGATTGCAGGTTATTATCAGAATTGAATAACTGATCATTAATTTACTCCAGCCCCTTGTATAATTTTACCAATTTCTCTGATTCCGTTTCCCAGTTGTTGCGCGCCCCGGACTCGACACAATTTCTCCGGGCCCTGCCATAAGCGATTTGATCGTTAAAAAACTTCGAGATCGCTTCCGCGTCCCTCTCGGGATCTTCCATTTCAACCGCTATCCCGGTATCCTCCTTCAAAACGAATCCCGATATCTCCGGCATTTTCGAGACTATCTGCGGGATACCCGCGCTCAAATATTGAAACAGCTTCTGCGGAAGCGCCAGCCTGTTGTTCAGAGCTTTCCCCTCCATCAACAATATTCCGGCGTCGGCCCCGGCGGTATAATTCAAAAGATCGTCCGGGGGGACAGAACCAGCTAAAATCACCTTGTTTTCGATTCCAAGTTCGACTATTCTCTCCTGTATTCTCTCCTCGATCGGGCCGCTCCCGAAACATACCAATACTATATCGCTTAAATAACGCAGAATTTCAAGCTGATATAAAAGCCCCTGCCCATCCCTGAGAACCCCCTGGTATACGATTATCCTGCTTTTCGACGAAATCGGATATTTCGCGCGGAGATCTACGGGCTTCAGATTCGACGGAGTTCTGGCTACGTTCCGGATAAATTCCGGCCTGTCGATTCCATACCGCCGCGAAAGCTCTGTGCTTATCGATTCATTGATTGTAAAAACCGTATCCGCTTTTCCGATTATTTTTCTCTCCAGAGTCTCCCATACCTTTTTTATCGTCGGACGGCCCCATAACGGCTCCAATTCGGTATATAACTCGCGGGCCTCATATATCAATTTCCCTCCGGCTTTTCTTGATGCCAGATATGCCGCCGCCAGCACGTCGAGATCGACTGCGTGATAAATATCGGCCTTTAATTTCGCTCCGATCCGCGCCGCCGCTATGTTATACTGGATAAAACGGATCTTTCTCGACGGCCAGTTATACTGCGGTATTCGGTAAAAAGGATACCCCATGAAATTATCGGAATCTCCCCCCTCGGTGACTATCAAATCGATATCGTATCCCAGCCCGCCTATAGTTTCGACCTCCAGCCTGGCGCGGGAATCATATTCAAAATTGTTCAATATAAAATAAGCAACCTTCAAGAAAATCTCCTCATACGTTCCTCCATCAATACCGCCATATCCCGCATAGTATAAAAACAACCCCCTTCGCCGATTGCGTAATCGATCAGCTTCTCCATTAATCCGCTCCAGCCGGGATAATCGGGCTGATACAACGTCCTCTGATGCCAGTCCAAAGTCAGGATCCCGCCATCGTTGCGGCAGCCGTCGATCAGGTCGGCTCCCCGCCTGAACGTCTCATCCGATTCGGCCCTCCCCTCGCCGATAAGCCCGCAGTCCATTATGACTATCGGTATCTCGATGATATTAATGGGACAGTCACGTTCGTTATCGAACGGCACAATCGGAAGATCTATCCCGCCGTAATATCCGATCGAATCATCGAATCCCAGACAGGATGAATACCTAAATCCTTTTTCAGACGCTGTCCGCCAGTATTCCGGCAAAGAGACCGAAAGATAATGAGGTCGTAAACCCTCAACCTGACCCGCCGAGACAGCCTTTAATATTTCGCCTGCCTCACCTATGCCATCCCCGGAATGACTCCGTATCCCAGTATGCAGCGCGATCTCGTGACCCGACGCCTTCAGCTCGCTCAATCGATGTCTTAATTCCTCCGGAGTATACTTGGGATCATTGGCCTCTTTTCTCGCCCCTGAAAAAACAAAATAAGTCGATTTTAAACCGAGACTCTCTTCCAGATCGATCCAGCCGTTAATACAATCATACGGGTTGCAGCTCCGCCCTGACACTGCGAGGATCGAGTCCTTCAATCCCCGAAATCCCCCCGGAACATCCCTTTTGACCAGAAGCTTAACGCTTCCCCGGATCGATCTTCTGATTATATCGATATCATGCGTGACTACAACTCCGAACATCTTTTCTTCCGGCCATAACCCGATTGCTCTCTCGCTTGAATCTATCAGCCCGGCGGCCACGAGAACGTTGATCAATATTCTCAACTGCCCGCTTAGTTTCATATCAGACGTTTTACCTGTTTTGCCCTTCGCTTGTCCGTCGGACATTGAACCGGACTCGACCGATAGCATCGAAATAATCTCTCTGATCGGGTCGTTTTCGATATATATTATATCTTTGCCGCTATCGCCCGTTCTCCCCCGCCAACCCTCCTGCAATTCTCGCCCGCCCGCGCCGAGTATAATCCGTACCGAATCGGCGGCAGGCCGCTCATAGTCAGACCATAACTCCGGTGACTCCGGCTCGAATACGAACCGATATCCGGTAACAGCTGATATATAATTGAATGCGTGACTGACTTTTTTCCGACTATCCGTTTTACTGCGATATAAATATTTTATTATCGTCCCGTTACCAGACATTTTTTATATTCCGCGTTATACCGAATAATCGGCCTTTTAAACTATATGATTTCGAACCAAGATAATGATATTGCTCCTCCGCCCCGAAAGACCTCTTGAAATCAGCTATGCTCTTTATTCCTCCGTCGATCAGGTCCCATACCCCGATCCCGGCCCTCTGATGCTCGTTCCCTATCTCCGCCATAAGCAGCTGATTGGCCCCGGTCGACCGGTATTGCGGATCGGAGCCAGCGATCCAGTCGTACGCGTAATCTCCAAAAACCAGCTGGCCCCGAAAGGCCGCTAAGTTATCTCCCGCCCTGGCCGCGTATATCTTCAGAAGAGAATGATTAATAAGCGTCGCGCACCACTTGCCCAGGGCTGACGGTTCCAGTGGAGGTTTCATCTTCCTGTGGGTGAAAGTCATCGACCATAAATCGGCGGGCAAATAATTCAAGGCCTCCACAGTTACTTTCTCTCTGCCCGCCTTCCTGATTTTATTTTTCACGTCGTCTTTAAAATCATTCCCCCAGTTCAGAAGCTTCTCCCGCGATACCGCCAAGGTCGCGCTCTTCCTGAATTTCCATCCATCGGGAAAACTCCCGCCCAAATCGAAATCCGGAGTAAAACTGAAATAAACAAAATCCGCCTGCTCCGATAAATGTTTATCCAGATTTCTCAAATATTCGCCCTTATCGTCGGAGCGGGATACAAGCGGACCGAAATATTGAAATAAAAGCGGAATCGTCGCCGCCCGAATCGATCTCCTGTCCTGAAATAACAGATTGATCGCCCCGGTCTCCAGGCCATCTATATATATATTACTTGAATATCCTCTCAAACCCGTGCATTCGGAGGCCGCGTCGACAAAAACAGGATGGTAAAATACTCCTCCCCACCGATCGCTGATCGGCGGGCCGGCCGATAACATTCTCGATAATGTTATTTCATTTGATGACCGCAAATTTCCCTACGCCCGACTTATTACCGGATTCCACCAGAAATATATATATTCCGCCCGCGATCGATTCCCCTTTAGAGTTTTTCAGATTCCAGTAATCCTGTCGGGAGAAAGGAAATGACTCCACCAGATCCCCGCCTACTGTATAAATTGATATAATGGCATCCACGGGAATCCGCTTGAAATAAACCGCCCCATCGCCGGCAGCGATATTTACAGGGTTCGGATAAGCGGCCACGTTGGAAAGATCGTCCGATGGCGGTTCCACACCGGACTCGAAAATGGATAACCCCTTATTTGTGCCGATATATACGATCCCGGTTACGATATCGATTTCCAGATCGATTACCTCATTATTCAAAAGAGGACTGTTGTCCGTAGTATAATAAGTTCTCCATATAGTCGTATCCGGACGAAGAACTCCCAGACCGGCCACTGTCCCTACCCAGATATTCCCCACTCCATCCGAGGCTACAGCGTTCACGCTTCCGGCTATCTCCGGCAATAGCTCTACCTGACGAACCTCCCCGGTCCCCGGAGACAATCTGTATAATCCCGTGGGAGATCCGAACCACAAACTTCCGAACGGATCCAGGGCGATATCGGATACAAATTCCAGACTGATATCATTCTGCCAGCTGTCATCCGATTGAAGCATCGGAGTTCCTCCGAAATCCAGCCGGTGAAGCCCCTCGGTCATGCCTACCCATAACGTATTCCCATGCGAATAAAGCGCCGTTACCTGATTCAATGATACCGTGTTGGGGCCGGTAAAATATCGCTCCCACGTGGAATCCCCCGGATCGAATGCACCCATGACCAAACCGGAATCCGAATCGAGTGACGTCACCCATACTGTCCCGCTGTCGTCGACAGCCACAGCGCTGGCCGCCCAGTATTCAGGATAACCAGGCACACCGAACATCGGACAGTTGGTATAATCCCAATGATACCACGATACAT
Organism: Candidatus Zixiibacteriota bacterium; assembly: GCA_024641335.1. Taxonomy (GTDB): domain Bacteria; phylum Zixibacteria; class MSB-5A5; order UBA10806; family UBA10806; genus JAHEDG01. Next base: position 18,471 of record JAHEDG010000024.1, read on the forward strand.
GATCATACTTATATAAACCTCCGCCCCAATCCCCCACCCATATATTTCCATCAGCCGCTATATCGATATCGACCGCGCTGTTGGTTGCCAGCCCCAATAGCGGCCCCGGGCCGTCAGGATCGGAATTCGATACGTTAAATGTCGTCCACTGATTATTCTCCAGCCGGCTTAGCCCCCTGGCGTCATGAGTCATCCAGACAGCCCCGGTCGAATCGATGGCGATCGACGGGATAACATTCGACGCCGGACCCGGTATCGATATAATGGTCCAAACCGAGTCTATATATCCGGCCAGTCCTGACAACCTGGTGCCGGCCCATAATCCCCCTGAAGAATCTATGGCGATATCCGTGGCTAATCCGGCGGGAAATCCCGTAAGAGGCATACCCCACCAATTGGATCCATCATAACGGTAGATCCCTCCGTTCGAGGCGGCGTACAGCGTGTCATTATGAAGTAATAGTTTTCTTATCTGCTGCCCGGCCAGCCCGATCGGAGTCCAAAGCGTATCAGGCGATGTCTCGAATTTGTAGATACCGTCGGCCGTTCCGACAATTACCGTATCGTGATATGACGCGATCGATCTGATATCCGCGTTAAGCAAACCGCTGTCACCAGCCGCGAATGAACGCCAAAACCCGAAATACTGAATGTTCTGATTGTCCTTGTCGATAAACGCTATCCCCCGGGCAGTGCCCACCCAAAGCTGATTCCCGATCAGCGATAAACATACCGCGTCTTCCTCCAGCTCCATATTCCCGAGCTTCCTGGCAGTGTCCCTGATCTCCCCGCCGTTGGAATAAATCGAAAACTTGCTCACCCCTAAATCATTGGCTATCCATAGACGATCGCCATCGGCCTCGATATCATACAGTGTCACCTCTCTGGCAAAAAATCCGCCCGAGCTGTCTCTGATAGGATAATTGGCAATCATACCCGAATCTTCTATCCGGGTCAACCATCCGTCATTAGTGCCGAACCACAAATTACCGGCAGTATCCACCTCGACACACCTGAAATCTATCCCGCCGAGACCGTCCGTATTGGTTAATTTGAGTATCCCCTCAGAAGATGGAGTATACGCTACCACGCCACCCGATGTCGCCTGCCAGACTTTGTCGGATGCTATACTGATCTGCCGAACCTCATTGGTATTTGTATAATTAGTCCAGCTGGTCGCCCGCAAAATACCCGGCATTGACCAGAGCGAAACAGCCAAAACTATTCCTGATATGCGAATAATTCTCTTCATCATACCTCCCTATTATAGCGGTAACGTCTCCAAAAGGCAACGATTAACGATAAAACCAAGATTGCCAGCGTGCTCTTCGGTATGACATCGCCGATTTCCCCGTATACGCTCCGGGAGCCTTCGGGATTTATTTTAACCGTCAAATATTCAGTCCTGAAAACATCCGATTTCTTCAATATCCTCCCCCATTTGTCAACCGCCATGGAAACGCCCGTGTTGGCCGAACGGGCAACCGGTATTCTGCTCTCTATCGCTCTGAACACCGACATCATGGCATGTTGTTCCAGCAGGGACGTTCTGCCGAACCACATATCGTTGGTTATGACCACCAGAAACTGCGCCCCCTTCCGTGCGAAATCGCGGCAATAGCCTGGAAACGCCGACTCGAAACAGATCACCGTCCCGAACTTATATCCGTCAAGATCGAAGATTACCTGCTCTTTGCCCGACGAAAAATCAGCCTGTCCCAAACGGATCTCCTTGAGCCGCTTGAATCTTCCGGAAAACGGAATACGCTCGCTGAATGGAACCAAATGAATCTTCGAATAAACCGAGAATTCCCTCTTTGACGGCTCGAGCATTATCGCCGAATTATAAAATACATATTCACGCGGACCGGTGATCTCATAATATGGAGTCCCGGTCAAAATCGAAACCCCTAAAGAATCGACAAATTCCCGAAACATCAATAAATTGTCCCGCTCCTGCGCCAGGTATGTCGGTGTAGCGGTTTCCGGCCAGATTATCAGCTCCGCCCCGTCGAGAGCCGCGCGCCTCGAAAGCTCGAAATAACGATCGAAATTCAAACGAAGATTTTCAGGCCTCCATTTGATATCCCTGGTCATGTTTCCCTGGAGAACCGCCACCGCGAATTCGCCGTCAGCCGACCCCTTATCCTGATCGGGTAATCGATACTCCCCGTAAAAATAAAGCGCCGCTATCAACAAAATGGAGCCGTATCTCAAATTAACCCTGAACGACTCCCCTATATCGAATTTCGGCGATATGGATATATATATCATCACATTCACTATCAGGATCGCCGATGAGATCAGGTAAACTCCCCCGATCTCGGCCGCCTGTATCATGGGAAGAAAATAGCCTAACGCGTAACCTAAATCGGTCCATGGATAGTTTAAGTCCGACTTGGTTAAAAGCCAGTTGCAGGATATGAAATACGATACGAAAAATACCAGGGCCATACTCCGGCTTCCCGCTTTTAAAAAAACATAGAGCCAGAGACCGACTGCCGTTATCATCGAGAGGAAAATAACCGCGCCGATCATGCCCGGTATCGTCACCCACGCTATATAGTACATCAGGCCGAGATAAAATATCAACCCCCAGAGAAAACCGTATTGTAAACCTTCCGCCGGAGTCATATCCTCAAGGCCCATCAGCAGGAACGTCAGAGTCATAAAAATCAATGGCCCGAATGTCATAGGCGGAAAACATAAAAAAGAAAGAACCGCCGATACAACTATGAAGATGATTCTCGTATCCTTCATTCCAGACCTTGTTTGAAAGAAACACGGTTGAACGCCGTACCGATTATCAACTCTTGATAATAAGACTCTCTCCGGTCATGGCAGCCGGTTTGGGGATTTTCAGATAATCCAGCATTGTTGGGGCAATGTCCGCAAGCTTGCCGCCGGAACGAAGCTCTCCACGAAAATTATCGTCCGCCACAATAAAAGGAACCCTGAATGTGGTATGAGCCGTAAACGGACCGCCGTCATCTGCGATCATCTTCTCGGCGTTGCCATGATCCGCGGTCACCAACGCCGCCCCGCCAGCCGAAATCACCGCCTCCACCACCCGGCCGACACACTCATCAACCGTCTCGACCGCCTTGAGGGCTGCCTCGAATATCCCGGTATGGCCGACCATGTCGCAATTGGCGAAATTCAGAATTATAACATCATATATACCCTGCTCGATTTTCCCGACCGTCGAGTCGGTCAACTCATAAGCAGACATTTCCGGCTGCAGATCGTATGTCGCCACTTTGGGAGAGTGAATCAGGGCCCGATCTTCCCCATCGAATGATCTCTCTATCCCGCCGTTAAAAAAGAAAGTGACATGAGGATACTTTTCGGTCTCCGCCGTCCGCAACTGGCGCAAACCATGAGAACTGATTACTTCCCCGAAAATATCATTCAGCCGCTGTTGAGGATACGCCACTTCCGACTTCAAATCCTTATCGTGCAATGTCATGCTCACCAGCGGAATAACCGGGCCGCCCGCCCTATCAAATCCATCGAATTCATCCTCGGCCAACGCGTAACTCAATTGCCTGGCTCTGTCAGCCCTGAAATTGAAAAATATCACACCATCCGCCGGACCGATATTATGGTCGTGGCCCCTGACAGATATCGGCTCCATGAATTCATCGGTGATCCCCTTTTGATAATACTCCCGGACCGCGGCCGCCGGATCGGAGACCGCCAAACCCTCGCCGCCAACCAAAAGCTGATATGCCTTCTTAGTTCTGGGCCATCTCTTATCCCTGTCCATGGCGTAATAACGGCCTATAATACTCCCTATCCTGCCGATACCGATTTCCTTGCTTCTCGATAATATCTCTTCCAGATACCCCGCGCCGCCGGTAGGCGATGTATCGCGGCCGTCCAAAAACGCGTGAATAATAACGTCCTTAAAATTCAATCGACTGCAAAGCTCCAAAAGAGCGTACAGATGTTCCAATGACGAATGAACCAGGCCGTCGGACGCCAGCCCTAAAAGATGAAGCTTCCCGGATTGTTTTCTGATTCTCTCGATCTGCCCTGTCAAAACCCGGTTTTCGAAAAAGTCGCCCTCCGCAATCGATTTATCGATCCGGGTTACCTCCTGATAAACCACCCGCCCGGCGCCGAAATTCAAATGTCCGACCTCGGAATTGCCCATCTGGCCTGACGGCAGCCCCACGTCGAGCCCCGATGCCCCTAAGGTAGTATGACTATATCTGCTGATTAATCTGTCGAAATTCGGTTTGATGGCGGCTGCTATGGCGTTTCCCCTCGTTTGAGGATTCAGACCGAAACCATCCATTACAACCAAGGTCAGCGGCCGGGGAATTCTATCCATCATAACTTCAAGACTACTTTCCCGCTGCCTTCGGTTAATATTCCCGCCGGGACTACCTCGCAGTTGGGCGCTTTCAATGTCTTTTTCAAAACCGGAATATCCTCCGGCGAAACCACTGCCACCATCCCGATACCCATATTGAACACTCGGTACATCTCTTCGGTCTCCACGTCGGCCAGCCTTTGGATCGCTTTAAAAATCCCCGGAGGAAACCACATGCCGGTATCTACCACCGCGTCGACATTCGACGGCAGAATTCTGGAAATATTCCCCTCGAATCCCCCACCTGTTATATGCGCCAGACCCTTGATAAGTTTTTTCTCCATTACCGGATAAAGAGTATCCAGATAAGATAAATGCACTCGCAGCAGCTCATCTCCTACCCTGGTCTTTGTTTCCGGAATAATATCATCCGGAGCCATCTTGCCGATTTCGAAAAACGCTCTTCTGGCCAGGGAATACCCATTGGTATGGAGTCCGCTGGATGAAAAGCCGACCAATACATCCCCCGCCTTCAGCCTGCTCTTATCCGGCATCATCCCTTTCTGAGCCAGCCCCACGATAAACCCGGCGATATCATACTCGCCCTGCTCATAAAAACCGGGCATCTCCGCCGTCTCGCCGCCTGTTAAGGCGCATCCGTTTTCCCGGCATCCATCGGTGATACCCTTAATCAAAGAATATACCAGATCTCCATCCATCTTCCCCAAACCGATATAATCCATGAAAAATAAGGGTTTCGCCCCGACACATAAAATATCGTTGACCAGATGATTTACCAGATCGTGCCCCACAGTATCGTGACGGCCGGTCATGAACGCTACTTTCAATTTGGTCCCTACACCGTCCACCGAGGAAACCAGGTAGTTATCCCCTTTGCCCATTCCTTTCAGGGAAAAAGCCGCTCCGAAATCCCCGAAATCCCCACCCACCTTGCTCGTGAATGTGGTCCGTACCAGCTCTCCCAGCCTGGCTTTGGCCTTATCCGATAATTCCAGGTCTACGCCTGACTCGCTGTATCTTCTCGCCTTATCCATAGATGGGATTATAGCAGTTTGTTATCGTTGATGACAAGGGCGAATTTCAAACCGAGATATTCAGCCGCCCGCTTGCAAACCAGCATACGCGATAGAAATATCTCGAAATACTCCATGACCTGCGATATCGACGTGTCGATCGTGATCTCCAACTGCGCTAACTTCGCCTCCGGGTCAATATTCAAAAATGATGATTCAGCCGCGTAGTTAACCCGATCATGGATATCCACTTTAATCATCTGAGTATTCCTGACCCTCGAACGATGAACATCCGATTTATCGGCCAAAATAACCGCCGCCGATATATCCGAAATCGGAAAACCGTCTCTCTCGTCATGATTCCCGATGGCCGCGATGACCTCGGCGATATCGGCCATATCCATACCCATATCCTTAAGTACAGAAAATGCCATAACCGCAGCCGTTTGGGCATGGAAATCACGGTTTATCAAATTCCCAATATCATGCATATAACCGGCAATCGCCGCCAATTGGGCTTTCCTCTCCCCCTTGCCCAGCCTAACCATGATGTTATAAGCGATATTCGCCGCCAGCGAACAATGACGCTGCCCATGCTCCGTATAACCTATTTCTCCCAATACCTTATCGGCCTTCTCTACTAATGCCGCGATCGTCTTGTTCTTCTTAACATCCTCTATTGAAATCATATCCCTCTCCCCAATTCTCAAGTCTTCTGCCTGTTGTCTCAATTTTATGGTAAATTCCCACGACCGTCAAGCCGCTATAAGAACGTGACCGGATCAACATCGACCCGTATCGACATTCCTTTAGCCCCCTTCGAAAAACTATTGATACTGTCTAAAAGACTCTCTGGTTCCGCTGACGGCGAAATCTTCATCAGCATCTGATAACGGTATTGCTTGCCGCGCTTTAGCATCGGCGACGGAGCCGGGCCGAGAATTTCAGCCCCCGCCTTAGCGGCTAACGGAGAAATCCTGCTTTTCAAGTCCTTGATCCCGCCTAACGCTTTCCCTCTGTCTATCGACGATACCAGGATCATTATCAGCCTCCTAAACGGCGGATAACCTAAATTCTCGCGAATAGAAAGCTCATTTTCCAAAAAACCGACATAATCATCTCTTTTCAAATATTCAAAAACAGGGTCTCCCGGCGAAAACGTTTGAACCATGACCAACCCGGAATCCTTCCTCTTCGACGATCTCCCCGCCCGCCCGGCAGCCTGTATCAATAGCTGAAGAGCCCTTTCTGACGCTCTGAAATCAGGCAGAGAAATCCCTATATCCGCGCCGATTACCGCCACAAAACCCACCTCCGGAAAATGATGACCTTTGGCCACCATCTGAGTGCCTAACAATATCTTGAACTCTCCCCTGCTGAAACGGTCCAGAGTTTCACGCGATTCCCATTTCTTGGACACCGAGTCAGAATCGAGCCTCTTCACCTCCGCACCCGGAAATAACGAGTTCAGGGTTTCCTCCACTCGCTGCGTGCCGGCCCCCCGAAAACTCAACCGCGCCGATCCGCATTCCGGACAAATCAAAAGCCCCTTTTGCTCCTGCCCGCAATAATGACAAATCAGGGTATTGGTTGTCTTGTGGTACGTCCAGCCGATTTCGCAATCCGGACACTTGCCCAGCCAGCCGCATTCGAAACAAACTACCGACGATGAATATCCCCGCCGATTCAATAAAATTATAACCTGCTCTTTATTCTTTATCCTGACCGAAAGCTCAGCGTGCAGCGGCCTGGAGATCGGCCAGAATCCCTTTGGAAATATCGGAGGTTCATCCGACGACGAATCAGGATCTATTACCGTCGAGATTATCTCTATCCCGGGATTCCCCCTTCCGGCGACTCTTTGAGGCAGACTCAAAAGCTCCAACTCCCCGGTTTTAGCCGCGTGATACGATTCCGCCGATGGTGTCGCCGACCCCAACACCACAACCGCTCCGATCAAATTTCCTCTAATTATGGCCAGATCCCTGGCGTTATATCTGGGCGCCGGATCATCCTGCTTATATGAATGATCCTGCTCCTCATCTACTATTATAAGCCCTAACTCTCGCATCGGCGAAAATACCGCCGACCTGGCTCCAACCAAAAGCCTGGCCTTTCCCGACGCCGCCGCTTTATATACTATCGCCCGTTCGGTCGGATTCAAATTGGAATGCCATATCAAGGGAGGAACCTTGAAAAAACTCTCGAACCTCGAGATAATCTGCGGCGTCAATGCTATTTCGGGAACAAGCATCAAAACCGATTTCCCTAACTCCATAGCCTCCCTGGCCGCTTCCATATAAACTTGAGTCTTGCCCGATGACGTCACCCCATACAAAAGAAAACCCCTATAAGAATCGCTTCTTAACCCGCCCTCTATTTTCTCCAGCGCCGACTTCTGCCACAACGTAAGATCTACGATCGCCTCTTCGCGCATCGATTTCATGCCGCCTCGGTCACTTAACTCCCTATCCCCGAATGTCTCCTTAACCAGCCCTTTCTTCAAAAGACCGGAAATAACTGTTGGAGAAAAACCCTGCTTCTTCAATTCCGAAACAGAAATACCGTCTTTAGCCCCGCGAACCGCCGCCAAAAGAAGCTCGGACTTGGATCCCCTTTTCAATAAATCAAAAGCATGATCATCAGCGGCCATTAACCGCCGTTCCTTACCGCGAGGGACAGCCCGCGACCCTTTGAATGATGATGTCGATATGACACCAGCGGCTATGAGCTCGTCGAGCTTGCCCCGCCCGATATGATCAAAACCCTTGAGATTGGAATAGGATAATTCTCCAGGACGCTCTTTTATTAAACCCAAAAAACCCCCGATCAACTCATCGCTTTTCGGATCGGAAAAGACTGGACCGGGATAAAAATACGCTTTTTTCCGCTGCAGAGTGCCGGGAGGCAGCGCCGCTTTCAAAACCATTCCGGCCGATGTCCCGTAACGCTTCGATGCTCTCAACGACAGATCTAAAAGATCCGGAGGAACCGCCAACTCCGGATCGCCGATTCCCGATATCTCCCTGATTTCCGCTGACTCCATATCGGCAGAATCGACAATCTCCAGAACCACCCCTATAGCCGCCTGACTTCCGAAAGGAGCCGTTACCAGCATACCTGATCTTAGACCATCCCGCATCGCTTCGGGGATGCGGTAGGTAAAAAAATCATTGCGGGGTATGGGGAATGCTATTCTGGCATACATAGGAAAGATCCCGATGATAGAGACATTAAGGGCAGCCGATCCGCGCTTGCGCCCAAATCCGACTGCCCTATTCGATTCGATTTTCTAAATCAGCTTACTTTTTCTTGTCGCAATCCTCAAACTTCTTATAAGCTTCCAGAGCTTCTTTCTTGCGCCCCTGACGAAGAAGAGTCTGGCTGTAAAGATCCCAGCCGATACATTCGTCGGGATAATCGGTGATCAACGATTCCAAACGGGCGATAGCGTCTTCGAATCTCTCGGCCAGAATCAGAGCCACGTTGAGATTGATCTGCGCGTTCACGTCATCAGGACATAAATCGATCGACCGTCCGAACGCGTTGATCGCTTCATCGGTGCTCTTTAACTCCTGAAAATAAATAACCCCCAAATTAAACCACATTATGCAGTCATCCGGGCTGATTTCCAGCGCGCTCTTATAAAAACTTACCGCCTTCTCGAAATTCTTCTGCTCCCTGGCTATATCCCCCCGGCGCATAATCGCGTTGGCGTTGCCCGGTTCCACAACCAGAATCTTCTCATACAAGCTGTCGGCCAAATCGTATTTGCCCAGGTTAAGACAAAGATTGGCGAAATTCTCCAGCACGCTCATCTCTCCGGGCGCCAGCTCATAAGCACGATTGTAATAATAAAATGCCGAATCGCTGTTCTCCAGCCTCTGCCAGACATATCCGGTATTGGTGAACGCCTCATATCGTTCCGGCCAGATCAGTAAAGCCGTCGTAAAATCATTCCTGGCGCCCTCAAAATCATCTTTCTTGGCGTTCTGGCTTCCCGATTCGAATAGCTCCTGCCAGGTTTCTTTGCGCAGATTGCTTATCTTATCCGCGCCCTTGGGAAAATACTTATCCGCCAAATCCAGATGAGTTACCATTTTCCCGTATTCCTGGGTTTCTTTATAGCATTTTGCCAGATACATATGGGCTTCGCCGTTTTCCGGATTCTCATCTATAGCGTTCTTGAAATCCGTAATCGCCTTCTCCCAGTTCTTGCCGTTCATGGCTATTTTGCCCGCCGTTACCCATTTGCTGGCGCAACCCGAAACCGCCAACGACAGTGCCACTATCAACACCGCCAATCCGAATCGACCTTTGTTCATCCTTCCTCCATCCTAATATTCTATTGTATATGTCAATGTGTTCTCGTCATTGGACTGCGCCCCTACTACAAATTCGACCTTGTAAGCGCTTACCTTATTAAATTCGATATTCGATCTCCTGATTCGCCATTCCCGCCAGCCCGGAACAGACTCCACGACCACTACCTCGATCCCCTCGTCCTTATGATTCTTGATCTTTATCTCGTATGTCTCCCTGCGGTGTCCGCCGCCGAGATCCTCTACATCGATCTTTTTCCGTTCGCTGGTAATATCAAAAGCGTCTCCCAAAAAAACCCTGACCTTCTCATCTTTGGGAGTATGATCGATCAAATCCTCGCCGATAAACTGCAAATCCCCGCGGCTGTCCGCCTTGTAAACACGCAGCTTCCCTTTGGGCAGCGGAATACCCAGGTTGTTCTTCTCAGTATTATCGAACTCCAGGCTGACCTTCGCCTTCCTCTCTCCCTCGATCCCACGCCGACCGGAATACTGCTCCTCGATAGTGTATATCTTTCTGGCCGCGGTTTTTGTTTCCGGGAATAATGAAAGCTGCTTGATCTCGTTATCGGCCACTGTTGCCGGACGGTTAAGAGTATAAAGATGATACTCAAAGAAAGATTCCTCCTCGAATTGAGGCGCCCCCTTGGCCGAATACATGTCCATCGCCGCCGGAACCGGAGCCCTCAAATCGCCCCGAACCCGGTGTACGTCCCCGGCTACTAACTTAAGCGAAGCCTCTTTGTAGGTCGCCCCGCTTCTATTATCGATCGATACCCAGCCGGAAAGATCCAGATTCTTATCATCCTTATCCACTACTGCCACATACTCCGCGTGCCAGCCCAATCCGTCGGTCAAATAACTGACCTCGCAATCGCTCTTCTGCTTTTTATCCGCTTCCGCCAGCCAGACCAGCGTCGGCCTTAAAATCAATCCGTCGGGCAGCGCCCCGAAACTATAGTCCACCACCTGTTCAGCGTTGGTAATGGTTATCTCGCCCGACCCGCTTTTCAGAATGATATACTTTCCGTCGAATGACATCAGCTCCCCGCGATGGGCAGTCTGATTCTCGGTCAGAATACCGATTTCCTCCCCTAAATACCTCTGCATCACTTTTTGAGTGTTGACCAGATCATACTGATAATTCTGCTCCAAAATCGATACCCCGCCCGATTTCGGACTGATATGCACTGATGTGGGATCTATAGAGGACGCTACCTCGTCGAACCTTATCAACCCCAAACCCTTTTGAAATTCCAGAGATCTGGTTTGCTTCACCAACCCGAAATTCCCGCTATAAATAGTCAGGGATACATCATCGGCGAAAGAACTCGACGCTGTCAAAATTCCGACTGATACTAAAGTTAGTAACTTTTTCATTCTTTCCTCCCGATTAAAGCGTTTATAATTCAATACGCTCCGATAACCGGGTAAATTCCAACATATCTCAAATTTTCCTTACGGGCAAGCTTTTTTATAACCGTAATATTATGTAATCTCAAGGTGATTTATCCGTTTACGGCAAGTCGGCCGTCTACCATCCCGAAAGCGACTCCAGATTTTTGTTGAGCTTTTCTATACTCTCCTCGGTGGCCGCCTGCTTTTCCTTTTCCGAATCGATTACCTCCGACGGCGCCCGGTTCAAAAAGTCCGAATTGGCCAGCTTCTTCTTTATCCTCTCGAGATATTGCTTCTGCTTCTCCAGTTCCTTATCCAGCCGCTTGCGTTCGCTTTCCATATCGATCAAACCCTCAAGAGGAATATAAATCTCCCCTATCGATACCACGCTCGACGCCGCCAGCGGAGGCTTCTTGATATCGCTGCCGATCACCAGATTGTTGATCCTGCCCAATATTATCAACTGCGCCCGCTGCTCTTCCAAAATTGCCGCCGCTTTCTCATCTGATGTTTTTATCAGTACGTCCGCGGTCTTGCCCGGAGGAACATCCATCTCCGCCCTGACATTCCTTATCGCCCCGATAACCGTCTGAACCAGCTCGAAATCCTTTTCCAATTTATCATTGATAAACTTCAACGCGGGCTCCGGCCAGCCGGCATTAGAGAGAAACTCGTCCTCGGCCACGCCCGGAAGAAGATGATATATCTCCTCTGTTACAAAAGGCATAAATGGATGCAGCATCCTCAAAATCTGCATCAGTACAAAACCGGCCACCTGACGAGCCCGATTCTTGACCTCCTCCACGGCCACACTCGCCAAACGAGGCTTGATCATCTCTAAGTACCAATCGCAAAAATCCTTCCAGATAAAATCATAAGCCGTCCTGGCCGCCGTATTGAAACGGTATCCCGATAAATAGTTATTGACCTGTCCGATTGTCTTGGCCAGCCTGGAAAGAATCCAAACGTCCGGCAGCTCGAGATCCTTAACCTCCGGAGAAATCTCTAACTTCGGTTCATAACCGTCGAAATTGGAGATTACGAAGCGAGACGCATTCCAGATCTTATTCGCGAAATTCCGGCCAGATTCGAAACTCTTCTCCGAAATATACGGATCCTGACCTTCCGGAGTCGCTAGAATCAACGATATCCTCAACGCGTCCGCGCCGTATTTATCTATTATCTCGATCGGATTGATGCCGTTCCCCTTCGATTTGGACATCTTCTCGCCGTCCGCGTCGCGCACCGTCCCGTGTATATAAACATCGTTGAACGGCAGCCTGCCCATAAATTCGTAAGAGGCCATGACCATCCGGGCGACCCAAAGATAAATTATCTCCGATGCCGTAAACAAAGATTTCGTCGGAAAAAATTTCTTTATTTCGGGCGTCTCATCCGGCCAGCCAAACGTCGAAAACGGCCAGAGCCATGACGAAAACCAGGTATCCAGAACATCGGGATCCTGCTCGATATTGGCCGATCCGCATTTCCCGCAAACCTGAGGCTTTTCCCTGGCCACAGCCACCTCGGCACAATCCCTGCAATGATACGCCGGTATCCGATGACCCCACCAAAGCTGACGGGAAATGCACCAGTCACGGATATTCTCCAGCCAGTAAAGGTAAGTCTTGGACCAATGATCCGGATAAAACTTCAGCTCTCCGCTCTTAACCGCCTCTATCGCCGGCCCCGCCAACGAAGCCATCTTGACAAACCACTGCAGCGAAAGATAAGGCTCCACCACAGTATCGCACCGATAGCATACCGATACCGAAAGCTTGTAATCCTCTATCTTCTCCAAATGACCCCGGTCTTTGAGATCCTCCACTAACTTCCGACGACCCTCGTAACGGTCCAGTCCGGCGTACTTTCCGGCGTTCTCGTTCAATGACCCGTTGTCATTCAGTATGTTAATTCTCTCGAGATTATGCCTGTTGCCGATCTCAAAATCGTTGGGATCATGCGCCGGCGTTACCTTAACCGCCCCGGTTCCGAACTCCATATCAACGAAATCATCGGCGATTATCGGCAGCTCCCGATCGAGAATCGGAAGAATAGCCGATTGGCCTACCACCTTCGCGAATCTCTTGTCCTTGGGATTCACCGCTATAGCCGTGTCGCCGAGCATCGTCTCCGGTCTGGTCGTGGCTACCGTCAGATATTCGTCCGAACCCTTGATCTTGTACTTTATAAACCACAAACGAGAATCGATATCCTCGCGCTCCAGCTCATCGTCGGAAAGCGATGTCAGACAACGGGGACACCAGTTGATCAGACGGTTCCCCTGATATATTAAACCCTTTTCATAGAGCCTGACAAATACCTCAATTACCGCCCGGGATAAACCCTCGTCCATCGTAAAACGGGTCCTGTCCCAGTCGCAGCTGCAGCCTATTCTCTTAAGCTGATTCAAAATCCGGTCGAATTTGTCATCTTTCCACGACCAGACCTTCTTTAAAAACTTCTCTCTGCCCAGCTTCTGACGAGAAATTCCTTCCTTGGCCAGATTCTTCTCAACCACCACTTGAGTGGCGATTCCGGCATGATCCACTCCCGGCATCCATTCCGACTCATACCCCATGGCCCGACGCCAGCGAATCATGATATCCTGCAAAGTGTTATTCAATGCATGCCCGATATGAAGAACATCGGTCACGTTCGGAGGAGGTATGACTATGGAATACGACTTCTTATCGCTATCGATCTTCCCGTGAAATAAGCCTGCCTGCTCCCAGCGGGGATACCATAATTGCTCGACTTTCGCCGGCTCATATGCTTTTGGAATCTCTTTCATCTTCTCTTATCGCTGCCGTTCAACGCCCTTTTGTCCCTTCAAAACAAAAACGGGATCGATCCCGCTCGCATAATCTAAGTTATCGGACGGTTATTGTCCATACTAAATTCAATCAAACTACTATCTGCTATCCGCGATAATGCCCCGCCCATACCCGATGCCGTCCGGAAACCTGCCGCAAAAACCGAAATTTAATCTCAATACCGAAAAAAACAAGCGAAATCTCGCTTTCTCCCCAAACAGCCAAAATCACAAACCACTGCGAATTCAACACTCCCGGGCATTTCCAAAGTTCGATTCGCTCACCATTCCCTTGCGAAATACCAGATCATATGCCATATTATTTATCCGGAGGAGGACATCCTATGAACGACAATCGAATGGAACGACGACAGTTTATCAAACTCACCGGCAAAGCGGCCGCCCTGGCCTCTGTCTTCGGCGGGGGCAGCTATATCCTTTCACAAAACATCTATTCGCCCAAACATCAGGCAGCCGCTATTTATAAGGGAGACAGAAGCCCCGATATCGACACCGATTTCCCCGATTTAATCTCTTTAAGATCCAAAGACCATGCCGCGGCGGCGTTGGAAGCTATCGGCCTGCTAGGCGGAATCAGCCGCTTCATCGCCCGGGGAGATATTGTTACCATCAAACCGAATATCGGATGGGATCGAAGCCCGGCCCAGGGCGCCAATACCAATCCCGATCTGGTCAGAGCTGTGGCCCTGGCATGCCTCGACGCCGGAGCGGCCAAAGTCATGGTCACCGACGTCCCCTGCAACGACTCTCGACGGACCTTCCGACGTTCGGGAATTGACGATGCCCTGAAAGGAACAGGAGTTGAAGTCCTCCTGCCGGAAGAACATCTCTTCGTTAACGCCGATCTCGGAGGAGAAATACTGGGCGAATGGCCCGTACTAAAACCATTCCTCGAAAACGATAAATTGATAAATATGCCGATTATCAAACAACACGGCCTCTCCAAAATCACTGCCGGTATGAAAAACTGGTACGGCGTTCTCGGCGGACCGAGAAACCGACTCCACCAGGAAATAAATCGCTCCATCGCCGATCTGGCCGATTATTTCCGACCGACGCTGATCATCGCCGACGCCACCAGAGTGCTGACCCGAAACGGACCCGCCGGAGGATCTCAAACTGACGTCGAAACGCATGATATCGTCATTGCCTCCGCCAACCAGGTGGCCGTCGATTCATACGCCTGCCGATTCCTGAATCTCGATCCCCAAACAATAGAATATATCAAACAAGGCGAAGCCCGCGGCCTCGGTCGAATAGACGGCTACTCTGTTCAGGAACGGATCTGATTCGGCCATGACCTCATCCGGAAAAATATCTCCCGGCATATTAAAAGCCCGATGGCTCCGCAGAATTTCACAAACCCTCTTCCTATCGATGTTCCTCGTCCTGATCTATCTGACCGAATTTTCGTTTACCACCTTTAAAAGCCCTGACGAAACCATCAAACCGTCGTCCTGGCTCAATCTTTTTTATAATATCGATCCGCTCTCCGGATTCGCCGCCGGCATTTCATCCGGCCTGCTTTATGGATCGCTGGCCCTGGGGTTGATAATTATCGTCGCTACTATATTCTTCGGACGGTTCTTCTGCGGCTGGATATGCCCCATGGGAACTCTCAACCAGCTTTTATCGAGCTTCTCTTCCGAAAGAGAAAGCCGCCAAGGCGCCCGGCTGATAAGAGCTAATAAATACCATCGGTACCAGGCATGGAAATATTATATCCTCTTCGGATTGCTGGCTCTTGCGGTTTTCGGTTCCGTACAAACCGGATTGTTCGACCCCATCACCCTGGCCGCGCGATCTATCGGTATGGTCGTCATCCCGGCCCTGAACTCCGCCTTGACCGCCGTCGCTATGACCCTGTCGAATTCGTCTATAAAGATCCTGACCTGGCTGGGAACCGGAATCTTCGCAGCCGCATCCGGAACTCTGATCTACTTCAAACAGCCCCATTTCCATGGTATCTTCTGGCTCGCCCTGATATTCGGCGCCGTGATGCTCTCCAACAGAGTCTTCACACGCTTCTGGTGCCGAGGATTATGCCCTCTCGGAGCGTTCCTCGGTCTGATCAGCAGATACTCGATTTTTGGACTATATAAAATACACAATAAATGCACCGATTGCGGACTCTGCCTTCTGAACTGCCAGGGCGGGGACGACCCTCACGGCAATGTTGCTCACCGACGATCCGAATGTCATCTCTGTCTCAATTGCGTGGCGGTCTGTCCGGAGGATGTTCTCTCGTTCGGATTCCAGTTCGATCCCGCTGATTACAACCCGAAACCCGATCTGACTACAAGGAGAACCGTTCTGGCCTCTCTGGCCGGATTGACTGTTATGCCCATACTCCGAAGCGGTGTTATTGCCGCAAACAACCGATCATTTATCAGGCCCCCCGGATCTCTGATCGAAGACGATTTCCTCGAACGCTGTATCCGTTGCGGGCAATGTATGAAGATCTGCCCTACCAACGCCCTCCAGCCGGCTCTGCTGGAAACCGGTTTCGAGGGTATCTTCTCCCCTTTGCTCATGCCCCGGATCGGCTATTGCGAACATTATTGCACCCTGTGCGGAGAAATATGCCCCACTGGATCTATCTTGAAACTGGAAACCGATACCAAGTTCGGTTCATCGGGAACCACACCAACCAAAATAGGTACCGCCTTTTTCGATAAAGGCAGATGCCTGCCCTGGGGATCCGGAGTAACCTGCATCGTTTGCGAGGAATGGTGCCCGACATCGCCCAAAGCCATATGGCTAGAAGAAGCCGAGATAATCGACCGGGACGGTAACCGCTCCAAAATAAAGCTGCCCCATCTCGATCCGGACAAATGCACCGGTTGCGGAGCCTGTGAATACGCCTGCCCCGTTTCCGGGCAGCCCGGCATCTATATCACTTCCGCCGGAGAAACCCGGGATCCGAATAGATCACTGCTTCTAAGGAAAAGAAAATGAAAAAACTGTTATTGATCCTCTGCCTGACTATTATCTCGCTGGCCGCCTGCCCCCAAAATAAAAAACAACCGCCGGAATCCGCCGTCCCCGAAACCGCCCTCCTGGCCACTCTCGGCGATTTCAAGGTCAATTCTGATATCAGAACCTATGATTCCGAATCCCTCTGGGAGTATATCGACGGTGCCGCCGATCAAATAATCCTGCTGGGATTCGACAAAATGGCCACCGCCGATTATATCAGGGACGATACCTCTTTGACTGTGGAGATATATCTCTTCCTCGCTCCCCAGGGAGCCTTTTCCATCTTCTCCGAATATTCCGATATCTCGGCCAAAGATCCCGGACTGGGCGGCGAAAGCAAAGTCGCCGACGGAGAGCTGATGTTCTATGAAGACAAATATTTCGTCTATCTAAATTGCTTCGGCGTCGCCGTCCCCGAAACATCCCTGGTGAAAATAGCCGCCTCTATAGATTCCGTCCTGATCGAAACCGGAAAACTCCTCGAAAAATAACCGAAAAAAATCTGACAAAAAAATCCCCCCTGCCGAAACAGGGGGGACCAAACAAGAAAATCAAAACCCAATCACCACCAAACCACCTGGCCGGTTTCTCACTATAGCTTGTGATGATTTTCACAAAGCTATCGGGAAAACCTTCCAATGCCAAAATAATAAATACCCCCATCCATGTCAAGAAATATTTTCATCTATAATGTGTTAAATGGATTAGACAATACCACGATTTGGGGATCTGGCCCCAAAACGCCCGATACCCGGATCAAAACTACTATTGGTCCATGTGAATTATTTTACTATCAAAAAAAGGGGAGACTAAAAATCGTCTCCCCATACAGCTTCCGACCGCCTATTCCCTAACCTTGCTTAAATCTCCTGCATGAAACAGGAAATCCCTTTCTTCTCGACATCGGCCTTGGCTTTCTCAGCCTTCTTTAAACCTTTCACTTCCTTGAAAACCACAAAATACTCCTGGCCATCATACGATACTATCTTGGCCGATAATCCGAATTTCCTTAATGTGGCGGCATGCTTCTGAGCCGAGGCTTTATCCTTATAACGGGCCGCGTAAATCAGGTATTTGCGATTCGATTTATCCTCGGCCTTTTCCGTTGTCTTCTCTATCTCCGGAACAGATAATATCGGCGGCTCGGCTATCCTCTTTTCCGACGAATACTCCCTGGCATCTTTCTCGGACTGGCCGAACCTGAAAACAAACGATATCTGATGGGTGCCGCCCATCAGGCTGTTGATATTATAAGCGTAATCGAGACTATGCTCCGAAACCTGAATCCCTCCTCCGAACGAAAACCCCCCGTTGGCGTCGAATTGCTCTCCATAGTCGTATCCCCCCCTCAAAATCAAGAGATTCTGGTAGGAATACTCCAAACCGGCCATATATGAGACATCGCCATCCAGAGGAACCGCTGTCCCAACCAAAAGGCCCAGTTCACGCCCGCCCGGATAATAGGCCGCCCCGACGTTGACCGTGGTCGGCAAAGAGGCCGTGGATGTCTCATATTTCAAACTCGGTCCGATATTCATGACAGATATTCCCCCCAGATACCTGCCGGAACGGTACTGCAGACCGATATCTCCGGCCATGCCGTTGGCGCTGATATTATCGAGTTTCTCCGATATCCCCTTGATTCCCAGTCCTAATGATAATTCCGGGGTTATCTGACGGCCATACGAGAGGGATAAGGCCATATCGTAAGCGTCTATATTCCCCGTGGATGCATTTGACTCCGAATACCCGGTGATATCGCCGTAGGTCAGGTATGAAAAAGATAGACCCAGCCCCCCACGGCTTCCCATAGGTATCGCCGCCCCGAAATACTCATAACGTAAATCCTGAAACCATTCCGAATGCATACCCGATATCTGATAATCTTCGGCATAACCCAACCCCGCCGGATTATAATATGATGAGGCCGGACCGTCAGCCACCGCCGAAAATGCCCCTCCGGTAGCCGCCGATCTGGCGCTTATACCGATATTCAAAAAATCAACCGCAGTATCTCCCGCCGCCATCAAATTGGCCGATGAGAACACTATCACTGTTCCGAAAATCACCGTAGTCTTTGTTATCGCGTTCACATCTCCTCCTTGTTCTTATTTCGGTATATATCATCGCAAAATGCATACCTGATCGACATCTATTCTCATGTTTCTGCAACCCATTAGAATACATAGCATTACAAATATAAGCCGACGATCCTCTCATGCCGGCCCTTCTTATCTTTTTGATTAATAAAAAGACAATAAATCTAAAATAAGAGGTCCGATTTCTAATCCGACTCTTTTCCATCCGATCCCGGCTCTATAGATAGTTAGCGGGCAAGCTATTAGATCCCGGCTATTGCCAATATATACGGCTGTTCAAATGAGAGACACCGAACTGATTATTGACCATTTCATTTTGAAACAAATATACCGGATTGAACTGTCTTGTTCTTAAGAGAGTTTCCCGGCCAAAAGATGTAGAAAAAGACCTACATCGGTTACGATACCCACGGCTTGCGCCGAACCGCGATCGGCCAGCTTGGTCACTACTGACGGATTTATATCCACGCAGATCGTGCGTACCCGCGACGGCAGCATATTGCCGGTGGCGATGGAATGAAGCATACTCGATAGCATCAAAACGATATCGGCGTCTCTAACCTGTTTCGAATAGGCGGCCTGGGCGGCAATCATATCGTTGATCGTCTCCGGCAGGGGGCCGTCATCACGCAACGACCCGGCCAGCGCATAAGGCACATTCGATTTATGAAGCTGGTACATTATTCCGCTTTTGAGCGCCCGTTCGGCGATCATATTTTTAATACCGCCATATTTGTAAACCGCGTTAATCGCCCGCATGTGGTTTTTATGCCCCTCCTCCACCGGCTTGCCGGTTTTGGTATCGACCCCTAACGAGGTGCCGAACAGGGCCTGCTCGATATCGTGGACGGCCAGCGCGTTGCCGGAAAGAAGCCCCTGCACATATCCCCCCTTGATAATCGAGCAGAGCGATTCCGAACCGCCCGTATGCACGACTACCGGCCCGGCGACAACGATTGTCCGGTATTTTTTCGATTTGAGCATGGCGGCCACCTCGCTGACCGCTAACTCGACCTTCTTCTCGGAGGAAACCTCGCCGGACATGAATTCGAAAACCGATCTTCCCCGTTCTCTGAATTGCGGGGTGACCCGTATGCCCTTTAGGCCGACAACGATATTCATCCCCTTCTTCAGATCGCGGATTTTCACACAGCGGGCGGAGCGGTCGTTGACAACGATCGCGGCGTCCATGCGCTGGTCTTTGACTTTGGTCCACGAGCCGTTCAGGCGGACCTCGGTGGCGTGATTAGTGGTCGAGTAGAAATCGTCGGGAGCGCAGGAGTTTTTCGGAGCCGGTTTTGTCGCGATAGGGGAATCCTCTTTTATCACGCATCCGTGCAGGTGAAGCTGCGAGATGATATGCTCCAAAAGCATCGGGGTGGAGGCGCTGACCTCGATTGTGGTTGTGGTCGGATCGGTGTTGGTCTGCCCCATCTCGAACGACTTGATATGGAACTGCCCGCCGGAGCGGATAATCAGATCGAGGATGGACGACATGACGCCGGAATCTACCAGATGCCCCTCGGCGTAGACTTCCCGGGTGTATTTCTTGGCCATGTTTTCTATATCGTCAAAAAAAGAGGCGGTTGAAGCGCAAAAATCAGGCAGTTATCCGGAATCCGATATTTTCCGAATTGTCATCCTGAGCCCCGATCACGATTCTGTTTGCGGGAAAGGGGCGTAAGGATCTATCTCAAAACTACTCTGGTTTTCGTGTCATTATTTATTATGACCGCGATTCGGCTCCGGCCGCGAACAAATTCCCTGTTCCAATCGGCATTCTATTAGTATAATCGATTGAGGGCCATGCTGAATGAAAAAACGGACTAAATTAAACATCGCCGGTATCGTATTGTTGCTTATTCTATTCTCCTGCGCCCGGCAAACACCCCCGGCTCGATTTACAGCGATAATCGCGATTTCAGAGAACGATTCGACTGTTTTAGAAGGGGTTATCTTTGTCGACGGCTGGCGCTACCGAATGAATCTGACCTTAGAGGGGGAGGCAATCGGGATCATTGTCGATAATAAATCGGACTGGACCCGGCTGCTGATGGCGAATAATAAAACCTGCTCATATATACATAAAGACGATCCTGAGAATATCGCCAGCGATCCGTTTTTAGGATTGGAATTTCTCAAAGCGAAATATGGCGGTAGGCGGATCGGTAACGCGACGATCGGCGGATATGATTGTATCGAATATGAGATCAAGGATGACGGCAGGAAGCTGATGGCTTATTGGGAGGCGGCAGCTTTGCGTTTCCCATTGAGGATAATCGAGCACGGGTCAACCGATATCGTGACGGAGTTGTCCGATATTATCGTAGGCAATATAGACGATTCAATCTTCGGGGTCCCCGGCAATTACACTATCCTCGCCCGGAGGTGGACGGCAGGAAGGTAGGGGTTTGATTAATCAAACCCCTACGACAATATCCTACCTGTACAACGTCCCCTTGGCCTTGCGCTCTTTGAGGTTTTTGAGCATATCCTCTGTCATCGCTTTGAGATCCCATTGCGGTTTCCAGCCCCACTCCTCGCGGGCCGCGGAATCGTCGATGGAATTGGGCCAGGAATCGGCTATCTTCTGACGGAAATCCGGCTCGTATTTCACGGTGAAACCCGGGATATGCTTCTTGATCTCGGCGGCCAGTTCGGTTACCGAAAAGCTCATGGCGGCGTGGTTGAAATCGGAGTGATGTTTCAGTTTCGAGAAATCGGCCTCGGCTAACTGGATCGTGCCGTTGATGCAATCAGGCATATACATCATGGGCAGACGGGTATCCTCGCGCACGAAACAGGTGTAGCTTCCCTTGTCAACCGCCTCGTAGTAGATGGCCACGGCGTAATCGGTGGTGCCGCCGCCGGGCAGGGTCTCGTGCGAGATGATGCCGGGGTAACGCAGGCCTCGGATATCCAGCCCGAAACGTTTGACATAGTAATCGCACAGAAGCTCGCCGCAGACCTTGGTGACCCCGTACATGGTGGACGGTTTCAAGACAGTCTCCTGCGGGGTGTTGTCCAGCGGCACGCCGGCGCCCCAGACGGCGATCGAGCTGGGGATGATGATACGGGCCATCTCGTATTTGATCCCTAATTCGAGGATATTGATAGTGCCGTTCATGTTGACGTCCCAGCACATCTGCGGGTTCTTCTCCCCGACAGCGGAGAGGATGGCGGCCATGTG
>JAHEDG010000064.1 GCA_024641335.1 Candidatus Zixiibacteriota bacterium
CGGCGGAATGGATGGATTCTCTGGGGGTCGATATAATATCGTCATCGCTGGGGTATCTCGACTGGTATGACACGACTCAACTCGATGGCCGGACCGCGTTGGTTACGCAGGCGGCCAATGCCGCCGTTTCTTTGGGGATTATTGTGGTCAACGCGGCCGGTAACGAAGGGAATACTCCATGGCGCAAGATCATTCCGCCATCGGACGGCGATTCGGTGATAGCGGTGGGGGCGGTCGATCCCGGAGGAGCCATAATTGATTTTTCGTCACGGGGCCCGACAGCGGACGGTCGGATCAAACCGGATTTTTGCGCACAGGGTTCGATGGTGGTATTGGCTAACTGGAGCGGGGGTTATGGTTTTTCGTCGGGGACATCATTTGCCACTCCTCAAATCGCCGGTGGGATCGCGCTTTTAATGGAGGCGAGGCCGGACTGGGTTTTGGCGGATATAATTGCCGCCCTGAAATCGTCGTCTTCCTCGAGTTTTCTTCCCAACAACAGTTATGGATGGGGCATACCGAATTTCACGACCGCTTACCATCGGGGATCATTTCAGATCAGTGGAAGCGGGCTGGCTGTCTTGATCGCCCCGCATCCGGCGATCGATTCGGCAGTATTTTATTTGACATCAAGCGGGGCGGGCCAGGGAATGGTTTCAATATTTGACATTTCGGGCATACCGGTTAGAACTATGATGGTATCATCGACCGGGCGTGAGATAATAACGCTGGTTTGGGACGGTGAAAACGATTCGAACAGGAAAGTCTCGACGGGGGTTTATATTTGTCTTTTCGAAATGAACGGATCGAGTGTCAGGCGAAAATTGTTTCTTGTTTCAAACCGTTAGCGGTCCCAGTATTTAAATTGCAACAAATCTTATAAGTTATTTTCAGTCTGTAACGATAATCGGCGCGGGGGGAAAAAGCCTCTGTTTGCCCCGGTGTTTTTAACGATAAGATATTATAGAGGACGGGTGAAAAATGAGAAGACTTCTGATAATAGAAAACGATACGATCGCGGCCGCAAAAACCGCGGCCTCACTCAAGGCGAAAATTCCCGATTTGAGGATCGATATTTGCGATACGGGCGCGGAGGTGGGGCGTTTCCTTCGGAAGAACCGTTATGATCTGGTTATTGCCGATCAGGGGATTTCCGGATCGACGGATTTTGTTTTATCAGAGAGTTTGAATACTGAAAACAGAAAATTACCGATGATTGTCATATCCGATCGGTGTCGGGAGGGACCCGGTGTTGATTTCTCAAATTCAGTTGATCATATTATAAAAGACGAAGCTTATCCGGGATCGTTATCGGACAGGGTCGAGCGTGTATTATCGGAGATCGGAAAGCCGGTTTCCGCCGGACGGGAGCTGATGGTAATACGATCGAACGAGGAGAACAGAGATATGCTCGGTCTGGCCGGGGCGTTGAACCACGAGATTAATAATCCATTGATGGCGATAATCTGCAATATAAGAATACTTTTATCCAAACCGGAAATAGACTCCGCGAGTTTGGCCAGGAAACTCAGGATTATCGAGGGGGAAGCGGAGCGGATCGCCAGGATAACGTCATTTATAGCCAACCAGAATATAATATCCGGGAAGAACATCTCCACCAGTCAGGCGCCGAAGCAGGCGGCCGCGACAGATTTGCCTTAAAAGCTATAATTCGCGCCCTGTTTTATATCTATAGTGTTAACCGCGTATAACCTTTCACGGCCATTCCGGTTATTTATGGTCGAAACTTCTTGACAACATAATTTTAGAAAATAGATTCAGCATATGCGTATTACGAAAGGTTTTGGGAGATCGTCTTATTTTGGCGGAAGAGGTAATTTTCTCGACAAAGCGGCTGTATTTTTTGGTGTAATTCGGTCCGGCGGGGCTGTAATGGCAATCGAAAGGTGAATGGCGATATGAGACTTTACGAGTACGAGGCAAAGAAACTTTTCGGTAAATATGGAATCCCATTACCCATAGGGGGACTGGCTAAGAGCGCGAAGGAGGCCGAGAAGATTTCCGGCGAGATCGGTATGCCGGTGGTGTTGAAGTCACAGGTACTGACAGGGGGCCGGGGTAAGGCCGGAGGGATAAAGATAGAAGATCGGGCCGAGGCGATACCCGGCCTGGCGGAGGAGTTGTTCAAGCTGAAGATCAAAGGGTTCCCGGTGCAGACGCTTCTGGTGGAAAAGGCTTTGGAGATCAAAAAGGAGTTGTACCTGGGAATCACGATCAACCGGGCGGAGTATAAAATTACAATCATCGCGTCGGATTCCGGCGGTGTTGATATCGAGACCGTAGCGGCCGAACATCCCGAAAAGATTCATCGGGTGGAATTGGAAATTGACGATCCGTTTTATTCGTTTCAAGCCATTCGTCTGGCCGGCGAGATAGGGCTGCCATCGGAGAAAGTTCGGGATTTCGCTAAAATCGCTCTGGGTCTGTTCGAATTTTTCAAATCATATGACGCCAAGTTGGCGGAGATCAATCCGCTGGTATTGACCGGATCGGGTGATTTGATCGCCGCCGATGCCCGTGTCAGTCTTGACGATGACGCTTTATTCCGTCACGCGGATCTAAAAGATATGGGCATTGAAAAACGTCACGAAGAAGGGGAACTGACTCCTCGCGAGACACAGGCCAGAGAGTGGGGAATTCCGTATCTTGATTTGGACGGGGATATCGGGATGTTTCCAGGCGGGGCCGGATTCGGGATAATGGGCAATGATTTCATTCGGTATTTCGGAGGCCAGCCGGCCAATTTTATGGATTCCGGCGGCGGGCCGACACCCGAGAGGTTATCAAGGATGTTGGTTTTGCTCGACGAGAATCCCCAGGTCAAGGCGATATTCGGGGCCAGGTTCGGCGGGATCTCGCGTTGCGACGATTTTGCCAAAGGGGTAGTAAAGTTTCTTCGGGAGCATGGGCTTTCCAAGCCGATGGTCATGAGGATGACCGGCAATATGTGGCAGGAGGGGGTCAGGATTTTCGAGGAGGCCAGGAAGGAATCGCCGGAGCTATTCGAGAAGATCGAATTTCACGGTATAGAGAAGCCTATAGAGGAAATAGCCAAAAGGGCGGTAGAGTTAGCGAGGGAAGCCGGATGAGAAAAGCAATCATATTGACACTATTATTGGTCCTGGCCTGTGCCGGGCCGCTGTTGCGCCGCGGAGGGATTTCCGACGGCCCGGTGGCTTTTCAGACGATATTAGCCGGATCGCACAGCCTGGCGGATACATCGTATGTTGAGCTTATTACCGATGATCGTGAATGGGAGAATGTCTGGATCGTAGCCAAGGGGAGCATCGACCCGCTGCCGTCGCTTCCGACTGTCGATTTCAGCCGGCAGAATGTCATCGCGGCGTTTATGGGAAGCCGTCCCAGCTCCGGATACAAAATCGAGATTTCATCGATAGAGAAGGAAGGCAGGGTTCTGACGGTTCATGTGAAGAAATACGAGACACCGGGCATGCTGACAGTTGTGACCAGCCCTTTTTCTCTTGTTCGAATACCGAAAGGGTCCTATAAACTGGAAATAGCGGAAGAGATTGTGGAGTAATAAGGAACGGATGTTATGGCGATATTATTAACGAAAAGATCAAAGGTTATAGTACAGGGGATCACCGGCGGCGGCGGGTCGTTTCACACTAAGAGGATGATGGAGTATGGGACTAATATAGTCGCCGGAACATCGCCGGGCAAGGGCGGGCAGACGGTCGAGAATGTACCGGTTCGCAATACCGCGGTTGAATGCGTAGAGGAGTTCGGGGCTGATTTTTCGGTTATATTTTTACCTGCCCAGTTCGCCGGCGAGGCGGCGTTGGAGGCGATTTACGCCGGAATAAAAACGGTAGTGGTAGTTCCGGAGCATATTCCTATCGCCGATATGATGAAGGTGCGCAAGGCGGCCAGGGAGCGTGGGGCGGTTGTTATCGGAAGCAATACTGCCGGACTTATAACTCCGGGCGAGGCCAATGCCGGGATAATTCCGGATATAGCGTTCGCGCCCGGCCGGATAGGCACTGTATCCCGTTCGGGATCATTGACATATTATGTAGCTGATATGCTGACCAGGGCCGGTTACGGAGAGACGACATGTGTCGGGTTAGGCGGCGATCCTGTGCTCGGATCGACATTCGACGAAATACTGCGGCTTTTCGATAAGGACGATTCGACCAAAGCTATAGTAATGGTCGGGGAGATCGGCGGCGTATATGAGGAACGGGCGGTACCGACCATAGAAAAGCTATCCAAGCCAGTTATTTTCATGATCGGGGGAGTTTTCGCTCCTCCGGGTAAAAGGATGGGGCATGCCGGGGCGATCGTGGAAGGGAACCTGGGAACAGCCAATACTAAAATAGCGGCCCTGGAAAAGGCCGGCGGTTATCACGCCAGGACATTTATGGATATACCGGAAATTTTACAGAGGCTTTCGATATGAGCTATCAACCGGAGCCCGTAACAAAAGTTATCAGGGGCGGCGCGGTGGAATCGGTTCATTACGGATCGGCCGCGGTGGTTGATTCGGAAGGACGTTTGCTCTACAGGGTAGGCGATCCGTATCTGATCACATATATGAGATCGTCGGCCAAACCGTTTCAGGCTATTCCGCTGGTGGAATCGGGCGGGGCGAGAGCGTTCGGGCTGACCTCGGCCGAGATCGCTATAACCGCGGGCTCCCATTCAGGCGAGGAAATTCATATTAAGACGGTGCGGTCAATTCTCGATAAAATAGGGCTCAAGCCGGAAAATCTGAAATGCGGGGTGCAGACTCCCATAGGGATAGCCGAAGAGGACAGGTCCGCTAAATCGAAAGAAGATTATACGGTTCTTCATCATAACTGCTCGGGAAAACATGCCGGTATGCTGGCCTTGGCGGTCTACAAGAATTTGCCTGTCGATGATTATCTTTCCATAGATCATCCGATTCAGCAATTGATCACCAGGACGATCGCTGAGATCTGCTGTTACCCTGAGGCCAAGATCGCCGTCGGCATTGACGGTTGTTCAGTGCCGGCGCACGCGCTGCCGTTATATAATATGGCCTGGGGGTTCGCCAGATTTGCCGCTCCCAATTCTGTACCTATGGGACGGGCGAAAGCCATAGGGACTGTCAGTATGGCTATGATGGAGTATCCGGAAATGGTAGCCGGTACGGGCCGGTTCGATACGGTACTTCCGAGAACCGAAGGAGAACGGATCGTATCCAAAGGAGGGGCGGAGGGCTTGGAGTGTTTCGCGTTTGCCGACCGTCACTGGGGAGCGTCATTGAAGATAGTGGACGGGGCCAGAAGAGCGATCGCGCCGTTCGCCACGGAATTTCTATATAAGGTCGGAGTCCGCTCCAAGAACAAGGACTTGGTAAGATTTCATATACCGAAAATTAAAAACTGGCGTGAAGTGGATGTAGGCTACATAGAGCCGAGTTTCGAGCTTAAGGAGGTAGAGCATGAATAAGGTCTTCCCTCTGATTGACAGAATATCAAATTCGAGCCTTTTAGCCAGGACTGTATCCTGCTGGGAGGAGGCGGTTAAGAGGGGCGGATGGGTTAAGGAGGATCTTTACAGGATACCGTTTACATTGCTGCCTGCCGAATACAGACCTAATATAGCGGAGCATACCAATGGTGTGGCGGAATGCGCGGTGGCCATGGGCGAGGTTCTCAAGAGAACTTATGGCGATAATATCAAACTGGATATGGATATTCTGATATCCGGAGCTGTTCTGCACGACGTGGGCAAGGTTTTGGAGTACGCCCATGAGAACGGCAAATACGTAAAATCCACCTGGGGGAAAATGGTTCGTCATCCCGTATCCGGGACGGCTCTGGCGGCGGAGATGGGTCTACCGCCCGAAGTTCAGCATATCATCGCGTCGCATTCGTTCGAAGGGGACAAGACTCCTCGGACGGTCGAGGGGGTATTGGTTCATCACGCCGATTTCACTAACTTCGAGGCGTTGGGCGGGAAGGCGTAGAGGGCGGGGATCGCCAATTCCTCCGAAACAGGATTTCGCAGGATTTCGAGATTAGCCATATTTTTAAGAGAGAAGAATACGAGGAGCGACGATGTCTGATTTTCCAGCCGAGCCGTACCGTATCAAATCTGTCGAACGGATACGAAATATTTCCAGGGAAGAGAGAGAACGGAAAATAGCCGAGGCAAAATTCAATATTTTCCAACTGCGGGCCGAAGATGTTTACATAGATTTTTTGACCGATTCCGGCACGTCGGCTATGTCCGATAATCAATGGGCCGGATTGCTGGAAGGGGACGAATCATACGCCGGATGCAAAAACTATTATCATTTTGAGGATACCATACGGTCGATCACCAATTTCAAACATATCATTCCGGTGCACCAGGGACGGGCGGCGGAACATCTTCTTTTCTCCAACACATTAAAGCCGGGCGATCTGCTGCCGTCGAATACCCATTTTGATACGACCAGAGCCAATATCGAGTATACCGGAGCAGAGGGAGTCGATCTGGTTATAGAGGAAGGGAAAGATCCTCAGGCCGATCATCCGTTTAAGGGGAACATAGATCTATACCGGCTTAAAGAGTTCATCAAGAAGTCGGGCAAAGAAAAGATACCGTTGGGAATGCTGACTATTACCAACAATTCGGGAGGCGGTCAGCCGGTATCGCTGGAGAATATCAGGAAGACTTCGGAGATACTGCGTTCTAATGGAATTCCGTTTATCATAGACGCCTGCCGGTATGCGGAGAACTGTTATTTCATCAAGACCCGTGAGAAGGGTCAGGAGAACCGGCCGATAATCGATATTGCCCGTGAGGTTTTCTCTTACGCCGACGGCTGCACCATGTCGGCGAAGAAGGATGGGCTGGCCAATATCGGCGGATTCATAGGGATCAACGACGATCAGCTCCATGAAAAGATCACCAATTCCATGATCCTGGTTGAGGGCTTCAGGACTTACGGCGGTCTGGCCGGCCGCGATCTGGAAGTCATCGCCAGAGGATTGATGGAAGCGTTGGATGAGGAGTATTTGGCTCACAGGATCGGGCAGGTCAGGGAGTTCGGGGAGCTTTTGCGGAGTCTGGGTATTCCTATCGTGGTGCCAACCGGGGGTCACGCGGTGTTTGTCGACGCCGCCGCGCTCGCGCCGGAAATACCCCGGCATAATTTTCCGGGCTGGGCATTGACTGTTGCGCTATATCGAGAAGGGGGTATCCGTGCGGTGGAGATCGGGGGAGTAATGTTCGGCAAGAGATCGGCGGAGGGTAAAGATCTATTTCCCCCGATGGAACTGGTCAGGCTGGCCATACCTCGACGAGTATATACTGAATCTCATTTCAAATATGTGTCCGGAGTATTCGAGCGGGTTATGTCGGACAAAAAGATAATCCGTCCGCTGAAGATAACTTATGAAGCGAAATTCCTTCGGCATTTCACGGCGGAGTTTGCCGAGATTTGAGGGCGAAAGATCGCTCCATCATTACCATCATCAGTAGTTTAAAAAGCGTATTATCCGGATTTTATAGAATGATTTCATAATCCGAAGAAGTCGTTATCGGCTCGAATTCGGGAGTTGTCCGCTTGTGAAAAATGGCGCTTGACTGGAGAGTCTAATTGTATAATATAGCCTGATGTGAATATGGCAGAAGCAGGATGGAGGAATGATGTCATTGGAGAATATTTCGGGTAAAAAGCTCGAGTTCGGACCCCGCAGAGGCGTTTATATCGATATAGCCGATTATCCCGGCAAGCCGAACCCTGTCGACGGCGGCACGATAAAGGGACTGAAGGATTTCGATCTTTGGTATCGAACTCTTTGTTCGGTACTTTTTAATTTCGCGTCATCGGGTCATCCCGGAGGCAGCGTATCATCGGGACACATGGTGGCGGCGGCGATAATCGAGACGATGGATTATAATCTCGGCGATCCCGATCAGCCTGACGCCGATATATTCAGTTACGCCGCCGGTCACAAGGCGTTGGGTCTTTACGCCATGTGGGCCAGCCGCAATGAGATGGTTCGGATCAGCAGCCCCGATCTTTTGCCTGTTGCGGCCAAGCAGCTTCGTCTGGAGGATATGCTCGGATTTCGCAGGAATCCGACCCAGGCTACGCCGCTATTTAAGAAATACAAAGCCAAGGCGCTTGATGGTCATCCTACACCTTTGACCCCATTCATAAAAATAGCTACGGGACCGTCAGGTGTCGGAGTTCCGGCGTCGTTCGGACTGGCTCTGGGGGCATTGGACAGATACGGCGAGAACGCGCCCCGAGTGCATGTGCTGGAAGGGGAGGGAGGGATGACCCCGGGGAGGGTCTCGGAGGCAATGGCTACGGCGGCCAGCGCCCAGCTGAAGAATATCATATTGCATATCGACTGGAACCAGGCTTCCATAGATTCGGACAGGGTCTGCCGGGACGGCGAGCTGGCCGGAGATTATGTTCAATGGAATCCGATAGAGTTTTGCTATCTGCACGACTGGAATGTCATTTGGGTTCCCGACGGGTTTGATTTCGATTTGGTTGTCAGGGCTCAGCAAATGGCCAAAGCGGGGATCAATGATCAGCCGACGGCTATAGTTTATAAGACAGTCAAGGGGTGGAAGTACGGTATCGAGGGTAAGAAATCTCACGGGGCTGGTCACAAGTATTGTTCGGCCGAGTATTTTCAATCTCTGAAGGAGTTCGAGGAGAGATTCGGAGTCGAACTGCCCCGTTCCAAGGGTGAGAAATCGGATGATGAGATAGAGGGGCTTTATTTCGATACGTTGATGGCTCTTCGGGGTGTGGCGGAACAGGAAAAGGAAATGTCGGGATATATCGGCAGAAGGATAAAGGAAAGCAAAAGCCGTCTGGAGAAATCGAACAGGCGGGTCCGATCCGACGCCGCGGACCTCGATCTTTTTTATAAGAACGACAGTATCACTTCGCAAAACATACCGGCGGAGATGACGCTCAAGCCGGGAACACAGGCGACTTTGCGGGGCGAATTGGGCAGAACGTTAGGATATCTGAACAATTTAACCAAAGGCGGTTTTATCGGTGGAGCGGCGGATCTTCTCGGTTCCACGTCGATAGACAAGCTCAATGGCGATTTTCCCGGCGGTCTTTATAATTTCATATCGAATTCCAAATCCCGACTGGTCGCGGTTGGCGGCATTTGCGAGGATGCCTTAGGAGCGTTCATGACCGGATTGTCGTCATACGGATATAATATCGGGGTGAGCGCGTCTTATGCCGCATTTATAGCGGCGCTCGAGCATATAGCTTCGCGGATTCACTGCATCAGCCAGCAGGCTCGTCACGATTTCGCCGGCGATCCGTTCAAGACATTTATTATGATTTGCGGGCACGCCGGATTGAAGACCGGGGAGGACGGCCCGACGCATGCTGACCCCCAGGCTCTCCAGCTTTTGCAGGAGAATTTCCCTCGCGGCAAGGCGATCACGCTGGTTCCGTGGGATCCTCAGGAACTCTGGCCATTGGTAGTCGAGAGTTTAGGAAAACGCCCGGCGGTATTAGCGCCTTTCGTCACCCGTCCCAATGAGACGATTATAGACCGTGATAAGTTCAAATTGCCTCCGGCCACCGCGGCGGCGGACGGGGTTTATCAATTCCGTCAGGGGGATCCGTCGAAGAAACCGTACCACGGGACAGTCATTTTGCAGGGAAGCGCCGTAGCCAATGATTTCGTTTCGTATGTCCTGCCCCGACTCGACGAAGGAAAGTTCAATATTAATATCTACTATGTTTCGAGCGCGGAGCTTTTCTCTCTTCTGCCCGAGGAGAAGCAGTTGGCTATTTTGCCGGAAGAGAGACGGGCGGAGGCTATGGGTATAACCGGATTCACCATGCCTACCATGTACCGCTGGATAACCTCGGAATTCGGACGCCGGCATTCGCTGTTCTCTTTCTCGCGCGGGATCTATCCGGGCAGCGGCAAGGCGGAGAAGGTGCTCGAAGAGGTCGGGCTGAACGGCCCGTTCCAGTGGGATAATATTAACAAATATATAAAGAACAGAGGTTAGGCCGAAGGGTTTGAAAAATCGGAAATTAACCAGACATTGATAGCGGAACGATTTCGAAATAATGTCTCGCCATACGGGGCGGGCTGAAAAAAGAGGTTTGATATGAAACTGGCAAAGAGGATGTCCAGGTTGGGAACGGAAACGGCTTTTGTAGTTCTGGCCAAGGCCAAAAAGCTGGAGGCCGCCGGGAAAGATATAGTGCATTTGGAGATCGGGGAGCCTGATTTCGATACTCCCGGTAACATTATCGAGGCGGCGGTCAAGGCCTTAAGCAACGGCTGGACACATTACGGGCCGTCGGCCGGGCTGCCGGAACTGCGCGAGGCTGTGGCCGAAGAGGTATCATCGACCAGGGG
>JAHEDG010000094.1 GCA_024641335.1 Candidatus Zixiibacteriota bacterium
ACATCTGGGTATTCTGATTATTGAGTCGATATATTCCGGAGCTCTCTGGGCCGGATTCAATCTGGCCGCTTTCAATATTCCGATTTCCAACAGCCCCAGGCAGGGACGTACCATTTATCTTGCCATGTTCTCGGTGATGACCGGCCTGGGCTTCTTTTCCGCTTCTCTTATCGGAGGGATGCTGGCCCAGACCTGGACAGAGGTTCATTGGTACATCGGAGAGCAGATCGTAGTCAACTACCATATCATCTTCGTCGTTTCCAGCGTACTTCGCCTTTTGGCCGCTTTTCTGGTTTTAACGTTCCGGGAGCCGGAAGAGAAGGGGATTCCCATTATGGTTCAGTTTATGGGATATTCGGTTCTTAGACGTTTATCTATCGGTCGACAGATATTTCCATGGTTTCTTAAACAGTCGCCGATGATCCCTCGAGAAGCCAATAATCCTGCCGGAAAGAGCTCATAATCAATACAGTGATTTCCCCTGGACGACAGACGGGGGAGAGTCCGCAGGAATATCGCCGCTTACGACACTCCTCATTCCCTACCTGTCCCCAGCATGACTCCGATCGGCTTCAGCGGCTCCACATGATCGCAGACTACCTTTACGGCCGCGGTTATCGGGACCGCCAGGATTATGCCGATAAATCCCCACAACCAGCCCCAGTACATGGCCGAAAGAAACACCGCCAGGGTATTTAAATCCACCGAGCCTGACGTTAACCTGGGGGTCAGGATATTGCCTTCAACGAACTGAACTGCCAGAAAGAAGATGGCCACATATAGCATATACCAGACAGAATTATGCTGTATACCGGCTACAATTATCGGAGGTACGGCGCTGACTATCGATCCTATGTAGGGGACCAGGTTCATAAGTCCCACCAGCGGCCCCCAGACATACGCGTACTTCACTCTGAATATCAGGAGTCCGATGGTGACTACCGCCGCCAGGCCGAGAGCCACCGAGAACTTGACCCGGATGAATCCTTTTAACTGCCTGTTGATCTCGCTTAGGATCCCCTCCGCGGTTTGTTCCTGGTCTCGGCCGAAAATCAGTTTCAATTTCTGTTGAAAAACCGCCGAATCGAGTAGCATAAAAAGGGTCAGGAAAAAGATCAGCAGGGAGCCGAACAAAAAACTGGTCACCGAGCCTAATCCTTTGAAAAAATACCGGCTGACCTGCTGAAGCTGACCCATGTCGATTGAGAGATTTTCCGTATCTCCCATTTCACCGGGAAGATATTTCAGATACTCCGTCATAGCGCCATGCCATTGGCCCAAGGTACCGTCGATTTTTGTTTTGTACTGGGGAAGCGCCCCTGCCAGATCTCCAAGCTGTCCGATCAATAGGGTTACAGCCAGAACGAACAGGCCTAAAAATACTACCATGACTATCACTACCGCAGGGGTGTGGGGAAGTCTTAATTTCTTCAGGATATCAACTATCGGCAAAAGCAGATAAGTGAGCGACACCGCTACTATCAGTGGTATTAGTATCGGGGCGGCATAATAAAAAAACGCGGTACTCGCGGCCAGCGCCAGGATTGGCATCATAAGCGCCAGCAAATCCAGATCTTTAGACATGGTCATATCGGCTCCCGGTTATTATAACTGATCATGATCGAATGTCTTAACAATTATATCCCTGCCAGCATTTTAAATTCATCTTCTGATAAGATTTTTACGCCCGCTTTCGTCGCCTTATCTATTTTGCCGCCGGGATCAGTTCCGGCCACAACGTAATCGGTCTTCTTCGAGACCGACGAGGTTACCTTGCCGCCGAGACTCTCAATTATTTGGGCAGCCTCGGAGCGAGAGTAAGTATCCAGGGTGCCGGTCAGCACGAATGTCTTCCCCTTGAAGGGGCCGTCGGACGGACGGGTTTCGACCGCGGGGAAGACTACTCCCGATTCACGCAGCCTGCCGATAAGGTCGAGATTATTATTTTCGTGAAAATAGGAACATATCGAACGCGCGACTATCGGGCCGATTCCCTCGATATTCAGCAAATCGTCTTCATAAGATCCGATGAGTTTATCTATCGATCCGAATTCGTATGCTAAAACTCCAGCCGTATTCTCGCCCACTCCGAAAATCCCCAGGGCGAAAATAATCCTGGATAGCTCCCGACCCTTCGATATCTCCAGGCCGCGGATCAGATTATCAAACGATTTTTCGCCCATACGATCCATCAGGATTATCTCGTCCTTTTTTTCTGCGAGGGAGTAAAGGTCGGCGGCATCATTGATGAATCCTTTTTCTATCAACGCTTCCACGGTCTTATAGCCCAATCCCTCGATATCCATAGCGCTGCGCGAGGCAAAATGAGATATCCGTTCCGCCAGCTGCGCCGGACAATATGAGGAGACACATCTTAAGGCCGCCTCGTCTTCCGCCCGTTCCACTTTCGAGCCGCAGGACGGGCACTTATCAGGCATGGCGAACTCTTTCTCTCTGCCGGTACGTTTTTCCTTTATTATTTTAACAATCTCCGGTATGACGTCTCCGGCTCTTTGTACCACAACTGTGTCGCCTATACGCACGTCCTTGCGCCGCACCTCGTCCTCGTTGTGCAGGGTTGCCCGCGATACGGTCACTCCGCCGACCTGAACCGGTTGGAGATGAGCTACCGGAGTCAGAACGCCTGTCCGGCCCACCTGTACCTCGATATTCTCCACCAAGGTCGTTTTTTGGACCGGGGGAAATTTCCAGGCAACCGCCCATCGGGGGGATCGGGAAAGCTCCCCGGCGATCTGCTGCTGGTGATATGAGTTTACCTTAATCACTATGCCGTCGATATC
>JAHEDG010000002.1:0-58780 GCA_024641335.1 Candidatus Zixiibacteriota bacterium
GATTCTGTCCGGGCGCATATAGAGGAGATGATGACCGAATGAAAATTGTCAGAATTGAGCATGGCGGGAAATCAGTATGGGGAAGGATCGAGAGCGATATGGTAGTCGTTATCGATAATGCCCCCTGGACAAACCCGTCGGAGACCGGCGAAAAGCTGCCGCTGGAGTCTGGCAGGCTCTTAGCTCCGGCCGAGCCGTCAAAAGTGGTGCTTGTTGGATTGAACTACCTCGAGCATATTAAGGAATCGCAGTCGGCCAACGCCGTACCCGAAGAGCCGGTGATTTTTCTCAAGCCCCCCACCGCCGTAATCGGCCCCAATGATCCGATTCCATATCCCGCAGGCGTGGATCGGGTCGATTATGAGGGAGAGCTGGCAGCGGTCATCGGCCGGAAAATCCGACGCGCCGGTGAAAAGGAGGCCGAAGCGGCTGTCTTCGGTTATACCTGTCTTAACGATGTCACGGCCCGGAATCTTCAGAAGAAGGACGTTCAATGGACCAGAGGAAAAGGGTTCGACGGTTTCGCGCCGGTTGGCCCCTGGATAGTTACCGATATCGATCCTTTGGATCTTCAGCTGGAAACCAGTCTTAATGGCGAAGTCAGGCAATCGGGCCGGACCTCTCTGCAGATCTGGAATGTCTACAAACTGATCAGCTTTATTTCTTCCGTGATGACTCTCCTGCCGGGCGATATTGTTTCCACGGGGACCCCCAAAGGGATAGGGCCGATGTCTGTGGGGGATACGGTCAGGATCACCATCGAGGGGATAGGATCGTTGGAAAACAAGGTGTCGTCGGGATGATTCCGGCTTTTATGGCGGCATGCTGGATCAATGCCGGATTAATTGCCCTTCCGGCGGTTCTGCCGGCTTCATACGAGATCCGGGTTCAGCTTAACGATTCGTCCAGAACTCTGGCCGGAAGCCAACAAATCAGGTTTATCAATCCGACATCACAACCTCTCGAATCCATCTGTTTTCACCTTTACCCTAACGCATTTAAGGACACAAGCACCGTTTTCTGCCGGGAGAATCCCAGGACAAAATCAAAAGTCGCGTCCGGTAATATCGCCAGACTCGATCTTTCTGAAATAAAACTGAACGGTATTAAAGTCCAGCCGGATAATATCGAAATTAGCGGCACGCTGTTATATATGGGTCTGCCCGCCCCTTTGAAGCCCGGTCGGTCGATTGATATCTCCATGAACTTCGAGCTTTTGATTCCGGCCGCGATGGAACGTTTCGGTTATGACAGCAACGGCAACTATATCATATCTCACTGGTATCCGATAATCTGCGGCTACCAGAAGGGCGAGCTGATCGACCGGGAGTATCACTCTAATAGCGAGTTCTTCTCGAATTTCTCGAAATACGATGTCACTGTTGCCCTGCCTGCCGATTTCAAATTCGGTTCCACCGGAGAGTTCGAGCAGATTAGCTCGAACGATAGTGTCGCGGTATGGCACGCGGCCGCCGATACGGTTATAGATTTCGCTTTTGTCTGCGGCCCGCGATTTACGGTTTTCGAAACCGATACTCTCGGCATTCGTTTGTATTATATGCTGACCCCGAACGGTGTCCCGTTTTACCAAAAGACCGACAGCATCACCAAATACTCTCTGGCCTATCTCTCGGACAGACTGTTTCAGTACCCTTACAAGAATTATATCGTGGCGGATATCAACTCCGGTTCCCAGGGCCTGGAATTGCCCGGTCTGGTAGCGGTTGTCTATTCCGGTTCGGGATTGGAAAGAACTGCCGGGATATTGGAAGTGACCATAGCCCACGAAACCGCGCACCAATGGTTTTACGGGATGATCGCTACCAACGAGACAGACGACCCCTGGCTCGACGAGGGGTTCGCGTCGTATTATGAAGACAAAATTATAGAATCGTTCGGCGAAGATATTTATTCGATCAATTTGGCCGGATGGAAGATTCCCATAAGCAGCCTTGAGAGAAACGCCGTCCTTCAGGATAAGGCGTCGTTCCCTATCGACATGCCGAGTTGGGAGTATCCGAGTTGGGGTTCGTACAGCGGAGCGGTTTATGGACGGGCCCGGCTGGTGCTGGAATCGTTGGAATATTTCCTGGGGCAGGATAGTTTTGATAAGGCAATGAAGGATTACGCCGTCGCCTATCGGTTCGGGCATCCCGACAGCGACGATCTTCGGGATGTACTGGAAGCGAGTACCGAAAGAGAGCTTCTTGATTTCTTCAATATGTTCGTAAAGGGTACGGCCCGTATCGATTACTCGGTGGAATCGCTGGAGTTCAGGGAGATCACCGGCGATTCGATCCTGTCGTATCTTGTCACGGTGCATGTAAAACGGGAGTTGGACGGTAAGCTTCCCCAGGTCTTATCGGTGGGTTTGGCCGACGGAGCCAGGATTGACACACTCTGGGATGGCCGGGCCAAGTTCAGAGAATTCGAATTCAGGACAGGCTCGATACCGGAGTTCGCCGCGTTGGATATGGTCCAGGCCTGTCCGCTGGATGAAAACATGATCAATAATAGTTTGTACCGGGAAAACTGGACGGGACGAATCATGGCTTTTGAATGGGATTCGATTTTTATAATCGAACTGCTGGCATCGCTGTTGTTATGAGAAAAATATTAAAAAATAAAATACTCATCGCTTCGTTTCTATTTACCTTTCTGGATCTATTGCAGGGCTTCCTGGTGTTGGCGCCGTTTTTTATTTTCTTAAGGACTTTCCTGGAAAAAAGCGGGGCGGCGCTGAAACTCTGGCCTTTCATGTCGGTCGATGTTCTCGGCGATATTGTTATCAACAACAGCGGCGCGATCGGCATGTTCCTCATCTCCGCGGTCGTGATCTATGTTGTTTATATTCCATTGAAAACGTTGGCGGCCGGGGCGATTTACGGATTGATTATATTCAGGAATGATGACGGACGTATATCCCCGGCGAATGCCGGTGATTTCTTAAGGCTTTCCACCGATGTTTGGATCGGATTCATAAAGGTCGCCGTATTCGGAGTAATTGTCTATTTGGTGGCTCTGTTTCTGGGGATCTCATTCGGAGAGATATTCGGACGGTTTTCTAAACTCCTCAGGTTGGCGGTCGTATTTATTTTCCTTCTGGCCGGATCGACACTGCTCCAGATTTTGAGGATCAATATAATCTCCAGCGGCGATATATCGTTGAGGACCGGATTCAAGTCGATTCTCCGGATCGTTCCGGGCTCACTCGTCAGGCTTCTGATCGGCAATATATCGGTAGCCGCGGCAGGGCTGGCAGTTGTTTTGATTCTTTTTATCGGGTTGAAAGGAATAAAAAACATGGATTGGAATCCTGCCCGAGTGTTAGTTTCGATTGTCCTGCAGCAGATGATAGTATTCGTCGTCTGCCTGGGACAATCGATCAGAATAAATTTCAATTATTCGGTAATGAAACGAGGTGAGGATGATGCTTTGGGAAGAGCTGAACTGGGCTGAATTCGAAAAACTGGTTCCCGGAACTTACGATACAGCTATACTGCCGGTTGGAACTATAGAAGCTCACGGGGTGTCGCCGCTGGGAACCGACAATCTCATACCCATGGAGATGGCCCGTCGCCTGGCCGGCGATCTCAAGGCGATTATCGCCCCGCCTGTTAATCACGGTATCACCAGCTCCCTGCTGGGGTACCCCGGCTCTCTGACCGTTTCTTCGGCGACATTCGAAAAATATATGACCGAGATCCTGGTCTCTATCGCGGCCTGCCGGTTTGATAAGATAGTGGTTCTCAACGGTCACGGCGGGCAGATCGAGCAGCTCGGACGGGCCGCCAAAGAAGCCTGGAATCTCAAAAGGGTGAAGATTACTGTAGTGCACTGGTGGGTATGCTGTGACGATATTGTCGAAAAAATCTACGGTCGGGGCGGCGGACATGCTGCCACTGACGAGAACGCCGCGGTGCAGGCGATCCGGCCGGATCTGATCAAGGCTGACCTCTATTCCGATGATATGGTTTTCAATCAGCCCGGAGGATTTACCAGTTATCCCAACCCAGGTACGATTCTGGCATATAAAGAGGGCGCCGGGTTTATCGATTTCGATCAGAAAAAAGCCGAACAGTATTTCGAGGCGGCGGTAGAACGGGTCAAATCCCATCTTTTAGATATATTCAAG
This sequence comes from Candidatus Zixiibacteriota bacterium, assembly GCA_024641335.1. Lineage (GTDB taxonomy): Bacteria > Zixibacteria > MSB-5A5 > UBA10806 > UBA10806 > JAHEDG01. Next base: position 4,136 of record JAHEDG010000002.1, read on the forward strand.
AGGTGGGAACGGCTGTAATATTGTGCGGATTGTCTGCCGCAAGCACAATTATTGTGCGTGATTCGGATCCAATCAATATCGATGATATCTCCTAACCTGATTTGTTTTAGCGGATTAAATTGCCATGCCGATCAGGCATACGCTTTGCTTTATAATCGGTTTGGATCTTTGATAACTAAATCGAGTAAAACAGTTGACAGTCGTTGAAGATAGTCCTACAATCGAAACGAAATGTGGAAAAAGACCTTAGGGATAATCTTAATAAGCGCGGCTCCGGTTTTGGGGCAGTATGATACCGCCGACGATTCTCTTTATGCCAACGTGATAGTACCCCGAGCGGAATTGCGGTGGATAATGGATACTCCGACAGCCGGTGTTCTTCCCCGGGGAGCCTTCGATTTCGATTTGAGAACTTTCCCGGTAGGGGGAGTCCAGACAGCTTTGAGCATAGGTCTGACCAGACGGTTCACGGTCGGCATCGGTTACGGAGCGTCACATGTTCTGACCGATACAGATCCTGATTGGAATCAGAAGATAGAGTTTCTCCTGAAATTCCGGCTGCATGACGAGAGCGCCGGATTCCCGGCACTCGCCGTGGGGTACAGTTCCATGGGTTACGGCCGTTACGATTCCGAATTCAGCCGTTACACGATCAAATCGCCAGGATTCTATCTGACATTCTCCAAAAATTTTCAGTTTTATGGCAATCCCGCAGGATGGCATGGCGGAATCGGTTACAGTCTGGAAAATGATGTAGATGACGATCCCGATCTTTATCTGGGGTTCAACGCCGATGTCGGACCGGCCATGACCTTTCTAACCGAATACGATTTCGCATTCAATGATAACCAGCGTTACCATGTTTACGGTCTGAAACGCGGATATCTGAATATGGGGCTGGCCTGGTATATCACCGATGAATTGTCGCTGGAACTCGATTTGAAAAACCTCTTCAGGAACCGGTCGGACGCGCAGGCTATCGATCGCGAAGCCCGTCTGGTTTATGTCGAGTATTTCTATTGAACCGGGAGAAGTTATGCGAAAACTCTTGCTGACCGCCCTGCCGGCGGTATTTTTTTTGATGTCTCTATCTGGATGCTACACCAAGCTGGGCACTCCCCGGCCGTCGACCGGCGAGACTACCAGGGAACATTATTATTACGACGATTCCGCCGACTATCCGGACTTCCCGTATTACTCCGGGGGAGGATGGCAGGGACCGTATCTTTACGCCTACCCCTATATCAACTACGGTTATTTTTACAACCCCTGGTGGTACGATTCCTGGTATGGCTCCGATGAGGGCAATAATGACAGAAGGTACAATAAGTCGGCCAGATCGCGCGGTCATCAGATTGATTCTCCGCCGGCCCCGTTCCCGGGCTATACTCCTCCCCCGTCTTTGCCTCCGGCAGATAATACTCTTGTTACAGATCCGCCGCCACAGTCTGATCCGCCGGTCGCTGGGGATGATAATAAGGATAATTTCGGCAGCGCTCCTAAAAAACAAACCCGCTCCAGACGATAGAAGGCAAGATGATAATCACAAAGACAAAATACGTGCTGTCAGGGACTTTATTGGTACTGGCGGCTCTTTATTCGGAGTCGTCCGCCCAGTTTTTCGGCGATCCGTTGGAGGTTTACGAATCGACCACTGAAAACGGTTTTGTACCGGGAGCCAGGGCTGCCGGAATGGGCGGAGCCCAGATCGCCGCGGGGAATGACGGTTCGGTGTTATGGTACAACCCGGCGCTTTTGACCCGTATCAGGATGGCGGAATATTCGGCCACTCTCTCTCATCAAAGATTTGCCAACCGCACTCATCTGGCCAACGGTTATATGCCCGATGTCTCGGTAAATAATACCCGTCTGGGAAGTGTCTGGGCAATCTTTCCATTAGCCGCTTATCAGGGGGGAGTGACGGTCGGTATTTCCATCAATAGAGTGAAAAGCTTCGACCGGGTTTTTCGTTATGCCTCCGATCCTGTTTGGCTCGATGATCCGATATCGAGAGAAGGATGGGGCGGAGGAGAGGACGAAAGCGGAGGGTTATGGGCCTGGTCTTTAGGAGGCGCGATAGAAATATCTCCAAAAGCTTCAGCGGGTCTGTCGCTCGATCTCTATGATGGGTCCGACGATTGGCTGTTCTTTTTCGATTCCACTTCTTTAGCCGACAGCTATCGTTACAGCTATTCCCATAATATAGTAGATAGTTTCACTGGGATTTCCGGCAAGATCGGCCTGACCTATAATATCACCAACGAATTCAATTTTTCGAGTGTTATCGGACTGCCCGCGCTGATCACTGTGGATCAGACAAGCGGTATTTCCGAAGAAGATAACCTCGGCTTTTCCGCCCGGTATAGCAATACGGCATCTTATAAGTACAGGCTTCCCTTCTGGATCGGAATCGGCGCGATGTGGAGATACACCGACCTGACCCTGACCGGAGATATCAAATATATGGATTATACTCAGATGGAATACCGGAGCGGGCTCTTGGAATTGAACAGGCTCAACCAGGGGGTCAAGCGGTTTTATAATAATATCGTTACCTTCCGGGTCGGCGCGGAATATTTTATCAGGAATATGAATCTGAAGCTGCGGGCCGGATATTACCAGGATCCGATACCTTTTCAAGGTTATCCGATCGAAACAGAACCGCGTTTCTTCACCTTTGGCGCCGGACTGCTGGTCGATAGATCGGTCAATATCGATCTGGCCTATCTTACCGGGCTCTGGGAGCGGGATGACCCGTCCATACGCAGTTCAGAAAGATATAACGCCGACAGGTTGATGATAACGGTATCGTTCAGAATGTAGCCGGTAGAGCCTGGAACGTGGCTCTAAAAAAGAACCTCGCGGAAAAATATCCCGATCATAACCGCGGCTATCAGAAATTTCATCAATCCTCCGGCCATGAATCCGATGAAACTGCCGAATCCCGCCCGGAACGCCTTTCTTGTGTTCCTGTTGATCAGAAGTTCCAGGGCGAAAGCGCCGATAAACGCTCCTATGATAAAACCGGCAAATCCGACTCCCGGCAGGAGCAGTCCCGCGATCATGCCAATGAAGGCTCCGATTATGCCCGCGTAGGAACCTCCCATTTTCTTTACCCCGATCGCCGCGGCCATCCAGTCAAGCGCAAGCGCGGCTATGGTCATCGCTCCGAATATCAGCAGGATCCGGCCTCCTATATAAGCGAAATCGGTCAGCCAGGCGAAAAGCAGAGCGGTTACAAAAATCATCGGCACCCCTGGTATTATGGGTAGAATTACTCCTGTCAGGCCGACCAGCATTATCAGGACAGCCAGAATGAACAGGGTTATTTCAAAAGGGGTCATAAAGCCATTAATAATAGATCCTCTAACTCAAATGGCAATATAAATTTCATCCTGGGCCGGAAGGGAACTTTGTCGTGATCTTTTCCGTTGACTTCTGTTTGTTGGACGATATGTTAAGCCCCGGAGAATGATGAATGCTGCCTTTGTTTTTGCTTTTTGTTCTTATCGTAGTTTTTATCAGGTTGAAAATTCCCATAGGCCTGACCCTGATAGCCGGCGTGCTTCTTCTGGGGATCTGGAGTTTCGGCCTTTCCCGGGAATTCTGGATGCTTCTTTACGATTCTCTTTTGAATCTCAGAAGCTGGAAGCTGGTGGCAACCGTTGTTTTGATCCTGACTTTCGCCCATTTGTACGAATCAGCCGGTTTGGTAACGCTGATGGTGAGCTCCTTAAAATCGTTTCTTCCGCCCAGATGGGTGGCGCGGGCAGCCCCGGCCATAATCGGGCTTCTTCCGATGCCGGGCGGGGCTATGGTTTCGGCCCCGATAGTCAAAGAGCTTGGGCAAAATTCCGATATTAAGCCGGAGGAGTTTACCGCCGCCAATTACTGGTGGCGTCATGTTTGGGAGGCTACCTGGCCTTTGTATCCCAGTATAATCCTGGCCGCCGCTGTCTTGCGGGTATCGGTTTGGGATATCGCCATCATCAATTTTCCAATCAGTATTGCCTGTATTTTGACCGGGCTTTTACTTGGAAAAATAGATCCGTCAAACGGCTCATTTGGAAAAGCCGATTTCGCCGTTCTGATTAAATCTCTCTGGCCGATCTTATTTATTGTTCTGTTGGGATTAATACTCAAAATAGATCTTATTGTTTCGGTTATAGCCGTACTTATAATATTGGTTCCTTCCTATAAAATCCCGCGCCGGGATGTAAAATCGGCGTTGAAAAACGGTTTCTCCCCGGGGATTATCACTTTGATTTTCGGGGTAATGACCCTGATGTATACGCTGGAAAAAACCGGTATCGCGCAACGTTTTTACGAAGAATTGATGGAAATAGGCGTTTCGGCAGCCCTGGCCGCGTTCGCCGTTCCTTTTGTAATCGGAGTCCTGACCGGCGTAACATCAGCATATATAGGAGTCGGATTTCCGATTATCCTGCCATTATTGGGGAGCGACGATCTATCGTATCGCGCCGGTATGCTTTTGGCGTTCGCCGGCGGATTTATGGGCGTAATGGCTTCTCCAGTCCATCTTTGTCTGGTGTTGACCAGCCGTTATTTCAAAGCGTCAATCGCCCGGACGCTGCTTCTGATCGCTTTGCCGATATTTCTGACATCGGTAATTTCGTGGATATTGGCTGAAACCATGTACCGCTGAGATTCCCTTAAAGACCGGATTAGATATTCCGATAAATATAAAAAAGGGGTGTTTATGGGCGATATCACTACAATTATTATGGGAGTATCAATAGTCCTGCTTTCCTGGACTATGGCTAAGATCAACGATAAAGTCGATAAGCATATCAAGAAGTTTAAAAAATTCGAGGAGGCTTTGAAAAAGAACGCTTCCGGACGGATAAAAAACACGACAAATTACAAAGAACAGAGCCAAGACGTTTACCATCAATAGGTTACAATTTTCAGCCATAAAAATATATTAATTATCAGGGGAACTTCTTGTTTTGTTTTTTGTATAATTGATAAAGGCAGATTTGGATAATAGGCAAGGAGTTCGAATTCATGAATACGAACAGGGGTCGATCCACCGACAAGGAACTGATGGAGCTGATTCAAGGCGGCGACGATAAGGCTTTTGCCGAACTGGTGTCCCGCTTTCAGGATCGGCTTTTGAATTTCGTCGGGCGGATTGTGGTCGACCGTGAGACCGCCGAGGAACTGGTACAAGAGGCGTTTTTGCGGATATTCAATCAGAAGCACAGTTACACCCCGACTTTCGCCGTTTCCACCTGGGTTTATACTATCGCCTTAAACCTGGCGCGGTCGGAATTGAGGAAGAGAAAACTGAGGAAATATTTGAGTCTTGATTTTCTTAAGGAAGAAGCTGACGTGGAATTGCCGGAAAAAAGCAATAGCGATTACGAGAGCCTTATTCCGATATTACGGAAGGCTATCGATAAACTTCCCGAAGACTATAAAACGGCCTTCATTCTCTGCGATATTCAGAGACTTCCTTACCAGCAGATTGCCGAAGTAATGGGGGTTCCGGTCGGTACCGTGAAATCGCGGATCAACCGGGCAAGGATGATGTTGAGAGATAAGCTTAAACCATACAAGGAGATTCATCATGAACTGTCGAGGGGTATCCCGCAGACTATCAGCCTTTATTGATGATGTATTGTCTCCGGGGATCAAAGAATCTCTGGAGGATCATCTTAAGGGCTGTTTAAAATGTCAGCGAAAATTAGCCGAAATCAAGGCTATTATAGAGGCTGCCCATAACCTTCCTTCGCTAAAAGTATCCGAGGAATTTACCGAGCGGGTACTAGCGGTGGCCTCAAAACAAAATAACCCGGAGGTAGTAAGTTTAAATCGTTATAGGGTTTCATTTGCCGGCCTGGCCTTTGTTGCCACGGCGGTGGCGGTATTTTTCATTATGGGTCCGATTGGACAAGAGAGATCTGATACGCGCAGCCAAAACACGGTTACGGCACAATTCGAATCCGCGGGGCAGCCCGAGTTGACAGATTACTCAGAGGATCCTAGTGTAATAGTCTATTCCGTTCCTGTTCCGGAGGAGGTCAGGATTCGGGATATGATGTTTGACGACAGCTTGCAGCTGGCCGATTCATCTTTGAAGCTCGATCAGTTTATTCTTCCCGAAGTGGAGCAGGCCAGGGAAAACGTCAACATCAAGTTTTAGGGACGGATTATGAACTCGGCGGTCAGATATATCGTTTTGGCCCTGACAGCGTTTTCCGGTATCACGGTTTCCGCCCGGGGCGGAATACTGAAATCACTCGACGGAGAATTATCATCTATAATAGGAAGGGTCGAGCCCTTTTTGGTGACGGTCAAAGGGGAAGGGGATTGGCGCAATCTCATCGCCACCGGAATTGTTTACAGCGAGGACGGCTATGTTATTACCTCGTCGCATGTTTACGGCGCCGATAAATTTCAGATAATTTTCACAGATGGAAGATCATACTCGGCCGTGAAAATAGGGGTGGACAATGATACCGGCTTGGCCGTCCTGAAAATAAGCGGCCAATTCGATTTTAGGGGACCCCGTTGGAGCAAATCGACCGATCTTAAGAATGGCTCGTGGATTATGGTCGTCGGCAATTCCTATAACGACCCGGTCAGGGTCAATTTCGGCAATTTTATGGGAAACACCAACGACGGTTTTTTGCGTCTGGGCATCGATGTAAATCCCGGTTCATCCGGCGGCGCGGTACTGAATACTGACGGGGATGTGATCGGTATCCTGGTGGCCAGGGAATCCGCGTCTGGGCTGCCGATGGATAATAGTAGGCAGATAAAGGAAATAACCGATGGCTTTATGTCCAATGGCTTTTTCAAGTCAGGCGAAAAGGCGCTCGCTGTGCCTGTGGAAATAATACCCGATATTGTCGATCAGCTGATAAAAACAGGTAAGGTGAATAGAGGGTTTCTGGGTATCAGCCAGAAAAATCTTACAAAGGACGAACTCGAGAAGTATGGTATAGAATCCGGAATCAAGGTAATCAGCGTAGTCGATGATTCACCGGCCCAGGCTGCCGGATTGCGGGAGGAAGACATTATCATCTCTGTTCACGGCGAGATCATTCGCGATACCGCGGTATTGTACGCCAGGGTTAGATCTCACAAGCCGGGGGATAGGATCAAGATCCGGTATTTGCGCGACGGAGAATATCGGGAAGGGGAGGCGGTTTTGGCCAACTCGACCGATGAGTTTCTTATAGGAGGCCTGAAGATACCGAGGTCGCTGAGGCAATTAGAATTATCCCGTGTCCCCGATTTATCGGAGATCGATAAGTTGAAAGCAGAGGTCGCCGTTCTGAAAAAGGAGTTAGCCCGGTTAGGGAAGGAAATGGAAAAATCCGGAAAAGAACCGGAGAATCCCCGGTAATCATTTTGGATCAATCTGTTAAGCTGATTCCGGGGTGCCTGATGTGATAATTTCCAGCTTTTGCAAGCTAATATTAAATGAGCGTATAGGCAGTTAGTGGAACCTTAAGTCCTTCGCTTCTGTTTTTATAAGGATATGAATACGAAGGTTGTTCGACCTTTTTTGAAGTTGACTAATGCCTTATCTGGCATTATATTGTTGCCGCGGTATAAGGTGTTCTCCAAAAACCAGTTGAAATTGACTGGCAGCCGCGGTCGTTTTCCGTGGGATGGCGAATAGAAAAATAATAATATTTTACATCAGGAGGATTTTTTATGAGGATGTTCAAGCAGCGGGGATCGAAAGGTTTTACGATGGTCGAGTTGGCCATTGTGCTGGTTATTCTGGCCATTTTGGCGGCCATAGCAGTACCTCTTTATCTCCAGTATGTTGAAAGCGCCAGGGCCGGCGAGGCTCAGGAAGCGATTGCCGCGGTTATGGCTGCGGCCAAGATTCAGCATGCGGAAACCGGACAATGGCAAACAAGAATAGAGCAGCTGCGCAAGTTGGATTTGGATCCTCTTACCAGAGAAAGATGGAATTTCACAATAACTCCCGGTCAGAACGCTATCAGCAGAATTACCGCCACTTCCACCGGTCGGATGCCCGGCGGAGCGGGAAAAGTTGTTCAGTTTGACGCTATAACCGGAAAATGGAGCGGTTACGGTTTCGATTGATCTTTCACCCTAACGTATTGGAAAAACGCTTTGGAAAGTTTTGACGCGACCGGCGGAGTTATCTCCGCTGAAAAAGTGATGACCATAGATGATCTCCTGAAATTTACCAAGGATCAGGGAGCTTCGGATCTTCATCTGTCCGAAGGTTCGATTCCTATGATCCGAATCGACGGCAGGCTGCTCAAGCTCGATCTGCCCGGATTGACCAGAGATGGAATCAGGGAACTTCTCTTGAGTACTATGGATGCCAACCTGCGCAAGAGATTCGAAGAAAATTATGAAGTGGATTTCGCCAAGGAGATCGACGATTCCACCAGGTTTCGCTGCAATATTTTCAGACAGATCCAGGGATTTTCCGGGGCGTTCAGAACAATCCCCGCGGAGATCCGTTCCTTTGAGGAGCTGGGTCTCCCCGATATTCTGAAACAATTCTCCCTGCTGGATAGGGGATTGGTGCTTTTGACCGGGCCCACGGGGTCAGGCAAGACGACCAGTCTGGCTACCATGGTGGATTGGATCAATCAGCACAAAGAGTGTCATATCATTACGATTGAGGACCCGGTGGAGTATTTTCATTCCAGCGGGCATTCTCTGATAAATCAGCGTGAGCTCGGGAGCAGCACACATTCCTTCACCAACGCTTTGCGGGCAGCATTGCGCGAAGACCCGGATGTTATTCTGGTCGGCGAGATGAGGGATCTGGAAACTATTTCGCTGGCTCTTACCGCGGCTGAAACCGGTCACCTGGTATTATCGACCCTGCACACATCGTCGGCGACCAAGACTATCGATCGTATTATAGATATCTTCCCGGCCGAGCAGAAGTCCCAGATCAGGTCGATGCTGGCCGAATCGTTGCAGGCGGTAGTCGCCCAGTCATTATTGCCTCGTAAGGACCGGGGACGAATAGTGGCCGCCGAGGTTATGACCGCTACCGTGGCGGTAAGAAATCTGATTCGCGAAGATAAGATTTACCAGATTCCGTCGGTCATCCAGGCCGGTGGCAAATCCGGCATGCAGGCTTTGGATCAACATCTTCTTACCCTGGTTTCCGAGGGCAAAATAGAACGTTCTGTAGCGGCCCAGAAGGCCGATAATCCCAAACTGTTTTTGGATTGATGGTTTATGATCGCGGATATGAATAACAATAGACGCAGGAAATTGGCAAGTCAGAGCGGCCTGACTTTGATAGAGATGATGGCCGCTCTTCTTATCGTATCCGTTTCAGTTTTGGCTATGTATATTATGTTCATTAACGGCAATTCCATGATGATGGAACAGTACGAAAAGAGGGTTGCCCTGGAGAAGGCTCGAGGGTGGCTCGAACGGATGCATTATGTTGCCATGAAGGTCGATACGGTGCCCAAAGCATATGCCGGGGCTTTTCAGGATACGCTGGTATTACCCAACGACGACTTCGAGCCCATTTTCGCGGAGCGCACGATATCTGTGGAGCATAGTACGACCCGCAACCCGCAAACATCCATTCCCTTTTACAGTTATGTGATAGTAACCTATGTGTGGGAATCGCGGGCGGAGGAATCGTACGAAATAGAGTTGAGAGCCGTTTTTTAGAAGGTTTACCGATGATCAGAGCGATGGGTCAAAACAATACTATTTTTGCCGGTTTTACCCTGGTGGAGCTAATGGTTGTTATTGCCATCAGCGGCATAGCTATGACCGGTCTTCTGGTGGCTTATACCGATGGTATCGATTACCTCAGCGATATGGCGCAAGTTTCAATTCTCTATGATGAGGGTTCGGCTGCCCTGGTTCGAATCGGCATGGCAATTCGCGAAGCCAATCGGATCACCATCAGATCCAACGCGGGCGTCAGGGATGCCCGAATCGACCTTAGATATCCGGAGGACAGCGGCGGTGGAACGGTTTCGATCTATTTCAACGAGCTGGATAAGTCGGTTAAGTGGAACAATCACCGGTACGGCGGCAATAAATTCGGGATCAAAATGCTGCCTTTGTTCCAATATCGTTCGGAGAACGATGATGATCGTTACCTGAAAGTAAAAAGATTGCAGTTTACTCCTCTCGATTTTATCGGACCGATTAATCCTCAGACTGAAGGTTATTATCTGGTAATGACAGAATTGATTTTAGAGGATGCCAGAGGGGATACGCTGTATCTGTCGTCCGTAGTCTCGAAATGGAATAAAGAATAATGAAAAATAAAGACTGGTCCCATATTAAACAGGGAGGGACGAATTGAATTCAATGAGGATGGACAAAGAACGAGGAAGCATGCTGGTAATGGCTGTTGTCTTGTCATTTGCCCTTTTTATTACCGGTCTCAGCTATCTCAAGTGGGTGGATACTTTCCAGAAAAAAGTCAGTAACGAAGTCAGCACGATCCAGGCTGAATTTGCCAGATCGGCTGGATTTGCTTTTGCTCGAGAGGTTATTGAATCCGGGAGTTATGATGACGGGTTCTCCGGTCGCTGGAGAGACTGGTATCTCAAAACCGTCTATAAATACGACATTTTCCCCACCGGTTACGATGATTTCATGTATGGGGGACACAGGGGTTATGTCATTAAGAGTTATGGAAATGCCGGATCTTATGGTTCCGATATAATAATACAGAGATCGGGTCGGCAATCTTATATAAAGGAGACATTTGCCGACTACCTTTATCTTACCGATCGGGAAGTCGATACGGTAAGGCATGATATAATCAGATTCTGGACTCCCGATACTCTCGACGGCAAGGTTCATTCCAACGATACGCTGCATATACATCCCACCCGCGACAGGCCCAGATTCATGAAGAGGGTAACATCGAGCGCGCCTGTTATAGTACCCTATAATCATCACGCCAGGTTCGATGAGGGTTTGTTCCTGAACGCCGCACCGATCTATTTTCCGCAACAAGCCGATGAGATAAGACGTTATTCGGGTTTGCGCGATTTCGGCACTTTCGCCCCGGACAGCATTGATTCCGCGACGGAGCTTACATTCAGCGGGGAAATGATTTATGTCAGATATTGCGGGCCGTTTATCGATCCTCCCGATACTGTATTTAGATGCCTTCCTGACTATATTCAAAACGCCCAGCAGATCCCCATACCCCGTAGCGGGGCTTTGTTTGTAAACGGCAAGACCTTTGTCAAGGCTTCCAGGGGCAGGCTCGATTTAATGGATGGTAATTTCATCTCCATAGGTTATGAGGGCAGATTAACGGTTGCCTCATCGGATACCATGATAATCCCCGATGATTTGATTTATCGGTATGCGAATCTTGATAATTCCATACCCAACGATATGTCGGTGATAGATGATGTTCTCGGTTTGATTTCAGAGAATTTCATTATGGTGGGAGATAATGTGCGGGACACGGTATATATCAACGCGGCTATGGCCGCTATCAACGGTTCCATTTCAATCAGGGATATCTACCGTTATGGGACATACAACGAAAAGCAATCTCTTTTCATCTACGGATCGCTGGCCCAGAGAAACCGGGGCATCGTCCGAACCACTTATCAGGGCACCAGGGGATTCATCGAGAAGGACTATCATTACGACGAACGGCTGATGCGTTATCCCCCGCCTCATTTTCTGCCGACCAAAAAGGTCAATTTCACTTATACGGAGAGTTCTGAAAGCGATTGGCGGTAATATTGTATTATCGATGTTCCCCGCGAAGGGGCGTTTTGTTCGAGAGGTTTGTTAGAGGAAGGTAATTTATGGCGAAAACTGTTCTGGGACTCGATATCGGTTCCTACTGTGTTAAAATGGTCGAGGTTGACAATGAGGACGGCCGCTACAGACTTAAGAATTACGCCATCGCCGAAATCTATGGCGAAGGCGAAGAGTATGATATCGAAGGTCCGAGTTACAGCCGTCAGGTCGGCGCTCTGCGGGAGTGTTTCAAGCAGCTCAAGCTGAATCCCAAGCGGGTCAAGAACCTCAATTGTTCCATCGGCGGTTCAAGCGTCGCGGTTAAACAGGTCAGATCAATTTCGTTGAGCGTTGAGGAGTTGGAATCATCGTTGACTTTCGAAGCCAGAAAGCATCTTCCTCTGGACGACACCGAAGCTATTCTGGATTACCAGGTTTTAGACGGCGGCGGTGAAGCGTCGAATATGGATATCCTGATGGTGGCGACCACCAAGAAATCCTTCGATTATCATCTTAAGCTTCTCCAGGATATGGGAGTCAAGCCGAGGGTTATCGACGCCGAAAGCACTTCGCTGGTGAATTCGTATCTGAAAACCAAAGGAAAGCCGACGTTCGAAGGCGGTTTGGTTTTTTTGGATATCGGGGCTAAATTTTCCACCCTGACTATTTTTTCCGATAAGGGAATGCTTTTTTCCAGAGATATCGCCATCGGAGGTCATAAGCTGACCGAAGATATCAAGAATCTGCACAACATCGAATATCTCCCAGCCGAGGAGATGAAAAGAGAAAGAGGCATGGGGGCCTTTTTAGCGGAAGGAGAAAGCAGCGGGGGGATCAAAATAGCCCGCCGCAACGCTCTTGACGCTTTGGTCGACGAGATAAAACGATCTTTGCGTTATTATACAAAGGAAACTAATATAAGAGATTTTGAGAAAATTCTTATATGCGGGGGAAGTTCCTTAATGGTTAATTTGAATTCGCATCTGGGGCAGGCCCTTTCCATGAACGTGGAAATTTATAACCCGTTCGAGCTTTTCACCGTGCCTCCGGGTTTCAACGAACATGTAGGTGCTCAACTGGCTACCGCCTGCGGCCTGGCTCTCAGGGAGGAATGATGAAAGCGTCTTATTATTCGATTAATCTCAATAAGGCCTCCAACCGCCTTGACCAGTTCGAAGAATCTCTAAAGAAGAAGAGACTGGTTTCTCTGGTTGTCTTTTATGTGGTCCTGCTGGGCGCGGCCGGGGCTTTGATTTACAGGACACATCTGACCCAGCAATCGATAAATAACTTGAATGCGGAACTTACTGAAATCGAGGATAAAATCGCCAGGCTGGAAGCGTCCAGCGATTATCTCTCGCCTGAGGATATTTTTACTCTGGCGGAGGTTACCAAAGGACGATTTGTCTGGTCAGAGAAGATATCGCTGCTTGGCAATATTCTTCCCAAAGACGTAGCCCTAACCGAGCTATCGTACGATTCTCGTCTTAACGCCTTTATGGTTAAGGGAATTTCCAAAGTAAAGGTGGGCACCAAGGATCTCGATCTGGTGGTCTCCATTATCAATGTGGTAAAAGCCAACGATGATTTCAATCGGGATTTTTCCGACGTTAAATTTCAATCGTCCCAGAGAATAAAATACCGCGAACAGGAAATAGTCAGGTTCGAAATAGCCTGTTTGATAAAATCTTGAGTATGGAGAATAGATGAAGAAGAATCTGATAATTCTTGCCGCCTTTTCGGTCTTTCTGGGAGGATTATATCTATACTATCAGCAGGTTATAGTACCTCAGCCGGAAAACATAAGATCGCTTTACTTTCAGATCGCCGAGAAAAAGAAACAGCTTCTGGCTGCCCAAATTCTCTCTGAGAAACGTCAGGGTGTTAATCTATTGATTCAAAGCAATCTGATCGAAACCCCCTCTGATTCCCTGGTGGATAAGGCGTCCATTCCGTTCCTTAGATATTTGACGACCACAATGGACAAGCTCGGAATCAGGCTTGTTTCTATAACCCCGCTCGACGTTGTGGGGACTGAAGAAAATCTCTTTGAAGAAAACCCTGATTTCATTGAAGTTCCTTATGAAATGCAGATAATCGCCAGCTATAAGGAGTTCGGCGAGTTTTTGGATATTCTCGAAAAGTCCGCCCATCTTATCCGTGTTTCGAATTTTACGGTTTCCAACGATCCCGAACAATCCACGTTCGCCAACGAAATTTCCGGAAAACCGAGACAGCATCAGATAAGTATGGAAATTGGCACCCTTGCAATACTGAAAGCGAGTTACAGAAGTGAATCGGGAGAGTTTAATTAAAGGACTGGCCACCCTGGTGGCCGTAGCGTTGGTAGTTTTTCTCGGGTTTTCAATCTATAGAGCTTATGTGGAAATTCCCAAAATGGAAAAGGGAGCTGGCAGTGAAGAGGCGGGTACTCTTGACGCCAACATGGCGTTAACCGCGACGTTGGACACATTGGAAAATACCTGGATCAGCAGGCAGAGTTTCAAGTTTCTCGTAAACCAGGATCCCCTTCACCTTGGCCGGGTCATTAAGGATTTTCAGTATGCTGATAACGGCAAGACTGAAACCGAAGAAGACAACAGCATCAGGCTGACCGCCACGGTAATCGACAGCAATCCCAAAGCGATAATCAAATACAACGGCAAGAGCTATGTTGTTCAGACCGGGGATTATCTGGGGAAGAATTACAAGGTAATGACTATTGAAAAGATGCAGGTGGTTCTCGATAACAACGGCAAGCGGCTGGTACTGATAAACAAGCCTGTTACTACTCTCGAGGACATTCAAAAGGAATCGGAATATTCCAATAACACGAGTGTTTACGATTACAATTATTGATCGGGCCGACGTTGGCGCATTTTAAGGAGGAGATCTTGAGTAAGGCGTCCTTTGGGGGAATGAGTTTGTTTTTTGCTGCGGTTTTTACTTTGATTTCGGTTTCTGTATCTCATTCTCAGGAATCCGGCAGGGGAACCATGTTGCCCGATGAATTGCAGCGCAGTCTGGCCAAGACGGTGACTCTTGACGCAGATGATGCTTTTTTACCTTCGATTCTAACTATCCTGGCCGATAAATCAGGTTTCAATATCGTTACGGGTCCGGGAGTGAATATCAAGGAACGAATTTCGGTTCACTTGAAAGATACTCCGATCGAAGAAGCTATCAATCTGGTGGTCAGGGCCGCGGGGCTTTCGTATGAAATTGTCGGCAATTCGTTTCTTGTGGCTGATGCCGAGGCGTTGGAGACTGAAATAGGTCTGTCCGCCCACGTTATCGAACTTCAATATACAAACGCCACTGAGGTCAAAGATCTTTTGCAGGATTTGACCGAGAAGGTACAGGTCGATACCGCCGGCAACAGGATTTTGATTCTAGCCAGTCCGAAAGTCATCGCCGATATAAAGAATATAGTAAAAAATGTGGACAAGCCTGCCAGCCAAATTCTCCTCGAGGCCCGGCTTATTGAAATAGCCACCGATGATCTCGATGAGATCGGTATAGACTGGGAAAAACTCTCCCGCCTGACCACTATTCTGGCCGAATCCCCATTGGTAAAACAAGGATATCAGGCTACCGGGGCATCGAGACCGCCGCAGGAATCGGATTTCGGAGGCGATCTGCCTAATCTGGGAGAGCTGCCGGAGAAATACAGCTTTGAAAAAGTGGAAGGATTCGATAATCTATTTCAGTTTTCCAGGCAGTTGAACGCGTTCGATATTACACTCGACTTTTTAATGAAACGTAATAAGGCAAAGGTGCTGGCCCACGCCCAGTTGACCACATTGAATAATCGTGAAGCCACCATATTGATCGGTGAAACTTTGCGTTTCGCGGTGTCCTCAAGGGAAAACGCCATTATTGTTACTGATTCGGTCGGTATCAAACTGCATATCACGCCGACAATTAATTCAGATGGATATATCACGGTCAAGGTCAATCCCGAGGTTTCTTCGATTGTGGAATTGGTGCAGGGTCTGTATCCCCGGAAGAAAATCCGGACGGCATCCACCACGGTTCTTGTTAAGGACGGCCAGCAGATATTTATTGGAGGTCTCCTTTCCATAGACGACTCCAAGGTCAATTATCACATGCCTCTGTTCTCGAATATACCCATAATAGGAAGGCTGTTTACACATACTTATTATTCCACCCGGAAAACAGATCTGTTGATTCAGATTACCCCGCGGATTGTCCATGAAGGAATCAGCTACTCCGATGCCGCCAATCTTAATAGCTTCGGAGACAAGATGCTTGATAACGGACAGATCTCGGATTTGAAAAGCCTCGATTCCGATTTTGAGAGCTTTGATGATATCAAATCGGATGTAGAGGAAATGCATAAAGAGCAGGATGAGGCTGTTAAGCCTCTTGATCAAAAACTAAAAGAACAGGGATATAAATGATTCTTAAGAATCTATTATTAGGGAGGACCTTATGTTGTTATTAACGAAATTTAGGAAGGTTCCTATAGCGTTAATGCTCACGGTCCTGGTTTTGACCGTAGCGTTGGTGTCATGCGATAAGAGGAAAGCTCTGGATACTGATTCTCTCCAGAGTTCGGATGTTTCCGATATTCTTATTTCGCTGAATCCTACTCAGATACATTTATCGTCTCCTGATGCTGTCGATACGGTGCTGATTACTGTGGCCGTTTATGATGATGTGGGTGTCGGGATGGATTCGGTCAGAGTCAGTCTCACCAGGACTCCCTCTATAGGATATCTTTCCAGCGCGGGATGGACCGATTCTCTCGGTATCGCCACAGCCAGGTTTATTACGAGCCCCGGACAATACGGCACGGTGTCTATCAAGGCCTCTGCCGGAGAGAAGGAAAGAACCTCGGTTCTCTATATTACAGGTCCTTCCGAATATTCGTTGAACCTTACTTATTGGCCTCCTGTTCCGAAGCTGATAGACCATGAAGGACTGCCATACACAATCACCGCGTCACTGGTTGATACCACACAAAGAGGCGTTTCTCAGCATCCTGTTTCTTTCGCTATTTTGAACAGGGTGGGAAGGCTTTCGTTTTCGGATACTACTATTACGATACCGAGAACGAATACGGACGGTGAGGCGAACGTTTTGTTTTCCAATACCCGGACAGATGAGTCTAACAACCCAGTCGAAGCGGTTATTCAGGCGGTAACCTCATCTCCAACAGATTCGACACAGCCGATTGTGGCCTCGATTAGTATCCCTCTTCGCTCGGTGGATAATTCTCTGACTCTCGAAGCGACACCGGGTACTATTTTTGCCGACGGCTCGGATTCGTCGGTCGTACGGGCGATCCTGCTGGATACGGATGGTCATGGGATTTCCGGAGATACAATCAGGTTCAGAAACCAGCCATTTGACGGTTCCATTCAAGCGGTCGGAGTTTCCAACGAGAATGGTATAGCCACCGTGGCTTTTAAGCCGTTCCCTAATCATATTGGCCAGACAAACATTATCGCCGAATATAAGCTTCAGACAATTCATGAAGCGGCCGATACAGTATCTCTGGCCATTATGCCGATCAGAACAATCGGGTTCATAACTGTTTCTCTGCAAAAACAGAACGTCATTGCCAACGGTGAGGATTCCTCGGCTATTTTTATAACGGTTCAGGATTCAACCGGAGGCTTGATCGCCGACGGCACTGTTATTTTCCTCGAACATACCGGTACCGGATTGCTTTCGCCGACTCAGGCTCAAACAACGGACGGCCAGGGATATGCCCGAATAATAGCCCCGGCCAATATTGTCGGAGCGCCGAAAGTGGATTCTATCTTTGTCAGGGGTTATGCCGGCGATTCTACGGTTATAGCCGATACTGCCGTGGTTCATTATATCGCCGGAGGGGTAAATCAACTGCAGTTTATAAGACCGGAATCGACTGTTACAATGATTGCCGGCTCCGGAGCTACCGATACCGTCCAAGTCTACGCGATAGATGAGAACGGCAACCCGGTAGCCAACGGCACTCAAATTCGGTTTATCAACGATCTTCCTACATCATCGTTGACCCCGCCGAGCGCGGGTACTGTAGATGGAATAGCTACTACAGTTTATCTCGTCGGTTCTGAAACTGGTGATGATAACGTACAGGCGTTTGTTCCCAATCCGACGACACCGACCGATACGATTTTCGCCGCGCAACCGGTGGTTTTCCGATGTCTTTCGGCCGAAGCCACCACATTGGAATTAAGCGCCAGTCAATCCAATATCGAAGTCGGCGGAGCCTCCTGCCAGGTCATCGCGACTCTTCAGGACGCTTACGGAAATCCTCTTTCAGAGGGGTATGTGGTCGCTTTTCAAATCACGGTTGCCTCCGGGGCCCGCGGAACGCCTCAGTGGCCGTCTTTCGATACGGAATACGGTGTATATTATGATACCGTAGCGACGAATATCAACGGGCGAGCTGTATTGCAGCTTTACTCCGGAACCAAATCAGGTGCGGTATCAATTAAGGCTTGTACGATACCTCTGCCCCCTGATTCTCTCTATGTTTGCAATGAAAAGTCCCTGATTACCATATCATCGGGTCCTCCGGCATTTGTCGCGGTTTCCGTCAATCCCGGAGGTGAAGCCTCCAATCCCAATACACCCGAGCGTTATGTTCAGGTCGGCGCGGGAGTTTGGGACGTCTATTCCAATCCTGTTCAATACGGTACGGCGGTTTATTTTTCATTGGATCCCAATAACATCGCCGAGGTGGAAGGAAATTCTTATACCGGCGGCGCCAGATCGTATCACCCGGATTCGGTTAACGGATGGGCATTTTCCAGAATTATATTCGGGTGCTTCGCTACATTTGATACCTTGCAGGTCATTGCTTCCTCTGCGGGAGATTCAGGGGAAGTTGCTGATACCTCAGGTTCATTTGCCTTGCCCGCATACGCTCCCGTAATCTCCCTGTCAGCCGATCCGGGCAACTTATGGTGCGCAGGGCCTAATTGCAATCAAACAGACACATCGCTGATTACCGCCTTGCTTACCGACGGCGGCGGATGCGCGATTCAATATGGCAAGATCATTTTTTCAGCCCTCGTCCGCGGTTTTATCATCGCGCCTTCTCAGGTCTATACTGATGAAAATGGAATAGCGGAAGCCCTTTATTATATCAGGGGATGCGATATTCCCACGCCGCCCGACGGCGTTCCGCTCATCGAAACCGGCGTCAGAGCAATTCTGTTTGGTTATCCCGACGTGGAAGCCGAGGTCACTCTGGTCTGTACCAGGCCGCAGTAAAGGGGAGTGGGGATTATTGATGGAACGTCTGGGCGACCTCCTTTTGAAGGATCAACTGATTTCTGAAGATAAACTTCAGATTGCTCTCGATAGACAGAAGAAAAACGGCAAGAGGCTTGGCGAAGTTTTGCTGGGGGAGGGTTTGATCGATGATGAAACTCTGGCCTCCGCACTTTCCAAGCAGCTTGGCGTACCTCTGGTGGGGGCCGAAGAGCTAATTCGGATAGATAAAGAAGCCCTGGAATTCGTACCGGAGTTTTTCTCCAGGGAGTATCATTGCCTGGCTTTCAAGCTCGATGGCGACCAACTGCATGTGGTGATGATCGATCCGGAGGATATCATTGTTATTGATAATCTTCAAAAGATCACTTCCAGGCATATAGTCATTCATATCGGGGTGGCCAGTGTTATCGATGAGGCCATTGAAAGACACTATAAAGAACAAAGAGCCACCGGCGAAGTTTCCGAGGCTCTCTCAGGGATGGATTTCATCATTTCGGCCGAGCAGGGCGATCTGGATGATATCGATGTCAACCAGCTCAAAAAGGAGTTGGATGAAGCTCCGATAGTCAAGCTGGTCAACCTGATTATTTCCGAAGCTATTAAAAGCCGGGCCACTGATATTCATGTGGAACCGCTTTTCGACGCCTTATTGATCAGATACAGGATCGACGGGGCGCTTCAGGAGGTAATGACCGCCCCGCTTAAATCGTCCACGGGGATTGTCTCCAGGATAAAAGTGATGTCCAATCTGAATATCGCTGAAAGACGATTGCCTCAGGACGGCCGTATTTCGATCAAAACGCCGGAAAGAGAAGTCGACGTCCGCGTTTCGATTCTTCCCACGGTCAGGGGAGAAAAAGCGGTACTCCGGCTTCTGGATAAAAAAGGGTTCGAGTATACTCTCGGCAATCTCGGTTTCGATAACGATATGCTTCAGATTTTCCGCAAGTGGATTATGATGCCCTATGGCATGGTAATTGTTTCAGGTCCTACCGGAAGCGGAAAATCGACCACTCTGCATGCCGCGCTGCGGGAAATTCAGAATGAGGAGGACAATATCGTTACGGTCGAGGATCCGGTGGAATACCAGTCCGACAGGATCAACCAGGTGGCTACCAACGATTCGATCGGGTTGACATTCGGATCGAGTTTGAGAACTATTCTAAGGCAAGATCCGGATAAGATCCTGATCGGTGAAATCCGGGATAAGGAAACAGCCGATATCGCCATTAAGTTCGCTCTTACGGGGCATCTGGTGTTCACTACGCTTCACGCCAATGACGCGCCGTCCACCATTACCAGGCTTCTGGATATTGGGGTGGCTCCCTATCTGGCCGGTTCGGTAACCAACCTGGTCATGGCTCAAAGGCTGGTCAGGACCATCTGCAATGGCTGCAAAGAGGAGTATAATCCGTCGGCCGAGCAGTTGATTGCCCTCAAAATGGATCCAGATAAATACAAGAAAGCCGTTTTCTACAGGGGTAAAGGGTGTGTACGTTGCCGTAATACCGGCAATTTCGGACGAACCGCCCTGTTCGAGCTGCTCGAGATGAGAAAGCCCATAAGGGCGGTGGTTTTCAGGGGCGGCAACGAGGACGAATTACGCAATGAAGCCCTGGATGTCGGCATGGTATCGTTGCGCGAAGCAGGTGTAAGAAAAATGCTCGCGGGCGCGGTCTCAGCTGAAGAGATAATGAAAAAGACTATTGATGAGGAGTAGAATCGCCGGTAACCGCCCTGATGATAATAGCGGCCGGATTAGTTCTGAGCATGGATGTTAATTTTTTGTGAGGAAGGTGTATGCCCAGTTTTTCCTACGTTATAAAGGACAGCAAAGGCAATAAACACGAAGGCACAATCTCGGCCGGCACTCTCGATACGGCCTTGAATAAGCTTCGCGAATCTGGACAAACCGTTATTTCGCTGGTAGATGCCGGCTCGAGCGCCGGCCGAAAAAGAAAAACTCTATTTGACGAAATTTCTTTATATATTCATAAGCTCAGAACCGCGATTCCCTTAGGTACCCAGGTATTTTTCACCCGCCAGCTATCGACTATGATATCGGCCGGTTTGACTATAGAAAAGTCTTTGAATAACCTGTTGTACGAAGAGTCGCAGAAAAAATTCAAGAAGGTCGTAGCCCAGCTTCTCAACGACGTTAAAAAGGGATTCGCCTTATCAGACGCGTTAGAGAAGCACCCAGGCGTATTTTCTCCTCTGTATATAGCCCTCGTCCGTTCCGGTGAAGTTTCCGGATCGTTATACGGAGTGCTGGAGGAGATGGCTGATTACCTTGAGTTTATTCAGGATACCAGGCGCAAGATTATCTCGGCTGTCATATACCCGAGTTTGGTCGCTATTATTCTGACCATAGTTGTAATCATTCTCGTCGGTTATGTGGTTCCCGAGTTCGAGAGCGTGTATTCGAGGTTCGGCGCCGCGCTTCCTGTGCCCACACAGATACTGATAAAAATCTCGGATGTCGTCGGAGCCAATATGCTTACTACCACCCTGTCTGTGATACTCGGCCTGATCCTGATCAGAATCGGGAGTTTGACCGATTTGGGGCGTCGAATTGTAGATAGGATAAAGTTGAATGTTCCCTTATTCAAGCAGATAATCATGAATTCGCTCATGAGCAAATTCTGCCGTACCCTGGGGATGCTTATGTCCGCCGGTGTGCCCGTCGTCGATTCCATGAATCTTGTTTACAGGGTTATGGATAATGTCCATTATAAGGCTGCGGTCAGACAATCGACCGGCTTGATCAGGGATGGTTTCTCTATTGCCGCGTCGCTCAAGAAGACCGACGCGTTCCCCAATACCCTGCTTTCCCTGGCCGCTACCGGCGAGGAAACCGGCGATATGGATAAAATGCTTCATAAAGCGGCAGTTTTTTACGACAAGCAGTTGGAAGCTGTTATCATGAGAATGACATCTCTGATAGAGCCTTTGCTAATTATAGTTATAGCCATAATAATCGGCGCGATTATCATCGCTATTTACCTGCCGTTCTTCCAGATGGGTCATGTCTTCAGAAAAGGCCTGACTTAAATCAAAGGAAAATGTCTTTTGCCGCCGTTTCATATTATATATGGAACGGTGGTTTTTTTAAGGGGAGAATAATTGCGTCTTGATATAGAAAAAGCGGCCGGGTTATTCGCTGAAGATAAATTCCAATCTATTCAGCGGATGTTTCGTCGCGGGGGGCTCGATGAGCGGCGAAGAATCCTGGTTTGCCTGTCCGCTTTGGAGGCCGCCGGAAATTATCTTGATTTGACCGGTATGCTGAAATCTACAATAGAAATCCAAACTGATATGATCGAATCATACGAAGTACTTTTGCAGGGTTATCTTTTCTGTGGGTATCCGAAGGCTATTGAGTCGTTTTTCTGTCTGGGGGAAAGTCTGAAGGGCAGGGATGATCTCGATCCGGGCGCGATATCACCGCGTTTTCTGGAAGATTCGGAGAGTCTGCTTCGACGGGGGTATCTGACCGGAATTAAAGTGCACGGAGATAAATTCGGATTGATCAATAACAAAATTAGTGCATTTTGTCCCGATTTGGGCTATTTAATGGTGGCGGAGGGGTACGGGCATGTTATTTCGCGGGAAAACCTCGATCTAAGATCCCGCGAGCTGGCTGTGGTTTCATCCTTGACAGTCATGGGAACCTATCGTCAGCTTCATTCGCACATCAGGGGTTCGAGGAATGTAGGGTGCCTGGATAATGAGATTTACGAAGCGATTTTCACCTGTCTTTTGTGGGTTTACCAAGATAACGTCAGGAAAGCTTTGGATCTTCTGGCTCGAATCGTCGGCCGCGATCCGTATGACGAACCGTTCAGTGAATATCTGGTCTAAAGCGTATAAAACCATATGAGGAGAATTTTCAAAATACCGGTATACGCTATTGGGTTAGTCCTGCTGATTTTGGCGGTAACCGCCTACGTATATTATTTCACGACCCTGCCTGAATCGCAGTTAAATATCTGGATAAACAGGCTGATTCCTCATAGCGGCGAATTGAATGTCAGAATAGAACGGGTCAACAGAGACATCTGGAATCACCTGGTTCTTGAAGATGTCTATATCGAACCGCAAGCCGGAAGCGTCGCGCCTATGGTCAGGATCTCGAAACTCGATCTGGACTATAAATTCTGGAGTCTGATCAAAGAGAGAACAAAATTCGAATATCTTTATATAGATTCTATTACGGTTATCATGTCCGCCTCGAAAAACAAAGAATCAACCGAACCCGGAGAGAAAAGGAAAGTAATATTTCCATTCAGCGCTTCGGTTAAAAGGGTAATGGTTAATTCGATCGGATTGCAGATTTCTCCTGGGGACAATATCGAACTCGATTCGCTGGTATTTTCCGCGGCGGCCGGTGATGATCGAATGGAGCTGACCCTGGAAAACCTGTCCGGCCGCTGGCCGGCCAAGGATTTTGAATTGCTTTCCGTGAAGGCGGGTTTGTCATCAGATAATGGGGGAATTTTGATAGATAGTTTGAGTATTGTAACCGGAAGATCACGTATAGATATCACCGGGAAAACCGGGTTGTACCTGTTCCGCGATATGGATCTGGCCGTGGTCTGTGATCCTATCGACCTCAATGATATCAAGAATCTGACAGGGGTCAAGGTTAAAGGGCTTTTGGATACCAGAGGTTCCATTCAGGGCTCTATAGATAGAATCGAAGGGCACGCAGTTATCGATGGGATTTTTATGGACAGGCCCTTTGACAACGTGGATGTTTCGTTCATGTTAGCCGAAAAGAAGCTCGACATCAGATCAATCAAGGGGAACGCGTTTCATGCATTATTCGACGGTTCCGGAGGGATCGATTTTGGTTCACGCCCGGAAACATATACATATAGCGGTAAAGTCAGATCTCTAAATCTGAAGAACGTGGCCCCCGACCTGGCGACTGATTTCTCCGGCCATTTGAATTTGCGGGGCCAGGGTTTAGCCTCGAATAGCTTTGTCATGCAGGTAGATTGCGATATCGATTCTGCCCGTATCGAAGATTACTTCTTTGATAAGGTAAGAGGGCCGGCAAGATTCGATCTTGAAAAAATTGATTTTTTATCAGGATTCAGCGCGCGGTATAAACATACGAATATACAGGCTGCCGGCAGGTTGGTCTATAAAGGAGATATTGACGTCACGGGAAGAGTTTCCTTCTCCGATCTGACCGATTTTACAGATCAGATATTTCTCAAGCAATTGGGCGGCCGTGGATCCGCCGGTGTGGATGTCACCGGTCCTACCAACGATTTCGCTGTCAGCGCCTATTTTGATTCAGACTCCTGCTGGACATACGGCCTGACGCCCTCGTCTATACATATCTACGCCGACCTGAAATCCTTTATCAGTCATAGAGTCGGGGCGGTCAGCGGATATTGGCTTGGAGGAGATCTTTATTCAGTTCCCACCGATTCGGGACATTTCGAAACCAGCGTTTCTGGCGATAGAGTATTTTTGGATTCGGTATTTATCAGAGGTTTGGAGGGGGGGATATGGTTCAACGGAGATTACGATGGCACCCAGATTCCGCCGGTTTTCAGAGCCGATACGTTATGGGCCGATATCTACGGGAACAGGCTTTTCTCAAAATCGCCTATTGTCCTGTCGATTTATGAAGATAGAACCGGCTTTTCTCAATTCAACCTGGGGTATAAAGATGGAATATTGAATCTGGATGGCTCTGTTTCCAATGATCTCGATCTCAATTTGAATTTGGAGGCCGCCGGATTCCAGATAAGACCGATTCTCCAGCAGGTGTATCCTCAGAAAACTGTTGACGGTATCTGGTCGGGCCGTGCCGCGTTAACCGGGAATTTTCAAAATCCAATTATCGATATCGGAGTGGCCGTTGACAGCCTGACCGTAGATGATGTTTTCCTCGGGAAACTCGAAGCCGGAGCCATGTATTCCGACGGCTATCTGGATACGAAAAACGGCAAGTTGCAGTCACGGTACGGATCGTTCGAGTTTTCCGGCCGGTTGCCTTTGAATCTGGCTTTCGAAGAGGTCGAGAACAGATTGCCCGAAAAGCCTATTGATATAACCTTATCCACCAGCGGCAGCCGTCTGCTTTTAAGCGAAGCATTTATTCCTATAGTTGAGAGTTTTGTTACTGATTTCAAGTTCGATATCAACTTGGGCGGGACCTATTCGAAACCGGTTATATCAGGAAAGGGAAATCTGGTTAAGGGAACCCTGGATGTCCTCGATCTGGAGAATCAGCTGGTGAATGTAAGAGCCTACCTTCGGATGGAAAATGAGACTATTTTTGTTGATAGCGCGAAGGCATCGGTATCCAAGCCGGAAAAGGAATGGACCAAGGCGATCACCGCGATATTGGCAACGAAAGATAAAAAACAAAATGAGCCTCGAATAGCCGCCAGCGGCACAATAAAGTTAGTGGGTTTAGGGGATTTTCTTTATGATCTCGATGTATCAGGAGAAAATGTATATTTTGTTTCGGACCAATTCGATATCACCGGGATCGCCAATTTCAAGTTAAAGGTCGTAGGGCAAACTCCTCCCACGATCAAAGGAGAAATAAATATACTCCGTCTGGATAACAGGGAGGAATTCACCAGCTTTATCGATCCTGAATTCGACCCGACCGACGCGGCTTTGGAGGATTCCTCTTACTGGAATCTCGATCTGGATTTGAACGCGGTCAATAACGTATGGATCAAAAACAGCGAAGTCGACGCTGAATTCAAAGCTGATATGCACGCGGAAAGAAACGCCGGTATTTGGGGGGTCCTGGGCACTCTCGATGTAATCAGAGGATCATATAATCTCATCGGCCAGAAATTCAAGGTAATTTCCGGGAATATGACCTATAAGGATGTTACCAGCGTCGATCCTGAAATAGATTTTGTCGTAAATACCAGAATAAGAGATGCTGGAGGAGGTACCCCCTCGTTTACCGTAGTGGAATTGCGTATAACCGGCACTCTTCTCGAACCGAAAATTAATACCGGACCAAATTCGGCCTTATCCAATGAAGATGTGCTGCGGCTTCTGTTACGGGGAAGCTGGGCCGGAGGTACCATTTCCGGCGGCGGTCCGCAAAGTGTTATCGGAGGCGCCAGCGCCCTGATATCATCGATGGGTCTCGATCCTCTGACGACGCAGGGGATACTGCAGGAATTCGAAATAGGCAATGTCGGCAACGGCGAAGAGAAAGACGCTTTTAGCATTTCGCTGGCAAAATACCTTTCTCGCAACCTATATGTCCGGTATTCAAGGCAGATCTCCGGCGAAAATCCGGAAAGCTCTTTTGGAGTTGAGTATTATTTTAATGATAACATATTTTTTCAGGCTACGCAGGGGACCAAAGGACCCAATAATGAAGGCATCTCGTTCGACGTTAATTTTAATTTCGAGTATTAGCGTATTCGCGCTGTTCCCGGTTGTCTCCGCCCTGGCACAGAAAAGCGGCAGGCCGGGGAAATCTGTGATCGATAAAAATACGATTGTGGGAAAAATCGAATTCGCTGGAGTCAGATCGTTTCCCCAGTCGGATATAAAGAAGCTTCTTTTGACCAAAGAGAATCACTGGTACAATATTTTCAATAAAAGAAGATTGTCCAAGTCAAGCGTCGCCGCCGATGTCGGGACGATAAAGAGATTCTACGGAAGACGAGGCTTTCTTTTTACCACCGTTAGAGATTCTATGGTCGTGGCATCAGGCAATAATAAGGCGGCTGTGATTTTTATTGTTGTGGAGGGACAAAGAACGACACTGTCCGGTGTAAGTATCATGGGCGGGCTTAAGGAGATTAATGGAAAATTCGATAAGACACTTTCCCAGTTCGTCGTGGGCGAGCCGATCAACGCTATCAGGGCGATCTCCGGCAGATTCATTCTTCGCGATATCTACTCCGATTATGGATATCCTTACGCCCGAATAGATAACGATCTGGCTCTGAATCCCGATTCCGGCCAGGCTGATATTATGTACGCTGTTGAGGAATCACTGTATACTGTCAACGGCAAAACGTCCATAGTAAAAACAGGAAACACTCGATCCGGCGTGGTATTAAGAGAGTTGGTGGTTAAACCCGGAAAGGGATACAGCCGGAAGGATATTCTCGAATCGGAGCAAAGGCTGTATTCAACCGGTCTTTTCAAGCTGGTTAATCTTCGCCGCGACGATTCCTCGGCGGAAACAAACAACGATACCTGCAGAGTCGATTTTCTGCTGAGCTATGAGGAGAGAAAGGCTCTATTTGTCAACGGCGGTATCGGCGTGGGCAGAGAGGATTATTTCGGAGTGGTCTTCAGACTTCCGGTTCAGTTCGGTCACAGGAATTTATTCGGCACATCCAGAAAGCTGATCGTGGGGGCTCGCCCGGTTTATCAGATAACCGATCCCGAAGGACCGCTTAAGAGTTTCAACCCCAAAGATCTTATGAGAAAACTGAAGCTCAAGTTTATCAGGACCACGTTCGAGCTGAATTATATCGAACCCTGGCTCCTGAACTATCGTATCCCGGCGTCGCTTAGGCTTATATATGAACCTTATACCTTAAAGCCGATTTTCGAATGGCGCTATGACCGGGTAGCGGGAGAGATGACTTTTTCAAGAGAATTGGATCGCAATACCATCGCGCGGCTTAACAGCACCATTGAATATCTGAATATCAGGAATGTTCCCGCCGACCAGCAGGAATTTTACCGGGAAGAGGGGGATAATCAGATCCGCCGAAAGATCTCTCTTTATGGGGAAAGAGATACCAGGGACAATATATTCGTTCCGCAGCATGGTTCTTATTCATTTATGGGACTCGATTATGTAGGTGGAATTCTGGGCGGCGATTTTACTTATGTCAAAGCTCAGTTTTCGTGGAGCCGGTATCAATCGATCATGGGAAATAATATCCTGGCAACCAGAATTTGGGCCGGTGGACTCGATGATTTAGGCAGAGAAGGTCGATCGAGTTCGGAAGACAGGTTTTTCCTGGGAGGGGCAACCACAGTCCGGGGGTTCACTGAGAATCGGTTGGGGCCCGTTTTTGTCGAGGCGGACGACCCGGGAGATAGACTTGGCAAGCCGAAAGGTGGCAGATATTTGTTGCTGGGGAACCTGGAACTGCGCCGTTCTCTTTTCTGGAGATTCGGAGGCACAGTTTTCCTCGACGCCGGGAATACATATTCTTATTTTGAAGATATAACGCCCATCTCGATCGCTTTTTCATCGGGGCTGGGCATGCAGTTTTTCACCCCTATAGGGCCGTTGAGGTTCGACTATGGGATTCGTCTGAAAAAAGAGTTCGACCTGGGAGCGGGCAGTTATCATCTGTCGATTCTATATGCGTTCTGATAAACCAAAAATAGGGATTACCTTGTCAGAAACTGTCGCCAGTGCTGTTAAACGTTGGCCGATGCGCAGGAGTTTCGATTACCTCAAACGTGAATATCATCAGGCCGTAATCGCTTCCGGCGGAATACCGATTCTCTTGCCCAATATCAAAGAATCGGATCTGATAAAATCTCTACTTGGTACTATCGACGGTCTGCTCTTGACCGGCGGTGGGGATTTGGATCCGAAATTTTACGGAGCGAAGCCGCACAAATCTCTGACCGTATTGACTGAGAACAGAGATGCTTTCGAGTTGGAAATCATCAAACGAGCGCTGGAGAAAAATATGCCGATGCTCGGCATCTGCAGGGGCCATCAAGCCTTGAACGTGGTCTTGGGAGGTACCCTTCATCAGGATCTTTCGCTCCTTACCGGAAAAATATTAAAACACTCCGATAAAGGGCAGACCGGAGCGGTTTTTCATAAGGTAGTCATAGAGTCGAAGTCTATCCTTCATCGAATAATCGGGCAAGAGACAATAGAAACAAACTCCAGTCATCATCAGGTTGTCGATAAACCGGGGCAGGGGCTCCGGATTTCCGCTTATGCCTCTGACGGTCTTATAGAAGGCCTGGAACACCACGAATATGATTTTGTGGTCAGTGTACAATGGCATCCTGAAGGCATTTACCGCAGAACCCATAGCAAAAGACTATTCGATGCCCTGATCGAAGCGGCCTCATCCAAAAATAGACTATAAAAGTCTTTGTTGACACCGGTTTTAGTGATCTTTATATTCTATTGGTCGATAGGAATAAAGAATGAGAACAGTTTACCTTGATCACAACGCCACCACGCCGGTCCTGCCTGAAGTCTTCGAGGCGATGAGACCGTATTTTACCGAGAATTTCGGTAATGCCAGCTCAATTCATCAGAGCGGACGGTTGGCCAAGGCCGGTCTGGAGCAGGCTCGTCAGGATATCGCCTCATTAATCGGATGCCAGGCTGCTGAGATCTACTTCACATCGGGTGGCACGGAATCGGATAATTTCGCTATTAAGGGAATCGCCTTTGCCAACAGGGGCCAAGGAAAACATATCATCACATCATCGATTGAACATCATGCGGTGGAGGTTTCCTGCAAGTTTCTCGAAAAAGAGGGTTTTGAGGTTACTTATCTTCCGGTTGATTCTGATGGTTTGGTCGACCCGAATGATCTTAAGAAGGCCATCAGGCCGGATACTATTCTGGTAACTATCATGTACGCCAATAACGAGACCGGTATAATTCAGGATATCAAATCTCTTTCGGCAGTGACCAGAGAAGCCGGAGTCTATTTTCATTCCGACGCGGTTCAGGCCACCGGAAAGATTCCATACAAGATAAAAGATATCGGCTGCGATCTTCTATCTATATCCGCCCACAAGATTTATGGTCCCAAGGGGGTAGGGCTTATCTACATTAAGGCCGGCACGAAGATTCAACCCTGGAATGAAGGGGGAGGTCACGAACAAGGAAGACGGGCGGGCACCGAGAATGTCGCCGGAGCGGTCGGATTGGCCGAGGCCTTGAGAATAGCGGATCTCGATTTACAAGCCGAAACAGAAAAGCTCTTATCCATGACTACCGGTTTTTATAATAAGCTGAAAGACATTATCCCGGATATTCATCTCAATGGCAGTTTTAAGACGCGGGTTCCCAATACGCTGAATATTTCGTTCAAGGCGATAGAGGGTGAATCTATTGTTCTGAGCCTCGACCTTAACGGCATAATGGTTTCCACCGGATCGGCCTGCACGTCCGGGGCCACCGATCCGTCGCATGTGCTGAGAGCCATGGGATTGACGCCTGATTTGGCCCATGGTTCAATCCGTTTTTCATTCGGGCGGAGCAACAGCGAGAATGATATCGATTATATAGTTAGTATTCTCGCCAGGGAAGTGAAACGTCTTCGAAGTATTTCGCCTCTTTATGCCGAGAAGGGCTGATAAAGCAGGCTCTGCCGGGAACATCAAATCCCGGTTTTTTTAAAATGAACAATTCAAAAGTACTATTGGGAATGTCCGGAGGAGTCGATAGCTCCGTAGCCGCCGCCCTGTTGAAGGAAGAAGGATATGATGTTGTCGGCGTAACCTTGAAACTCTACGACTACTCCGAGCTTGGTTTCGATCCGCCGCATGGCGGTTGTTGTAGTATAGATCTGATCAACGACGCCCGGCTGGTATGCGCCGGCCTGAAAATACCGCATTATGTGATCGATCTTCGGGAGTCGTTTCGGCATAATGTTATAGAGAACTTCATCGATTCCTACAGCCGCGGACGGACCCCCAATCCCTGCGTCAACTGCAATACCCATATAAAATGGGGGGAGATGATCAGGACCGCGGATAAGCTCGGCTGTGAATTTATCGCTACGGGGCATTATGCCCGGATCGATCATTTCAGCCATCCCCCGAAACTGATGAAATCGGCGGATCCGGATAAAGACCAGTCGTATGCCTTATGGGGTATTCCGCCGGAGGTCCTTTCGCGCACGCTGCTTCCCCTGGGTAATCTGGCCAAAACCGAAACCAGGGAAATCGCCCTGAAATACAGTTTCCCTAACGCTCAACGTCCTGATAGCCAGGAGATCTGTTTCGTTCCGGCGGGAGATTACTCGCATATTATCCGCGAAAAACTCGGCGACAATGATGATTCTCTTCAGCCGGGCCCGATTTACGATACCGACGGCCGAAAGCTGGGCGAGCACGCGGGGTATGCCAATTACACTATTGGACAGAGACGAGGTCTGGGGATAGCTTCCGATGCTCCTCTTTACGTAGTGAAGATAAATCCGCATGAAAAAAGCGTTATCGTCGGCCGACAAAGAGACCTGATGGCCAGACAATTCAAAGCGGTTGACCTGAATTGGCTGATCGACCTAAAGGATGTTCCCTCTCAGATAATTGTTAGAATCAGATATCGCCACAAGGGGAGCCCGGCAGAATTGGTTATCGAGAACGGTACTGCTCTGGTCACTTTTAAAGATCCGGAGCGGGCTATTACCCCGGGGCAGTCAGCCGTATTTTATGACGGCGATCAGGTTGTCGGCGGGGGCATTATCGACCATGTCGCCGATTCTGCGGACCCTACCGATATTGGGTTGACATAAGAGCCCGGCCGGGATAAATTCCTTATAGGAAGATATGGAGGAAATATGGTCAAAGTAACTTTTATAGGACATTCCTGTTTCGCGCTTGATAACGGTTCGGAGAAGATTCTCATAGATCCGTTCATTACCGGAAACCCGGTGGTCAAGGCCGGCGGCGCGCCGGTGAAGGCCGATTTCATTCTGGTAACCCATGGTCACGGAGATCATCTCGGAGATGCCATATCACTGGCGAAAGAGAATAAGGCCACGATCATCGCCAATTATGAACTATGCACTTATTGTCAGTCGCAGGGGGTCGAAAAAGTTCATCCGATGCATATAGGAGGCGGCAATAAGTTTTCCTTCGGCTCTGTAAAGCTGACCATCGCCCATCACGGCTCCACTCTCGGCGATAAGCTCCAGTATGGCGGCAATCCTGTCGGTTTTATTATTCGCACCGGCGGCAAGATTATCTATCATGCGGGAGATACAGGGCTCTTTCTGGATATGAAGCTGATCGGCGAGTTGGATAAAATAGACCTGGCTCTTTTGCCGATAGGCGGGAATTTTACCATGGATATCCCGGACGCGGTCAAGGCCGTTGAGTTTTTAAGGCCGAAAAGGGCGATACCGATGCATTATAATACGTTCGATCTTATCGCCTGCGATCCGAAGGATTTCACCGGCGGTATCAAACCTTTCGGCGCCGAGGGAATTGTCCTTGGATTCGGCGAAACATACGAATTGAATTAATCAGATGGAAACTATCCCGCATAAAACCCGGAATATTATTCTGTGCTTTTTTGTGCTTATTGCCTTTCAGGTTGCCGGGCATGACCTGGCCCTTGCCGATAACGCGGGCAGATTCATAGTTTATCCGGCGAACAATCTCTACGCCGATTCAGCCCGGTATTATCTCGAATATTATTATGAAAATCTATCGGCCCTTCTGGATTTCACCCTCGATACGACCGTATCGGTTTATATTGCCGACAGCGACGAGGAATTTCGGCGGTTGGTGACTTCGGCCTTCCCGGATTGGGGCGCGGCGGCCGCTTCGCTCGAAGACGCGTCCATAGTTATAAAATCTCCAAAATATATCAGGGTAGGCAAGACATTCAGCGAATTGATCGGCCATGAACTGACTCATATAATGCTTTACAGGGCATCCGGAGGACTCTGGCTTCCGCGATGGATTCATGAAGGATTGGCCATGAAAGTCTCGGGGGAGTGGAATATCGGCCAGGATATTGTCGTGGCCCGGGCGGTCTGGACCGGACGGCTCTTGAATCTTTTTCGGCTGGAGGGATTAACCGAATTTAACGGTGCCGAAGCCATGCTGGCCTATACGCAGTCTTATCTGGCCGTCTCCGACCTGATGGACGGCAAGGATCAGTATTTTCTGGCCGATATGCTGGAGTTCTACGAGGAAAAGAACGATTTTTACCGCGCGTTCAGAGCGGTCATTGGCGACGATTACATTAATTGGACAGATAACTGGTACGAAAGGACATCGATGAATTACCATTTTTTCCTGTTCATATTCGATTCAAGGTTGTTCTGGATCGCCTTCTCCCTGTTTATTATATTTCTATTCCTGATGAAAAGAAGACAGGGCGGAAGGATTAAAAAAAGATGGAAAATAGAGGACAGAATCGATCCTGGCGATGATTCCTACAAACAGTATTATGACGGTTACTACGACGAAGAAAATCAGGTATAAGATAGAATATGCCTTCGTGCTGTTTCTGATATTTTTTCTGAATCTTCTGCCTTACAGATTAGCTCTGTTGTTCGGAGATCTGATCGGATTTCTGGCTTTTTCGGTTTTCAGGATCAGGCGGAAAGTAACGCTCGATAACTTGAAAAACTCCTTTGATGATGGGTATTCTGATTCGGAGTATATCAAAATCGGAGCCCGGTCTTACCGAAATATCGCCAGGGGATTTATCGAGTACGGTCTGCTGCCGTCGCTCAGCAGAAAAGACCTGAGCCGATTTCTAAGCATTGATGGCGAAGAGAATCTTCGAAAAATAAGAGAGCTGGGCAAGGGGGCAGTATTGGTAACCGGTCATTTCGGCAGTTGGGAATTGATGGGCGCGTTTCTGAGCCGTCAGGGTTGGCCGGTCGATTATCTCGTGGGAGAGCAGCATAATTTATCGGTTAACAGGATTATGAACGATCACAGGGCCATATTCGGGATTGGATTGATCGAAATGGGAGTGGCTGCCCGCGGGGTCATAAGAGCGGTTCGGGCCGGCCGGATGGTTTGCATGCTCTCCGATCAGGATGCCGGTTCCGACGGTGTAATAGTGAAATTTCTCGGTCGGCCGGCGTCAACACCCAAAGGCCCGGCGGCTTTCTCTCTGAAAACCGGCGCTCCTCTGGCCTGCGGATTTATCGTTCGAACCGGCAGAAAGCAGGTGGTTGTCCTGGAATCACCCATCGAGTTTACACCTTCGGGCAATAAAGACGATGATATCAAGACTCTCACTCAGGCCTATACCACCCATCTGGAAAGATATGTCCGGAATTACCCGGATCACTGGTTCTGGCCGCACAGACGGTGGAAATCGACCACGTGATCGCCGATTCGGAATCGCTTTTCGCCCGACGTCCCGCGCTGACCGCTTTGATATTGCTGGTCATCGGGATACTGATCTCGACCGCAGTTAACGCCTATCACGTATTCTCTCTGGGACTTACCTTAGTTTCTATATTTACCGTTTTATGGATGTATCTAACGGGAAAAACAAGGGGAGCCGGGATCGCCGCGGCAATATTGCTATTGGCCATAGGATGGTACCGGGCCGATATCGCTTCCGGACCGCGTCTCCCCAACCACATAGGCCGTCTGGCTGAAATCGGTGGAATATCCGAATTTTACGGTCGAGTAACCGAGGAGCCGGATATCAGAAATGACAGAACCTATCTTATTGTGGAGGCCGATTCGGTTTCCGTCGGCGACTTGATGATTCCGACTTTCGGCAGGGTTCGGGTAAAAATCATTAATGGTGGTTCTCGGTACGATCACGCTGATATTTTGAGGATGACCGGATTTTTGTACAGTCCGCGAGGGGCCAGAAATCCCGGCGGATTCGATTACGGTTGGTTTCTGCGATCAAAAGAGATTTTCGCCGCCATGTCGGTCAGCGGCCCGCATGCCGTCGCTATTATAAAGAAGGGCGATTCCTTTCTCTCGGTTTTTGTTTCTCCTTTGAGAGAATACCTGGTCTCGATATCGAAAAGACATTTACCGGCGACATCGGCGGCGATTCTCTCCGGTTTTATCCTCGGCGAGCGGCGCGATATACCCCAGGGAATTCAAACCTTATTCAGGGATACCGGCACTCTTCATCTTATGGCTGTATCGGGATCCAATGTCGCTATGGTCCTGGCGGTGCTGTCGCTGCCTCTGGCGCTTTTTCGGGTTCGAAGGAGAGTCAGGGTTATCATTTTGATTCCGGCGATATTGTTTTTTGCCGTATTGACCAGGCTGGAACCGTCGGTAGTCAGAGCGTCGATAATGGCGGTGATAGGACTACTGGCCTACGGATGGACCCGAAAGCCCGATTACATCAATCTCTTGGGATTCGCGGGTTTGGTCATGCTTCTCTGGCGGCCGACACAGCTTTTCGATATCGGGCTGCAATTGTCTTTTGCCGCCACATTCGGGATAATTTACGCCGCTCCCCGGATCGCGGGGTGGTTTTCATTTTTGGACAAATACCATCTGGTCTGGCTGCGATGGTTTATTTCCCTTTCTCTGGCGACCCTGGCCGCCCAGGCGGCCGTTTTGCCGTTAATTGCCCGCTATTTCAACAATATACCGATATCGGGGCTGGCGGCCAATATACCGGTAGGACTGTTGGCCGGTTTTTCCACCAGTTTCGGAATTCTTTTTTACTTTCTATCTGTTTTCGGCGACTGGATGGCCAACCTGACAGCTATCCCTTTGCGTTTTATTCTGGATTGGGTAGTGTATCTTCTAAGGTTCTTTTCGACATTGCCTTATGCCAACATCAAGGCTCCGTCCCTAAGCTGGCCGGCGGTTGCCGCTTATTGGGCAATTTTATATATGACCTATGAATATACTGTCAATCGACGATTAAGCGGGAATAGTATTATCGCCGGGCTTCTATTCCTTAATGTTACAATCTGGCAGTATTATTTTACCGAAAATCCTGAATGGAAGATCGATTTTATCGATATCGGGCGGAACCGAGGCTGGATTTTTACCGGGAATGACGATAAGGCCATAGCCTGTTTTGACCTGTACGATACCGATGATGCCGCGGACAGGGTTTTGATACCGTATCTTTACAGTTACTATGGCGGCCGGTTGGATTATCTTCTGACATCAACTCCTGGTTCTCCACAAATCGGCGAACTGGTTCGATATTTTTCTCCTATTGTCTTTTCCGTCAATGATTTGTCCCAAACGAACCGGGGTCCGGAAATTGGCAGAAGCGAAAATCAGTCAGCCCTGCCTGATTACGTTAAGGTTGTGTGGGGAGAATCCGATAATAAAGATGACGGGAGTTATGATTATCCCGGTATACAGATTAATACTAATGATGGTGTGTTAATTATGACCGCGTGGATGGGTACGGAAATTTTAAAAGGCTATCATCCGGAAGAAAATATAAAACTTCTGGAAATGTCCTGGAGCGTTTACGCCCAGAGTCGGGGCAAAATGATAATCGATGATCTCGATCCTGAAGTCGTTGTTTTTTCTCCCGATCGATATTCTGTGGCCATGCCACGTGACCGCGCCCAATTAACCCACAATCAAAACCGGGTCTATTCGACTTCGATCTGCGGTGGATTCGAGTTTTCTTACGATGGCCGTATAACTCGAATAAGAATGATGAAACCGATTTTAACCGAGGAGTAGAAGATTTGAGTTTCGCCGGGAATCTAAAGACAGTCTCATTGCCCGATATGTTTCAGTTGATTTTCTCGTCGAAGATGACGGGGAATCTGACAGTCAGCAAGGAAAAAGCCAAGAGGCAGATATTCTTCCGAAACGGCATGCTAATCTATGCCATGTCCACCGACGAGCAGGATCTATTCGGCAACATTCTTTTAAAAAAGGGCCGGATATCGCGCGAGGAACTAAACAAGGTTCTGGTCGGACAAAAAGGCGGGAAGAAAATCGGGGCTATTCTGGTCGAGAAAAATCTGTTTACGCGCGAGGAAGTAATAGATTGTCTGAAGATTCAGATCGAAGAGATTGTATACGGGTTGTTTGGGTGGAAAGACGGTGAGTTCGAATTCCATCAGGGGCAAACTCCTCCCGAAGACGCTATCCAGACCGAAATCAATCCGATGAATATTATAATGGAGGGAACTCGCAGAATTGACGAGTGGGAGGAATTGAAAAAAGTCCTGCCGAGCGATTCCACTCCGGTAGAGCTGGTGCGAGATCCGATTATCAAATCGGGCGAATTGAAGCTCTCCAAGAACGAGATTGTGGTCATGGCCATAATTGGATCCGGAAAAAAGATATCGACGATTCTCGAAGAGAGTTTCCTGGATCGGTTCCTTACCAGCAAGGCATTGGCCAACCTGCTGAGAGACGGCCTGATCACGACATTAAAGGAAGTGGTGGAGGAAAAATCGGCCGAACACGAACAGAAGGCGCTGGCTGAACTTCTGGCGCAAATCTATCTCGGCAATCTGAATTATATATTTGAAAATCTAAAGGAAAAGCTGGGCGGCAAGGGAGATAAAATTATCCAGGAGACTTTTCAAACTAATAAATCATATTATCCGAATCTGAACAGCAATTTTATCACCGATACCGGCGAGATTAATTTCGATCTTTTTCTGGAGATGTACAAAAAGCTGCCGCAGGAAGCCCGCATATGGAAAATAGTCTCCAGTTTTAATTCTTTGCTTAACGATTACTTGAACACGGTTCAAAAAAGTCTGGGTTCTAAAGTTTATAAAAGATTGCTTTCCGAAGTCAGGATCAATATTCAAAACATCATAAACCGCAATAGGCAGTTATCAGTCAAATACGGGCTCGAGGAAGAATTTTCGAGGATACTGAGGGACAGGGAAAAATGAACAGGCTGACAGCCATAGCGACCGCGTTTTTCGTTCTGATAAACTACAACTTGAGCTGGGCAATTTCCACATACGCGTACAACCTGGTTCAGGAGTCGCTGTTCTTATTATTTACCTCAGGATGTCTGGTCATCGCCTTGTTGATTTATCTCTCTTTGAAGGGGGGAAGTCTCGGAAATCCCTGGATCTTTATCGTGGCCGGATTCGCTTTCGCGGCAGTCGGAGGGATAATTAATCTTCTGGATGTAATTGGAATTTTCGTCCATGAATACGATCTTCGGCCGGCTAATCTGATAACAGCTTGTGGTTCAATGCTTTTACTGCTTTTAGGGCTTCTGCTCTATAAAAGGAACCTGGATTAATTCTCTTGGATAATCTCTAAATTTCCCCGGCAATTTGTCGATAATTTATATGATTGAAAGCTACTTATAAGGATTGGTATGATCGACTCGTTAGAACTTGAAGACCGAATTTCCAAATGCGAAAAAATACTGGCTTCGGATAAGAACAGCCAGATTTTCGCCGCATTGGCCGACGCCTATCGCAAGAAAGGTGATGTCAATAAGGCTATGGAGGTATGCGTTCAAGGATTGAAAATTCATCCTAAATACGCTTCGGCGAGGGTGGTCATGGCCAAGATATATATGGCTAGAAAAGATTACGATTCCGCCAAGAAGGAATTGAATCTGGCCATAGAATCGTCGGGGCGCTCCAGAGCCATAGATATTCTGGATGCTGAAATACTGATACACAGCGGAAGGCACATTAACGCCAAAGCTATTCTGGATAGGTTGTACGCCTCGGAACCGGAAGATGAAACGGTTAAAAATCTGCTTGCGATGCTGGCGGAATTAAAGGGCGAACAAGTTCACAGCCCGGCTCCGTCTTCACCAGCGAATGATCATCCCCCGGAAAGAGAATTAAGTTTGGCGGATATGGTGGGGATAATAAAAGTAATGCCGAGAGTTCTGGGGGTAGTGGCCATCAACGATTGCGGACTGGTTCTGGAAGGTCGGTTTGACGGTTCTGTATCGCATGAAATTGCGGCGGCCTTATCGCGGGGAATTTTCGAGGTAATCTCAATCGGCTGCAACAGGATCAATCTTGGCGTGACCAGAGAGATTCTGATCGAGTCGCCGTCGTCAAAACTCTGGATATTCAACAAGGGGAATATCCTTTTGGCGATATTTGCCAGGGATGATGTCAGCATCGGTTCTTTGAAATTAAAGATAGATGAACTATCGCAGAAACTGGAAAGTCACGCTGGAACAGCCGGATAGGAGAGTCTGGATTGAAAGGACCAAAAGAAAACGATAAATTCCAGATGGCCGTTAACTACGTAGCGGAATATTCTGGTGTCAAGGGATCGGTGATCACCGATCATGACGGTTTGGTGGTCGCCTATGGCCCGGCTGTAGGAATGGATAGTGAACTGTACGCCGCTCAGGGTCTGGAGATAGTCAATTCGATTAACAAGAGTGTCGCCAAACTTGTCAAGCCGGGCTGCAGCCATATTTCCATAAAAACAGACCAGGACTGGATCACTATCGCACATACCTGCGTTTTCTACCTGATCGTGGCCGCCGACAAACAAGCCGATGATCTGCTTAATGTCCGGATTCAAAGGGCCCTCGAGATGATATCAAGTCATGTGAAAGAAAAATACCCGACTGTTTCGACGCTGACGAAGCCGGTGTCGACAGGTTCGAAAAATAATTTGGAGGCATCTCATGTATAATATTTTGGGCGATTTGAACAAAACTACCGGTATCAAAGGTTCGATGCTGGTGGGTAATGACGGTATAATTATTGCCGCCGATCTGGACAGTCAACTCGAGGATGAAACGGTCGGCGCCCTGGCGGCTTCGATTGTTTCCAACGTCTCCAAGGCTATGGAGCGGCTCAACCAGCATAATCCAGACAGGATTACGATCGAGGCGGACGAGGGGAAGATATTCCTTAATGACGCCGGAATGGGTATCCTGGCCGTGGTTACCGATCCGGCTGTTAATGTTGGTATGGTCAGGTTGGAAATTAAAAACGCTATTTCCAAGATCAAAGGACAGTAGAAGGGACCTTAACCGATGGCATCGATAAATTACGCGCATAAAGAGATCATCTCAAAAATTGTGTATTACGGTCCGGGGCTTTCCGGGAAGACGACCAATTTGCAGTTTGTCTTCAAAAAAATACCGGCCGAAACCAGAGGAGAATTGATCAGTCTGGCAACCGACGCGGACAGAACGCTGTATTTCGATTTCTTGCCGGTAAATGTCGGTTCGATCCAGGGATTTGCCACCAAATTTCAGCTGTACACTGTCCCCGGCCAGGTCTATTATAACGCCACCCGAAAGCTTGTACTGCGAGGTGTTGACGGTGTCGTGTTCGTAGCGGATAGTCAAAGAGAAAAAGCCGACGAAAATGTCGAATCGCTTCAAAATCTCAAGGATAATCTCGAAGAATATGGCTATGATATCACTACTATTCCACTGATAATTCAATATAACAAAAGGGATCTTCCCGGAGCGATGGAATTGGCTGACCTGGAGAAACTTCTAAACCCGCAGGGATGGCCGTATTTCGAGGCGGTGGCCTCGACCGGCGATGGGGTTTTCAAAACCCTGAAGGCTATCAGCAAGCTTGTTCTGGAGCAGATCCGTACTAATAAGATGGGCGCCCCGAAGACTGTCAAGGCGGAGCCTGTGGCGGTTGGCGCGGCTGTTGGAGGAAGTTCGGCAGCCGCGGCTCCTATGGAACCGGAGCCGGTATCGCCTCCTCCTCCGGTGGCTGCTCCCGAACCAGAAACTCCGGAACAGGAAAGCGAAGTGGCGGGGATTGTCAAAGATTCCGACACCATGGCCAACGTGGTCGTTTCGGATTCACAGGCATTACCCGAAGCAGTTGAAGATAACGCCGATAATACGGAAGAAACTACCGAAAGATCGGTTCTAAAAGAGGTCAGTCTGGACAACGGCGAATCAGGGGATTCGGAAGAAAGGTCCGGAAACGCGGCCGATGATGATTCCGGGGAAATATCCCGAGGGCCGATATACGGCACTATCGACGACGGCAATTCATTTGATGAAGAGGCCACCCAGCTTTCAAATTTGAGCTTGAAAAATCCTCTGTCGCTGGCTAAGCCCCAGATGGCTGAGAGTCGCAAGGTCAAAGGGAAGAAGGGAAAGTCAGGTCTTTTCGGTCTGTTCGGAAAATCGAAAAAATAATCTGAGGGATACAAGGAGGTCACCATTGTCTCAGAAACAGCAGGTCCTTTACGAGGATCAAATAAAAGAACTCGATAAGGCTCTTATTCAGATTATAAAAGAGTCCGAGGCGAAATGCGCCCTTTTGGTGGACAAGGACGGGCACCTGATTACCAGACAGGGATTCACCCATACTCTTGACACCACGGCTCTGGCCGCTCTTTTGGCGGGCAGTTTTGCTTCCACCAAAGAAATCGCCAGGCTGGTCGGAGAACCCGAGTTCTCGGTATTGTTCCACCAAGGCAAAAAAGATCATATCCATATCTCCCTGATCGGAGAACGTACTATTCTGGTAGTCATCTTCGATGATCGTACGACCATCGGCATGATCAGACTTTATGCCAAAGAGGTCGGCGAAACATTATCGGCCATAATGGAAAAAAGTCCAACCGGACAGGAATCCGAAGTTCAGCTGGGACAGGAATTTTCCGATTCGGCCGACGCGAAACTCGATGATATCTTCCACGAATAACCAGGATTAGACAAACCAAAGGCACTTCAAACGGCAGGCGGAGAATTAAATGGCGGCACTCGAACTCGGTAAAATGCTGGTCAAATCCGGTAAGATTACCGAAGATCAACTTCAACAAGCTCTGACAGTTCAAAAGGAAAGCGGCGGAAAACTGGGTGAAATTCTGGTTAAGGTCGGCGCTGTTCCCGATGAAAATGTCATATCCGAGTTCATAGGCAAACAACTTAATATCGGCGCTATCCGTCTGACCGATATCGAACTGAATCCGGATATCGTCAAGCTGATACCCGACGATATCGCCAGAAAATTCAATGTCATAGCGGTTTCCAAGTTAGGCAAAACCCTGATAGTGGCCATTTCCGATCCTAATAATATTTATGTTCTTGATGCCATCAAATTTATAACCGGGTGCAATATTCAGCCCGTCATATCGCCGGAGAATACTATTCTGAAGGCGATAGAAGAGCACTACGATGATTCCGGCGGGCTTGGCGAGATCATTAAGGGGATGTCGGACGAACTGGAGGTCATCGAGGATACAGAGGACGATCCTTCGGATCAGGACCTGCAGTCGCAAGTGCAGGATAAGCCTCTGGTCAAACTGGTCGACGGTATAATCGCGGAGGCGATCCGGAAGGGAGCCTCGGATATTCATTTCGAATGTTATGAAAAACGGGTTAGAGTCCGTTATAGGTTCGACGGCGCCCTGACGGAATCGGCTCCGATTCCCTTTAAGTACAGGGCGGCTATTATATCTCGTATGAAAATTATGGCCGATCTCGATATTTCCGAGCGACGTCTGCCGCAGGACGGTCGCATCAAGGTCAAGCTCGGCGGGCGGGCGGTCGATTTGAGGGTTTCGGTTCTGCCGACGATTTTCGGTGAAAAAGTGGTTATGCGAATTCTAGATCCCAAGTCGCTCATGGTCGATATGACCAAGCTTGGCTTCCCGGAACTGGCTTTGAAAAATTTCGATAGAGCCATACATCTTCCTTTTGGCATGATCCTGGTAACCGGACCGACGGGATCCGGTAAAACCACTACATTGTATTCAGCGTTGAAAGCGTTGAATACCCCCGATGTAAATATTATGACCGCCGAGGATCCGGTGGAGTTTAATTTTGACGGTATCAATCAGGTGGCAGTCAGATCGGAGATCGGATTGAGTTTTGCGGCGGCGCTCAGATCCTTCCTGCGTCAGGATCCCGATATTGTCATGGTGGGTGAGATTCGTGATGGCGAAACCGCCGATATTGCCATTAAAGCCGCTCTTACCGGCCATTTGGTTTTCTCCACTCTTCATACCAATGACGCGGCGTCGACTATCAACAGGCTGATTGATATGGGAATTCCCGGCTATTTGGTGGCCGCTTCCACCAAACTTATTATGGCTCAGAGGATGATCAGGAAAATCTGCAGCTTCTGCAAGCAGGAGGTACCGGTAACTGCCAATATCCTTGACGCGCTGCAATTGACCAAGGAACAGGCCAAAGATCTTAAAATATTCGAAGGCAAGGGTTGTGGTCAGTGCAATAACTTAGGGTATTCCGGCAGAACCGGATTGTTCGAAGTTATGCCGATTTCCACGGAGATCGAAAGGATGGTTGTAAACGGCGCGGCGACATCCGATATAAAAGATCAGGGTGTTAAGGATGGAATGTTATCATTGAGAATGGCCGGCCTGGAGAAACTGAAACTGGGTATTACGTCTTTGGAAGAAGTAGTCGCCGAAACCGCCGTATAAGGCTTCAGGCAATGGGAATATGGTCGATAATAGAAAATGAGAGGATAAAAGGTTATGGTAACACTGCGGGAATTGCTCGAATTGATGGTCAAACGCAACGGCTCCGATCTTCATATAACGGTCGGCGCACCGCCATTATTCAGAATTGACGGAAAACTGGTCAAAAGCGAATATGATGTTCTGGGACCGGAGCAGACGAAAAAACTGGCCTATTCCATAATGAGCGAAAGACAAAGACAGAAATTCGAGGAAAACTCCGAACTGGATCTATCGTTCGGCCTGGAAAACTTATCCCGTTTCCGTTGTAATATTTTCATGCAGCGGGGAAACGTGGCCATGGCCCTTCGCCAAATCCCCTTCAAAATACAGACCTTCGATGAATTGGGTCTGCCCGAAGTAGTTCAGAAGCTCGGAGAACTGCCCCGAGGCTTGGTTTTAGTCTGCGGCCCTACAGGATCAGGGAAATCCACGACACTGGCGGCGATCATAGATAAAATCAACACCGAAAGGAATCTGCATATTCTGACGGTGGAAGATCCCATCGAGTATTTGCATAGACACAAAAACTCCCTGGTCAATCAAAGAGAGGTCCACGCCGATACCAAGAGTTTTGCCACATCGCTTAAATACGCTCTCCGCCAGGACCCCGACGTGGTACTGATAGGCGAGATGCGTGATCTCGAAACCATGGAAGCGGCCTTGACCATTTCGGAAACGGGGCATCTGGCGTTTGCCACTCTGCACACTAACTCCGCGGCCGAGGCCATCAACCGTATTATCGACGTCTTTCCGACCACTCAACAGGAGCAGGTCAGGGTGCAGCTCTCCTTCGTTCTTCAGGCCGTGTTGTGCCAGCAGCTGATCCCCAAGATCGGCGGTGGACGAGTTATGGCCCAGGAAATTCTAATCACTACTCCCGCAATCCGGGCAGTGGTGCGCGACGATAAAATCCATCAGATCTACTCGCTGATACAGGCCGGCCAGAAATACGGGATGAGGACCATGAATCAGTCTCT
Organism: Candidatus Zixiibacteriota bacterium; assembly: GCA_024641335.1. GTDB lineage: Bacteria > Zixibacteria > MSB-5A5 > UBA10806 > UBA10806 > JAHEDG01. The sequence goes on from JAHEDG010000002.1 coordinate 48,154, forward strand.
TTATGAGCTTTATAGCAAAAAACAACTTTCGCTGAATGATGCCTTCGCCAGATCGTCGAACATTCAGGAATTAGAGGAAATGATCAGCAGGCAGGGTTCGCCGGCGGACGCGAAAGTCAGCTTCGCGAATCGGAATGAGAGGTAACAGATGCCCATATATGAATATAAAGGGAAAACTCTCAGCGGAAAACAGGTTCAGGGGGAGATAAAAGCCAAAAATAGAGCCGAACTGGAAAGGCTCCTCCGCGGAAATAGAATTCTGGCTACATCGGTTTCCAAGAAACCGCAGCAGATCCAGCTAAAATTCGGGACGGGAGTCAAGAAGATCGATATCTCCCGTTTTACCCGTCAGTTCGCCACTATGATTTCCGCCGGTTTGCCCATGGTGCAGTGCCTGGAAATTCTCGGTACCCAGATGGAATCGGCCGAATTGCGAAAAATAATCATGCAGGTCAAGGAAGCGGTGCAATCCGGTTCTACTCTATCCGAGGCTCTGAGCAAACATAAGAAAGTATATGACGATTTGTATGTCAATATGGTTGAGGCCGGCGAAGTGGGCGGCGCTTTGGATACTATTCTTGTCCGTCTGGCACACTACAGGGAAAAGGCCGACAAGCTCGCCAGGAAAGTCAAGGGAGCTTTGGTTTATCCTATAGTGGTCATGGTAGTGGCCATTGGCGTTACCTTCGCTATGTTGAGATTCATCGTTCCTATTTTCGCCAAGATGTTCGGAGGATTAGGCGCTGAGCTTCCCGCTCCGACACAGTTTGTGCTCGGTATATCTCATTTTCTAAGCGATAACACGTTGATCATTCTCTTCGGAATAGTAGTGTTAATTGTGATTTTCCAACTAGTGATAAGAGATCCGAAGGGTAGACTGGCATTCGACGGTTTCAAATTGAAAATGCCTCTTTTGGGAAGTCTCATCCGCAAGGGAGCTATCTCCCGGTTCACCAGAACGCTGTCGACTTTGCTCTCGTCGGGCGTATCTATTCTCGACGCTCTGAATATTACCGCCAAAACGTCGGGCAATATGGTTCTGCAGAACGCCATCAAGAGATCCATGCTCTCCATTGCCGAAGGCGAGACTATCACCCAGCCGTTGAAAGATTCCGGTGTTTTTCCGCCGATGGTTACTCAGATGATATCAGTCGGTGAGAAAACCGGCGGCTTGGACGATATGCTTTCCAAAATCGCGGATTTTTACGACGAGGAAGTCGACGCCGCGGTTGCCGCTCTGACATCGATTATCGAGCCCGTGATAATCGTCTTCATGGGAGCCATGATCGGCGGCATATTGATCGCCATGTATCTGCCGATGTTCGATATTATCGGAAAAATCGGCTAAACAAAATTCCCGGAGGCCGCCCTTTTTTCGAATATTCCATATTCCGAAAAGGGCGGTTTTCTTATGAACGTATCAATTAAGCAAACTCCCATAACGATTATCAGCCGGAAACCGTGGTTTCTGTCTCTTCGCCTGATTACCACTCTGCTTCTCACGGGGTCGGCCATCGGTTTTTTAAAGCCGAACAATTTCAATTATACTCTGCTAACTCTTTACGCCGCTTTCGGATTTCTTTATCTTCTTTACAATATCACCTCGCGCCATTTCTCCGAAGACTACGTAGGGAGCATCGTTATCATTCATCTGGCCTGTGAATTGTTGATCGAGGGATTGCTGGTAAATCAGGTGGGAGGGAACTTCTCTCCATTCATACTCTTTTTCATCATCACCATAGTATCATCGGCGCCCTACTTTCATCTGATGGGAGCGCTTACTGTCGCCACTTTAGCAGGGCTGCTGTACTCTCTTCCGGTTTTTTTCGATCTGTCGTTTATCTACGAGGGTCTTATAGAGCCTCCCAAGCTGGCCGGCATGGGGATATCGTCGGATGAGGCCTTTTACACCGTGTTTTTGCATTTGTGTTTGTTCTATTTCTTCGCGTTTATCTCCGGATATCTGGCCGAAAATCTCTTCTTCACATCCAGAGAACTTTCCAACATCCGTTTCGAAACCAGCGAGATACTCGAGCAGATGCGTTCCGGCTTATTGACCATCAATTCATCAGGGAAGATAGTCTATTTCAATAAGGCAGCCGGGAAAATTCTCGGGGTCGTACCAGATAAGGCCCGTCAGACCGATTTGAACGATGTGCTCGGGGATGGGCTGGAAGAGTTGCGATGGCAGATAAACTACGCTTTGAAAGCGGGGAGATCCGAAGCCCGCTCGGAAATAAATATTCGCACTCCGGAAAAAGGAAAAATTCCTCTTGGGTTATCTTTGTCCATGATCAGAGACGATCAGCGGAATCTCCGGGGTTTGATAGCGCTGTTTCAGGATCTGACCGAGGCTAAAAAGCTCGAAGAGAAAATGAGAACATCCGATCGACTGGCGGCGGTTGGGCAGCTGGCTGCGGGAATCGCTCATGAGATCAGAAATCCGCTGGCTTCTATATCAGGGTCGGTGGAGGTTCTGAAAGACGAGCTCAATCTCGACGGCGACAATCTCAGGCTTTTGCAGTTGATCCTGAAGGAATCATCGAGACTCAATACTATTCTCTCCGATTTTTTGAATTTCGCCAGGATAAATAAATTGTCGGCGGGCCGATGCGATATCGCGGCCTGTATCAGGGAGATCATGGATCTGATCCCAGGGCACGATCAGATGACTGAATCGATAGAGATCTCCCATCACATACACCGTCCGCTTATCATGGTGGCCGCCAGCGACGATCAGATCAAGCAGGTTCTCTGGAACCTCATCCTGAATTCCGCCCAGGCTTTAAGAGATCAGGGTGGTCTTATCAAAGTTTCTACCGATGATCATATCGAGACCGACTCGAAGGAGATGATTAAGATTATTGTGGCCGATGACGGGCCGGGTATTCCCGACGATGTCCGGGGCAGAATATTCGATCCGTTTTTCTCCACCAAAAAGGATGGTACCGGTCTCGGACTTCCGATTGTGGCCCGTATTGTGGATTATCTCGGCGGCAAAATCGATCTGGATACATCCCCTGAAAAAGGCACAATATTTACCGTTTTCCTGCCCAAAGAAATCGCCAGGGAGACGCAAGATAAGATTTTACAAGAAGTTACGCTTGCCTGACGATTCCCTTTAAAATTCCGCTAAATTATATTTTTTTCTTGACGATTGAACATATGAACAGTATATTTCTATTCAGGGAACAAATATTTAGGTCGGGATGGGGGATGTGATACCTCCGGAGAGACCGCGTTGGAGGGTATGAGAGATGATGATAAATTTTCGCGGAGCCAGGGCCGGTCAGGATAAAACGGCAGTCCGGCTGATCGTTTCGGCTTGCCGCCGCCGGTGAGCTATAGATTTGAAAACGAATAGTGTAAATAGGAGGAGGATAATCTCATGGCAAAGGATCTGACTCCCCGGCAAAGGGAGATTTTCGAGTTTATCAAGAAAATGATGCGCGATAAGGGCCGTCCGCCGTCCATACGGGAGATCGGGGAACGGTTCGAAATCAGCTCCACTAACGGCGTCAGGGCGGTTCTGGAGGCTCTGGAGCGCAAAGAGTATATTCGTCGCGACCGCTACACGTCGCGCGGCATCGAGCTTTTAAAGGAGGCTGACGAAACGGTTTCATCGGATCGGTTTCGGGAGGTTCACTGGGTCGGCCGGGTGGCCGCCGGCACCCCTATATGGGCGGAGCAGAATATCGAGGGAAGTTTCCTGCTGGATCGGAATTTCGTACCGGGGGAGGAGGTTTTTTCTCTGAAGGTACATGGCGATTCCATGATCGACGCCGGCATATTCGACGGCGATTTTGTGCTGGTTAAAAGACAGCCTTCCGCCGATCCCGGCGAGGTGGTGGTGGCCCAGATCGGCGACGAGGCCACGGTCAAAAAGTTTTTCCCCGAAAAGAAGAGGATACGTCTGGAGGCCGCCAACCCAGATTTCGGCCCGATCATCGTTGAGCAGAACACCCCCGGCTTCTCCATTGCCGGCAAGGTTATCGGACTGTTAAGGAGGATGTAGGAGGGATTAATGGTGTTGAGATTTGATGAATACAATCCGTAGGGGCAGATCTAAGATCTGCCCGTTCTTTGGGCGAAATTGTGCGAGCCTTTAAATCATTCTCCACCGGAGAGATAAATAAACATATCGGAGTATCCGGGCAATCATTCTGGCAGCGCAATTATTATGAGTATATAATCCGAAACGACAACGATCTTTTCAGGTCGCGAAAATACATCCGGGAGAACCCCTTGAAATGGAAAATCGACAGGGAAAATCGGGTAAACTTATTAATCAAGGCGCACAAAAACGGGGATGTGTGTGTATCAGGATATTGAGGAGCCGGTGGATGTCATCGCTCTGTTCGAATCGGGGCGGCTTCAGCCGGTTAAGTTCCGCTGGAAGGGGCGGGCAATTAAGGTTAAACAGGTGACCGGCTCATGGAAATCGGACGTGGGGGCGCATAAGATCCGTTATTACGCCGTGCTTGACAGCGCTTCCAATTTCTTCCAGCTGGCCTACGACGAGAAAAACACGTCATGGGTGCTCAACAAAATATGGGTGGAATAGATCACCAAAAGGTCTGGGCGGGCAGTCGTGTCATATTGCATATCGATATGGACGCCTTTTTCGCCGCGGTGGAGCAGAGTATTAATCCGGGCTTGAAAGGCCGTCCGGTGATTGTCGGAGGGACACCCGAATCGAGGGGGGTGGTCTCCACCTGTTCCTACGAGGCCCGCAATTACGGGGTACATTCGGCCATGCCGATGAAACAGGCTCAACGGCTTTGCCCCGAGGCTGTATTTATAGACACCTCAGGGGGTAAATACTCATATCTCTCTACCAGGATCCTGAATATTCTCCGTCAATACTCTCCATATGTGGAGCCGGTATCTATCGATGAAGCTTTCGCCGATATCACCGGAATCTGGAAAAGGTACCGCAGTCCTCAGCTGACTGCCGAGTCAATTAAGCGAGATATTTTTGAGCGGCATGGGCTTACCTCATCGATCGGAATAGCTCCCAACAGGCTGGTGGCCAAAATGGCATCATCATCAAACAAACCTGACGGGTTGGTCATTATCCCTCCTGAGGAAGTACGCCAGTATTTATGGGTTCAGCCGGTGGGTCATTTATGGGGAGTCGGTCCGAAGTCGGTAAAAGAATTGAACAAAATAGGGATAATAACCATAGGAGATCTGGCCACGGCTTCCGAGAAAAGGCTCAAAGATATGTTCGGGATCATGGGGCCGGGACTGATAAAGATGGCCAACGGCCAGGGAGCGGATCAGGTCAGGGCCAGCCATATCGAATATGAAGCCAGGTCGATAGGGCATGAGCACACCTTCGATAAAAATACGAATGACCCGGACAGAGTATTAGGGTTGCTCCTATACCTCTCCGACAGGGTATCCCGGAGGCTTCGTCAATCCGGATGCGAGGCCAGAACTGTTACGTTAAAGGTCAGAAAGCCGGATTTCAAACTGGTTACCCGCGCGGTCACCGCTTTGGGCTATTTCGATACCGAAAAGGTGATCTACACATCCGCGAAAAACCTGCTTAATAAAAACAGAGTTTTGGAACAGCCTGTCAGGCTTCTGGGGGTCAGCGTATCCCATCTTCGTAAAAGAGCGATTCCCCACTATGACGATCTTCTGAGCGAATACGGCGATCAAAACCGGAGCAGACGGATCGATGAGCTTCTCGATAGCCTGAGAAACCGTCATGGCGAGGAATCGATATTTATTGCCGGATCACGGATATTTTGACCCGATTATTCTTGACTTGAATCTCTCATTTATCTTTATTTCCCATAGACGATAGTCGATTTAATGAAGGCGGGTTTGATATGGGAAATCATGATGTGATGGATAAGACCGATAAGTTGATCGAACGCTGGCAATTTTCCTCCAGCGCCAAAAATTTAAAACCGTCGTTTATCAGAACCATGCTCAAAGGTTCTTCTCAGCCGGGAGTAATCAATTTCGCCGGCGGTCTTCCCGCGCCCGAGCTTTTCCCGGTCGAGGATATAAAAAAATCCTGTGTCTCGGTTTTGGATAAGTATGGGCGGGAGTCATTGCAATACTCTTTATCCATCGGAGTTCCCCTGTTAAGAGAATTGATCTCCGAGCGAGTCTCATCGGACAGGCATAGTTTCTCGCCTGAGGAAATCCAGATAACGGGCGGTTCCCAGCAGGCTTTGGATATTATCGGTCGCATCCTCATAGAACGCGGAGCGGTGGTCCTGACAGAGGAACCGACCTATCTCGGCGCTATTCAGGCCTTTTCGTTTTATCACGCCCGTTTCGCGTCGGTTAAAACCGATCATAACGGCATGCTGCCCGATGATCTGGAAGCCAAGATCAAAAAATACAACCCTTCATTCATTTATGTTGTCCCCGATTTCCAGAACCCAGCCGGATATACCTGGTCGGAGGAGCGTCGCGAGGCACTGGTCAATCTGGCCGTGAAATACGATATCCCGGTAGTCGATGACAATCCTTATAGAGAACTGCGTTTCAGCGGGCAGGAGCCGACCTCGTTACTCGCCATGGGGGGACAGCATGTCATTCAGCTGGGGACATTTTCCAAGCTGATATCTCCGGGTTTGCGCATCGGCTGGATAGTCGGAGATCCCGAGATTATCGCTCTTTGCGAGCGGATGAAGCAGGCGGCCGATCTTCATACCAATACATTTACCCAATATGTAATTCATGAGTTCGCCAAAGACGGCGGTCTTGACCGTCACATCGCGAAAATTAGAAAAGCGTACAGTATCCGCCGCGATACCATGATTAAGGCATTAAGGGATAATTTCGGCGCTGACGCCACCTGGACGGAACCAGAGGGAGGTTTATTCCTTTGGATAAAGCTGCCCGACGGCACATCGGCCAACGACATGATTCAGGCGGCCCTGGAAGCCAGGGTAGCTTATGTTCCAGGCATGTACTTCTTCAGCGAAAGACCTGACGATTCCACATTGAGACTGAATTTCTGCAACGCTACCGAGGAGAATATTGTCGAGGGGGTCAAGAGACTGGCCGGTGTTTTCAAAAACGCCAAATAAAATTCTCGCCTGATCTATGAAAATACCGTTTATAAAAATCCAGACCATCGGGAACGACTACGTCTATGTCGATGGAAAATCGATATCCCGCCTCGGCAGGAGCCTGCCGGCCCTGGCCAGGGATATTTCCAACCGGCATAGCGGCGTGGGCTCCGACGGTTTGATTGTTGTCGACGATACCGGAAAAAATTCGGTCAGGATCAGGATCTACAACAGCGATGGTTCCGCCGCCGAGCTTTGCGGTAACGGGCTTCGGGGAACCGTTCTTTTTACAAGAGAGTTCTATGGAAAACGCGGCTCGAAATTCGTCATCGCTACCCAATGGAACGAATATGACACAGAGATACTCAATATCAGGGGCAATAGGGCGATGGTAAAAAGCTCATTAGGCTCCCCCGATTTCGAGGCGTCTTCGATAGGATGCCGCGGGGCTATTAGGAACTGCCTGGGGATGAAAATAAAAATGGGGGGAAAGACGAGGGAAATTTACGCGCTGGCCATGCCCAATCCGCATGCCGTGATTTTTGTTGACAATTTCGATTTCCCGTGGCAAAAAGAGGGAGCGGATCTGGAACACAACCGCTTATTCAAAAACAGAGTCAATGTTATGTTTGCCAGGGTGGAGTCATCGAAAAAGATAAAAATAATGCCCTGGGAACGGGGTTCCGGGGCGACACTATCATGCGGTTCCGGGGCGGCCGCGGTCACCGTAATTTCAGGATTATTAGGTTGCACCAGGGGGATGGTCAAGGCGGAAATGCCAGGCGGGAGTTTGAAAACGTTCTGGGATATAGAAAAAAATAACGTCATTCAGGAAGGTCCGGCCCAAATCGCTTTTACAGGATCGTATATAATTTGAGAAAATACAAAAGCCACATAGCTCGGAAACTATCCTCTCTTACCGGTATGGATGAATCCGACATCGGATCGCTTATCGAAACGCCTCCGTCAGATGATCTGGGGGATCTGGCCTTTCCCTGCTTCTCACTGGCGAAATCATTGAAAAAAGCCCCCGCCGCGATTGCCGGCGAGCTTAAAGGCAGGATCGAGCCAGATGAGTTCCTTGAGCGTATCGAAACCAAGGGTCCTTACATCAATTTCTTTATTGATAAAAAACGCCTTATCGCATCCGTAATAGCCGAAATCGCCGGGGCCGAAGAGAATTACGGGGGCTCCAACGAAGGTTCCGGGAAAACCATTGTCATAGAGTATTCTTCCCCCAATATCGCCAAACCGTTCGGCATAGGGCATCTCCGATCCACTGTAATCGGGGCGGCGTTAAAGAGAATATACTCTCATTTGGGGTATTCAGTTCAAGGAATCAACCATTTGGGCGATTGGGGAACTCAGTTTGGCAAGCTGATATACGCGTTCAAGCAATGGGGCGACGAGGCCAGACTCAAGGAGAATCCGATTGAGCATCTTTACGAAATCTATGTGAAAATTCATCAGTGGGAAGAGGAAGATCCCGGAATTGCCGACGCTACCAGAGAAGAATTTAAAAAGTTGGAAAACGGCGATGAGGAAAACACGGCCTTGTGGGAACGGTTTTCCGATTTAAGCCGGGTTGAGTTCGAAAAAATCTATAAAATGCTTGGTGTGGAGTTTGACAGCTCTCCCGGAGAATCGTTTTATGTAGACAAGATGCCCGCGGTCGAGAAGTCGCTTATGGATCTTTCGCTTTTGGTCAAAAGCAAGGACGCGACCGTAGTTGATCTGGAGAAATACGGTATGCCGCCCGCGCTGATCAGGAAAAGCGATGACACCAGCCTCTACGCCACCAGAGACCTGGCCGCGGCTATCTACAGAAAAAACGAATTCGATTTTCATAAAATGATCTACGTAGTGGGAGTGGCTCAGACTCTTTACTTCAACCAGCTTTTCAAGGTTCTCGAGCTTATGGGCAACAAATGGGTGGCCGATTGTCATCATGCCAGCTTCGGCTGGATTAAGCTGGGGGATGAGATGATGTCCACTCGCAAAGGGAATATCGTATTTCTCGACGACGTCATTGCCAAAACAATCGAAAAGACCAAAGCCATTATCGAGGAGAACTCGCCCGGTCTGCCCGAACCGGAAAAGGTGGCCTTCGAGGTCGGAGTGGGGGCGGTGATATTCGCCGATCTCGCTTATCGCAGAGATACGGACATCTCGTTTGATTGGGCGAAGATGCTCGATTTCAGAGGCTACTCCGGGCCTTACGTGCAGTATACCCATGCCCGTATATCCAGCGTCTTGAGAAAATACGGCAAGGGTGTTCCGGCTAATTGCGATTCAGATCTTTTGAAACTGCCGGAGGAATTCGCCATGGCTAAAATTCTCTCCCGTTATTCCGATATAATTGATAAAGCCGCGAGAGAATTCGAACCGTTTCATATCTCGTCGTACTTGCTTGAACTTTGCGGAGTTTTTAATACCTACTATCAAAAATACAAATCCGCGGAGGATCGCATTCTATCAACTGATCCCGGCGCCACCGACGCTCGAATTTCGCTGATTAACGCGGCCGGAATAGTTCTTCGTTCCGGATTGAGATTACTGGGGATTTCAGCGCCGGAGATGATGTGATATTCATTGAAAACAAATGAGTTTTAACCTACAATATTAAGGGATTCGGACGGTTATTCTGTTATGGACAAAGTAATTAATCCTGTAAAAGGTCTAAAGGCCAAAATAAAGCTTCCCGGCGATGCGGCGATTTCGCATCGGGCAGCCCTGTTGGCGGCACTATGCCAGGGGCCGGTGGAAATTAAAAATTACTCCCCGGGCGATGAATGTAAGACCACCCTGAACTGCCTGCGGCAATTGGGTGTTGAAATCGAGGAAAATGAAGATCTTCTGGTTATTCATGGAAAAGGAGCCGCCGGTTTAAGCAAACCGGAGGAACCGCTGCATGTAGGAGGTTCCGTAGCCACGGCCAGAATGATCTCTGGGATCTTGTCGGCCCTCGATTTCGAGACGGTGTTGGATTGCGAGAATTCTATTTGCAATCTGCCCATGCGACGGGTTATCGAGCCGTTGGAGCTGATGGGCGCCGAGATAACATCCAACAGTAACAGAATGCCGATGACTGTAAAAGGCGGACATCTCACAGGTATCCGTTACGCTATGCCGGTTTCCACGGCGCAGGTCAAGGCTATGCTGCTTATGGCCGGCTTCCTGGCCGAAGGAGATACCGAGATAATCGAACGCATTCCCAGCCGCGATCATTTTGAGAGGCTTCTGACCTATTTCGGAATCAAGATGAAGAAAAGCCGGGTGGAGCCCAAACCGTTAACGGAAGATCCCCTGATCAGGCGGTTTAAAAAAGAGACCGGAATAGTATCGCCCGACCTGAAAGGGGATATGATTGCCATTAAGGGCGGCCAGAAGCTGGTTCAAAAGCCCGTAACAATCCCCGGGGATTTATCATCAGCCGCCTATTTTCTTATTGCCGGTCTTCTGACCAAAAACTCGGTTGTCAGAGTCGAGGATGTCAGCCTTAATCCATCGAGAATGGGATTTATCGAAGTTCTAAAAAAGATGAAGGCCCCCATTACTGTCGAGCAAAAAGGCGAATACGGATT